>DASSXV010000039.1:0-6381 GCA_035703635.1 Trueperaceae bacterium | reverse complement strand
GCCCTTCCCTACCATGTCGATATTCGACAACGTGGTCGCGGGCCAGCGGCTCGTTGGCCAACGTGACCGCCGCAAACTAGCCGAGACGGCCGAACGCAGCCTGCGCCAGGCGGCCCTGTGGGATGAAGTGGCGGACCGCCTGAGGAGCCCGGCCTCGTGCTTGTCTGGCGGTCAGCAGCAGCGCCTATCGATCGCCCGCGCCCTGGCCGTCGACCCGGACGTGTTGTTGATGGACGAGCCCACCAGCTCACTTGACCCGGCGGCTACTCGGCGCATCGAGGAGTTGGTTGCTCAGTTGAAGCAGGATGTGACGATAATCATCGTCACACACAACATGCAGCAGGCAGCCCGCATCTCCGACGTGACGTCGTTCTTCCTCGACGGCTGCGTCATCGAGACCGGCGCAACCGACGCCATGTTCACCAACCCAACCGACGAGCGCACGGAGCAATACGTCACCGGCCGCTTCGGTTAGCTCAGAGGCGCTTGCCTTCCAGCCAGAAGATGGTGTGCTCGTTCACGTTCTCGATGTGGTCTCCTAAGCGTTCAAGGAAGCGCGCCACCGCCGCGAGTTCCGTTGCACGGCCTATCGAAGCGGTGTCGGCCAGCATGTAGGTCAGCAGCTCGCGCTGGATCTGGTCGTACAAGTCGTCAATCTCGTTGTCCATAGCGTGGGCCCTGCGCGCCGCCGCCACGTCGGCTTCCGCGATGGCCTTGGCCGTCGTATCGATCATGTCGGCCAGCACCTCGAAGATGCGTTCCAGGTCGAGGTACTTCTTGAGGCGCGGTTCCGCCGCCAAGCGCACCCCGGCCTCGGCAACGTGTTCGGCATAATCGCCCGCGCGCTCGATGTCGGCGAGGGCTTGCAGCGCCGCCCCGAGGAAACGCAGGTCGCTCGCGGCTGGCTGGCGCCTTGCTATGACGGTGAGGATGCGCATCTCGAGCGTTGCCTGGATCTTGTCGATCTCGTCGTCGGCGCGAGCACACTGCTCGGCGGCCGCCACGTCCTGCCCGATGAGCGAACGCCGCGCTAGCTCGCAGCTCTCGCGCACCATGCTGAGCATGCGCACAACAGCGCCGTTGATCTGGCGCAGGTCAAGTTCCAGTGGGTTCATCGAGTCGGTCGCCATGATTACGCAGGGTAGCAGGCCGAAGTAATGGGGCGGTCATGAACTTCCCCTGACGAGCGCTCAATACAATGACCTGGTGAGCACCGCGACCTTGTTACTCGTCGAGGACGACGCGACCGTGCGTGAACTAGTGACGCACCACCTGGAGCAGGCAGGCTTCGAGGTCGTTGCGGCAGACAGCGCAGAGAGCGCATGGTCACACGTCGCCTCCAGCGACCTACTGGTTCTCGACTGGATGTTGCCAGGCGAGTCCGGCCTCGACTTGCTCAAGCGCCTTCGCACTGGCCCGCACCCGGCCAAACCCGTACTGATGCTGACCGCCAAGGCGCAGGAGGCCGCGCGCGTGGAGGGGCTCGAGCGCGGCGCGGACGATTACCTCACCAAACCGTTCTCCGCTGCCGAGTTGGTCGCACGCGTGCGTGCGCTGCTGCGCCGCGTGCGCCCGCCTGCCCGCTTGGGGCTCGGTGACTTGGTGATCGACCTTGACCGCGCAGACGCCGTGTGGCGTGACGCGCCCCTCCCCCTTACCCGCAGGGAGTTCGAGCTCCTGGCATTCCTCGTTACGCACCCGGGCCGCGTGTTCGAACGCGGCGAGCTGCTCGACAAGGTCTGGGGCGAGTCGTTCTTCGGGACGGAGCGCACCGTCGACCAACACGTGGCACAACTCAGGGCGCTGCTCGGCCAGGACGCAATCACGACCGTTCGGGGTCGCGGTTACCGCCTTGGCGACTTGGGTGGCGGCGCAGAAAAGGAGTGAGGTGACCAGCGGCGTGAGCAACCAGTCACCTGTGACCGCCTACCGCGACTGGTGGGACGCCCTCGAGGAGGGCGTGATCCTCATCAACGCTGGCCTGGTCGTCGACTTGAACGCGGCGGCCTCTCGCCTTCTCGACGTGGAGCGCGAGCGGGCCAAGGGAGCGCCGCTCATCGCCGTGTTCCGGGACCACCGCATGGAGGCGGCGTGGGCCGCAGGCGTTGGCACGGAGCTCGAGATTCGTTCCCGCCGCCTAGAACTTGTGCCAGTCGCAGCCGGTCTCGTCCTGTACGACGTCACGGAGCGCCGGCTCGCCGAAGAGGGTGCCAGGGAGCTGCTGGCCGTGCTCTCGCACGAGTTGCGCACTCCGGTTACCTCGGTGAAGGCCGTCCTTGAGGCCCTGGTGGCAGACCCGAGCCCCGCGCTGGCCGCCCGCTTCTTGCCTCGCGCTATGGCTGAGGTCGATCGCCTAACTCGCCTGCTCGACGATCTCACGGTAGACGTGAAGCCGCCCCGGCTACGCCGGATATCGCTACTTGAAGTCGTGAACCGCGCGGTAACCGTGCTGCAGCCGGTGTTGGAGAAGCGTGCCGTGACTGTCGCGCTGGATCTGCCGAACGCCTTGGTGCTGGCCGACGAGGACAAGCTCTTGCAGGTGCTGACCAACCTCATCGAGAACGCCGCCGTTCACGGGCCAACTAACGAAGGCATCGAGGTGACGGGTCGTCAAGCCGAGGGTTGGTTGCGCCTTGAGGTGCGCGACCGTGGCAGGGCGCTCGACCCCGTAACCGTCGCGCGCTTGTTCCAACCTCACTCACGCGGCCAGGGGAGTTCAAAGGGCACCGGGCTCGGACTCTACATCGTGCGGTCAATCGCCGACCGTTGGGGCGGCGAAGTGTGGGGCGGGCCGCGCAACGACGGTGCGGCCGCCGGAAACGCTTTCGGGGTGAGCGTGCCGCTGGCGCCGGGTAGCGGCCAACCTCGGGACGAACAGTAGTCGTTCCGAACCTGGAACCTCGTCGAGTCGCTGAGCAGCATGCGTCACGGCCGGTGCGGTACCGAAACTGGGGCGGCTCCTGGACTTAGAATCTCGAACCAAGCGGTGGGCACTCGCGGGGCCGGGTGAACCCCCGTCACGTGGTAGTTGCCGGTGTGGCCAACCCGACATTGAGTCTTTTGTAAGGGGCAGGGCCTTACTGTACGGTCGCGCGCCGGGGGGGCGCGTGGGACGAGCGCACGCAAGAGGGGATGAACCATGAAGGACTTCGCGCTGACCGTCAGCGAAAGCCGCGAGACGTCGCTCCATGAGTTGGCGGCCGCCACGTGGACGATAAACCAAGAGTGGACGTTGACATCTTGGGGCGGCGGTCATCTCGTGGCCGAGGGCGTCGCGCCTGACATAAGGCCGGGTAAGTCCGTTGCCGATATTCTCCGCGCCTACGACGTCGATGGCGCGGTCTTGGAAGCGCACAGGCGGGCTCTTGGGGGCGTCGATGCCGAGCTGGTAGTCGAGGCGGCGGGGCGCGAGTTCAAGGTGAACCTCACGCCACTACGCAGAAGCCCTGATCAGGTAGTTGGCGTGGTTGGCTTGGCCCTTGAGGTCACTGCCGAGGCGCGCGAGTCCGAGCGCGTGCGGCGCGAGGCGGCGTTTGGGCGCGCCCTGTCGACGTTCTTCGGGCATGCGGTTAGGCACAAGGTGGATGGCGACTTCTACCAGCAGGCCCTCGACGCCGCACTCGGCATGGTGCCTGGCGTGGAGTCCGGTTCTTTCTGGCTCCGAAACGACGATGGCACCTTCGTGGCGGTCGCCACCTTCGGGCTTGAGCCGCGAGCGCTTGAGGGCGTACCTCATACTGCCGCCGTGCTCGGCCGCGCAGACCTGGGCGACAGTGAGGGCGCCACTATGCGTGTTCCCGTCACAGTACGTGACGAGGCGGTCGCTTATCTACTCCTGCACCGCTCAGGAGTGGGAGAACTCTTCGACGCCCAGGAGCACGACTTCGTGACGCTGTTCGCTGGCGAACTAGCGGCGATCTTCGACCACTTCGCGATGCAGAACGAGCTTGACGAGGAACGCGCTCGCCTCGAACGCTCCGTGGCCGAGTACAAGGCGCTGGCTGAGTTCAGTGCCGAGATCGAGAAGATTCACGACACCGACGAGCTAGTCGAGTACGGCATGCAACGCCTACTGCGTGCATTCAAGTTCGATACGGCGATGTTCACCGACGTTAGCAACGGGTTCCTCCACTTCAAGCGACTGCGGGGGCACACCACTCAAGCGCTCAGCGATGCCGTTAGTGAACCGCAACCGCTGGGAGCAGGCGTCAATGGGCACGTGGCGGCCAGTGGTGAGCCGTTGTACGTCGACGACTATCCCGCCTGGAAAGACCGCCATGAACCGTACATGAGTTCGGGCGTGCAATCCATGCTGGCGCTGCCGGTGCACCGCGACGGCGAAGTCCTGCACACCTTGTCGTTCGCTACCATCAACCGCCGCGCGGCCCTGGACGAGAACACCGTGAACGTCGCTAGCGGGTTCGTCAAACGCCTGGAGAACGCCTTCGAGCGCTCGCATCACTTGGACGAGATCAGGGCAACGCGCGAGGCGACGTTCCGCTCCCTCGGCGTCGCGCTCGAGTTCCGCGACCTCGAGACGCGCGGTCACACTGACCGTGTGGTGAGCCTGTCACGTCGGTTCGCTACCGCCGTCGGCCTCGGCGCCGAACAGCGCCGGGCACTCGTGTGGGGCGCGTACCTACACGACATCGGCAAGGTCGCGGTACCAGACTCCATCCTCCTGAAGCCAGGGAAACTCACTGACGAAGAGTTCGACACCATCCGCCAGCACACGCTCTACGGCGTCGAGATGATCCGCGACATCGCCTTCCTGCCAACCGAAACTGTAGCGGTCGTGCGCAGCCACCACGAGCGTTGGGATAGCACAGGCTACCCAGATAACCTCGCCAGCGAGGAGATCCCGCTTCTCGCCAGGATGTTCAGCCTCGTCGACGTGTATGACGCCCTGACCAGCGAGCGGCCATACAAACGCGCCTGGACGCACGCGGAGGCGACGACGGAACTCCAGAACCAGGCGGGCAAGCAGTTCGATCCGCAGCTCGTGCCGATGTTCCTTACCACCCTCCCAGTAGCGCCGGTCTGATGGTCGTGGGGCACGGGCACTAACTAACCCGCTATGGCGGTTGCACCTGTCACTCGTCTGAGTCGAGGAACCCGAAGGACCAGACGAGCCAGATCCACCAGCCCAGCAGCGGCCGGTACATGGCCGTTACGGCGAGGGCGCCGCTTGCCAGAAGCGTCCACTGCAGCGCCGGGAAGAAACCGAACAGCACGGCAAGGCCAACGCCCTCCAAAGCAACGAGCAGTACCGCGAGCATGCAACAGAGCACTCCAACACTGAGCCAGTTGCTGCCGTCGACGTCGAAGCGCATGCCGCATACCGGGCAGCGCTCGTGCGCGCTTAGCGGTCCGGCGAAGACCTTGCCGAGCACGCAGTTGGGACAGTCGCCTCTGAATGTGCAGCGCAGCATGAGGCGCAACTTGATCTCACGCCGCTCCCTTGGCCGGTGCACCTGCACGACTGATTGTAGATACGACGTGCGCCCGAGTCAGCAGCGCGGCGCACGGCGGACCTCTACGAGAGCTGGAGTGCCAAGGACTTCGAGAACCGCTACCTGAACTTGACGGAGATGCTGCGCAAGGCCATCGCATGAACTCCTACCTCAGGGTGCACGTAGCTAACGGCTACTACGACCTGACAACGCCCTACTACGCTACGTTGCACGCGTTCGCGCATGCGGGCCTTGGAGCTCAACAACGAGCGAACGTGAGCATGTCTTTCTATGAGGCGGGGCACATGATATACGTGCACCACGAGTCGCTGTTCAAGCTGAGAACGGAGCTCGCGAAGTTCGTTCAGGACGGTACGGCGGAGTAGCGAGCCTAGTCGTCCAGTTCCTGCAAGCGCTGCTGCTGCTTGACGCGCGCGTCGAGGACGATGGGGATTATCAACGCCAGCGCCGCGACGATCAGGAGGCTAAGCGACAGCGGCCGTGAGAAGAAGACCGTGTAATCGCCCTGACTGATGGCCAGCGCGCGTCTGAACTGCTGTTCCGCCAATGGGCCGAGGATCATGCCGATGACGGCGGGCGCGACCGGGAAACCGAAGCGCCGCATCAGGAAGCCTGCGAAGCCGATGGCGTACAGCGTTATCAGGTCGACGACCGAGTTGCTGAGGCTGTAGACGCCGAGCGTTGCGAACAGCAAGATGCCAGCGTAGAGCAGCGGCCGCGGGATGGTGAGGAGCCTCACCCACATGCCGACCAGCGGCAGGTTGAGGACGAGCAGCATGGCGTTGCCGATGTAGAGGCTGGCGATGAGGCCCCACACCAGGCTGGGGGCGTTCTGGAAGAGGAGTGGTCCGGGCTGCAACCCGAACTGTTGGAAGGCCGCAAGCATGATGGCTGCAGTGGCGGATGT
>DASSXV010000025.1:0-95969 GCA_035703635.1 Trueperaceae bacterium | reverse complement strand
CGCCCGTCAGCTCAGCTCTCGGCCACATCCTTGCCGAGCACGTCGCGCACGTACAGGTGCTTCACGAGCAGCACGATCACCGCCGCGAACGGCGTGGCGACGAGGATCCCTAGGAAACCGAAGAGCTTGCCCATGACGGTGAGCGCCAGCACGAGCAGCGCGGGCGGGATCTTCACCGCGCGCCGCTGCACCAGTGGTTGGATGACGTTGCCCTCGAGTTGTTGAACGAGCAACGACACCACTGCCGCCCACACGCCCGTCCAGATGCCGTTCGTGAGGCCGATGAGGAACGCCGGTATGGCTGCCATGAGGGGCCCGAAGAACGGGATGAGGTCTAGCACGCCAGCGATGATGCCGAGCGCCAACGCCAATGGCACGCCCGCGACCGTGAGGCCGACGGTCGTTAGCACCCCGACGGCTGACATGGCGATCGCTTGGCCGATCAGCCACGACTGCAGCGTGCCGATGGTATCGCTCAGCAGCGCGCTAGCTCGAGGCTCGTACTCGCGCGGCACCAGGCTGAGGAGCCCGCGCCGGTAAGTCGCTGGCGAGGCCGCCAGGAACACGCCGACCACGATGATGAACGCGGCGTTGACTAGGCTGTTCACCGTGAGCGATAGCGTGCTTGCCACGCCAGCCAACAGGTTGCCGATGTCGCTGGCGAGCGTCGAGGACTGCGGCACGTTCGCGAGCAGCGCATGGCCCCAGGTGGTGCGATCGAGGGTGGCCTGCACGTCCGTTAGCAGGTTTGGGAGGCCGGTGAAGAGCTCGTTGAGTTGCGCTATCACGGCCGGCAGCAGGAGCAGGCTGGCGCTAACGGCGAGACCGACGAGCAGGAGGATCGCAAGGGCGAGCGCTACGCCACGGGGTAGGCGCGCCACGCTGCGCACGGCCTCCGCGCAGCCGTTGAGGAACACCGCCACCACGAAACCGGCGAAGGCGATGAGCAGCACGTCCTTTATCTGCCATGCGAGCAGCACCAGCACGGTGCCAGCGAGGGCAACGCTCACGGTGTAGAGCACGCGCTGTTGGAAGTTCACCTCGTACCCCTTCGCGTTCTCTGGCTGCTCTCACCTGCAACTCTACGGGCGCGCCATGCCGCGGCAGCAGCGTGGCGGTAAGCTGGCCCGCGTGCAAGCTACTATCCGCCACCGGGTCGCGTTGAGCGCGGCGTCCATCACGCTACTCCTCTTCGTCGCGCACTTCTTCAACGACTTCTTCTCCGGCACGCTCGCTGCGCTGCTGCCGACGTTGCAGGTGCGGTTCGGCGTCAGCGAAGTGACGCTGGCGTTGTTCGTCGCTACGCTCTCGTTCAGTTCGTCCGTCGTGCAGCCGTTGTTCGGTGCCGTGGCCGATCGCCTTGGCAGGCGGCTAGTCGCCGCTGTCGGGGTCGCGGCGACGTCCGTCATCCTCAGCCTCATCGTCACGGTGCCCACGGCCGCGCTGCTCATTCCGCTCCTACTGCTCGGCGGCCTCGGCTCCGCAGCGTTCCATCCGGCTGGTACGACGCTCGCACGCCAAGCTGCCGGCAGCAAGGGCGGCCTCGCCCTCGGCCTCTTCAGCGCAGCTGGCACCACGGGCATGGCCTTCGGCCCACTAGTCGTCGGGCTCTTCATCATCAACGGCTGGTTGAGTTTCACGCCGCTCCTCATGCTCCCAGGCGTCGTGGCCGGCGTGCTCCTCTACCTCCTGCTGCCCGAGCAGGCGCCCGTGGCGCGCGTGAGCCGTGCGAAGCTCTTCGACATCGAGCTCTTCAAGGGCCCAGTCGGCCTGCTGTGCTTGGCCGGCGTGCTGCGCTCAGTTGCGTGGACGGCGGTGATAAACGGCGCGCCACTGTGGCTCGTCAACTCGAAGGGCTTGTCCGCCACGAGCCCAGTCGTCTTCTGGACCATCACCGTGTTCACCATCTCGGGCGGCGCTGGTGGCATCATCGCCGGGCTGTTGGAGGGTCGCCTCAGCCGCCAAGCGCTCGTTACTGGCAGCATGCTCCTCGCGCTAGTTCCGCTCGCGACCTTGCTCCTCAGCGCGCCTGGCACTGTCTTGTACTTCGCTGGCGTGGCCGGAGCCGGCCTCCTCGTCAACGGCGGCCTCCCGATCATGGTCGTCAGCGCGCAGGACGCGGCGCCTCATGCCGTCGCCACCGCGTCGGGCATGATGATGGGCCTGACGTGGGGCACTGCAGGGGTGCTTTACCTCGGCGTCGGCGCGCTACAGGAAGCCATCGGCATGAACGCAGCCATGTGGTTGAGTCTCGTGCCGCTCGTGCCAGGTGCGCTAATCGCGTACCGAGTGCTGAGGAAGCTGGCCGAGCCGCGCGCCGAACTGCCTGCCTCGGCGCACTGACTAGCACCCCGGCACTGCGCGGACTAGGCAAACTGCCCCGATACGCGGTAATCTTTCGTTCGGCCTCGCGAGGCCCCTGGTCTCGCATGCGCCTGCGCGGTGGGTGTAGCTCAGCTGGTTAGAGCACCGGATTGTGGTTCCGGGTGTCGTGGGTTCAAATCCCATCATCCACCCCAGAGGGGGTAAGCCCCGCGACGAGGGCGGGCCAGCCTTGGCGACCCGCCCTCTACTTAACGGCGCAGGTAAGACAGCCCATCAGGGGCCGTGGGCGCCTCCGCGCGAGGATGGCGGAACTGGTAGACGCGCTAGACTTAGGATCTAGTGGCCTAGCCGTGCGGGTTCAAGTCCCGCTCCTCGCACCACCGCGGCAAGCCCCGAGCTTGCCGCTATCTTTTGGCGCGTCGAATGCGTGGCGCGCGGCGCTAGAACCCACCGTGCGGCAGCCAGCCGCGCAGCGTGAACGGCCATAAGGAGAACCATGGAAGCCAGAGTCGTAGAGAAGCAGGGGGTCAGCGTCACGGTGAACGTGCGCGTAGACGCCGACACCGTAGACGCCGCTTTCGAGCGTGTGCTCACGAGTCTCTCCCGCACCGTAAAGGTGCCCGGCTTCCGGCCTGGCAAGGCCCCGCGCGGCGTCCTCGAGAAGCGCGTTGGCGAGGAGGTCCTCGCTCAAGAAGTGCGTGACGCCCTCGTCGACGAGTCATACCCAGACGCCATGAAGGAACTCGAGCTCTTCCCCATCGACGCTCATTTCCATGCAGACGGCGCGGTGCGCGGGCAGGAGTTCGAGTACACGGTTCACGCCGACGTCTACCCAGACGTCGAGCTGCCCGACCTCGCTAGCATCAAGCTCGACACTCAGGCGACGGTCGTGAGCGACGCCGATGTCGACGAGGCCATCAAGCGCCTCGGCCTCGAGAACGCCACACTCGTACCGGTCGAGCGACCCGTCGAGGACAACGACTGGCTGCTGGTCGGCCACGTCACTGGCGATGAGCAGGCCGACGAGGCCTCGACCTTCCCCATCCATCTCGACCGCGCTGGTGACGAGTTGAAGGGCCAGCTCCTCGGCAAGTCGATCGGCGACATCGTCGACGTTTCACTGACGGACACCAACGTCGAGGACGAAGCAGGCAACCCGGTCGTCTCCAACCTGAAGTTGCGCGTCGTGGACGTCAAGGGCAAGGAACTCCCGGCCGACGATGACGAACTCGGGATGCAACTTGGTTTCACGACGGGTGCCGAGCTACGCGAGCGCGTGCGCGAAAGCCTCGAAGCGGACGCTCGCCGCTCGACTCAGGAAGCGCGCCGCGACGAGGTCGTCAACAAGCTCGTCGCTGGCTCGAAGCTGGACTTGCCGGCCAGCCTCGTGCGCCGCAGGCAGCGCACCCTACTCCAAGACGTCGTGCAGGACCTCAGCCAACAGGGCGTGACGCTGCAGCGTTACCTCGACCGCCTGGAAGAGCGCGGCAAGCGCGAGGAGTTCGAGAAGGAACTGACGGAGTCGGCCGAGAACGGCGTGCGGCGCGACCTCGTCCTCGAGCGGCTCATGGAGGTCCGCGGCACTGATGTGACCGACGTCGAGTACCAGGCCGCCATCAAGACTCTTGCCGAGTCACGCGGCGTGGACGTCGGCCGCCTCGAGCGCGACATGGGCGCCGACTACCTCGCCAACTACCGCTTCTTCATGCGCCGCGACAAGGCGCTGCGTGAGTTCATCGCGGAGCTCAGCGGTGAGGAAGTCGTCGCCGCCGACGAGTACGACCTCGAGGACGCGGCGGAGGCCGCCGACCTCGTCGACGACGAACTAGGTGACGAACACGAACACGAGCACCACCACGACCACGGTGATCACGAGGGGCACGGGCACTGAGCGCTAGGCGATTGGCGTCAGCGAACGCAGGCCTGCCGCCGACCGGTGCTAGGCTGAAGGCACAATGCCGCTGATTCCTTACGTCATCGAGCAGACCGGGCGTGGTGAGCGCACTTACGACGTCTTCAGCCGCCTGCTCAAGGAGCGCATCATCTTCCTCGGCTCGGCCATCGACGCGGAAGTGGCCAACGTCGTCACCGCGCAGCTGCTGCTCCTCGACTCGCAGTCGAACGAGCAGCCCATCAACATGTTCATCAACAGCCCAGGCGGGGAGGTGTACGCAGGCATGGCCATCTACGACGTCATGCAGTACATCTCCGCGCCGGTTCACACGAACTGCGTCGGGATCGCCATGTCAATGGGGTCGCTCATCCTCACGGCCGGCGCCAAGGGCCACCGCGTCGCCCTTCCGCATAGCCGCATCATGATCCACGCTGGCTCCGCTGGTTTCCCACGCTCCAGCCTCCCCGACCTCGAGGTGCAGGCCCGCGAGTTCCAAGACATCCGCGGCATGCTCGAGCAGGTCTACGAGCTTCATACGGGCGTGCCCGCTGCGCGCTTGCGGGCAGACATGGACCGCGACAACTTCATGTCACCCCAGCAGGCGCTGGCGTACGGCCTCATCGACAGCGTAGTCGAGCCGCGCGGCAGCGGGCGTTTCGGCGGCGAGGGCAAGTAGTGACTGCCACTCACTGCAGTTTCTGCGGCCGCTCGCACACCGAGGTGCGTTTCTTGGTCGCCGCGCCGGGCGGCGGGGCGCACATCTGCGACCAGTGCGCCAACCGCGTTCACGACGTGGTGGCGGAGGCCGTCACACCCGAGGTCGCCCCTCACGACTTCCCGACCTTGGCGCCCCGGGAGATAAAGAAGGAACTCGACGCGTTCGTGGTGGAGCAGGACGAGGCGAAACGCACCCTTGCGGTGGCGGTTTACAACCATTCGCGCCGCATCGCCAACCCGAACAGCGAGCTGCAGAAGAGCAACGTCCTGCTGATCGGTCCCTCCGGTACTGGCAAGACGCTGCTTGCCCAGACCCTGGCGCGCACCTTGGACGTTCCGTTCGCCATAGCGGACGCCACGACCTTGACGGAGGCCGGTTACGTCGGCGACGACGTTGAGAACATCATCCTGCGCCTGCTCCAAGTGGCTAACTACGACGTGGCAGCCGCCGAACGCGGCATCATCTACGTAGACGAGATCGACAAGATCGGCCGCAAGTCTGAGGGCCCTTCCATCACCCGCGACGTCAGCGGCGAAGGCGTGCAGCAGGCGCTCCTCAAGATCATCGAGGGCACCGTGACGCACGTTCCGCCTCAGGGCGGCCGCAAGCACCCGCACCAGGAACTCATCGACGTTGACACGAGCAACATCTTGTTCATCTGCGGCGGTGCGTTCGAGGGGCTAACGGACATCCTCAAGCGCCGCATCGACGTGTCGCCCGTCGGCTTCCAGCCGTCAAGGGCGCCGGACGCCACTACCGACTCCGAAGTGCTGCCTGAGGACCTGATGACCTTCGGACTCATCCCCGAACTCATCGGGCGCCTGCCCGTCGTCGTGCAGCTCCACGAGTTGAGCCTCGACGCCCTAGTGGCAGTGCTGACGCAACCGCGTAACGCGCTCGTGCGTCAGTACCAAACGCTGTTCGGGTTCGACGACGTGCAGCTCACCTTCACCCCGCGCGCCCTCGAAGAGGTCGCACGCCGCGCGAAGGCCCGAAAGACGGGCGCGCGCGCGTTGCGCTCCGTGCTGGAGCGCTCTCTGCTGCCCCTCATGTTCGAGGTGCCCGGCAGCGGCATTACGCAACTCCACATCGACCTCGAGGACCTCGACGACTCCACGCGCCTCCTCACCAGCGTCCAGGCGCGCAAGAGCGCCTGACCGCCGTGGTGGGCAGTTAGCCGCGCACGCCCACTGCGCGCGCTTTGTCAAGGGCCGCCGCTAGCCGCCCGGTTGCTGCGCTCACGTCGCTGACTTCTATGGCCTTGCCGTAACTGAAGCGCACGCTCGCCTTGGCCTCTGCGCGCCCTAGGCCCATGGCGATGAGCACGTGGCTCGGCTCAACGCTGCCCGCAGCGCAGGCGGAGCCAGCGCTGGCGTACACGCCGGCCTCGTCGAGGAGCATGAGCAGCGTCTCGCCGTCCGCCCCCGTCACCCTCAAGTTCGTGTGCTTCACGCTGCGCGGGGCAGCGCCTGCGTTGAGGGTGACGCCTGGCAGGGCGAGCGCCGCCGCCTCGAACTCCCGCTGGATGGCCGCCAGCCTCTCGCGCTCAGCCGCGCGGCCGTTTGCCGCCAGGGTGGCCGCCACCCCGAACCCGACGATGGCTGGAACCGCGTGGGTACCTGGTCGGTGACCGCGCTCCTGTTCCCCACCTGCCAGCAGCGGCGCGACCTCGAGTCCCTCGCGCATCACCAATGCGCCTACGCCCTTCGGGCCGTAGATCTTGTGGGCAGAGAGCGTCAGGACGTCTGCACCGAGGCTGCCCAACGTGAAAGCCTCGACTCCGTAACCCTGCACCGCGTCGCACAAGTAGAGGGCGCCGTGATCGTGCGCTAGTTCGGCGAGGGCGGCAGCGTCAGTCAGGACGCCAGACTCGTTGTTGACGAGCATGCCGGCCACGAGTGCGGTGCCGCCGGTAAGCGCCTGCGCGCGTAGCGCTGCCTCCCAGGCCGCTAGTTGCACGACGCCGTCCGCGTCCGGTGCCACGAACGCCACGTGCCTGCCTGCCGCCTGCAACCGCTCGGCGGCGGCTATCACGGCGGCATGCTCCACTGCGCTGACGATCAGCCCGCCAGTGCGGGCCGCCATCAGCGAGAACAACGCCTGGTTGTCCGCCTCGGTTGCTCCGGAAGTGAACACGACCTGCCTCGGCCTCACCGCCAGCGTGTCGGCGACGGACTCGCGCGCGCCCTCGATGGCCTTGCGGGCCGCCTGACCTAGCCGGTGCACGCTGCTCGGGTTACCGAACTCCGACCGCAGGTACGGCAACATCGCACCAAGCACCTCCTCGGCGATCGGGGTGGTGGCGGCGTGATCTAAGTAAAGCGGTTTGGTCGCGTTAGGCACGCTACGTGACGTCAGTCGTCGCGGCCAAGGAACTGCGGGAGCGGCTGGATGCCTAGCAGGCGCCGTTGCTGAACGAGGTCGGCCAGCGTGGTCGACCGTAGGACTTGCCTGACGGCGGCGTCAACGCGGCGCCACAGGCTCTCGGTCGAGCACATTCCTACGCGCACGCAGTTGGCTGCGTCGACGATGCAGCTGACCGGGGCGACGCTGCCCTCTAGCAGCTCGACTACTTCAAGGGTGTCTATCTCTTCTAGAGGCCGCGCCAGGCGGTAACCGCCGTGGGCTCCGCGTACGGACTCGACGATCCCGGCGCGGCGCAGCACCGAGAAGATCTGCTCGAGGTACTGGTGGCTCAACAACTGCCGCTCCGCGACGGTCTTGAGGCTGGTTGGCTCACTACCGCCGAGAGCGACCTCGACTAGAGCCCTCATCCCATACTGAGCTTTGGTAGATACCCACATACCAGAACCTCTCACTAGCGCAGTGCGCCTGCCACCATCCTACAATAGCCTAGTTCGGAACCATTCCGGATTATGGACTCCCGAGCCACCAGCGCCAGGACCGCAGTCGCAGAGCGGCGCCTGCCGCCTCGGTCGTAAGCGTAACCGGGCCGCCGCGCCACGGGTGCGCCGCGGCTGACGTTCTCCTCCAGCCACGGGCGCAAGCTGTCACTTCTGCCCCTGCAGGTAAGGCAGCGGGTCAACGGCGCGGCCATCGAAGCGCACCTCGAAGTGCAAGTGCGGGCCTGTGGAGGCGCCGGTGCTGCCGACCTGACCGAGAACGTCTCCCTGGCGGAGGGCCTGGCCGACGCGCACGGCTACGACGCTGAGGTGCGCGTACCGCGTTTCGCTGCCGTCGCCGTGGTCAAGGACCACGACGTTGCCGTATGTACCCCACCAGCCCGCCAACGTCACCACGCCGGAACGCGCGGCCTTGACCTGCGTGCCCATGGGCGCCGCGACGTCTAGGCCGCCGTGATAGCGGTTGCCGTTCACGCTGACGTTGCGCCAACCGAACCCTGACGAGACACGACCCACCACGGGCGCCGCGAAACCGCTTGCGCCCCAGTCGAGGAACGCGAGCGCTTCGACGGCCCGTGGCATGAGCGCCAACTGCTCCCGCCTCAGGCCGTCGCGTACGTCTGCTGTGCTCTGCGGCTCGGCGGCAGCCGCGCCCCCGAAGACCAAGGTTAGGGCGAGGGCGCCACCAAGCACCCGCGCCCGCACGGTCATCAGCCTTGAGTGAGGGTGGCTAGGAACTCTGCGTTGCTCTTGCTGCGCCCGAGCCTGCCAAGGAGCATCTCCATCGCCTCTGCAGGGTCCATGTCGGAGATGACCTTGCGCAGGAGCCACATCTTGGCGAGTACGTCCTCCCCAAGCAGTAGGTCCTCGCGGCGCGTGCCCGACTTGAGGATGTCGATGGCGGGGAAGATGCGGCGCTCTTCGAGGTGCCGGCTCAGGTGCAGTTCCATGTTGCCTGTGCCCTTGAACTCTTCGAAGATGACGTCGTCCATGCGCGAGCCGGTCTCGACGAGGGCGGTCGCCAGGATGCTGAGCGAACCGCCACCGCGGATGTTGCGCGCGGCCCCGAGGAAGCGCTTCGGCCAGTGCAGGGCATTGGAGTCAAGGCCGCCAGAGAGCGTGCGCCCCGTTGCAGGCGTGACGAGGTTGTTGGCGCGCGCCAGACGCGTGATGGAGTCGAGGAGGATCATGGCGTGGCCGCCGTCCTCGACGATCCGCCTTGCGCGCTCGTGCACGAACTCTGCAACGCGAATGTGGTTGGAAGGTGGCTCGTCGAAAGTGCTGGCTATGACTTCGACGCCGTGCACGGACTCGCGGAAGTCAGTGACTTCCTCAGGCCGCTCGTCTACCAGGAGCACGATGACCTTGATATCGGGTTCGTTCGCCACGACGGCGTTCGCGATCTTCTTGAGGAGCGTCGTCTTCCCCGCCTTCGGCGGAGCGACGATGAGCCCGCGCTGGCCACGGCCGATGGGCGCCAGTAAGTCGATGACGCGGGTGGACAGCTCGTTGCCGACGGTCTCGAGCTTGATGCGGGCCTCAGGGAAGGTCGGGGTCAGCTCCTCGAAACGCGGGCGCTTGGAGGACTGGAACGGATCGACGTTGTTGACGGCCTCCACGCGGATCAGGGTGCCGTAACGCTCGTTGTCCCGTGGACGACGCGCTTTACCCAGGATGAGGTCGCCCGTGCGCAAGCGGAACTGCTTGATGAGGCCAGCAGAGACGATGACGCTGCGGGTGTTGTTCTGCAGCAGCGACTCCTGCAGGAAGCCGTACCCGTCGGAGGAGATCTCGAGGTAGCCGCGCACGAGGCGCAGGCCTTCGCCCTCTGCGGAGCGCTCCAAGATGGCCACCACGAGGTCTTCCTTGCTCATCTGCCTGTAGTCTTCCAGCTGGACTTCCTTGGCGAGGAGGTGAAGCTCCGGGAGGATCTTCGAATGCAGCTCGCGGAAGTTGTAACCCGGCTTGCGCGGCGTGCGGTTGCGCCGGTTGCGGCCTCCGCGGCCGCGGCCGCCTTGGTCCTTACCGTCGTCCGCGTTGTCTTCCCCAGAGGCGCTGTCGTCGCCGTCGTCTTGCGCGCCATACGCGTCGCTCGTTTGCTGGGAGGTAGTGCGGGCGTCTTCCTCTTCGCCTGAACGCGGCTTCGTTCCGCGAGGGGCGCGCTGGCGCTCCTCCTGAACTTCTTCTTGTACTACTTCTACTGGCGCAGGCGCCTCTGCCGCTACTTTGGTCGCTGCGGCCTTGGGCGTCTTGGCGGCCTTGGGGGCGGCCGGGGCCGCTTCCGGGTTCTTACGCGGGCGGCCACGCTTGCGTGGCGCTTGCACTTCTACGCTCTCGCCTGCATCGGCCGTGGCGACCAGTACTTCATCACTATTTGGGCTCATCCGAACTCCGTTCCAACTAACTTCTGGTATCCGCCGCCGACCCTCACGAGTGGGGCCAACGACTTGCAGTACTAGCAGAATCAATCTTCAATACAATCGACGGTGCCAACTAACTACTTCTATTGATTAAGCCCGCTGAAGCGAGGCGTTGGCAACCAACACATACTGAGCAGCTAACAGGCGGGTGGGCACTTGGCCAACGTGAACGATCTGGTCCCGGCAATATGCGGACGGTTCCGCGCGAGCTTGTTCCGGTTGTCCTTAGGGGTAGCAACAGCGCTTCTTGACGTGCCCCATGCCTGCTGCTAGGTTTGAGTTTAGCGCCGACACTGCTCGTTGTAAAGTGTTCGTGCTGCGGAGAGCGTGACAACGGTCACTAGCGCGCGCCACGCGCACCAGCGCGCTGCGCGCATCCGCAAGTCAGGCGATGACGGGAACAAGCCACGCGCCACGCCCCCAATAGCGAGCCGGAGACGGTGGAAGCCCGGCGGCAGGCAAGCGCGGTAGGTATCCTCCCCGAGCCGCTCCCCGAACCCGCACTGCTGCATGCGCGCAGCCTGCGGCAGTAGACGGAGCCGGGCGGCGCCCGCTACAGCGCCAGGTCGTTCGCTTCGGCGTGCGGCCACGGAGGCCGGCGCCTGTTCGGCGTACGGCGAAGTTGGGTGGTACCGCGCTCCCGATGCGCCCCAACGGCTGTTCGGCTTCGGCCCCGTGCTCTCACGCGCGGCCTTCGCAGCGGCAGCCGTCGGCACCGAGGTGACACCCATGTTCGACGAGGTCAAGAGCGACGTAGACTTCCCAGCGCTTGAGGGTCGCATCACGGACCTATGGCGCGAGCGCGACGTCTTCCGCCGCTCGGTCGAGCGCCACGCCCCGAAAGGTCCTTGGGTCTTCTACGAGGGTCCACCCACCGCTAACGCCAAGCCGGGCGTGCACCACGTGATCAGCCGCGCCTTCAAGGACCTCTTCCCGCGCTTCAAGACCATGCAGGGTTACACCGTCAGCCGCAAAGCTGGTTGGGACACCCACGGTCTGCCCGTCGAGATCGCCATCGAGAAGCGCCTTGGCTTCACTAACAAGGCGCAGATCGAGGAATACGGCATCGCTGAGTTCAACGCCCTGTGCCGCGCCGACGTGTTCAGCAACATCCAGGACTGGACCGCCATGACGGAGCGCATCGGCTTCTGGATCGACCTCACCGACCCGTACATCACGTACTCCAACGAGTACATGGAGTCGTGCTGGTGGATCATGAAGGACCTCTTCGACCGCGGGCTGCTCGTCGAGGACTACAAGACGACATGGCACAGCCCGTCCTCCAACACGACGCTCGCCTCTCACGAGGTGTCGCTCGGCTACAAGGAGGATGTCGAGGACCCGTCCATCTTCCCGAAGTTCCCCGCGCTGCTCGAAGACCTAGCCGAGCGCGGCGTGGTCGCCGTTGGGGAGGAACGACCCGTCTACTTCCTCGCATGGACGACCACCCCGTGGACCCTCGCCGCCAACTCGGGCCTTGCCGTGCTCGGCAGCGCGGATTACGCACTCGTCGAGGCGCCCGCTAGGTACGGCGCGCCAGCCGACGCCAGCGACCTCTACCTGCTAGCCGCGCAGCTCGTGGACAGCGTGTTCGCGGAGGGCACTTACGAGGTGCTGAGGACGGTCCCGGGCGAGGCGCTCGTCGGCGCCCGCTACCTGCCCCTCCTACGCGGCCGCTTGGGTGAGGGCGCTGACCTAGCCAAGGCGCACAGGGTCATCGCGGACGACTTCGTCAGCCTGGCCGACGGCACTGGCATCGTGCACGTCGCGCCCGCCTACGGTGACCTCGACGTCGGCCGCGCCAACGACCTGCCCGCCATCTTCTCGGTCGACCTGACCGGCAAGGTCATGCCTGAGGTGCGCCTGCAAGGCGCCCCCGCGGGCGGGGACGGCCCCTACACCGGCACTTGGTTCAAGGAGGCCGACGCGGCCATAACGCGCGACCTCGAGGGCGCCGGGTTGATGTTTCGCACGGGCACCATCCTGCACGCCTACCCCATGAACTGGCGCGACGACAAGCCGCTCATGAACGTCGCGAAGCGCAGCTGGTACATCCGCACGACGGCCGTCAAGGACCTGCTGCTCGCCAACAACGACCGTATCGGTTGGCACCCGGATCACGTCCGTACCGGGCGCTTCGGGAAGTGGCTCGAGAACAACATCGACTGGGCCCTCAGCCGCGAACGCTACTGGGGCGCGCCCATGCCGATCTGGGAGAACCCCGACGGCAGCAAGAAGATCTGCGTCGGCTCCGTAGCCGAGCTGGAGAAGCTCACGGGCCGCGACCTGAGCGAACTTGACCTCCACCGCCCGTACATCGACGAGGTGACGTTCGAGCATGGCGGCGAGTTGTACCGCCGCGTGCCGTACACGGTCGACGTGTGGTTCGAGTCGGGCGCCATGCCTTACGCCCAGTGGCACTACCTCGGCGCTAGCTCGAGCGCGGAGACCAAGCGTGACCTGGCAGAGCACTTCCCTGCCGACTACATCTGCGAGGCCATCGACCAGACGCGCGGGTGGTTCTACTCTCTGCACGCGTTAGGCACGCTCCTCACCGACCCTGGCGATGCGGCAAGCGGCCGCGCACCGGGCCCGCTCGCTCACCTGAGCCCGCCGACGTCAGCCTTCAAGAACGTCAACGTGCTTGGCCACATCGTGGACGACAAGGGCGAGAAGATGTCGAAGTCGCGTGGCAACACCGTCGACCCGTGGAGCGTCCTCGACGTGCAGGGCGCCGACGCGCTGCGCTGGTACCTCTACTCTGCTTCGCCGCCCGAGGCAACGAAGCGCTTCAGCGCCGCGCTCGTCGACGAGACGCTGCGCGA
Source organism: Trueperaceae bacterium (assembly GCA_035703635.1). Classification (GTDB taxonomy): domain Bacteria; phylum Deinococcota; class Deinococci; order Deinococcales; family Trueperaceae; genus JAAYYF01. The sequence continues at coordinate 82,923 of DASSXV010000025.1, read as the reverse complement.
CTTCTTCATGACGCTATGGAACGTTTACGGCTTCTTCGTGTTGTACGCCAACCTCGAGGAGCCTGACTTGGCCGCGGCGCCCGTCGTTTCGGACAGGCCCCTCGTCGATCAGTGGCTAGTCGCGCGCGTCAACGCCGTCACGCTGGTCGTAACGGCCGCGCTCGAGGACTTCGACCCCACCACGGCGAGTCGCGCAATCCGCGACTTGCTCGTCGACGACGTCAGCAACTGGTACGTGCGCCGCAACAGGCGGCGCTTCTGGCGCTCAGGCCAACTCGGCGAGGGCGGTGAACGCTCCCTCGACGCCGACAGCCTTGCCGCCTACGCGAGCCTGCATGAGGCCCTCGTCACCATAGCCAAGCTCATGGCGCCGCTGGCGCCGTTCACGAGCGAGGCGCTCTACCAGAACCTGGTCCTCAACCTCGACCCGGAAGCGCCGAACAGCGTGCACCTCGCCGCGTGGCCAACGGCCACCGTCAACCAGGGCGACGAGGAGTTGCAGCGCGACATGCGCGCCCTCATGCGCCTAGTCGAACTCGGCCGCGCGGCCAGGGCAGCGTCTGGCGTGAAGCTGAGGCAACCATTGCCTGAAGTGCTCGTGCGCGTGCGCAGCGCTGACGAGCTAGCAGGCGTCCGCGCGCTGGCAGGGCAGCTCCTCGACGAGTTGAACGTCAAGAACGTGCGCTTCCTCGACGTGAACGACGACTTCGTCGATTACAGCGTCAAGCCCAACCTGCCGCGGTTAGGCAAGCGCGTAGGCAAGCTCATCCCGCAGTTGCGCGCGGCGCTCGAGGCGATCGATGGGCGAGTAGTCGCCGCCAACACTCGGGCCGGAGCGGTCACCGCCGTGACTCTCGACGGCGTCACGCTCGAACTCGAGCCCGACGACCTCCTCCTCGACGCCCGCAGCCCCGAGGGGTACGCGGCGCAAGAAGGGCGTGGCTACCTCGTGGCGCTTGACACGCGCGTCACCCCAGAGCTGCGCCGCGAGGGTCTCGCGCGCGACGTCGTGCGCCTCGTCCAGAACGGCCGCAAGGCCGCTGGCCTCGACGTAGCTGACCGCATCGACCTCAGCATCACGGGCAGCGGGGAGCTGGCGGCTGCCATCGCGGAGCACGGCGCGGCCATCGCCCGCGAGGTGCTGGCAACCGGCTACGCCCTCAGCGCTCCTGCGCCGGGCGCGTACACCGAGGAGCACGATCTGGAGGGCGAGGAGCTGGTGTTCGGCCTAACGAAGGCCTGAGCGCAAGGAGGGCCATAACACGCGAGGCCAAGGTCTGCCGGGCCAACACCGGCCCTGCGATACAATGAGACCAGCATGCACGGCGCCACCGCCAAGGTCGTTCCGTGACGCGGCACCACCGAGTGGCGCCGCTGGAAGGCAGTGAAGACATGAGGATAGGCATCAACGGGTTCGGCCGCATCGGCCGTCAGATCTTCCGCATCGCGCACGCGCGCGGTCTTGAAGTCGTGCTCGTCAACGACCTCACCGACAACGAAACCCTCGCGCACCTCCTAAAGTACGACTCCACCTACGGGCGTTTCCCCGGCGTGATCACCCACGACGCCGAGAACATCATCGTCGACGGCAAGAAGGTCGCCGCCACCGAACACCGCGACCCAGCGGACATCCCTTGGGGCAAGCACAAGGTGGACGTGGTCGTGGAGTCGACCGGCATCTTCACCAAGCGCGCGCAGGCCGCCGCTCACATCGCAGGCGGCGCCAAGAAGGTCCTCATCAGCGCGCCAAGTCCAGACTCCGATTTCGACATCATGCTCGGCGTCAACGAAGAGCAGTACGACCCTGCCAAGCACGAAGTGATCTCCAACGCGTCATGCACGACTAACTCGCTTGCCGCCGTCATGAAGGTCCTCGACGAGGTCTTCGGCGTGGAGCAGGCGCTCATGACCACGGTGCACTCCTACACGAACGACCAGCGCATCCTCGACGCGCCCCACAAGGACCTGCGCCGCGCCCGCAACGCCGCCACCAACATCATCCCGACCTCGACGGGCGCCGCGAAGGCCGTCGCCAAGGTCCTCCCGCAGTTCAAGGGCATATTCGACGGCTCTTCCCTGCGCGTGCCAACGCCGACGGGCTCCATATCGGACGTCACGGCGCTCCTCAAGCGCGAGGCGAGCGTCGCCGAGATCAACGGCGCCCTCGAAACGGCCGCTAACGGCCGCCTGAAGAACATCGTGCGTTACACGACCGACCCGATCGTCTCGGCAGACATCGTCGGCGACCCGCACTCCGGCATCGTCGACAGCCTCTTGACCAAGAGCCAGGGCCGCCTCGCGAAAGTGTTCGTCTGGTACGACAACGAGTGGGGTTACTCCACGCGCATGGTCGACGTGCTCGAGATCATGAGCCGGGGCCTCTGAGGAGCTAGGCGTGCAGCTCGACTTCGATGAGCTTGATGTGAACGGTAGGCGCGTGCTCTTACGCGTCGACTTCAACGTGCCACTCGACGGCAACGGGGAGGTCGTCGACGACACGCGCATCCGCGCGGCGCTGCCGACCATCGAGTCGCTGCTGTCTAGGGGCGCAACACTCGTGCTGACCTCGCACTTCGGAAGGCCGAAAGGCGGCCCGGATGAGAGGTACCGCCTAGCGCCCGTAGCTGAGCGTCTGGCTGAGCTGCTCGAACGGCCAGTACGCTACGCGCCGACCTCCGGTCCAGCTAGTACCGAGCAGCAAGCGTTCGTCGCTGCCGCCCCGAGCGGCAGCGTCACGCTGCTCGAGAACAGCCGCTTCGACCCGCGCGAGGAGGCCAACGACGCAGCCCTCGCGCGCGTGCTCGCCTCCTACGCCGAGATCTACGTCAACGACGCCTTCGGTGCTGCACACCGCGCCCACGCGACCACGGAGGCCGTCGCTCACCTGCTCCCCAACGCGCCCGGGCTCCTGATGGAGTCCGAGTTGGCGGCGCTCTCTCGCCTCGTTGACAGCCCACGGCGACCGTTCGTCGTGGTCTTGGGCGGCGCGAAAGTGAGCGACAAGCTGGCAGTCATCGAGCGCCTACTCGAGTTGGCTGACACCATCATCGTCGGTGGCGCCATGGCCTACACCTTCATCGCCGCGCGAGGCGGCGCCGTAGGCAAGTCGCTCGTCGAACCGGACATGTTCGGCGTCGCGGAACGCATCCTGGAGCAGGCGACCGCACGCGGCGTTCAGTTCGTGCTTCCCGCGGACTCCGTCTGCGCGGCCAGCATCGCACCGGGCGTGGAAACGTCGGTGCACCCGTCTGGCGCCATCCCGGACGGCCTCATGGGGCTAGACGTCGGGCAGGCAGCCGTCGCGGAGTTCACCGGGGCCCTAGGCCCAGCCAAGACCGTCTTCTGGAACGGCCCCCTCGGGGTTTTCGAGACGCCGCCGTTCGACGCCGGCACGCGCGCGGTGGCCACCTCCGTCGCGGCGCTTGACGCCTTCACGGTCGTTGGCGGTGGCGACTCGATCGCTGCGCTCAACGCCGCTGGCGTGCTCGACCGCATCTCGCACGTCTCCACCGGCGGCGGAGCAGCGCTAGAGTTCCTCGAAGGGCGCACGCTACCTGGCGTGGCTGCCCTGGGAGTGCGCTAGCCATGTCCTACAAGCCGTTCATGACCCTCGACCGACAACGCTTCGGCCAACCGACCAGCGCAGTTAGGGCCGAGCTGGCTAACGTGGCAGGCGACTACACCTACCTGACGCGCGGCTATTACGCGTCGCTCGATTCGGAGCTGGCAGGTAAGGTCATCCTGCCGTCCACCGCGGAGGCGCTCGACGCTTACGTCGTCGCCATCGCCATGGAGAAGGCGCACCTGGCTGGCATCCCCGTGCCAGACTACGAGGTCATCACTGACCGCTTCCCGCCCGCGCCGATGATGGCCTACCCCATCAACCCATTCAGCCTGCGCGGCGAGTTGCTCCTCGACGCGGCCGCCATCGAGTCGCGGCGCAAGGGGCTGACCTACACGGGCAAGTACGCCGTGCTCGTCCAGCGCCTACCTGAGGATCACCGCGTCGACGTGCTGCGGCTCGTGCTTGGCACCACTAGCGTGCCAGAGTACCTAGCCTTCGGCGCCAAGATCTTCGAAGTGTTCAGGCTGCCGCTCATGCGCGTGCGCGTGATCGTCACGCCTCAGGAGTACCAGCTCTCCGCCATCGAGCCGCTGCCGTTCAAAGAGCTGGACGACGCCGAACGCGCAGTACTAGAAGGGATGGGGACGTGGCGCGACTAGCCATCTTCACCGAGCGTTACACCATCCGCTCGTCCGTAGAGCTCACGGCGCTGACGAACTTCCGCCTTGCGGCCTTCGAGTTGGGTCACGAGCTCGACTTCCTCTTCAAGCACGAACTCAAGTACCTCAAGAACTACGACGGCATCTTCATCCGCGCCCTCACCGACCCCCTCAACGCGTCGTACGTGGTGGCGCGACAGGCCGAACTCCTCGGCAAGCGCGTGCTCGACCACTCGAGCGCCATCCTCATCTGCTGCGACAAGGTCAACATGTACTCGCGCCTCATGGCGCAGAACGTGCTCGTCCCCGAGACGCGCTTCTTGGAGGAAGCTGACCTGACGGCCATGACGGCAGCGCGGCTCTTCGAGGAACTCGGCACGCCGCTCGTCCTGAAGGCCCCGAACTCGAGCTTCAGCGCCTACGTGGACAAGGTGGCCACCCCTGATGCCTTCGTCAAGGTAGGCAAGCGCTTCTTGCGCCGCTCCGACCGCGTCGTCGTGCAGCAGTACATCCCTAGCGACTTCGACTGGCGCGTCATCACGCTGGACGGCAAGGTCCTCGCCGTCGTCAAGTATGCCTTCGCGCCCGCCCAGTGGAAGTTGATGGACAGATCCGAGGGCGGTGAATGGGCCAAAACCGTCGCGACGCACCGCGACGAGGCCAACCCCAAGCTCATCGCCACTGCGCTGGCCGCCGCGAACGCCATCGGCACGAGCCTCTTCGGCGTCGACCTCAAGGAGATAGGTGGCGAGTTCTACGTGATCGAGGTCAACGACAACCCGACCATCCAGGCCGGTGACGAGGACCAGAAGAATCCCGAGATCTACAGCGAGATCGTCAGCTACCTTGCCGGAGGTGCTTGACCGAGCCCCAACGCTCGAGCACGACCATCGCTCGGTGCCTGGCGCGGCCCCAGCGGCTCACTTGGTCGAAGAAATCGCGCTTGATGGGCAGGTGAACGGCGTCCGCCCGGCTGGTGCCTTCCGGCACGAGCGGGTCGTGGAGGTAGAGGTGGTCGTCGTCGTAACCGGTGATGACCACCCAGTGCGGTACGCGCTCGTCGTACAAACGGTAGCCGGAGAGCAGCACGAGCGGCACGGCGCCGCGCGCGATGGCATCAGCCACGTCTTGGTGCCCGAAATCGCGCAGTTCGACCTTGCCGCCAAGCCCACGCAGTTCGCGTTCGAAGGTCGTGTGCGAGATGCGCACGACCTCCTTCTTCTCCCCACGCACGCTGTCTAGGAACGGCACGCCGGAGTCGGGCGACACGACGACGGCCTGGAAGCCGCGCCGCAACGCCGCGACCGCCAGCCCGTGCGCGCTGCAGCCGCCGTGGCCCGAGAGCATGAACACCGTGGTGGCCTCGCGCCATAGCGCCAGTTCGAGCCAACGCTCGAGCGGCACCGGGTAGTCGTGGTAGCGCATGGCCATCATGAGGGCGGCGGGACCGCAGGTGAAGTCGAGCGTCTGCGGGTAGTAGGGCACTCCGAGCACGGTGGCGCCGCCGGCAACGAAGCGCTTGTGCATGCGCAGCGCGCTCGAGTGATCCTCGTAGTAGTCGGCGGTGCGCCCGCGCAGCGCGTAACCCGCCGCTTGGTAGAGCGAGATGGCGGCGGCGTTGTCCTCGCGCACCTCGAGGCGCATGACGATGGCGCCGCGTTCGCGTGCGCCCTCCTCAGCAGCCTCGAGCAAGCGCCGGGCGATGCCGCGCCCGCGGTAGGCGGGGTTGACGACCATCGAGTAGAGCCTGGCGGACTCGAACCCGCGGCGGAAGAGCACGATGGCGTCGCCCATGACCTTGCCGTCCGCCTCCGCCACCCACACGTCAGCGCTGTCTCTCCCAAGCAGGCGCACCAGCGAAGAGCGCGACATGCGGTCGCCTGGGAAGCCCATCTCCAACTCGAGCAACGCCTCGATATCGCTGCGTTCCGCGCGCCTGACGGTTACTCCACCGCCGCTGGTCGTCCCCGCAACCTTCATGAGCCCAAGAGCTCCGTCACCGCCTCGCGCAGGGCAGGAGCCACCGCCGCGACGTCGCCGACGATGCCGTAGTCCGCGACCTTGAAGATGGGCGCTTCTGCGTCCTTGTTGACGGCCACGATCACCTTCGAGCGGTTCATGCCGGAGAGGTGCTGCACGGCGCCCGAGATGCCGAGGGCGATGTAGAGGTTGGGGCTAACGCTCTTGCCCGTCTGGCCGACTTGCTCGTCGTACGGGCGCCAGCCGGCGTCGACTACTGCGCGCGTGGCGGCCACGCCAGCGTGCAGCGCGTCAGCTAGCGACTCGACCTCGCGCGTGAACGCCTCCGCGCTGCCAAGCCCGCGCCCGCCGGCAACCACGACTTTCGCTTCCTCGAGCGGCACGCGTCCCGCGCTGGCGGCGGAGCGCTGGCCGACCTTGACCCGTGCGTCCGCGGCCGCCAGGGTGGGAGCGAACTCGGTAACGCTGCCGTGCGCGCCAGCTTCGGCTGGCTTGAAGATGTTCGGTTTGACGCTCACGACACGCACCTTGACGCCCGCCGCCGTCCTGACGGTCTCTGTCACGCGCGACAGGTAGCTGAGGCGCCTGGCTTGCAGCTGGTCGCCGACGGCGTCGACGGCCGTGACGTCCTCCAGCAGCGCCGCGCCGAGCCTAACTGCCACGCGCGGAGCAACGCTCTGCCCTAGGCGGTTGGCCGAGAAGAGCACGGTCGTCGCGCCGAGTTCCTGCGCGAGCTGAGTAACGGCGCTCGTGACGGCCTCCGCCGTGAGCGGCTGCGGCAACTCAACGTGCCGCACGTCGGCGGCGTAAGCGGCCATGGCGTCAGCGGCCTCGCGGGGTCCGATAACAGCAACGTAGGGCTCAGCGGCGGTCAGTTGGCGCGCTACGCTGAGCAGTTCAAGGGCGCTGCGCTGTAGGCGCGCGCTCGCTGACGTGGTTACTACTAGGGTCACGCTAGTCTCCTCCACCTGTCACAGGACCTTGGCTTCGTCGCGCAGCAGGCGGACGAGTTCCTTCGCCGCCGTGGCTGGGTCGCCGGCGACGACCTTGCCAAGGCGGTCGCGCGTCTGGATCTCTTGCGCCACCACTTCGGTCAGGGCGCCGCCGCCGCCAAACTCGCTGAGGTCCTTCTTCGCGAGTTCCTTGCGCTTGGCCTTCATGATGTTCGGGAGCGTCGGGTAACGCGGTTCGTTGAGGCCCTGTTGCGTCGTGAACACGGCGGGTAGGGGCAGCGTCAGCTCCTCGTGGCCGTCGTCCGTGTCGTGGGTGACGGTAGCCTGGCCGCCGCCGATGGCCAAGGCCGTCGTCCAGTCGGAGTGCGGCCAGCCGAGTACTTCTGCCAGCGCTGGCCCGAGCGCCGCGCTGTCCCAGTCCGCCTGTTTGCCGCCGACGAACACCATGTCCGCGCCCTCGGCCGCCACGAACTTAGCCAGCGCGTGCGCTTGTGTGATCGGGTCGAGGACGGCGTCGGTCTCGATGTGCACGGCCCTGTCCGCGCCCAACGCCAGGGCGGTGCGCAGAGCGTCCTCGAAGCGCGACGGGCCTAGGGCCACTGCAACGATCTCGAGGTCTAGTCCGCCCTCGCGGAGGCGGATCGCCTCTTCGACGCCGTACTCGTCCATGCCGTCGATGACGAAGGTGACGCCGTCGAGGTTCACTCCGCCGCCAGCGGCCCTGATGCGGGCCTCTGCGTCTGGAACCTGCTTGATGATGGTTACTGCCTTCACTGCTCGAACCTCCATGAGCGCCTGTAGCTGGCGCTGAAGCTTGCTGTGGAAAGTAACGGCGCTACGCGCATCGCCGTCATTGTAGGACGTGGCGTGCTATCACCAAGCGCTGGATCTCGTTGGTTCCCTCGTAGATCTGGTTGAGTTTCACGTCCCGCATGAGCTTCTCCACCGGGTACTCGCTCATGTAGCCGTACCCGCCGAAGATGTTGATGGCTTCCTGCGCGCCCGCGAACGCGCGGTCCGAGGCGTACGCTTTGGCGATCGCGGCGGCCTCCGCGTGTGGGCGGCCGTTATCCGCCAACCAAGCTGCGTGGTAGGTCTGCCACCGCGCCGTCTCGAGGGCGATCTTCATGTCAGCGAGTTTGAACTGGATGGCTTGGAACTGCGCGATCTTGCTACCGAACGCCTCGCGTTCGAGCGCGTAGGCCCGCGACTCGTCGAGAGCGCGGCGCAGGACCCCAACCGATCCGGCGGCCACAGGCACGCGCGTGCGGTCGAGGGTGCGCATGGCGATCTTGAAGCCTTCGCCGACTTCGCCTAGGAGGTTCGCGCGCGGGACGCGCACGCCGTCGAACACGAGCTCGTAAGTCGGGCTGGCGCGCTGCCCGAGTTTCCCATGCAGTTGGTTGGCGTGGAAACCTGGCCTGTTCGTCTCGACGACCACCGCGACCGTGCCCCTGTGCTTGAGGCTCGGGTCGAAGGAGGCGAACACGACGTTGAAGTCGGCGTTGCCGCCGTTAGAGATCCACGTCTTGGTGCCGGTGATGACGATGTCGTCGCCGTCGAACTCCGCCCTCGTGGCCAAGCCGGCCGCGTCGGAGCCGTTGTTGGGCTCGGAGAGCGCGAAGGCGGCGAGGCGCGGTCCCGTCGTTAACGGCCTGAGGAAGCGCTCGTGCTGTTCCGGCGTGCCTGCCAGCAGGAGCGGGGTCATGCCAAGCTCGGACGCCATCAGGATCGTATAGATGCCCATGCAGCCGTAGCCGAACTCTTCGCCCAAGATGGCCTCGTCGAGCAGGCTCAACCCGAGCCCGCCAGCCGCGGTTGGCACCCCGACGTTGAGGAGGCCGACATCGTGCGCGCCTTGCAGGACCTCCGTAGGGAACGAAGCGTCGCGGTCGTGCTGGCTCGCGACCGGGATGATCGCGTCACGCACGAAGTCGCGCGCCAGTCTCTGGAACTGCTTCTGTTCTGCGCTCAGGTCGAAGCCGATCACGGTTCGCTCCTAACGGGGTTCAGCGCTCCAAATCGCGGTAGATCTGGCGGTGGATCACCATGCGTTGGATCTCGCTCGTCCCCTCGTAGATCTCGGTCACGCGAGCGTCGCGGAAGTAACGCTCGACCGGGTACTCCTTCGTGTAGCCGTACGCCCCGAACACTTGAACGGCCGCATGGGTGACGCGGTTGGCCGTCTCGGAAGCCACCAGCTTAGCCATGGCCGCCTCGCGCGTCGTGCGCTGCCCCTTGTCCTTCAACCAGGCAGCGCGGTGAGTGAGGAGGCGCGCCGCCTCGATGCCGACGAGCATGTCAGCGAGCTTGAAGCCGATCGCCTGATGCTCATGAATGGCCTTACCGAACGCGGTGCGCTGTGCCGCGTAGTCGCGGGCGGCCTCGTAAGCGGCCCTTGCGATGCCAACCGCCAAGGCAGCGATGCCGATGCGACCACCGTCAAGTCCGCTCATGGCGATGACGAACCCCTGCCCGAGGTTGCCGAGCACGGCGTCTTCTGGCACGAAGCAGTCCTCGAGCATGACGCTGGTCGTTAACGCGGCGTGCTGGCCGAGCTTCTCCTCTGGTAGCCCGAAGCTGAGGCCGGGCGTACCCTTCTCGACGAGAAAACACGTGACGCCGCGCGCACCTGCGGCCGGCTCCGTCTTGGCTAGCACGAGGTAAAGCTGCGCCTCACCGCCAGAAGTGATCCAGGCCTTGGTGCCGTTGAGGATGTAACCGCCTGCGGTTGCCACTGCCTTCGTCTCGAGGGCAACGGCGTCAGACCCACTGTTCGGTTCCGAGAGGCAGAACGCGCCGATCCACTCGCCGCCCGCCAAGCGCGGCAAGTACCGCTCCTTCTGCTCGTCGCTGCCGTGCTTGAGCAGTAGCGACTGCGGGAGGCCGTTCGTGACGCTCATGATCGTGGCGTGGGACGCGTCGACGGCCGCGATCTCCTCGAGGAGAACGGCGTACTCGAGGTGCCCGAGGCCGGCGCCGCCGTAGTCGGCTGGCGTAAGCATGCCTAGCAGGCCGAGGTCGCCCATCTTGCGCAGCGTCTCCCACGGGAAGCGCGGTTCGCGGTCGAGTTGGGCTGCTACGGCGCCAACTTCGTTACGCGCGAACTCGCGGACTGCGCGTTGCATGCTGATCAGCTCTTCAGGTAGCGAGAAATCCACGCTGTTCGACTCCTACGGCGCTTCTGCCTCAATGAGTATACCGGTGGCGGTCGGCTCACTTCCGGCTGCTACATTGAGTACATGAACGCGAAAGAGCTGTTACTGAAGGTGCCGCAGGCGGTGCAGGTGGACCCGGCCGCTCCCCGTTCGGTAGTGCAGTACGACATCTCGGAGCCCGTCTATCACGTCATCGAGAACGGCGTGGTTAGCGCCCACGAGGGCACTGCTGCTGGCCCGGACGTCACCGTCAGGGTCAGCGACGACGACCTCGTCTTGCTCTTCGACGGCAAGCTCAACCCCATGCTGGCCGTCGTCGCGGGGCGCCTCAAGGTCCGCGGCGACGTTGGCCTGGCGCAGCGTCTGATCGGCATGGTCGACCGCAGGAAGCTAGCTGAAGCGCGCGCCGCCATCGAAGCGAGCGGCGATGCTGGCGCGGGCGCCAACGACGGTGGTGGTCCTGAAGGCGGCAGCAGTAGCGGCGGTCGCTGATCGGGAGTCGCCGTGACCGTAGGTCACGGGTAGTGCACGACCTCGTGACCCACGTAGCGCCCGTCGAGGTACGAGAAGCGCGCTGAGAAGTAGCCAGCCGCGCTCAGCCACGGCAGGAAGTGCCTGTCGCCTTCCCAGAGCTGCAGCTCTTGCAGGCGGTCCGTCTTCACCCAGAAGAGGTCGCCCTCCTTGGACGAGCGCGGTTGGCCGCGGAAGCTAGTCACAACGAACACGAACACGTAGACGTCGGTGTCACCGTCGAAGTCAGGGAACGTGATGACGCCCTTGAGGTCGGCGGCAAGCACCTCGATGCCAGCTTCCTCCGCGACCTCGCGGCGCAGACATTCTTCAGGCGACTCACCGGCTTCGAACTTGCCGCCTAGGCCGTTCCACATGCCCTTGCGCGGATCGTGAAGTGGACCGCGGCGCAGCATCAGCGTCTCGTCGCCGCGCCGCACGTACGCGAGGGTCGTCAACCGTGGCGCGGGTCGCGTCACTCTCGCCTCAGGCGCTCGAGTTCGCGCAGTAGTTCGTCACGCACCTCTGCGGCGTCCTCCAGGTTGCCTCCGCGGTGGCGCCTTACGCGCACGAGGCGCGCCAGCACACAGCCTTGCTGCCACAGCCAGCGCGCCACGAACCTGGCCGCAGCCAACTCGGCGGCGCTGCTCACCCCTGGCGTTGGGCTGACGAGGGTTACGCGCTCCCTTGCCCCCGCCTCCGACTCGAGCACCAGCAGCAGCTCCAACCTGCCGCCCCTCTGCGTGATGAACACCTGCTCGAGCCGGTCTGCCCTCACGCCAGCGCCTAGTCGCTGCTTACCGCGCTGGCGTCCGCGTCCAACCCGAACGCGGTGTGCACGGCTTCAAGCGCCGCCTGGGCCTTCTCTGCTGGGATGAGGACGCTGATGCGCACCTCGCTCGTCGTGATCATGTCGATGTTGGCGTTGGCGGCCGCCACAGCGTCGAACATGCGTCCAGCCACCCCGGGCGTCGAACCGATGGCGATGCCGACGATGGAGAGCTTGGCAACGTCGTCGTCCACCTCCGCGCGCGCGCCCATCTCACGCAGGACGGGCTCGAGCACCTCGAGCGCCTCGGCAACCATGTCCTTACCTACTATGAACGCCATCTGCTGGCGACTGTCCGCCGCGCCGCGCACGCCCTGGATGATCATGTCGACGCTCACGTCCGCACCCCCGAGCGCGGCGAATATCTGGCCAGCCACGCCCGGCCTGTCTGGCACCTCGTGGAGGTCGATGCGTGCGTGGTTCATGTCTAGGGCAACCCCGGTCACGGGCTTGTCGGTGATCATGCTCATGTTGCCCTCCTGTGGGCGCTGCAGTCGGGTGATTATCGTGCCTGGCGCGTTACCGAACGACGAGCGCACGTGGATGCGCACCCCATAGCGCCGGGCGTACCACACGCTCCGCGGGTGCAGGACCTTAGCGCCGAGGCTCGCTAGTTCGATCATCTCGTCGTAATCGACTACCGCCAGCTTGCTCGCACTCGTCACGCGGTGCGGGTCGGTGGTGTAGACGCCGTCAGTGTCGGTGAATATCTCGCACTCTGGCACGCCGAGCGCCGCAGCCAGTGCAACGGCAGTGGTGTCGGAACCACCGCGCCCAAGCGTCGTGATGGCGCCGGTAGCGTCAGCTCCCTGGAACCCAGCTACCACCACAACGTCGACCTGCTCTAGCGCCGCGAGAATCGGTCGCGGATCGACCTCTAGGATGCTGGCCGTGCCGTGATGCGAGTCAGTCAGGAAACCGGCCTGCATGCCGGTGGCGGAGCGCGCCGCGACCCCGCGCTCCTGCAGCGCGAGCGCAACGAGCGCTATGCTCTGCTGCTCACCGGTCGCTAGCAGCATGTCGAGCTCGCGTCTCATCGGGCGCGCCGTCACCTCGCGCGCCATGCTCAGGAGCCGGTCGGTCGTGCGCCCCATGGCCGACACCGTCACGACTACTTTCTCTCCTGCCAGCACTGACCGCTCGATGCGGGCGGCGACCTTGCCTATGCGATCGACGTCCCCAACGCTGGTACCGCCGTACTTCTGCACGCGCGTCGGCCACGGCGGCGGCCTACGAGCGCTTGACGGTTCACGGATGGCTTCGAGTGGGCCGGGGGTAACGTCCATATGGCGGAGAAGCTTACCGCGCAGCCCGGGATGGGTGCCAGGGCGCCGTTACCTGCCATAATCTTAGTCATGGACAGTAGCTCTTCCGTGAAACGCATCGCCGTGATCGGCGCGGGGCCAGCGGGCTTCTACGCAGCAGAGGCCTTGGTCAAGACTCTGGGTGACGGCGTGTCAGTGGACATCATCGAGCGCCTGCCCACGCCGTACGGTCTGGTGCGCTACGGCGTAGCCCCCGACCACCAGAAGATGAAGTCAGTCACGCGCCTCTACGACCGCACCCTGGCGGACCCGCACGTGAGGTTCCTTGGCAACGTCGAGTTCGGCACCGACCTCACGCTCGAGGACCTGCGGCGGCATTATCACGCCGTCATCCTCACGGTCGGCTCGTCGCACGACCGCCGCTTGGGCGTTCCTGGCGAGGACCTCAAGGGCAGCATGTCGGCCACCGAGTTCGTCGCCTGGTACAACTCCCACCCCGATTACCAGGACCTGCACGTGCCGCTTGGCGCCAAGACCGCCGTGGTGGTCGGTGTTGGTAACGTTGCCATCGACGTCACGCGCGTGCTCGCCAAGACCGTCGCCGAGCTAGCCACCACCGACATCGCGGATCACGCACTGGAGCACCTGCAGTCATCGACCATCGAGGACATCGTCATCATCGGGCGCCGCGGTCCAGCGGAGTCCAAGTTCACGACCAAGGAACTGCGCGAGTTAGGCGAGCTAGCGAACGCCGACATCTACGTTCGCCCCGAGGAGCTCGAGGTTGGGCCGGAGAGCCTTGCTGGCATCGAAGGCGACGTGAACGCCCAGAAGAACCTCGAGGTACTAAGGGCGTTCTCGCAGCAGACGCCGAGCGGTAAACCGCGCCGCGTGCACATCCGCTTCTTCCTCTCGCCGCTCGAGCTGAAGGGCAACGGTCATGTGACGAGCGTGGTCCTTGGCAAGAACCGCCTCGAGGCCCGGCCAGACGGCAGCCTCGCCGCGGTGCCTACCGGCGCTACGGAGGAGTTGAACGCCGAGCTCGTCTTCCGCTCCGTCGGCTATCAGGCGCGGCCGTTGCCTGGCGTGCCGTTCGACGAGCGCAGCGCCATCGTCCCGAACGAGTCGGGGCGCGTGCTAGACGCCAAGGGCGGCGCGCCAGTGCCCGGCCTCTACGTGGCTGGTTGGGTGAAGCGCGGGCCTAGCGGCGTCATAGGAACGAACAAGGCCTGCGCCATGGAGACCGTTGCTAAGTTGGTCGAGGACGAACTCCCAACACCTCCAGAGCCAAGCCTGGCGGCACTCGATGCCCTGCTGGTCGAGCGCGGCCTCAAACCGTTCACGGCTCAAGACTGGAAACTGCTCGACGAGTTGGAGACGGCAGCTGGCGAGGCGCGCGGTAGACCACGCGTCAAGGTCCCCGCCGTTAGCGCCATGCTCGCCGCGGTGGAGTAACCGAGCGCCACCGACGCGCTTCTGGCGGGCGCTCCGCGCAGGTGTTACGATGCACGCGCATAATCGCGCAACCAGCGCAATAGCGAGGTAGAGGACGTGTCGGATAGTCATACGACGAGTTCGGTCACGCCCCCGCATGTAGGGCCGGGCCTGGCCGTCGCTGCGGGTACGCAGGCCACTCCGCTTCTCAGCATTCAGGGGTTAGTGAAGGACTTCGGTGGGTTGCGCGCCGTCAACCACTGCTCGTTCGACGTGCAAGCAGGGAGCATCACTGGTCTCATCGGCCCTAACGGTGCTGGCAAGACCACCTTGTTCAGCCTAGTTTCGGGTTTCTACCAACCAGACGCGGGCCGCGTTTTCTTGGATGGCGAGGACGTCACGGGCCTGCCGTCCTACTTGATCTTCCGCAGGGGCTTGTGCCGCACGTTCCAGATCCCGCGCGAGCACCGTAGCATGACCGTGACTGAGAACCTGATGCTCGTGCCGAAGGGTCAGATCGGTGAGACGTTCTGGAACCCGATCGTGCGGCCTGGCGCCGTGAGGAACCAGGAGCGGAAGCTGCGCCTCAAGGCCCGCGAGGTGCTCGATTTCGTCGAGCTTAGTCACATGGCGGACCAACCGGCGGGCGCCATGTCTGGTGGGCAGAAGAAGCTGCTGGAACTCGCCCGCACGCTCATGGCGGACCCCAAGATCGTGCTGCTCGACGAGCCAGGCGCGGGCGTAAACCCCACCCTGATGGGCAAGATCCGCGAGAAGATCGAACTCCTTAACCGCGAGCGCGGCATCACGTTCCTACTCATCGAGCACGACATGCCCCTCGTCATGACACTATGCGACCCCGTCATCGTCATGAACCAGGGCAGCAAGCTCGTCGAAGGTCCGCCTTCCATGGTCAAGACGGACCCGCGCGTGCTCGAGGCTTACCTCGGAGGGCAATATGCCACTGTTGACGGTTGAGGGCGCCGTCACCGGCTACGGCGAGATGCAAGTCTTGCGCGGCGTGAACCTGACGTTGGAGGCGGACGAGATCGTCTCGATCGTCGGTCCCAACGGCGCTGGCAAATCGACGGTCATGAAGCTCGTCTTCGGGCTGTTGAAGCCGTGGGAGGGCAAAGTCACGTTCGATGGCGCGGACATCTCCGGTCTGCCGCCGGAGAAGATCGTGAGGAAGGGCCTAAGTTACGTGCCGCAAGTCGACAACGTCTTCCCCACCATGACCGTGGAGGAGAACCTCGAGATGGGCGCCTACATCCTCGATGAGCCGCTCAAACCGCGCAAAGAGCGCGTCTACGAACTCTTCCCGCGCCTAGCTGAACGTCGCAGGCAGCGTGCAGGCAAGATGTCGGGTGGCGAGCGGCAGATGGTCGCCATGGGCCGTGCGCTCATGCTCGACCCTAAGATCCTCATGCTGGACGAGCCGTCGGCAGGCCTAGCGCCGCTCCTCGTCGACATGATCTTCGAGAAGGTGGCCGAAGTGAACAAGGCCGGGGTCGCGATCCTCATGGTCGAGCAGAACGCCAAGAAGTCGCTGGCGTTGGCCGATCGCGGCTACGTCCTTGCGACGGGCCAGAACCAGGTCGACGGTCCAGGCGGAGAACTCTTGTCAGATCCAGAGGTCGCGCGCCTCTACCTGGGAGGCTGAGCCGATGACCGAAGTCACTCCCGCACTTACCTTGCGACCAGGCGAGCGCGTGCGCAAGGTGCTGGGGCACCCGGCGACCATGTGGAGCATGCTCGCGCTGCTCGGGGTCGTGCTGTTCGTGGCAGCCCAAGTCAAGGGCGTCAGCAACACTCAACTACTCTCGCTGTTCGTGCGCGGCACGCTGCTAGGTGGGACCCTCGCGCTCGGGGCCGTTGGAGTCACCCTCATCTACGGGGTCCTCAAGATGTCCAACTTCGCGCATGGCGACATGATGACGCTCGGCGCTTACCTTGGCCTCGTCGTCGTTACCGTCTTGCCGAAGGGCCCGGTGCTCAAGCCGTTCTCGTTCGGCTACGAGTTCCTCGTAGCGCTCGTAATCGTCGTGCCGCTCGTTGGGTTGACGGCTTTCGGGCTCGACAAGGTGGCTTTCAGGCCGCTCAGGCGCAGGCGAAGCCAACCGATCATGTTCGCGATGGCCGCGCTTGGCTTGGCGTTCGGCATCCGCAGCCTCGTCTACCTCTTCTGGGGCGCGGACTTCTCCTTCTACTACACGGGCAGGCCGCGGCCTGCGTTCGAGCTCTTCAGCGGCGTACGGGTGCGACCAGACCAGTTGTTCATCCTCGGCCTCGCCGTCTTGCTCATCGTCCTCGTTTACCTCCTGCTCGAGCGCACCAAGGTCGGGAAGGCCATGCGTGCCATGGCTGACAACCCTGACCTCGCACGCGTGACCGGCATCGACACGAACCGCGTCGTGTTCTGGACGTGGCTGATCGGCGGCGGGCTAGCGGCCGCCGGCGGCATGCTCTACGGGCTGGACGTGCAACTGCGGCCTGAGATGGGCTGGTGGCTGCTCCTGCCACTCTTCGCCTCCGTCATCCTTGGAACCATCGGCAACGCTTACGGCGCGATGGCCGGAGCGTTCATCATCGGCATCGTGTGGCAGGTGAGCACGGCCTTCCTCAACCCGGCGTACGGGCACGGAATCGCATTCCTAGTCATGATCCTCGTGCTGCTCGTACGGCCAGAGGGCCTGTTCGGGAAGCGCGGGTGAGTGCCTTGACGCCCTTAGTGTTCGCCAAAGCCACGCTGCTCACGGTGCCCGTCTGGCTCTTCTTCTCGAGCCTCCTGAAGATCAAGCCGTCCGTCCTCAAGCACGCCATCTCCATCGTCGGCGGTTTCGCTGCTGGGCTACTGCTCGTGCTGCTGGTGCCGACCGGCATCCTCGCGTACCTGACGTCGTTCGCCCTCATGGCGAGCATCTACGCCGTGCTCTCGCTCGGCCTCAACGTGCAATGGGGTTACACGGGCCTGTTCAACATCGGCATCGCTGGGTTCTTCGCGATCGGGGCGTTCACTAGCGCGCTCGTTACCACTGTCAAACCAACGGGCTTCAACGCTGCGTTCACGCAGCAGGTCTTCGGTCTTGGCGCCCCGTTCTGGACCGGGGTGATCGCGGCCGGCGTGACCGCCGGGTTGCTCGCTTGGCTCATCGGCAAACCAACGCTGCGTTTGCGCGACGACTACCTCGCGATCGCCACCATCGGCATCGCTGAACTAGTACGGCTGGTGTTCCAGAACGAACGCTGGCTAGCTAACGGCCCTCAGCCGTTACGCGGCATCCCTCAACCGCTCTCCTGCCTTTCTGGCGACGGCTGCTCGTGGCTGCCAGGCTTCGTCAACGATTTCTTCTCACCGCTCCTCCCGCGCGACTACCCGTTCGTCTACGTCGCCATCGTCGCTCTGGTCCTCTACCTCGTCTTCCGCGTGCTGGAGCGCGCCATCCGTTCGCCGTGGGGCCGCGTCTTGCGCGCCGTGCGTGAGGAGGAGGCCTCCGCTGCCATGAACGGCAAGAACGTTGCCGCTTTCCGCATGCAGGCGTTCGTCGTCGGTTCGGTCATCATGGGCATCGGCGGCGCCCTCTACGCTCACTACATCGTGTCGATCGACTACGGTCACTTCGACCCGCTGTACGGCACGTTCCTCATCTGGGTGATGCTCATGCTTGGCGGCAGCGGTAACAACCGTGGCGCCATCCTCGGCGCGTTCGTGGTGTGGGGCATCTGGTCTGGCACGAGCTTCATCGTCGACCTGCTCCGACCTACCCTGTCGGCCATCTCGCCTGACCTACCTTCGCGTGGGCCGTACATCCGCTTCCTGCTCATCTCGATACTCATGCTCGTGATCGTCATCTACCGGCCGAAGGGCATATTGGAGGAGGACAAGGTCGTGTCTCTCGACCGCGACATGGCCTAAGTAACTCCGACGCCGATAACAACGAGTGGAGGGTGGGCGCCGGTTTCCCGGAAGCCCACCCTCCACTCTTACGTTGAGTTACGGCCTTTCCAAGGGCCGCCGCTTGAGTCCTGCCTTACTGCGCGGGGATCTCCGAGGCAGTGCGGACCATGATCGTCTCGATCGTGCCGTTCTTGAACTGCCAGATCTCGACGGGGGTGACGACGTCGCCGAGGCTATCGAAGTCGACCTCGCCTGCCGCGCCCGTGTAGTTGATTTCCTTGCCGGCCTTCATGAGCTGGATAGCCTTCTGGAACTCGCCGACGCCGACCACTTCGCCGTCTGGGTTAGCGACTTCGCGCATGCGGTCGCGGACGGACTCGCTGGTGACGGGCACGCCGTCGATGAGCGACTTGGCGATCGACAGGCCGATGACGGCCATGGCGTCGTACGCGGTGTCGATGTACGGGAGCGGTGGACGCTGGCCGTACGCGGCGTCGTAGTCGTCGGAGAACGTCACGTAGCCGGCCCAGTCTGGGTCGGCGCCAGGGGCAGTCCCGTAGAGGCCGTCCACGACGTCGGCGCCAACCGCATCGATGATGTCAACTGACTTGGTGCCGTCGACGAACTGCCAGGAGGTGTAGTTGTAGAGGTCACGCGACTCCTGCAGGTAGACGGTGGCCTGGCCGGGGTAGCTGATGGCGACGAGGACGCCCGGGTTGCCAGCGAGCGCCTGCTCGAGTTGAGCGGCGTAGGTTGGCTGTGGTTCCTCTGGGTGGGCGACCTTGGCGAGGACCTTGCCGCCGCGGGCGGTGAAGGCGGCCTCGAAGGCTTCAGTGAGGCCCTGGCCGTATGGGTTGTTGACGTAGATGATGGAAGCCGTATCGAACGAGTGGCCCGGGACGATCTCGCCGCGTGCGAGCTGGGCGCCGACCACGCCTTGAAGGGCGTCGGAAGCGACCGTGCGGTAGATGAAGTCGCTCGCATCTGGCAGCATGCCGACGAGTGGCGAGGTGGAGGCCGGGGAGACCATGACGACGTTGCTCGGGATGGCGACGGACTCTGCCACGGCAACGGTGACGCCTGACGAGAGCGCGCCGACCATGGCTACGACGTTGTCGGTGTTGACGAGCTTGCGGGCGCGGTCAACGCCGACAGCTGGGCTCGTAGCGGAGTCCTCGGTGATGAGCTCGGCGATCGGGCCACCGAGTTCCGCCGTGGCGGCCGCATTGAGCTGATCGAGGGCGAGGTTGACGCCGTTGTTGATGGCGGGCCCGAACTCGGCAAGCGCGCCGGTGAACGACATCAACGAACCGACCTTGCTTACGGCCGGAGCCTGGGCCGCTGCGAAACCTACCAGCGCGGCAACTACGATCCAAACCAACCTTTTATGCACGTTCTCCTCCTTCAGAGGCTTGTGAAGAGACAAGTTGGACTTGCGGCGGTTGCTTGCATCGTATGTAACGGCACTGGCGCTGTCAACGGCGGTCCGAACGCAGTCTGCCAATGCTGATGAATGGGTTAAGGACTGTCGGCGCGGCACGACGTGGTCAGTGCGCCCGTCAACCGTGCCGACGACGCGGTGGTTCGTGGTCTTGGCGTATACGCGGCCTACGGGACGAAGCAGCTACCCCGGTAGGTAGCGGTGCGGCTTTGGCTCGGCGTCCGCGGATATGTTGCTTACCGTCCAGGCTGACGTAGACAAATAGCAACTCCTAGCATTACACTTCGTCTCGAAATGCCACCATCAGTGCGCGCTGCGCAACTAGGGTGGCGCTTCTACCGGAGGCCACAACATGACGCCCAAGGAGTTCTTCGAGTTCGCCCGCCGCCACGGCGCCAGCATGATCGACCTGAAGTTCACGGACATGCTCGGCACTTGGCAACACTGCAGCTACCCCGTCGAGGCGTGGGACGAGCAGACCTTCGAGGAGGGCGTCGGGTTCGATGGCTCCTCCATCAGAGGCTGGCAAGACATAAGCAGCTCCGACATGTTGGCCGTACCCGAAGCAGGAACCGCGCTCCTCGACCCGTTCTTCAAGGAGCCAACGGTGAGCGTCCTCGCCACCATCCGCGACCCTGAAAGCCTGGAGGAGTACGACCGTGACCCACGTTACATAGCGCGCAAGGCCATGGCGTACGTGCAGGCGTCCGGCGTGGCAGACACCGTATTCGTTGGACCGGAGCCGGAGTTCTTCATCTTCGACGAGGTCAGGTACGAGCAGAACCAGTACAAGGGCTACTACGAGATCGACTCCGTAGAGGGCGCTTGGAACACGGCCCGCTTCGAAGAGCCCAACCTCGGCTACAAACCCAGTTACAAGGGCGGCTACTTCCCGGTAGCGCCGACCGATACCTATCACGACCTGCGTGGCGAGATGGTCAACGAACTGATGAAGGCGGGCATCGCGGTCGAGGCGCACCACCACGAAGTCGGCACCGCGGGTCAAAGCGAGATAGATATGCGGTATGCCGATATGCTAACGATGGCCGACCAGATGATGTGGTACAAGTACATCATCAAGAACGTTGCCAGGCGTTACGGTAAGACCGTAACGTTCATGCCCAAACCGATCTTCCAAGACAACGGTTCTGGCATGCATACCCACATCTCGTTCTGGAAGGGCGGGCAGCCGCTCTTCGCTGGGGAGCGCTACGCCGGCCTCTCTGACCTCGCCCTCCACGCCGCAGGCGGGCTCCTTAAACACGCGGCCGCCGTACTAGCCTTCGCCGCGCCAACGGCCAACTCCTACCACCGCCTCGTGCCTGGTTTCGAGGCGCCCGTTAACCTCGCCCTCTCCAAACGCAACCGCTCGGCCGCCATCCGCATTCCGACGTACTCCGCCTCACCGAAAGCCAAGCGTCTCGAGTTCCGCTGCCCCGACCCGAGCGCGAACGGCTACCTGCTCTTCTCGGCCATGACCCTCGCCATGTTGGACGGCATCAAGAACGAGATCTCGCCAGGCGACCCGCTCGAGCGCAACATCTACGCCATGTCGGCGGCGGAACTCCACAGCGTGCCCTCCACGCCCGGATCTCTAGACGAGGCCCTCGGAGCGCTCGAGGCCGACCACGCCTTCCTAACCGAGGGCGGGGTGTTCTCCGATGATTTCATCGCCACGTGGATCGGCTACAAGCGCGAGCACGAGCTCGAGCCGCTGCGCTTGCGACCCCACCCGTACGAGTTCCACCTCTACTACGACAGCTGAACTGTTCAGTGTCACGTCGCAAGTGACCCGTTGTTCACTCTCTTGCGCACGACCTGCCACTTCGTGTTACCGTTTTCGCGCGCTGCGGGCCGAACGCGAACGGCAACGACCGTTCAGCCAAGGACCGCGCCCGTCCACCCCAGCACGCCCCAGGAGGGTCATCAGTGGGTAACTCACGCGACGACGTCGCCACGCTACTGCGCGAGAACGACGTCAAGTTCCTCAGACTGCAGTTCACCGACATTCACGGCCGCAACAAGAACGTCGAGGTCCCGACCTCGCAGTTCGACAAGGCGCTCGACGGTGAGATCATGTTCGACGGCTCATCGGTGCAAGGCTTCACGCGCATCGAAGAGTCGGACATGCTGCTGAGGCCGGATCACGACACCTTCCTCCTGCTCCCACCTGCCATCGAGGGCAGCGTGAGGGGCCAAGTCGCGCGCCTCATCTGCGACGTCCACCTCCCTGACGGCACCCCGTTCCAAGGCGACCCGCGCTGGGTGCTCAAACGCCAGATCGAGAAGCTCAAGGCCCTCGGGTTCGACGACCTGTTCGTCGGCGTGGAGCCGGAGTTCTACCTCTTCAAGCGCGGAGTCGACGGTAGCCCAACCACCATCACGAACGACGGCGCAGGCTACTTCGACCTCGCCCCAGTCGACCGCGGTGAGGACGCCCGTCGCGACATGGTCAACGCCCTCACGGAACTTGGCTTCGAGATCGAGGCCGCGCACCACGAGGTCGGTCCCGGCCAGCATGAGATCGACTTCAAGTACGCAGACGCCATCTCGACCGCCGACGCCATCCAGTCGTTCCGCACGGTCGTAAAGCGCATCGCCATGAACCACGGCCTCCACGCCACTTTCATGCCGAAACCAGTCGCTGGCATCGCCGGGTCTGGCATGCACACGCACCTGAGCGTCTTCAAGGACGGTGAGAACGCGTTCTTCGACCCGAAAGGGCAGCACCAGCTCTCCAGCACCGCGCGCGCCTGGATAGCCGGCCTCATCGAGCACGCTCCCGGTCTGGTCGCCATCACCAACCCGACGGTCAACAGCTACAAGCGCATCACGCCAGGGCACGAGGCGCCAACGAACATCGCCTGGTCGGTTTCCAACCGCAGCGCCATGATCCGCATCCCGGCGCGGCGCGGCAACGGCACGCGCGCCGAAGTGCGCATGCCCGACCCATCAGCCAACCCGTACTTGGCGCTGGCGGCCATGGTCGCGGCCGGACTCGACGGCATGAAGCGCGACCTCACGCCGCCACCACCGATCGCCAGGAACATCTACGAGATGAGCGTGCGCGACAGGCGCAAGCACAAGATCAAGGAACTACCAGCCAACTTGCGCGAAGCGGTGACCAACCTCAAGCGCGACCGCGTGATAGTCGACGCCCTTGGCGACCACGTCTACAAGAGCTTCGTCGAGGCGAAGACGCAGGAGTACGACGAGTACCGCATCGCGGTTCACGGCTGGGAACTCGACCGCTACCTCGCGGAGTACTGAGTGACGGAAGGCCGCGTAACGGCTCCTGGCAGCGGCGCAAGGCCGCTACGCGTGCTTGGGGTCGACCCCGGCCTAGCCAACCTTGGCCTCGGAGCCATCGAGGAGGTGCGCAGAGATGCGCGCCTCCTCGGCAGCAGGCTGGTCACGACGAGCAGTAGGCAGGAGCAGAGCGAGCGCCTTCTCACCCTGCGGCGCGAACTGCTGTCGTTCATCGCACTGCACAAGCCGGACGTCATGGCCATCGAAGGGCAGTTCCTGCGGCGCCAACCGCAGACGTCGTTCCTCGTCGGCCAGGCCGTTGGGGTCGTGTTGGTCACGGCGGCGGAGGCCGGGCTGCCAGTCTTCGAGTACGGCCCTGAGGTAGTGAAACGCAGCCTGGTCGGCAACGGCCGGGCCGACAAGACGCAGGTAGCCTTCATGGTGCGCGCACTCCTCAAGCTGACGGCGGCGCCGGAGGCCAACCACGAGACGGACGCCATCGCCCTCGCGCTAACGCACTTGCAGGCGCGCAGGCTCGGCGCCCTCACCTAGCCAGCGGTTCGTCCCCTGCGCGAAGGCGCTCAGCGCCGCACGCGCTTGGCGGCCCTGCGTTTCGCCGCGCCGCGGTCGCCGGCTAGGCGCGCGTCGTAGCGCCGTCTCGCCCTCACCCGAACGGGGGGCGCTGGCGCTTGGACTTCGACTGGCGCCTCTCGCCCTTCCACCTGCGTGACGAGTAACACCCGCGCCTCGTACGGACCCAACTCAAGGCGCAGTCCGCGCTGTTCCAGGGTCGTCAGCGCGACTAACTCCTCCTGCCCATCTCGAACGAACGGCGCGAACCGCACGAGGCGCCCACCGCCAGCGCGCAGGCCGAGCGCTTCGTGGAGTGGCTCGGAGCGCAGCCCCCCACCACGCAAGGCGTCCGCGAACGGCACGCTCATCCTCACCTCGCCAGCCACGCTCCCGGGGGAGTTGTTGAACGCCACCAGCGTACTGAGCGCGCCACCAGCGGGCGCGGGCCGGTTGACGTAGACGTACGCCGCCTCCTCGACGCCGTCGTCGCCGACCAAGTCGAAGAGTCTGAACGCGCTGGCGCCAGCGAACGCAGCGCGCGCGTTGAGGAGCGGTGCGAGCTCGCGCCGGTGGCGTGCTATCAGGCCTGCGTCTGGCGTCTCGGAACGTTTGGGGGCGAGGTACTCCATGCCGTACTTCTCCGCCAAACCCTCGACCTGACCGTGACCGAACATCGGCATGCCGGGCAGGGTGGCGAGGAGCGTTGCCACGCCGAAGTACTTGTCCCCCGCCCCGAACTGGTCCCGAGCCGACTCCTCGTCCGGGTTGCTCATGAAGTTGACGTAGCGCTGCAGCACGCGCGGGTCGAAGGCGAGGAGGGTCTTGAGGAGGCGCCTGTATGCGACGTTCTGCTCGTGCATGAGCATGTGCATGAAGGCGCTGTTGTAAACGCGGTGCATGCCAAGCTCGCGGACGAAGAAACCCTCCATCAACCAGAACGCCTCGGCTAGCAGGAGCGTGTCGGGGGCGCGTTCGGCCATGTTCACGACGAGTTCGCGCCAGAACTCGTGCGGCATGAGCCGCTCGAACTCCTCAGCGCTGACCCCGAAGCGGGCGCGCGACGGGATGGCGCCACCATCACCAGGCAGCGGGTGCCACAGCCTTTGCACGTGGCGCTTGGCTAACGTCATGGCGGCGTCGAAGCGGATGATCGGGAACCTGCGCGCCACGGCCAACACGGTGGCCATGACGGCCTCCCTCACCTCCCGGCGCAGGTAATCGAGCTGCGCCGTATCGTTCCACGGCATCGCCGTTCCGTCGTTCCCGTGATAGACGTAGCTCCTCGCCCCCGTGCTCGGGTCGCGCCGCTCGAACACGACGGCGGCGTCAGTGCCGTCGTAGTAGCCATCCTCTACGCGCACCTCGATGGCCGGGTCTAGCGCCAAGTTCGGGCCAGTGAACGAGTAGCCTTCGAACGGCGGCTGCGGTAGTTGCAGGAACCAGTCCGGATGTTCGACCATCCAGCGCGAGTCGAGACCAGTATGGTTCGGCACCATGTCGCTCGCCAACCGCAAGCCGTGCGCCCAGGCGCGACGCGACAGCTCCTCGAACGCCGCTTCGCCGCCCAAGTCAGCGGCGATCTCGTAATCGTGCAGCGCGTAGGCGCTCGCGCCGGCATCTGGCTGGCCGCGGGCCTGCTTGAGGGCGCGAGAGGCGTGGCTCCGCTCCCAAACGCCGATCAACCACACGGCGTTGAAGCCGTCCGCGCGCAGGTCGCGTAGCGCGGCGTCCGGCACCTGATCTAGCCGACGCACCTCGCGGTCAAAGCGCCGCTCGAGTTGCGCTAGCCAGACGTACACGCTCTTGGCGACCATCGCGACTTCCGGCATCCAAGCGCGGTCGGGGGTGAAGTTCTCCCGCCCGGCGCCGTGACCACTCGGCATGAAGTCAGACGCGGGCGGTGGGCCGTGTGGACCAGGCGCACCGACTCCCCCCTTGCCCTCCTCGCGCAACAGGTCAGCTGCTCGGAGCAACCCTGTGAGGAAGGCGCCACCACCCTTGAGGTACGGCCCCCAAGCGCTGACCGCCACGCGCAGCTGACCCGCCAGCGACGTCGGCTCGAGCCGCGCTGGCAACGTCAACAGCCACAAGAGCGAGTTCTCGCTTGGCTGCCTCGCGCCCCGTTCGCGTGAGTCGAGGTTCGAAGCGCCCCGCACGGACGCGAGCTGCACCGTGGCCAACCCGAGTTCGGCGAGGCGCGACGCCGTTTGCCAGCCAGCGCCCGCCGCGAGTTCGTGTTGAAAGAGTTCGTGCAGCGGCGCGAAGGCCAAGTTGGCGAGGGCGCCACCTATCAGCCAGGTCTCCTCGAGGAGTTCGGGGCCCGCGACCGCCTCGCCGTGCTCTTCGGCGTTAGCCGCCTCGCTAGCCTTGGCGTACGCCTCCGCGAAATCCTGTGCGAAGGTGTCTGCGCTAGGCAGCGCAGCGTCTGCGCGCCAGCTGGCAGCGGCGTCCGCCAAAACGGCCGTCCCCGTGGGGCTCACTCCGTACTGCGTGATCAGTTCGTGCGCGGCCTCGTGTAACGCGGCCGCGGCGAGCAACTCACCCGTGGTTACTGACGGCGCGCCAGCTAAGCTGCGGGCCGCGTTCATACGCGCCGCCCACGTGGCCGCAGCAGCGACGTCGAGGTTCACGACGCGCCCGTGGGCGTTGAACGCCGCTGCGGGCAGCCCGTACCGCTGCCGAGCTTGACGCGCGACGTGTAGTTCTCGGGTGACGCTCAAGGCCCGACGATACCACGCGGCCTGGCGTGCCACGGAACGAGAACGCGCGTGAGCCACGCACGCACCCACCCGCTTAACTTGGAAGATGACGTCCCCATGCGCTGCTCATGCGCTGGCCGGTACAATCCATGGCATGCGCAACTTGGGGCCAACCGTAACGCCGCGCCCGCCGCGCTTGACCAGGAGCGCCGCCGCAGCCGTCTTGCTCCTCGCGCTGGCCTTGGTCCTTGGCGCATGCGCTGGCGAGTTGGCTACTCGAGGAGAGGCGCTGCGCCTGGTTGGCACGGAAGTGCCGCGCGCCACCCTGTTCGAGCAGTATGACGCCCCCCTCAACGCCGTCGGCGGCCTCAGGCCGTATACGTTCACTATCGTCTCAGGCGCGTTGCCACCGGGGATAACGCTAGAGAACGGCGTGCTACGCGGCGCCGCCACCGAAACTGGCGCGTACACCTTGAGCGTCGAAGTGTCGGACGCCAACCTCTCGCGCGTCAGCCAGACGTACACGCTGCAGGTCACTTCCCCACCACCGCCCGAGTTCCTCCTCGATGTGCCGCTTACCGAAGTGCGCGGTCCTGTGACGATCCGCGCCAGGCTCAAAGGTGCCAGGGCAGTAACGGGCGTGCGCAGCGTGGTCACGTGGGACCCACAGTTGTTCACTCTAGCCGCGGAGGGCGCGGCCGCTAGCAGGCGTGACACTACCCTGTTATGGCAGGCGGACGAAACGTCGCTGCAGGTCGACCTCGCTGCCCTCGGCACCCAACTAACGGGCGACGTCGAGCTCTACCGCTTCACGCTCGTACCCGTCGCTCCGCCCGTGCGGGTGCAGGCCTCGTTCGCGGCCGAAGTAACGACGCTGAGCCCCGACCCAGCACGCAAACACGAGTACCTGACAGGCATCGTCGGCGCTGCCCCGCCAGCGGCTGGCAACCAGAGCGTTCCCCCAACCGACAGCGCGCCGCCAGACGCTCCGCTCGAGGTCGTGCCGCCTGCGGATCCAGAAGGGAGCGGCCGCAAGTGAACCGGCTTTTGCATGCGCTCAGCGCCGTTCTGCTCGCCATGCTTGCGAGCACGGCGCTTGCCACCACCTACCGGTTCGAATCACCTGAAACATTGGTGCTGAAAGCCGACGTCGTGTTCTTCGGTAGCGTCACCAGCGCAACGACGGCCGGCAAGGACGGCCAACCGTGGACGACGGTCACCTTCGGCGACCTGACCGTCTTGCGTGACCGAGCGGCAACTGAGGCAGGCGAGGAGTTTCCTGGCTCCGAGGTGCTCGACTTCCTCGGCGGCACCGCGATCGGGCTACCGACTTTGCAGGTCAGCGGACTGCCGACGTTCGCCGTGGGTGAGCGCTGGCTCATCCTCGCCTATCAGGCCGACGGCATGGCGTCGCCACTCGCGGGCGTCGCCCAGGGGGCTTGGAAGTTGAGTAGCCGCGGGGCGCTCGCCTTCGACGGCAGCTACCTAGACGTCGACGCCGCAGGGGCCCTGGTGCGCGGCGCGAGCAGCCCTGGCGAGGCAGAACTGGTGACCGCATTGACGGCGCTGCTTCAGCGCGGCGTGGAGAACAGTTCGGCCGCCCCGGCGGTCGTGGCGGAGCCGGCGCCAACGGAGGCGCCTTCCACGGACCAGCAGGCCGCCACTCCGGCGGCGGAGGCGCCAGCCTCCGAGACACCTCCTGCCGAGCAGCCACCAGCTGAGCCAAGCGCGCCCGCGCCGAACGCGGCGACCCCGCCAACCGCTCAACCACCCGCGCAGGTCATCACCTACAGCGTGTCCGACGAGGGCGGGCCGCTGCTGCTCTCTGCGGCCGCCGCGACTGCGGCTAACGCGTGGGAGGTTGCCGCTCCGGGAGCTGCGGCCTTCGCCGTAAGTGAGTCGGCCACGAACCTGATCCGCTACGGCGCCGCCGACCTGATGGGGCCGGACGCCACCTCGCTAACGCTAGCTAGTCCAGGCGGCCGCACGGAAGTGGTGGTGTCCCCCCTAGCTGGCGACCTCGTGCCTGCGGTTCTGCTTCATGAGTTGGGCGTCCTCCTGGGGCTGCAGGAGGGCGGTGAGGGCATGATGGCGTGGACCGTCAGCGCGGCCAGCGCTGCTCCGACGCCTCAGGACGTGACCAACTTGCGCGACCTGCGCACTTACTTGGCGGAGGACCTCGACCGCAGCGGCAGAGTCGACTTCTACGACCTCGTGATCTTCGGTCAAGCGTTCGGCGCGACGGGCATCAACCTGGCCGCCGACCTGGACGGCAACGGCAAGGTCGACGGCTCAGACCTGAAGCTCTTGCGGGAAGCCTACGAGTTCGCGCCGCCGCAGGAGAACGCACCGAACTGACCGCCTCAGAAGAGGCCGGGGGAGTCAGGCACTGCCGCGCCGGCGTACGGGACGAAGAGCACTGCTACTTCTTCCTCGCCCCGCGCGAAGATCAGCATGCCGTTCGGGCGGGGGGCGAGCATCGAGTCGGTGAACGACCCGAGCACCTGACCGGGGAGCATGGCGACGAGGCTCTCCTGCGCCGCGCGGTCCCTGCCCTTGTACTGCCTGACGGTGATCTTGAGGTTCGCTAGGTCGAACGTCATCGGCTCCTGCGTGATCGTCTTGACGACGTGCTCGCTAGCGCCAGACGACGAGATCAACGCGGGAACATCTGACGGCGAGACGCTGCCTACGCGCGCCATGCGGGTTACGACCTCTGCTACGGTCTGGTCGCTTAGCATCACGCCTGCTGCCTTCGCCGCGCCGCGCAACAAGCCTTCGAGCGCACGGAGCTTCTCCGGAGCGCGTGCGGCGACGACGTTGGCGCGCGCAACGGCCTGCCCGACGACCTCATCGGCTTCTCCGCGCACGTTGTTCGCCAAGACCTTGAGGGCGGCGAGCAGTTCATCGCGTTGCGAGTTGCTCAGGACCTCGTTCACGACGAGGGCGTCCGCGAGGCGCGAGCCGAGCGACTTGGCGTCGTTGCGGATGCGCACGTGAACGTACTCGCCCTCACGGAAGGCGCCGATGCGCACCCGGCCGCGTTGCATGACTTGCGAGCCGTCAAGCTCAACCTGTTCACCGTCTAGGTAAAGAGTGCGGGAGTTGCCAACCCCCCCGATGGCGAGGTCGTGGCCGGCCAACGTGAGCCTCACTGGCCCAACCATGCGCACCGTGATGGCCGTGGCCTCAGGCGGCACGCGGTCCCACTTGAGGATGGGGTTCGCACCGAAGAGCACGCCGCCCTCGAGGTGAGGGCCGCCTGCTTCGCCGCCGACCGTTGTCGGCAAGTACCCAGCCAAGCGCCCGAAGAACGACTCGACCAGCTCGACGTACGTGGCAGTGTCGCGCTGGAACGCCTGTTGGTCCGCGCGCTCGCGCGCGGTCACTTCCGTCAGGCGACGTTCGAGTTCGCGGCGCTGCGCCGCTCGCTCTTCCTCAGGCAGGCGCTCCTTCACTAGCTCCTGCAGCGCGAGGCGAAGTTGCGTGGAGGTAAGCGCCTTGTTCACGTCTGGCGTCACGCGCCCGGCGTACGGGTCGTTCGCGACGACGAGCGCAGCGTTGCGGACGTAAGCAAACGCGGCCGACTCACCGCGCTCGAGGGCAGGAAGCGGGTTGCCAGGCTTGCCAGACGTCATGATCACGTTGATGAGCTCGCGCACGATCTCGGCTAGGGCGTCGAGGTCGGAGAGGGAGACGAGCGGGTCGCGCAGGTTCGGCATGACCTCGACGACGCGGAACGCCTTGCTCGGTACGTCCTGACCGAAAGTGCTGCGGTCCGCGTTGCGTTGCAGGTTCTGCAGCGTGGCGAACACGAGGCGCGCAGTGAGGCGGTCGCGTTCCGCGCGCCAACCGGCGGCAACGCGCTGCACGTACTCCTCGAGGTCGTCCCACCACACGCGCCTGGCCAAGCGCTGCAGCACGGCATGCTCGTCGCGCTCCTCCGGAGTCGAGCCGTGAAACGTCGGCGGTTTCGAGGCGACTTCGTCGGCTAGCTCAACTTCCCCGTCCTCCTCGAGCACCAGAGAGACGAGGCTTGGCACGAACGCGGGGCTTGCCGTCGAGTCGGACATGCCTGCCATGGCCTGAGCGGCGTCTTCCAGGCGCACGCGCTCCGCGCTCGTGAGGCGTTCGCGCTCGCGGTTCAGCAAGCCAAGGAGTTCCCACAGGGAGTGCAACCCGCCGCGCACGCTCCGAGTAGCTCGGTACTCGTCGACCTTGTACTCGAGTAACTCGAGCGCGATGCTCTCTAGTCTGGGGCCCACGCGGTCAGTATAAGGAACGAGCGGTGATCGTCGTCACAGGAAACCTCACGCCTGAGCCAGCACGCGGCGCGTGCGTTCGACCACCTCGTCGACCTGAGCCTCCGTGATGACGAGGGGCGGGAGGAAGCGGATGGTTTCGCCGCCGCCAGCGATGGTGACGACACCGGCCGCCTGCAACGCGGCGATCACGGGTCCTGCCGGCACGTTGAGCTGCAGCCCGATAAGCAAACCGCGCCCCCGAACCTCCGCGACGAGCGGCCCGCACCCTCGCAAGCCGGCCATCAAGCGCTCGCCGAGGCGCCGCGCGTTAGCCATCAGGTCGCGCGCCTCTAGTTCCTGCAACACGGCCAGGCCGGCCGCCGCCGCGAGCGGGTTCCCACCGAACGTCGTGCCGTGACCGCCCTTCGGCATGGCGGCGGCCACCGCGTCCGTCATGAGCAGGGCGCTGATGGGCACGCCGCCCGCCAGGCCCTTGGCGAGCGTGACCATGTCGGCCGTTACGCCGTAGGCTTCGCTGGCTAGGAACGTGCCGGTGCGACCGACCCCGGTCTGGATCTCGTCTAGTACGAGCAGGGCGCCTTTGGCGGCCGTTATCTCCCGCGCGGCACGCAAGTACTCGGTCGTTGCGGGTCGGATGCCGCTCTCGCCTTGGATCGGCTCGAGCAGCACGGCGGCGGTGGCGTCGTTCACCGCCGCCTCGAGGGCGGCGACGTCATTGAACGGCACGAACTCGACGTCGGTGTCGTAAGGCGCGAACGGCTCGCGGTACTTCGGTTCCCACGTGAGGGGCAGCACTCCCAGCGTGCGGCCCGAGAAGCCGTTGCGGGCCGCCACGAAGCGCCTGCGGCCCGTGGCGACGCGCGCCCACTTCAGCGCTGCTTCGTTGGCTTCCGCGCCGGAGTTCCCGAGGAACACGCGGTTGAGGGGCGCCTGCACGTACTCGAAGAGTTTCGTGATGAAGTCGGTGCGGACGTCGTTGCCGAGGTTCTGCGGGCAGACGATCAGACGCTTGGCCTGCTCCGCCACGGCTTCAACCAGCCGTGCGTTCCCGTGGCCGACGCTGGCCACCGCGATGCCAGCCATGCAGTCGAGGTACTCGCGCCCGTCAGCGTCGTAAAGCAGCGCCCCTTCGCCCCGCACGAACACTACTTCCGGGTGCCACAGGCCGCTAGCGTGCGCTTCTGCGGCGGCGAGGTAGTCGGCCGTCCTTCGGCCCTTGCTCTGGGAGGGTCTCGAGTGGGTCATGCGCTGCCTACTTTCGTGGTGCACGAGTTGCGCTTCACCTCAGCTGAACTGGGCGCAGCTAATACGTGGCAGCATAACGCCCCCTCAAGTGGCCGCCAAGCCAACGCTTCCATGACGCTGCTTGGGTGCCTACGACCCGATGGTCACGAGGCAGAGCGGCACTTCGGTGCGCCCGTCGACGTGCAGTAGCTTCGCTAGCTCGTCGTCGTAGAAGTCAGCTGCGTAGGTGACGGCCAGTCCCAGGGCCGTGCCAGCGAGGACCAAGTCCTGCGCGGCGGCGCCGCCATCGAGTAACAAGTAGCGGTAGGCGCGGCCGCCGTCGGCAACCCTATGGCGCGATGGCAGGCCAGTGAAGCAGACGGCCGCGGCCTGCGCGCTCACGTCGAGCGGCGCCAGCACGCAGTCGGCGAACTCGTCACCGACGGCGCCCATCTTGAGCTGATCGAGACTGTGATCGCGCGGGTTGTAGTGGTACACGCCGGCGAACAGGTCTTGGACGTTGAACGCCAACAAGTAGCACTCGAGTGACGACACGGCCTGCGCCGTGGCGTGCACGCGTTGCCTGCCGTAGTTGAAGCCCGCGCAACTCCACAGCAGTTGCGACAGGTGCGCCTGCTTCAGGCGGCCGCCTTCTGCCGCACCGCTCCGGTCGCGCGAGAGCGCGGTCCACACGCCCGTCCCGCCCTTCAGCTGCGGGGCCGGCAGGGCCGCGACTTCGGCAGGGTTGGCGAACACCTTGAACGGCGCCGCCACGCGCGTGCGCGACGCAGGCAGCTGCCCGCGCCGGTACTTGGTTTGGTCGAAGAACTCCGCGCCGAAGGCCCGTCCCTTGCTTTGTGTCACTCACTCGACTCCTGCTGGCACTGTAGCACCGGGCGCGTGCCCCCGAAGGCGTTATGCTGCCGGCAAGGAAGCAGGTCCTGCTGCGCGTCCGTGCAGCGGCGCCCCCGACCATCATGGAACTAAGAGTGAGGTTCGTCGAAACTGACCAGATGGGCGTCGTGCACCATAGCGCCTACGTCCCCTGGCTCGAGGCTGGGCGCGTGGAGTGGTTGCGCGACCGCGGCCTGAGTTACCGCGAGATGGAAGACGCCGGGTTGTCGTTGGCGGTCGCGCATGTCGCTGTCGAGTACCGCGCGGCCTGCTACTTCGACGACGTCCTGAACATCATGAGCGTCCTGACGGCAGTGAGGAGCCGCGGCGTGAGCTTCGCGTACCGCATCACCAGGCCCGCGGACGGGGCGCTGGTCGCGACCGCTGAAACGCGGCACGTCCCCACCGACCGCAGCGGGAAAGCGGTAAGGCTCCCAGAACGCTGGCTCTCTCCCCTAGTGGCACTACTCGAGAACAACCCGTGACGGCGCCGTTCCAGCTACGCCGCCTGCACCGAAAGGGTAATGCATGACCACAACCGCATCCGCAGCTGTCGCCAAGTCACGGGTCGAGAAGATCATCTCAACCGCCCTCACCTTCGACGACGTGCTGCTCGTGCCAGCTCATAGCCGCGTGTTGCCCCGCGATGTCGACCTAACCACGCGCTTGACGGCGGGCGTCACCCTCAACATCCCCCTCGTATCTGCAGCCATGGACACGGTCACCGAGACGCAGATGGCCATCGCCATGGCGCGCCTTGGCGGCATCGGCGTCATCCACAAGAAGATGGCGGTCGAGCTGCAGGCCGAGATGGTGCGCAAGGTCAAGCGCTCGGAGTCGGGCATGATCGTCGATCCCATCACGCTCGAGCGGCACGCGACGTTGGCGGACGCCGAGGAGCTCATGCGCGCGTACCACATCAGCGGAGTGCCCATCGTCGAGGCCGACGGGAAGCTCGTTGGCATCCTCACGAACCGCGACATGCGCTTCGAGACCGACCATCACCGCCCAGTCTCGGAAGTGATGACATCTGAGGGCCTCATCACGGTTCCCGTCGGCACCACCCTCGAGGCGGCCGTTGACATGCTTCGGCAGCACAAGGTCGAGAAGCTGCTGGTGGTGGACGCCGCCGGTTACCTCAGGGGCCTCATCACCATCAAGGACATCACGAAGCGCCTCGAGTACCCCAACGCCGCCAAGGACGCCCTCGGGCGCCTGCGGGTAGCCGCCGCCATCGGCGTCAGCCAGGACCTCAAGGAGCGCACGGCTGCGCTGGTCGAGGCGGGTGCTGACGTGCTCGTGCTAGACAGCGCCCACGGCCACAGCCAAGGTATCCTCGACGCCCTCGAGTACGTTAAGGCGAACTACCCCGTGGAGGTCATCGCTGGCAACGTCGCAACGGCCGCGGGCGCGGCCGCCCTCATCGAAGCCGGGGCTGACGGGGTGAAGGTCGGCGTGGGGCCAGGGAGCATCTGCACCACGCGCGTGGTCACTGGGGTTGGCATGCCGCAACTGAGCGCCATCTTGGAGGCGGCAGAGGTAACGCGCGCGGCCGGAGTCACATTGATCGCGGACGGCGGCATCAAGTACTCGGGCGACATCTCCAAGGCCATCGCAGCCGGCGCGGACGTCGTCATGGTCGGCTCGCTGCTGGCAGGCACTAGCGAGGCGCCTGGTGAGGAGATCCTCCGCGACGGGCGCCGTTACAAGGCGTACCGCGGCATGGGCAGCCTCGGCGCCATGTCAGGCGGTAGCGCGGACCGGTACTTCCAAGACAGCGCCGCCGCTCAGGCGAAGCTCGTTCCAGAGGGCATCGAAGGCATGGTGGCGTACAAGGGCCCCGTTGGGGACGTCGTCTACCAGGCGGTAGGCGGTCTGCGCTCTGCCATGGGCTACTGCGGCACCAAGGATCTGCCGACGCTGCAGGAGGAGGGGCGCTTCGTGACGATCACGCAGGCGTCGCTCGTCGAGTCTCACCCGCACGATGTGACCATCACTAAGGACGCCCCCAACTACTCCGTGACGAACAGGGGCTGAGCCCTAGAGGACGAGCTCCTGGTCTCCTGACGGTTCGAGCGTCGAGAAGCGGTCCATTAGCGGTTCGATGCCGAACTTCAGGGCGTGGGAGAAGGGGCTGAGGACGCGCTCGGCTGGCTGGCCAAGCGGCAGCAAGTGAGAAGCTAGGCGCTCGAACTGCCGCACCGTCGTGGCGTCGTGCTTGGCGAGAGCCGCGCCGGACTTGCCACGCAGGCGTTTCATGGTGGCGGCTAGGTGCTTGTGGCCGTTACGCACTGTGCCCTCTAGCGTCGGATCGATGGCGTCAACAGCGCTCAGGAGGGTCGTGAACTCGGCTTCCAGCCTGCTCGCCGCCGCCTGGAAGCGCGCGGCATGACCGTGGCGCTCTAGCAAGACGCGCTCGAGGGTCTCGGCGCGGTGGTTACGGAACTCTACGGCCCGCAGGCCGAGACCAGTCAGGAGCCTGGCGCTGACCGGCTCCAACACGGTAGCGCTGGCGCGGGGCCAGGTGAGCGGCATCGGCACGCCGTGAAAGCGGTAGACGTCGCGCAGTTGCGCGACGTAGCGCAGCTCACCGGGGCCGAGCACGAACACGGCCGTTGGAAGCGTGGCGTCTTGGATGACGGGCCGCAATCCAGCCGCCGGCGTGATGGCGGTCGGGTCGACCTCGAGCATGGCGAGGAGCTCCGCCCGCGTGAAGCGGCGCTCCTCCGCGGCGAACGCCGCGCCCACCCGGCGCAGGAGCACGCGCCGCCCCTTCAGCTCGACGAACAGGTTGGTGGCGTCCTGGCCGCGCCCCAACTGCGGCTCGTAGCCGAGCGATTTCAGGCGCCTGCCGGCATCGTTTATCGCTTCCGGCGTGCGTTGGGCGTCCGCCAGCTCGGCCGTTATCAGCGGCGTGAAGAGCGTAGCGACGTCGCGCTGCATCGGGTCGATCAGCACCAACCCGGCGTCACCTAACAGCCGCATGAGGATGGCGCCGAACCAGTCGGAGAACATGGTCACGGAACCCGCGGTGGCGGCTAGCAGTTCCCACACTTGCGACAAGAAGCGCGGTCGCGGCGTGAGTTGCGCCAGCCCCTGCTTGACGGTGGCCACTAGTTCTGGTGTCAATGGCGCGCGCCCTACCGCCGCTCCGGCAGGCAAGGTCACGGCGATGCGCCTCAGCGTCTCGCTCCCGTCGAGCAGGTAGGTGTGATCGATCTCTGCGACGTCGTGGTCTTGCGTTGCCAACCAGAAGATCGGCACCACCGGCCGCTCCTCGGTGCTCAAGCGCTTGGCAAGGGCAACGGCGGTCGCTGCCTTCGAGAGGCTGTAGGTCGGACCAAGGAGGAGGCCTGTCTGCTGCCCCGTGACGACGGCGCGCGCGTTGGGGTGACGTAAGCGCTCCAAGTTGTCGAACACGGCTTGCGGCGCGCCGAGGCTAGCCGCGTAGCGCGAGAGGGCGTCGACGAGTTCTCGCCTTTCCTGTGAGCGTGGGAGGTCAAGAGCCGCGCTGACGTCGCCCGGAGCTAGTTCGAAGAAGTCGTTCAGTTGACCGCTTAGGAAGGCGTCGAGGAACGACGGGGCGGGCGGCGTGGCGTGAGCTAGCACAGGGCAGCTTATCTGGCGTGAGGTGCTGCCGTCATGGCCCGGGCGACTGCGGAAGCGCGCTAGGTTCGTGGTAGACTCGCGCCGCTAAGGTGGAGTCGTTGGCCACCACTAAGAAGGGGGGCCGCTCGCGCCTCGCAGCACAGCTTGGTAGCCACAGCGCGCTAGCCGAGCCTCCTTGGACCTCGAACACGTAGCGGTCCTTGGCAGCGATCGAATCGACATCATGCTTATCAATACCGATCTCGTCCCGAGCGGACCTTATAGCGACGTGGTTGTACTCATCGACGTGCTGCGCACCTGCACCGTCGCGCCCATCCTCTTCGACCAGGGCGCCGTGAGCTTGTCCTTGACGACCTCCATGCGCCGCGCCCGTGCCGCCTCCGGGTCAGGCAAGACCCTTGTTGGCGAGCGTCAGGGGGTGCCGCCTGAGGGCTTCAATCACGGCAACTCACCGGCGAACCTCGCACGTGTCGGCCTTCAAGGGCGCGAAGTCGTGATGGTGTCTGAGAACGCCCCGCGCTGGCTCGAGCAGTTGGGTGGGGCACGCCATGTGCTCCTCGGTTCGCTCTACAACGCTGGCGCCGTGGCGCGGTTGGCGGCGGAACTCGCGAGTGGCCGCATCGACCTCGTGTGCTCCGGCTTCTCTGGCGAACCGGACCTCGACGACACCTTGGCGGCCGCCGTCATCGCCGGTCTCGTGAAGAACTACCATCAGGACTTGAGAGTGCAAGGCGCGACGCGCATGGCGACGACCATCTTGCGCGCCTTCCCAGAACCGGTCGATGTGTTGTGGCGCTCGACAGCTGGTCAGTACCTGCGCTCGATCGGCCTAGAGCAAGACATCGGCCTCGCGGCGCGCGTCTCCGCCAGCGAGGTCGTTCCGCGGCTCGTGGCGGTCGAGGCTGGCGAGCACGGCAATCTCTACCGTTTCGTGGCCTCTTGACCGACGGCGGCCCGCCGCGAATAGACGTCCTTGGCTTCCCGCTCGACGTCATCGACCTGCCTAGCGCAGCGGCCTGGGTGCTCAACGAAGCGCGCGCGGCGCAGCAGCCAAAGCTAGTGGTTACCCTCAACCCGGAGATCGTCGTTCAAGGCCGCGACCAACCGGCCCTGGCCGCGGCGTTGCGCGCAGCGGACTTGAGCGTGGCGGACGGGGTCGGCGTGGCGCTCGCCGCACGGCGCGCTGGCACGCGACTGCCTGGCCGCGTTCCAGGCGTCGACCTTGCAAGCGAGGTCATGCGCCAGGGCGCGGGAACCCTGCGCGTCTACTTCCTCGGCGCCAAACCGGGGGTGGCCGAGCGGGCGGCCGCGGAGGCAAGCAGCCGCTACGGCGTCAAGGTCGCCGGTCAGCACCACGGTTACTTCGACCGCGCCAACGACGCAGCGGCCGTGTGTCAGGACGTGCGCCTAGCCGCGCCCGACCTCCTGCTCGCTGGTCTAGGTGAAGGGCAGGAGCTCTTCTTGTACAGCCACGCGGAAGCACTTGGCGCTCGCGTGATGATCGGCGTAGGCGGCACGCTGGACGTGCTGGCCGGCGAAGTGAAGCGCATGCCGGCCTGGACCACCAAGTTGGGTGTCGAATGGCTATTCCGAGTTGCACTTGACCGCAAGCGGTGGAAGCGCGTGCCGCGACTCATGGAGTTCGCCTGGTTGGTTCTGACCCGCGGTGGCCGCCACGGCCACAGCGCTGGTTAGGCGGGACCCCAGACCTCTCGCCCGAGGCCCTCGCGCCGCGCTAGTTCACTCGGCTCTCCGGCAGGGTAGTTGCCGTTGAAGCATGCGAGGCACACGCCGGGCAACGTCAACGCGCGCCGCAGCCCGTCCTCCGTGAGGAAGTGAAGGCTGTCTGCGCCGATGCGCTCCCTGATCTCCTCGATCGTCAAGGTAGCAGCAGCCAACTCCTTGCGGGCGGCCGTGTCGATGCCGTAGTGGCAGGGGAACTTGATGGGAGGGCTCGAGACGCGGAAGTGCACCTCGGTAGCTCCAGCTTCTCGCAGGAGCTGAACGATGCGGCCAGAGGTGGTGCCGCGCACGATCGAGTCGTCCACCAGCACCACGCGCTTGCCAGCTACGGCGCCCGTGGCGCGCAGTTTGAGTTTGACCTTCTGCTCACGCATCTGTTGGGTTGGGCTGATGAACGAGCGGCCCGCGTAAGGCGACTTATAGAGTCCGAGGTCGTACGCCACGCCACTTGCGCGCGCGAAGCCGACGCTGGCGGCCAGCCCTGATTCAGGGACCCCGACTACGACGTCGGCCTCGACCGGCGCCTCCTTCGCTAGCTCCATGCCCATGCGCACGCGGGCGGCATGCACGTCGACGCCGTCGAGCCGCGCGTCTCCCCTCGCGAAGTAGATCCACTCGAACGCGCACGGCGTAGGCGCTGGAGTCAGGACCTGCCTGCTCGCGAGACCGTGCGCGTCTGCAACCACCAGCTCGCCAGGGCGCACGTCACGCAGGAACGTGGCGCCGACGACGGCGAGGGCCGCGGGCTCAGAGGCGAACACGTACCCGCCAGCCAGCTCGCCGATGACGAGCGGCCTAACGCCGTGGCCGTCACGCAGGCCGATGAGGCGGCCGGCGTCCATCAGCACGACGGCGAAACCGCCCTCCAGGTCGCGCATGGCCTGCGCGGTAGCCTCGACGAGGTCGAGGTCGCTGTACCGCGCGATGAGGTTGAGCATGACTTCGCTGTCGTTGCTCGTCTGGAAGACGGCGCCGCCAGCTAACAGGGCGTCACGGATCTCGCGCGCGTTCGTGAAGTTGCCGTTGTGCACGAGCGCCAGGTGCCCCTTGTTGGAGCGCACCGTCAGGGGCTGGGCGTTGAACGGCAGGCTCGAGCCGGTCACGGAGTAGCGCGTGTGCGCCACGCCCTGGCTGGCCCCTGCGAAGCGCAGCTTAGCCAGCCGCTCCTCGGTGAAGACTTCCGCGACCAAGCCCATGTCCTTCTCGAGCCTCACCTGACCGCCGCCCGTAACGCAGATGCCGCACGACTCCTGGCCGCGGTGCTGTAACGAGAAGATGCCGAGGTGACACAACCCGGCCACGTCGCCTGGTTGGGGGAGTCGCACGCCGAAAACGCCGCACTCCTCGCGCGGTTTGTCCAGCTCCAACCGCTCCCGCAGGGGTTCAGTCATGGAGGTCAGCGTAACGCCTCTGGGTAGGTGGCGAAGTACGGCGCCGCCAGTTCGGGCAACGCGATCTCGATGTTCGCGCCCGCGCCGCGCAGGACGAACGTCGACCCCTCCGAAACGCCGATCACCTGCGCTTCCACTCCCACCGCCGCGCAGCGCGCCAGCGCCTCTTCGACATGCTCCTGGCGCAGCGCGAGCAGCACGCGCGCTGCCGCCTCGCCGAAGAGGAGTTCGTCGATGCGTGCACCGCCGCCATCACCGACGTCGACCTTGAGGCCGATAGCCGCACCTTCCGCACCGAGGCATAGTTCGGCTAACGCGACGGCGAGGCCGCCGTGGCTTGTGTCGTGCGCCGTGTCGCAGAGGCCGTCCGCGATCAGGCCGCGCACGACTGCTTGAACCTTCGCCTCCGTCACGAGGTCGAGCGCAGGCGGTGAACCCGCCTCGAGGCCGTGCAGGCGGTAGAGGTACTCGCTAGCGCCGAGACTCCCGACCGGATTGCCGATGAGCACGATGGCGTCCCCTGCGCGCTTCAACGCACTACCGGCATGGCTGCTCACGTCGGCAAGCACCCCGACCATGCCAACCGTTGGCGTCGGGTGGATGCCCTGCCGGCCCTCTGGCGTCGAGTACTCGTTATAGAGGCTGACGTTGCCGCCGATCACCGGGGTGTCAAGCGCCAAGCAGGCCGTGGTGAGGCCGGCTACGGCGCGCTCGAGCTGGTAGTAGACGCCTTGGTCGGTCGGGTTGCCGAAGTTCAGGTTGTCGGTGACGGCCAGCGGGAGCGCGCCGACGCAGCTGAGGTTGCGCGCGGCCTCCGCCACCGCGTGCATGGCGCCGAGTTCTGGGTCCAGGTAGACGTAACGCGAGTTGCAGTCGACAGTTGCCGCCACACCGAGTCGGCTGCCTTTGACGCGCAGCACGGCGGCGTCGGCTGCACCCGGCCCGACGACCGTGTTGGTCATGACTTGTTGGTCGAACTGCTCGAAGACTGAGCGCTTCGAGGCGATGGTCGGGCTCGCGAGGAGGCGCTCGAGGACGCCGGTCGGATCAGCTGGCACGGGCAGACCACTTAGGTCGGCTTCACGGGCGGCGCGCACGCGGTCATCCTCTACGCCGTCACGCACGTACTCGGGCGGCTCGTTGAGGGCACGAACCGGCATGTCTGCCACCACGACACCGTTCTCCACCACGCGGAAGCGGCCGCCGTCTGTGACCTCGCCGATCTCGACCGCTTCGAGTTCCCACCGTGCGAGGAGGGCGAGCAACTCCTCCTCCTTGCCGGGCACGGCGGTCAGCACCATGCGCTCTTGCGACTCAGACAGCATGATCTCCAGGGGCGTCATGCTGGTCTCGCGGGTCGGCACTAGGTCGACGTGCACGTCTACCCCTAGTCCGGCACGGTGCGCCATCTCACCGACGGAACTGGTGATGCCAGCGG
The DNA here is from genome assembly GCA_035703635.1 of Trueperaceae bacterium. Lineage (GTDB taxonomy): Bacteria > Deinococcota > Deinococci > Deinococcales > Trueperaceae > JAAYYF01. The sequence goes on along the minus strand of DASSXV010000025.1, from coordinate 42,146 downwards.
CCCCCATGTCCTGCACGCCTGCGACCAAGCCAGCTGAGTACGCCTCGAGGCAGGCCTCGAGCAGCAGCTTCTCCATGAACGGGTCGCCAACTTGCACGGCCGGCCGGTCGGCGCTCGAGGCGCCTGACAGGTCGGCGGAGGCGAACACCGCACCGCCAAGCCCGTCGCGGCCAGTCCGTGAACCGACGTACAAGAGCCTGTTACCCACGGCGCCGACGGTGCCCTTCTGCAATTCTTCGTGGCGCAACAGGCCAAGCGCCATGACGTTGACGAGCGGGTTCTCCGTGTAACACGGGTTGGATTCGATCTCGCCGCCGACCGTCGGCACGCCGATGGCGTTGCCGTAAAGCGCGATCCCCTGCACGACACCGGTGAGCAGGTAGCGGTTCCTTGCCTCGCTGAACTCCCCGAACCTCAGCGCGTTCAGCGTCGCGAACGGCCGCGCGCCCATCGCGAAGATGTCGCGCAGGATGCCGCCAACGCCCGTCGCCGCGCCCTGCACGGGCTCGACGGCGCTTGGGTGGTTATGACTCTCCATCTTGAAGGCCACCGCCCAACCCTCACCGATGTCGACGACCCCGGCGTTCTCACCGGGGCCCTGCAACACCTGCGGACCGCTGGTTGGGAGGCGGCGCAGAAGCGGCTTCGAGTTCTTGTAGCCGCAATGCTCGCTCCATAAGGCGCCGAACATGGCCGCCTCGAGGTGGTTGGGTTGGCGCCCGAGCGCCGCGACGACCCCGTCGAACTCCTCAGGAGTCAGCCCGAAAGTAGCGGCGGCAGACCTAAGGTCTTCTGCCATGAGGGTTCCTTTCGACAAGCACGCAGTTCGGCGTCAACTGCTTAGGAGCGATTCCAGGATGACCCGGCCGTCTTCCCCGCCAAGCAGCTCCTCGACGGCGCGTTCCGGGTGAGGCATCATGCCGAGCACGTTGCCCGCGGCGTTCGTAACGCCAGCGATGGCGTTGCGGCTGCCGTTGGGGTTGGCGTCCACTACTTGCGCGCCGCTGGCACTGACGTAACGCAAGGCCACTTGCCCCTCGCCCTCGAGGCGCTCGAGGACGGCGTCGTCAGCGTAGTAGCGCCCATCTGCGTGGGCAACGGGCAAGCGCAGGAGTTGACCGCTGCTTGCGCGGCGCGTGAACGGCAAGTCGGTGCGCTCCACGCGCAAGTGAACGTCGCGACACATGAAGCGCAGCTCCGCGTTGCGCGCGAGTTGACCTGGCAGCAAGCCGGCTTCGGTCAGCACTTGGAAGCCGTTGCAGATGCCAAGTACCGGCCCACCAGCTGCCGCGAACGACCGCACGGCCTTCATGACGGGGCTGTGTGCTGCCAGCGCGCCGCAGCGCAGGTAATCGCCATAACTGAAGCCGCCCGGTATGACGACCGCCTCCGGCGCACTACCTGAGTTGGAGAGCGTATCTGCCGTGTGCCAGACGTTCCACGTGCTGGCGCCAAGCACGGCGCCGAGGGCGTATGATGCGTCCTCGACGCAATTGCTGCCGGGGAACGTCACTATGGCCACGCGCATACGAGCGCTACGGTACCACGCGCCTGGGGGCGCCCCGACTGACCTCAGAGCGCTAAGCAACTTGCTCACGGCACGCTGGAGTTGGTAGTATTCTCAACCGTCCGTGTGTCGCATTCAGCGGCAGTGACGGGCCGAGATGGCGGAACGGTAGACGCAGTTGACTCAAAATCAACCGGGGCGACCTGTGCGGGTTCGAGTCCCGCTCTCGGCACCAATCAAGTACGCGACCGGCCGACAGGCACGCCGCGGACGGCTCGTGGAGGCAGGATGTTCTGGATAGCGTTCATAATCTTCTTGATCGTGTCCGTGATACTCACGGTCGCGATACTCATGCAGGAACCGAAGCAGTCTGGTCTTGGTGACGCGCTTGGCGGCGGCGGGGGCGGCGACTTCGGCGCCAGCCTGGGCGGCACGGCGGGCGGTCTGCACCGCTCGACGATCTACCTTTCCGTGGCGTGGGCGGTTCTCGCCCTCCTGCTCGGCCTGATCCCGCGCTGAGTTAGTCGTTCGCCCTGCCTCTGCGCAGGTGACGGTAAAACTTCGGTTAACTCAAGCGGGGCGCCTTTCCAACGGCAGTTGGAACGCCGCCCCGCACTTTTTTGCCGTCTCACGCGTCATGATCTATTAGCGACCAGGTCCACCTTGGGGCGCAGATGCGCGGTACTCGTCGCGTTGACGCCCTAAGAACCGTGGTGATAGATTCGACCCAAGTGGGTAAATGTACATAGCCCACCCGGCGCTCCGGCCGCCGGGCTCCTCCGCGCAACGCGGCAGCTGCTGTTCAGTCTCAGCGGTCTTGCAGGTTTCGCGATGTGAGGTTACCGTAGGCAGGCGTCAACCACAGCGTGAAGGTAGGGGTCGGCAACGGCTCACGCCCACGCCAACAGTTACCTCTAATGGAGGAGATATATGAAGAAGTTGCTAATCGGTCTAAGCCTGCTGGCGGTGGCGTCCTTCGCCTTCGCCCAGCCCTTCGTATGGCCGAGCGCCTGGAGCAACGCCACCCCAGGTGAGGCCGCGTACGGCGGCACGCTGCGCATCGCCCTCATCGGCGACCCGCGCACGTTCAACCCCGTGACCTCCGCTGAGTCGCAGGCCCTCTCCGACTACCTCTTCAACACCGGCGCCGCCCTGATCGTCCGCGGCCCAGACTCCGACGCCTGGCTCCCTTACGGGGCAGCGTCCTACACGGTCAACGAAGACGGCACCCAGGTCGACATGGTCGTGCGCGACGGCATGAAGTGGTCAGACGGTAGCCCCATCACCGCCCAGGACTACTACCTCCGCTACGTGCTCGAGACCGACCCGGATGTCGGCTCCAACGGCTACGACAGCTGGTTCATGGGCGACGACGCCATCACGGTCGAGAAGGTCGGCGACAACGGGCTGCGCTTCAACTTCCCGCGCCCTGACCGCCTCGCCTTCCCGGTGGCCGCAGTCATTCCGGTGCCCGACGCCATCTTCGGCGAGGCGTACCGCAGCGGCGGCGCCGAAGCCGTCAAGGCCCTCTGGGGGACCGACGTTGACGTCACCAAGACCGTCTGGTCGACCTCGTTCGTCCCGACCTCCTTCCAGCCTGGCGAGCGCATCGTTCTCGAGCGCAACCCGTTCTTCGGTGAGTGGAACGTCGACGAAGAAGGTAACGCCCTTCCGTACCTAGACGGCTACTCCATGACCGTCGCGGGCGACCTCGACTCCGCGCTCAACCTCTACCTCGCCGGCGAGATCGACTCCTTCAGCCCGCGTAACCTTGACGACATCGGTGTCATCAACCAGGCCGTCAACAACGGCGACATCAGCGCTATCGTCCTCGAGGCCGTCAGCCCCGTCGCCAGCAGCCAGTTCATCGTCTGGAACTGGAACAAGGCCTCCGACCCCGTCAAGCAGGCCCTCTTCCGTAACGTCGACTTCCGCCGCGCCATGGCGCACGTCATGGACCGCGACGCCATCATCGACCTGGTCTACAACGGCTCGGGCATCCCGATGTACACGAACGTCTACCCGATCAACGACTTCTGGGTCAACCACGACGTCGAGAAGTACCCTTACGACCCAGAAGCAGCAGCCGCCCTCATGGCCGGCATCGGCTTCGACACCAAGAACTCCGACGGCATCCTCGTGAACGCCGCCGGCGACAAGGCGTCCTTCATCCTCGCGACCAACGCCGGCAACACGGCCCGCGAGCAGATCGCCGGGCTCTTCGCTGACAGCGCCCGCGAGATCGGCGTTGACGTCCAGGTCCAGGCCATCGACTTCAACCTGCTCGTCGACCAGCTCCTCTCCGAAGGCGAAGACCGTCCGTTCGACGCCATCCTGATCGGCCTCACCGGCGGATCGCGCGACTGGCCGTTCGGCGTGAACGTCGTACCTTGCGCCACCAACCTCCACATGTACAACACGAGCGACGCCTGCTTGACCACGCAAGAGACCCTCATGTCTCAGCTGTTCAACGTCGGCCGTGAAGAGCTCGATACCGAAGCCGCTCGCGACATCGGTTACGACATCCAGGCCGTAGAAGCCGACCTCATCCCCATCCTGTACGCCGTCAGCCCGATGGCTCACTACAGCTGGGCAGGCAACATCCGCGGCTACCACAACGAGGGCGAGATCAACCCGCTCCTCGGCGCGTGGGAACTGCCGCTCCTCTTCAAGGCCCAGTAAGCTAGGGGCTAGGACCAAGCAGCAGTACCAGAGTGGGCGGCGTTACGCCGCCCACTCCATCTGAAGAACTATCTTATGGAACATGCGAATCTCTGATCCCGCCAACGGGCGCCCTGACGCCCTTTACGACGCGCACCTCGCCGCGCGTTCGGCACAGGGGGCATAACGGTGCTCGTTTACCTAGTCAAGCGACTCTTTCAGCTCATCCCCACTTTCATCGGGGCAACGATGCTGATGTTCCTCATCAGCCAATTAGTGCCTGGTGACTTCTTCAAGGCCAAGGAACTCGAGCCGAACGTCCGGCCAGAGACCATCCAACGCATGCGTGCTGAGTTCGGCCTTGATAAACCCGTCTACGTGCAGTACGTGACGTGGATGAAGAACCTCGCCGTTGGCAACCTCGGACAGTCGTTCGTGTCGAACCAGCCGGTATGGCAGCGCATCGCCAACCCCATGCGCAACAGCATGTATCTTGCTCTGCTATCGCTGGTGCTTCTCTGGGCGGTGTCCGTTCCCGCTGGGGTCTACTCGGCCGTAAGGCAGTATTCGGTAGGCGACCAAACGGTCAGCATCCTCTCTTACCTCGGCTTGGCGACACCTAACTTCTTCCTTGCCCAGGTGATCATCCTCGCGCTGTTCCTGCTGCGGACGCTGACCAAGGACTGGTTCGGCTACAACCAACTCATCTTCCCAGTGGCCGGCATGACCAGCAGCAACTATCTCTCCCTCACGCCGTTCGGCAAGTTCCTCGACGTGATGTGGCACATGCTGATCCCGTCGCTGGTCGTCGCGACCTCCGGCATGGCGGGCTTCACGCGAGTGCTACGCGCGCAGATGATCGAGTACCTCGGTTCAGACTTCATCCGCACGGCGCGCGCCAAAGGCATCGGCAACACGAAAGTCACCTACAAGCACGCGCTTAGGCCAGCCATCATCCCGTTCGTAGCCGGCATCGGCAGCGTGCTGCCTGGCCTGGTTGGCGGTGCCGGCCTGGTCGAGGTCGTCATGTCGTGGCCTGGCATCACCCCCACTTTCCTCACGGCCCTCAGCTCACAGGACATCTACGTTGTCCTTGGACTGCTAGTCATCACGACCATCCTCCTGATGTTCGGAAACGTCCTCTCTGACCTGCTACTGGCCGCTGTCGACCCGCGGATCCGGTACAGCTGAGGCCCGGCCATGACCGATAGAAACGACGAGAAGATGGCGCCAGAGACCGAAGGCCCCAACTTCGAGGGCGCTGGCCTCCACGGCGACGAGCCGACCACCCAGCAGGACGAGGCCTCGTTCGAGCGCCAAGCCGGTCCGCTACTCACGCGCGAGAGCAAGAGCCAAGGCCGCATCGTCTGGGAGCAGTTCAGGCGCCACAAGGCTGCCTTGATCGGCGGCTGGATCCTCGTCTTCATGTACCTGACGGCCATCTTCGCTGGCTTCCTCGCGCCGTACGGCATCAACGAGTATCGCCGTTCGCCTGCGGCGGCTTTCAGGCCGCCAACGCAGATCCACTGGACGGATCCGGACACCGGCAAGCTGACGCGCCCGTTCGTGTACGACGTCGTCGAATCACGCGACCCCATCACGCGGCAGCGGGTTTACGAGGACGTAACCGACACGCGCTACCCGATCAAGTTCTTCGTCCACCGCCCGTCGCAGCCTTACAAGGTCCTCGGCCTCTTCAAGTCGGACCTTCACCTGTTCGGGGTCGACGACCCTGCTCGGATATTCCTGTGGGGCTCGAACAACCTAGGTAAGGACCTCTTCTCACGCGTGCTGTTCGGCGGTCAGGTGAGCCTCACCATCGGCATCTTGGCAGTGTGGGTCGCCTTCTTCCTCGGGTTGTTGTTAGGCGGCATAGCTGGCTTCTACGGCGGTTTCGTCGACGACTTGATAATGCGCCTGGTGGAGGTCTTCGCCGCCATACCCGGTCTGTTCCTGCTGATCGTGCTGTCTTCGCTGCTTAGGGACCCGAATAACCCGCTCGCGAAGGCGTTCGGACTGCAGATGACGTCCGCGCAGACGTTCCTACTGACGGTCGTCGTGCTCGGCTTCGTGGGTTGGGGCGGCTTGGCGCGCATCATCCGCAGCCTCATCCTGTCGGCCCGTGAGCTCGACTACGCGGCGGCGGCCAAGGCGCTTGGCGCAAGCGAGACGCGCGTGCTGTGGCGCCACTTGCTGCCGAGCACCGCGAGCTACGTGATAGTTGACCTCACCCTCTCCATCCCAGGGTTCATCCTAGCGGAGACGGGCTTGTCGTTCCTCGGGTTAGGCCCGAGCGAACTAGATACGGCAAGCTGGGGCCTTCTGCTGCGTGACGCGACTTCGCGCGGCATCAGCATCCAGTTCGTGCCCTGGCTCCTGATACCTGGTATCCCTATCCTCTTCGCGGTGTTATGCTGGAACCTGCTCGGCGACGGCCTACGGGACGCCTTCGACCCCAAGAAGCGTAGATGACGCGGGGCCCAAGGTAAGTCGGGCGTATTTCCACAGTCTCACCACTATGTTGCGAGGCGCGCCGCGCTTATCTGAACCGTGCGCCTGGCTCGGCTATTCCTAAGCAACCGTTCTCGTAACGGCCTGGCTTCGCAATCATCAAGTGAGGAGTGTACGCATAGATGGCTAATAAAGAACGGCTCCTTGAGGTCGTCGATCTCAAGACTTACTTCGACACGGACGAAGGCACGGTGAAGGCCGTCGACGGGGTGAGTTTCCACCTCGACAAAGGCGAGACCCTAGCCGTCGTCGGCGAGTCCGGCTCGGGCAAGTCGGTGATGAGCCTCTCCATGATGCGCTTGATCCCCACCCCTCCAGGGCGCATCGCGGGCGGCAAGATCCTCTTCGAAGGCAAGGACTTGGTGACCAAGACCGAGCGCGAGATGCGGCGCATCCGCGGTAACGACATCTCCATGATCTTCCAGGAGCCGATGACGAGCCTCAACCCCGTTTACACGGTCGGCGATCAGATCGCCGAGGCCATCGTCCTGCACCAGAACAAGTCGTACCGCGACGCCATGAAACTCGCGGCCGAGATGCTTGACCTGGTCGGCATCCCGGAGCCAGGCAAGCGCGTGAAGAACTTCCCGCACCAGATGTCGGGCGGCATGCGTCAACGCGTGATGATCGCCATGGCACTGTCGTGCGGCCCGAAGTTGCTCATCGCGGACGAGCCAACCACGGCCCTCGACGTGACCATCCAGGCGCAGATCCTCGACCTCATGCGCAAGCTGCAGAACGAGATCGGCATGTCGATTCTCTTCATCACCCACGACCTCGGGGTCGTGGCGGAGATGGCGGACAGGGCCGTCGTCATGTACGCGGGTCGCGCCGTTGAGGAAGCGCACGTCAACGACATCTTCGCCGACCCGAAGATGCCGTACACGCTCGGACTTCTCAACTCCATCCCGCGCGTCGACCGCGCCGCCGAGCACCAAGAGCGGCTGCAGGCCATCCCAGGCAACGTGCCTAACCCCCTCAACCTGCCAGCAGGTTGCGCCTTCCACCCACGCTGCCGCTTCGTACAAGACAAGTGCAAGGTGGCCGTCCCCGACCTCGTCGACACCGGTCACGGGCACATGGTGCGCTGCGTCAGGTGGCAGGAACTCGACCTCAAAGCGGAGATCCCGGCATGAGCAACGAGCGTACCAAGGGCGCAGTGCAGGCCCCACAGTCAGAGAACCTCCTCGAGATCAAGAACCTGCGCAAGTACTTCCCCATTCGCGGCGGCATCTTCTCGCGCGTGGTCGCCAACGTCAAGGCCGTCGAGGACGTGAGCTTCAACGTCAAGCGCGGCGAAGTCGTCGGTCTGGTGGGCGAGTCAGGCTCCGGCAAGACGACCGTCGGTCGCTCCATCCTCAGGCTCATCGAGCCTTCGGCTGGCGAGGTCTTGTTCGACGGCGTCGACGTCACGAAGCTAAGCAAGTCGCACATGCGCGAGTACCGCAAGCGCATGCAGATCATCTTCCAGGACCCGTTCGCGAGCCTCAACCCGCGCATGTCGGTCGGCGACATCATCGGCGAGGCCATGACGATCCACAACCTCGCCCGTGGCAAGGACCGCGAGCAGCGCGTGGCGCAACTCCTCGAGAAAGTCGGCCTGTCGCCGTCGCACATGCGCCGCTACCCGCACGAGTTCTCCGGCGGTCAACGGCAGCGCATCGGCATCGCGCGCGCCCTGGCCGTCAACCCGCAGTTCATCGTGGCTGACGAGCCGGTCTCCGCGCTCGACGTGTCGATTCAGGCGCAGGTCGTGAACCTCCTTCAGGACCTGAAGGACGAGCTCGGCCTCACGCTGCTGTTCATCGCGCACGACCTCGGGGTAGTCGAGTACATCTCCGATCACGTGATCGTCATGTACCTCGGCCGCATCATGGAGATCGCGCCAGCCAAAGAGCTGTACGCCAACCCCATCCACCCGTACACCGAAGCGTTGCTCTCGGCCGTGCCCATCCCCGATCCGACCATCAAGCGTGACCGCGTCATCTTGCAGGGCGACATCCCCTCACCCATCAACCCGCCGTCCGGTTGCGTGTTCCGCACGCGCTGCCCCATCGCGACCAAGGAGTGCGCGGAAGTCATCCCGCCGCTCGTCGAAGTCTCACCAGGTCACTTCAAGGCGTGCATCAACCGTTGAGGTGAAGAGTGGGCGCCAGTGGTGACAAGAACGGAGGCGGCAACGACCGCAAGCTGCCACCGCGCGAGATCCTCAAGCTGATCCTCGCGACTTACGCCACCTCCCTGCCCTACGTCGTCCTGTTCGTGGTGCTCATGCTCATCGCCACGTGGGTGGTCACAACCTACTTGTTCCGCTGAGCTCGTCAGCACCCGTGAGTTGCCCCGGTTTACGCCGGGGCGCTCTCGTTTTGGGGTAAGCGCTCGCTCCCGTCGGGCCCACCGTATACTTGCGCGTGTGACATTGGCATCCAACATCCGCCGCGGCGTCATGCGTGCCATAGCAACCCTTGAAGTACCAGGCGCGGGCGCGAGTCCGGCAGTGGCCGCCGAACTCGAGCGCTTCCGGCTGCTCCTGCGTGAGTACCCGCAGCGGCCCGGCAAGACGCTGCGCGGCCAACTGCTCGTGTGGTCCGCAAGGGCGAACGGTGCGCGCGATGACGAGGCGGCCATGCGCCTCGCAGAGGCCCTGGAACTGTTCCAGAACTGGGTACTGGTTCACGACGACATCGAGGACGGCTCGGAGGAGCGGCGCGGGCTGCCCGCACTCCACCGCGAGATCGGCATGCCGCTTGCGCTCAACGTCGGCGACGCCATGCACATGCTCATGTGGCGTCACCTTCTCGGCCTGCCAGAAGGCCCTCACGCGAACAGGGCGGCGCTGCTCGACGAGTTCACCACCATGCTCCTCGCCACCGCTGCCGGTCAGCACCTCGACCTCGCCTGGGTGAGCTCAGGGACCTTCGACGTGACGGAAGACGATTACCTGCGCATGGTCACCCTCAAGACCGCCTACTACACGGTCGTGACGCCACTGCGCCTCGGAGCGTTGTGTGCAGGTGTCGACGCGCCTCACCAGCTCGAGGAGGCGGCCGTCGACCTCGGAGTAGCGTTCCAGATCCGCGACGACGTGCTCAACTTGAGCCCAAGCACGGATTATGGCAAGGAGGCGGCGGGCGACCTCTACGAGGGCAAGCGCACCCTGATTCTCGCCCACCTGCTCGCCAGGCTAGGCGGTGGGGAGCGGAAGCGCGTCATCGGCCTGTTGGCGCGGCCAAGGGGCGAGAAAACAGCTGACGAGATGGCCGAAGTGCTGCAGCTCATACACGAGCACGGCTCGCTAACGCACGCCCAGAACGTAGCGGAAACGCGGGCGGCAAGGGGCCTCGCAGGGGTGAAGGCGTGGCTAGGGAGCCTGCCAGATCAACAGGCGGCCTCACAGTTGGCCGCCCTGCTGGAAGACCTGGCGGAGCGCGCGGCCTGACGATCATCACTAATGCCGCCACAGACTAGGCAGTTGCCTAGCGCGCGCGTCCTTCACGGCACGCGTACCACTAAGCTAAACGCATGACCCGTACTAGCGCCCGCTCGTCACGCGGTAGGGTCACGCGCATAGGGCCGGCGCCCGCGGTCGACCAGGACCAGGCCCCGCGGCGACCGGCCCCACGCGGCAGCGGCTGGCGAGGCCTCACATGGCGCGGTATCACATGGCGCTGCGCAACGGTGGCGCTCCCCGCACTGCTCGCTGGGCTCGCGCCGTGCAGCGCATGTCAGGCGCGACCCGCCCAACTGACCGGCCTCTGCTCGGACTGCACCGCCATCATCCGCCGGGCCGTCGCGGCGCTACCCGTCGCCTCGGGCGAGTCACTGTGGCTCGGCCCTTACGCTGGCGTGTGGCGCCGCCTCGTGCAGGCCCTCAAGTACCGCGGCGCCCGGCGCTTGGCGCCGTTCCTAGGCGCCCTCTTAGCCAGCCGCGTGCGGTCAGCAGGCTGGACTCCCCAACTCGTCACGCACGTGCCGACCACTAAACAGCGCAGCAGCCAGCGCGGTTACGACCAGGCCGAGCTCTTGGCCCGCAGCTGCGCGAGCAGCTTGGGCTTGCCCCACGCCAGCGTGCTCACTCGAGTGCGGGCAACCACCAAGTTGGCGGGCCAGGGGCGGGCAGCGCGCGAGGCGGAGTTAGCGAACGCCTTCACGGCGCGGTACTTGGCAGGCAGACGCGTGCTGTTGCTAGACGACGTCCTCACGACCGGCGCCACCCTCCAGGCCGCCAAGGCGGCGCTACTAGCAGCAGGCGCCAGTCGGGTGACCACGGCGGTGGTGGCGCATACGGCCGCGCGCGGCGAGGAGGCACCTGCCGCCCTAGCAGGCGACCCTGCGCCAGGCAATCAACCGGTCACAGGGTCATGAGCAGCGCCGTGGCGATCCCAAGGAGGGCGCCGGCGAACACTTGCGGGTACGTGTGGCCCAACAGCGTCTTGAGGGCTCGCGGTTGGAAGCGCGCGTCGAACAGGTGCCCGAGCTCCCTCACGAGCTCGTTGATGGCCTCTGCTTGCTGCCCAGCGGCACGGCGGATGCCCGTGGCGTCGTACATGACGATCGAGCCGAACACAGCGGCTATCGCGAACGTGGGGCTACCCCAGCCGTACAGCACGCCAATGCTGGTTGCCAGCGCCGCCACGGAAGCCGTATGCGACGACGGCATTCCGCCTGTGTCGAGTAGGCGCTCGGGCGCCCAGCGCCGCTCCAGTATCAGCACGAGCGTGACCTTGAGCAGCTGCGCGGCCACGGTGGCCGTTAGCGCGGCCCACAGCGGCAAGTTGCCGAGGATGCCGCTCACCCCGCGCGCCTCGCGAGCGCCGCCTTGATGGTGTTGCCGATAACCATGACGACGGTCATGAGCCCCGTTCCGCCGGGCATGGGCGTCAGGAAGCCAGCCACCTGCGCCACGGCCGGGCTCACGTCACCGGCGATGCCGTTCTCCTCGCGGGTCAAGCCCACGTCCAGCACCGCGGCCCCCGGCTTGACCATCTCGGGAGTTATCAGGCGCGGGCTGCCTACCGCGGCTATCAGTATGTCCGCGAGGCGCGTCACCTCACCCAAGTCACGCGTGCGCGAGTGCGCGACCGTCACGGTGGCGTTGCGCTGCAGAAGGAGGGCCGCCAGCGGCTTGCCTACGAGGTTCGAGCGCCCGACGATCACCGCGTGCTTGCCTTCGATGGCGACCCCGTAATGATCGAGGAGGGCTAAGACGCCCAACGGAGTAGCGGGCGCCAGGCCCGTGCCAGCACTCCAAAGGCGTCCGACGTTCATGGGGTGAAGCCCATCTACGTCCTTCGCCGGATCGATGGCCTCGAGCACGGCGGCCGCGTCGACGCCAGGCAGTGGGAGTTGAACGAGTATGCCGTCGACGTCGCCGTCTGCGTTGAGGTCAGCTACCAGCGCCAGCACCTCGTCCGTCCTCGTGCCGGCTGGCAAGACGACCGTTCGTGAACGCACGCCGACGCGCGCGGCCGTTCGCTCCTTGGAGCGCACGTACGACGCGCTCGCCGGGTCATCGCCCACGCGCACGAACACTAGTTGCGGCTCGAAAGCCAACCCTGCGACCTGGGCCCGCAGCCGCTCCACGGTGGCAGCAGACACGACCTTGCCGTCTAGCCTGACGGCCTCAGGCGCTTGGCTCATCTTCGCTCCCGCTGGCTACCGATTGCTCGCCCCCAAGCTTGTGACCGACGCGCAGGAGCTTGGCGAGCACCCCGTTCACGAAGCGGCCGGACTCGTCGCCGCCGAACTTCTTCGCGAGGCGCACGGCCATCTCGATAGCCACTTCTGGAGGTTCAGTGCCGTGCCGCATCTCGGTCAGAGCGATGCGCAAGACGTTGAGGTCCGTCTGCGACATCTGGCCGAACGACCACCCGGTGATGGCCGCGGCTAGCTCGCCGTCTAAAGCCTCGCGGTCAGCATTGAACGCCTTCAACAACTCTTCGGAGAACGCCAGGTCGCTCTGGTCGAGGGCCTCGCCGTACACGGCATCGTCCGGTTCGTCGTCCTCCTCGGCCAGTTCGATCCTCACGCTGCGCCACACGTCAAGCAGCGGCTCCGCGCCGCGCTCGGACTGGAACAGGGTGCGGAACGCCAGTTCGCGCGCCTGGCGTCTACCCACGCTCGACGTCCTCGTCCGGAAGTTCGACACTCTCTACGGCGACGTTCACGCTGCGCACGACCAACCCAGTCATCGACCCGATGGCCTCGCGGACGGCGCCTTGAACCGCGGCCGCCACCTTCGGGATCTCGCTGCCGTAACTGACGGCTAGTGACAGGTCGATCCACAGGTCGTCGCCTTCGCGTTCGATGTTGATGCCGCGCGGACGGCGGCCACCCAAGAACTCGCCCACCCGCGCAGGTGGTTGCGTTGGGCGCACGCCCCCAACCTGCTCGACGGCGAGCTGCGTGATGTTGAGTAGGACATCCGGGGAGATGGCGAGATCGGCGGTCTGGCTCATGAGCTCATCCTACGTGCGATGAAGTTGGTGTAGACGGCTCCGCGCCTGAAGAAGGCGTTGTCGAGGACTTTGAGGTGGAACGGCACGGTCGTCTTCACGCCCTCTATGACGGTCTCCTTGAGGGCACGCTCCATGCGGGCGATGGCCTCCGGTCTGCTTGGCGCCCACGCGATGATCTTGGCGACCAAGCTGTCGTAGTTGGGAGGAATGCGGTAGCCGGCGTAAACGTGCGAGTCGACGCGGATGCCGGGGCCGCCTGGCCAGTGGACGTCGGTGATGACGCCAGCGCTCGGCCTGAAGTCGTGATCTGGGTCCTCGGCGTTGATGCGGACCTCGATGGCGTGGCCGCGCACTTCCAGCTCGGCCTGCTTGAACTGCATGCCAAGGCCCGCCGCCACCCTCAGTTGCTCCTGCACGAGGTCGGTTTGCGTGATCATCTCCGTGACCGGGTGCTCGACCTGAATGCGGGTGTTCATCTCGGAGAAGTAGAAGTTGCCCTCCCGGTCGACGAGGAACTCGCAGGTTCCAGCGCCGCGGTACTCGATGTGGCGCGCTAGTTTGACGGCCGCAGCGGCGATGCGGTTGCGCAGCTCGTCGTCGAGCGTGCTCGGGCCCTCCTCCAGCACCTTCTGGTAGCGCCTCTGGATGGAGCAGTCGCGCTCGAAGAGGTGCACGACCTCGCCGTTGCCGTCGCCGAACACCTGGATCTCGATGTGCTTCGGCTCCTCGAGGTACTTCTCCATGTACAACTCTGGGTTGCCGAAAGCAGCGCGCGCTTCCTCTTGGGCGTTGATGAACTGCCTGTCGAGGTCGGCATGGCTATGCACCACGCGCATGCCGCGTCCGCCGCCGCCAGCGGAGGCCTTCAGTATGAGCGGGAAACCGATGGTCTCGGCGAAGCGCGCGGCGTCTGCCAAGTCGCGCAGCGGCTCGCTGCCTGGCGTGACGGGCACGCCCGCTTCGACGGCAAGGGCGCGGGCGGAGGCCTTGTCCCCGATGCGCGAGATGCTGTCCGGCCGCGGCCCGATGAAGGTTAGGCCGTGCTCCTCGCACATGGCGGCGAACTCGGCGTTCTCCGCCAAGAACCCGTAGCCAGGGTGAATGGCCTCTGCCCCACTGACGAGCGCGGCGGCGAGGAGGTTCCTGACGTTGAGGTAACTCTCGGCGGCTAGCGCAGGGCCGATACAGATAGACTCGTCCGCCAACAGCACGGGCAGCGAGTTCTCGTCCGCAGTCGAGTAGGCGACGACCGTCTGCACGCCAAGCTCGCGCGCGGCGCGGAGGACGCGCAAGGCGATCTCGCCGCGGTTGGCGATGAGGATCTTCCGGAACATGGCGCTCACACCCGGCTCAAGCCGGTTCGATGCGGAAGAGTACCTGGCCGTACTCGACCGGGTCACCGTTGCTGACGGAGACTTCCCGCACGATGCCAGCCGTTTCGGCCTCGATCTCGTTCATGAGCTTCATGGCCTCGATGATGCACAGCACGGCGCCCGCCGCCACCCGGTCGCCGACCTTCACGAACTGCGGGGCATCTGGCGAGGGTGACGCGTAGAAAGTCCCGACGATGGGCGCGAGGATGTCGACGAGCTTGGGCCCCGTGCTCGGCGCGGCAACCGGCGCTTCTGGCGCTGAGGGGGCAGCGGGCGCGGCCACTGGCGCGGCGCCGGTGGCGGCGGGAGCGCTGACGGGCGCAGGCACGTAGGTGACGACCGGCGCCTGCTCCACCCCGCGCTTGACGGTGAGCTTGTAGTCGCCAGTGTCGTACGTGAACTCGCGCACGTCAGTCGCGGCCAGGCCCTCGAGCAGGCGGCGGATCTCTTTGACGTCCATCAGGCCCTACCGAGGTAATCGCCCGAGCGCGTGTCTACGCGAACGACCTCGCCCTGTTCGATGAACAGCGGCACGTTGACGGTGGCGCCGGATTCGAGCTTGGCTGGCTTGGTGCCACCAGAGACGGTGTCGCCCCTCACTCCCGGGTCGGTCTGCACGATCTCCAGCTCGACGACGTTGGGGAGCGTGACCTTCAGTGCCTTGTTGGCGTAGTAGTCGACCGTAACCTCGGTGTTCTCCTTGAGGAACCGCGCGCCGTCACCGATCTGAGCACGGGTGAGGACGGGCTGCTCGTAGTTCTCGAGGTCCATGAAGGTGTAGTCGTCACCGCTGGCATACAGGAAGTTCATCTGCCTGTACTCGATGAAGATGTCCTGCAGCTTCTCGGTAGCGTTGAAGGAGCGCTCAACGATAGAGCCGGTCTCCAGGTTGCGGAACTTGGCGACCATCTTGGCGCCGCCGCGCCCGATCTTTTGATGCTGGTAATCGATGCACTCCCACAGGCCGCCGTCCATCTCGACCTTGGTGCCGTTCCGCAAGTCAGTCACGCTGATCATCTAAGCTCCTTCGACTCGCCACACTGCGGTCACGACTCTAAGCCAAGGGGCCTCCGGACCGCGCGGTAGCAGGTTCTAGACGGGCCACTCTACCACCTGACCCGCCACGGCCGGGCGCTTGCGTTGCGGTGCTCCGCGGTTACGCCGAGGTCTGCAAGTCGATGCGGGTCGGCAGTAGGCGCGCCTGCTCGATCAGCTCCTGGTAACGCGCTGGGCTCAACTCCGCTTTCGCGCCCTCCATGGCGACGAACGCGGCCTCCAGCAGGTTAGTGCCGACGCTGCGCCCCTGGAAGCGCGGGGTGGTCGTGATGAGGGCAGCGGCGCCGCGCTGGCGTAGGAACTCGACGTCGTCTGGAGTGGTCGTGTTGGTGAGGACGACCTTTCCTGCCAGCGACTCAGGGGCGTACCGCTTGATGAAGTGCCAGTCGCCGGCCAAGACCTCGGCCCAATCGTAGTACCTGGCGAACTTGCGGCCGTCGGGCGCCTTCTCCTGCGCGCTGCCCGTCGGGTAGAGCCATTTGAAGGGCACACGCACCACGACTGGGGCCAGGACGTTGGCCAAGCGGACGAGGCCAGGCAGCGTCCTGACGGGCACCGGCAGGCCGAGAGCGAAGACGACGTCGCCATAGAACACGTCCGCGCCCTGACTGGCCAGTTCCTCCGCCATGCCGAAGCGGTCCACGGCAGACACCATGAGGACCTTGCGCCCGCGCCAGCCGATGCTACCTGCCAGTGACCTGATGCTCAGCCGCTCGAGGGTGTTCTTCAAGCCAGCACCGCAAACCACAGGCGTCTCTCGTGCCGCCCTAGCCAGCCGCAGGGCGTCTCTCACGTAATATCGGCGTTCGCCGACCGCGAAGTAGAGGTCGATGCCGCCAAGCCCGATGGCGTCGACCTTGCCGTCTAGCTCGCGGATCATCGCCTCGGCGGCAGCTAGATCGCCGTTCGTGCCTACACGGCGCAAGTGAACCCTGCGGCCGAGTACCTCGACCACTTGATCGGTATCGCGCTTGACTGAACCCAAAGACACGCTTACGACCTGCAGGGCGCGCTCGCTCATTCGGTCACGTCAGGCTCTTGCTGTACCACTCGAGCAGGGGCCTAGCGTCGATCGCGAAGCGGTAGCCGAGGCTCTCCCAGAAGCGCCTAGCCCGCGGGTTCTCGCCGTAGATGCTGGCAAGCAGGCGGCCGCTGCGGCCGCGAAGACGCTCCTCGAGGTTCCTCACGCAGGCGCTCCCGACCCCGTGGCTTTGCAGACCGGAGCGTACGAGCAGCAGGTTGACGGTCGCGTCGCCCTCCTGCGGGTAATCGAGCTTGTAATCGAGGTAGCCGACGACCGCCGCCCCCGACACGGGGTCGATCCCACATTCTGGCCCCGCCTCCTCCGGCTCCAAGAGCACGAGTTCGACGTAACGCCGCGGATCCTCGATGGCGGTCGATAAGTCGGTGCTCACTTCCGATGAGGTCGGGACGGGGATGGAGATGATGTCGAAATAGCCTGGTGTGGCCACGTAGAGCTCGTGGACGAGGGGTGCGTCGGCCAAGGTGACGGGCCGGGTCCGCACCTGAGAAAGCAGTGGTATCAAACTAGTCACCCCTCCAGGCGCATTACGCGCCGCGGGACTGAAACGTGGCGAGAACTCATAGCCATGAAAGGCACGAGGCGATTCTATCAATCGGGTGCTGGCCGCGGCGGTGTCAGTTGGTTCACATCCAGAAAGGCCCGTTGGGGCCTACAAGGTTGTAAGGACCGCTCGACTTCTATACGCTTGGCTCGGCCGCGCACTCGCCCCGTCAGGTGCTACGATGCGCGCACCCGAGCGCCCGTCCATGGAGGGACCTTTGTCAGACGTATCACGCAATGAGAGGGATGGTGCCCCGCAAGCCAAGGCGCAGGACGCTTTCGCGAAGGCGTTCCAGTTCCGCAGGGCTGACGAAGCCGTAGCAGCTGGCATGCACCCGTACTTCAAACCCATCGCGTCACAGCACGGCGGCAGCGTCCGTGTTGCCGGCCGCGACATGGTCATCACCGGCTCGAACGACTATCTCGGGCTCACGCAAGACCCGCGCCTCAAAGAGGCAGCGCGCCGCGCACTCGATGACTTCGGCACTAGCTGCACCGGCTCGCGGTTCCTCACCGGCACGCTCACGCTCCACGAGCAGCTCGAGCACCGCCTAGCCAACTTCTTCCAGAAGGAAGACTCGCTGACCTTCAGCGCCGGTTACCTCGGCTGCCTCTCGGTGGTTTCGGCGCTCGCGGGGCGCCACGACATCTTGTATTACGACCGCGAGAACCACGCTTCGCTCTACGACGCTGCGCGCCTCTCCTACGCCACCTTGCGCAAGTTCGAGCACAACGACCTCGATGACCTTGAGCGCCTGCTCGAGGCCGACGTCGACAAGCCGGGCGGCCGCATCATCGTCACGGACGGCGTGTTCTCCATGAGCGGCCACATCGCCAACTTGCCAGGCATCGTGAAGTTGAAGCGGCGCTACGGCGCGCGCCTGATCGTCGATGACGCTCACGCCAGTGGCGTGCTCGGCGACCACGGCCGCGGGACGGGCGAGCACTTCGGGTTGGAGAAGGAAGTCGACGTGCTCGTCGGCACCTTCTCGAAGTCGTTCGCTAGCGTCGGCGGGTTCATGGCCGGCGATCATGCCGTCGTCAATTACGTCAAGCACCACGCCCGCCCGTTCATCTTCACCGCTGCTCTGCCCGCCATGCAGATGGCGGCGGCGCTAGAAGCGCTCCACATCATCGAGACGGAACCGGAGCACCGCGAGCACTTGTGGCGCAACGTCGAGCGCCTGCGCACGGGCATGAACGCGCTTGGCTTCGACACCCTCGGGTCACAGACGCCTATCGTGCCCGTTCTCATCGGTCCTGACGAACTGGCGATGGCGTTCTGGAAGGCATTATGGGAGTTGGGCGTGTTCACGACGCCCGCCCTCCCACCCGGCGTGCAGCCGGGCAAGTCCATCATCCGCACTAGTGTCAATGCCAACCACACTGACGAACAACTCGACACGTTGCTTCACGCTTTCGCCGATGTCGGGCGGCGCTTCGGCGTAATCTAGCCGTCGATGGTCGACGTAGAACGCGTAACCAGCGGCAAGGCGCTCAAGGAGTTCGTCCTCTACCCGTACCGCAAGTACGCTGCCGACCCGAGTTGGGTGGCGCCGTTACGCGTTTCGCAGTTCGAACTGCTCGACCCCAAGAAGAACCCGTTCTTCGAGCACGCACGCGCGACTTATTACCTCGCGCGGCGTGCTGGCCGCGTGGTCGGGCGCATCGCGTGCATCGACGACGACTTGCACAACGCCACGCACCCGGAAGATAACGTGGCGTTCTTCGGGTTCTTCGAGGCCGAGGACGCCGAGACGGCCAAGGCGCTGTTCACCGCCGTCGAAGCCGAGGCCCGCGGCCTTGGACGTAAGGCGGTCAGGGGCCCAGCCAACCCGACGATGAACGACGGCGCTGGCTTCCAGGTCGACGCCTTCGAAGAGAAACCGTACGTGATGATGCCGCAGAACCCGCGCGGCTACCTTGAACTCGCAACGGGGGCTGGCTACGCGAAGGTCAAGGACCTCTACACTTTTCACTTCGAGAACAAGGGCGTCTTGCCCGAGCGCGTCGCGCGCCTGGTCAGGCGCTCGCGGGAGCGTTACCAACCCGTCATCCGCAAAGCCGACCTCAAGAACTTCCACGCCGAAGTCATGCTGCTACAGAAGATCCACCACGCGGCGTGGGAGAAGAACTGGGGCAACGTGCCGTTCACCGACGCCGAGATAGCGCACATGGCAGACGAGCTGAAGATGATCGTCAACCCCGAGCTGGCGCTCTTCCTCGAGTACAAGGGCGAACCTGTCGCCGTGTCGATAGCCGTGCCTGACCTCAACCAGGTCCTCGCGCACTTCGACGGCCGCCTCGTCACTGGCATCTTGCCGCTGCTGCGCCGCAAGCAGATCATGAACCGCGCGCGCCTCGTCATCTTGGGCGTGTTGCCCGAGCACCGTAACCGGGGCTTCGACCTCATCCTCATCGAGGAGTCGGTCAAGCGCGCGTACCAGGTCGGCATCAGGGAAGGCGAATGCGGCTGGACGTTAGAGGACAATCACGCCATCAACCGCGCGATCGAGGCCTCTGGTGGGGTGCACAATAAGACATACCGCATGGTGCAGAAGGAGCTATGAAGCCTTGGGCCGCGTTTAGGCTCATCGCGGCCGACCTAGGAGCACTCTTCCCACGGGGCGAGCGCGCGAAATACGCGTTCTTCCTACTCGGCTCGTTGGTGTTACAGGCCGCCTTCTGGTACTTGGCCACGCCGGGCCCAACGCTATTGCGCATGGCTCCACAGGAGCCACTGGCTGCGTTCTCCAGCGTGGCGTGGTCCGCGATCCTCCTCCTGCTCATCCCGGCCGTCTTCTACCGCTTCCTGATCGGGCCGCTCGAGGGCGCTGGCTTCCGCATCGGCGACTGGCGTTTCGGCTTGGCCGCCGCCGTTCCGCTTGCTCTGCTTGCCGCCGTGCTCATGTACTTCGCGAGCACGGATCCGACGCTGGCCGCGACCTACCCGTGGGCCGGCACCTGGGTCGGATCGAGCGCGGCACACCTCGCACAATGGTCGGTCATCTACGGCCTCTACTACTTGGCGTTCGAGGGGTTCTACCGCGGTTTCGTGCTCTCCGTAGCCACGCGGGCCACCAGCCCGACAGTCGCGCTGTGGCTTAGCGTCGTCATGGCAACGCTCGTGCACCTAGGCAAGCCGCTAGCGGAGGTCATGGCCGCCGCACCAGCCTCCATCTTGTTCGCGGTCATAGCGGTCCGCAGTCGCTCGATCCTCTACTCGCTGCTGCTGCATCTCGCCATCGGCCTCGCGCTCGACTTAGCCGTGTTGGCGCGCTCAGGGCACCTGCTCAACTGAGCCTCGGACTGCTACCGTCTTGGAGATGACCTGTACCCGCCACCCCGTCCTCGGCGTGACGCCATGAAGGTGCTCGTCACCGGCGCCCACGGCTTCCTTGGCAGCCACATCTGCGAGGAGCTTATCGCCAGCCAGGACAGCGTCAGAGCGCTGGTCACGCCGTGGGGTTCCGACGCCAGCCTCGCCAACCTGCAGGGCGATGACCGCCTCGAGATCGTGCGCGCGGACCTGACGGACGACGAGGGAGTCCATGGACTGTGCGACGGGGTCGACGCCGTCGTGCACGCCGCCGCCAGGGTCGCCGATTGGGGCCCGTGGGACGCCTTCTACCGCACGAACGTCGTCGCAACGCGGACGCTGCTCCATGAGGCGGCCCACGCCGGCTGCCAGCGCTTCCTGTTCATCTCGAGCGTGGCCGTGCACCGTTACTCTGGCTTCCGCAACGCCGACCCCCGCACGCAACCGCGCGACAACCTGCGTAACGCCTACGCGTACTCCAAGATCTTGGCCGAGGACCTCGTGCTTGGGGAGAAGCGCCTCGAGAGCGTAGTAGTGCGGCCTGGCCTGTGGCCGTTCGGGGAGCGTGACCAGACGTTCGGGCGCGTGGCGCGGGCCGTTGCGAAGGGCACGTTGCCGCTCGTGCGCAGTGGAGCGGCCGTCTTCAACACGGCGTACGCCCCCAACTTCGCCAGCGGCGTCGTACTGGCGCTGCACGAGCCACGGGCGGCAGGCAAGGTCTACGTCATCGCGGACGCCGGGATGCCGAGTTGGCGCGAGCTCTTCGACGCCATCGCCGACGACCAGGGGGGTGAGGGACCGCGGCTGCGCCTTCCGGGCAGGCCGACTCGCGCGCTGGCCAGCGGCGTAGAGGCGACCTGGTCTGCCCTACTGCCTTCGCTCGAGCCTCCCGTAACGCGTTACCGTGCTGGCCTCATGCTCAACGACGTGCATTTCTCTCTGCGCCACGCCATCGAAGAACTAGGTTACGAACCGCAAGTCTCATGGCGCGCCGGCGTAGCCGCTACCGTTGCGGCGCTCGGCCGCCAGGGGCGGTCCTGATGGGGCAGCCGCGCCACGTGTTCTTCGCCACCATCGCGGCTGGCGGTGGTCACGTGGCGACGGCGACGGCGTTGGCCGAGGCGCTGCACGCCTACTACCCGGACGACTTCACCACCCGCGTGAGTGACGTGATGGCGGAGTTCGGCGCCGCCGCACTCGACAGGCGCCACAAGGCGAGTTGGCGCGCCCTCCTGCGGCGCCCGCAGCTGGTGCGCATCGGCCAACGGTTAAGCGACGCTGCCCCTTGCGTCACGCGGCTCTCGCAAAGCCTCACCCTCGACGCCTTCGCTAGGAGCCTGGCGCGGCAGCTCAACGAGCTGGGGCCCGATCTCGTCGTCGCTAACCACGGCTGGCTCGCCACCGTGTTCGCGGCTGCCCGCACGCGCTACGGGCTTAGAGCACCGGTCGTCATCTACGCCACCGAGCCTTTCGACGCCAGCGCGCTCTGGTCGGAGCCGCGCAGCGAGCTCGTGTTCGCGCCTAGCGTCGCTGCGCGGGAAGACCTCGTGCGGCTCGGAGTGAGGCCTGAGCGGGTGCACGTCGTTGGTTACCCGGTTAGGCAACCGTTCCTCGCCCCGCCAGCTCGAGCTGCGGCCCGCGCTGAACTCGGCCTCGCTGAGCCCGGCTTCACGACGCTGTTGACGCTCGGCGCCGAGGGATTGGCCGGCGAGGCGGTGGCGATGGCCGAACAGATCCTCTCGACCGGCTCTCGCCTGCTGGCGGTAGCTGGCCGCAACGCGGAGCTGAAGGCGCGGTTCGACAACTTGGCCGCGGAGCACCCCGGGCTTACGGCCTTCGGCTTCACGGACCGCATGCCGACCCTCCTCGCCGCCGCCGACCTGGTGGTGGGCAAGGCCGGACCTGCTAGCACCATGGAGGCCCTTGCCGTCGGCCGTCCGCTGCTGGTCACGGCGTACGCAGGCCTCAACGAGGCGGCCGTCGTCCGGTTCCTGGAGGAGCGCGAGTTGGGCGGCATCACGTCCACCGTCGACCTGGCCGCGGCCGTTGCCGCCTGGCGTGACGCGCCGGCACGGCTAGCCGCGGCCAGCGTTCACGCGGCGGCGCTCGACTTCCCCGGCATGGCGCGCCGCGCCGCCGCCCACGTCCGCTCAGTGGCATGCGGCGAGGCGCTACCTACCCAACCGCCGTTAGCGGACTTGCCTTTCGAGAGGGTAACGCGCGCGCTCATAACAGGGCGCCCAGGCGCAAAGGCCGTTAGGCAAGGCGCCTGATGCGCCTCGTGCTGCTCCTGCTGTTGAGTGTCGGGCTCGGCCTTGCCGGCCTCTACCTGGCGACGCGCGAGCAGATCTTCTCCGCTGCCCTTTACGCCCCCAAGGAACTACCCGCCTGGCTGCTGATCTTCGCCGTTCTGACCCTGGTGGCGCTGTGGCTGGCGCCGGTCGCTAAACTCGTGCTGCTCGCGCGCTACCAAGGCTACCCGTTGACCTGGTGGCACGCCTTCTTGGCGCACGTCGCGCAGGTGTTCGGAACGGCCACGACTCCGGCTGGCACTGGCGGGGCGCCTTTCCTCGTCGTCGCGCTCGAGCGCGTCGGCGTGCCGGCGGGCGCTGGCCTGGCGATGGCCGTCCAGCTCTTCGTGCTCGACCTCGCCGCCCTCGGGTTGCTCATCCCTATCGGACTCGCCTATCTACTGTTGGCAACACCGGTGGTACTTGGTCCATGGCTGTCGGTAGGCGCTGGGGTCGGCGCTCTACTTGCGCTCGTCGGCGCCGTCGCGCTCGTGCGCTTCCCGCGCCCCGTAGTGCGCGGGTTGCACGCCTTGGCGAGCTGGCGCCTCCTCGCGCGTTTCCAGCGCCGCCTGCGGCGGGTCGCAATCGAGTACCACGCCAGCGCCACGGCTTTCCGGGACCTGCCGCTGCGTTACTGGCTCTCGCTTCACGTCGCCAACTTCACAGCCTGGCTGACGAGCTTCGCGCTCTTCTGGGCGTTGCTCGTCATGTACGGCGCGGACGTGCGCCTGCTCGATGTGCTCGCCCTGCTATCGATGATCACGTTGCTGTCGTTCTTCGTGCCGACCCCTGGCGCGTCGGGCGTCATGGAGTTGCTCCTCGGGCTGGCGGTTGGAGCGGCCGGGTCACAGCTCAAGTCCGTTGCGGCGCCCGTGCTCGTGTGGCGCGCCACCACCTTCTACCTCGCCTATTTGCTGGGGCCGCTCAGCGCGTGGCTGTTGCTTTCACGCCGCCGACCGCAGGCGGCGACTCTCGGTCACGGGGTTAGCGAGCGCGACGACCGTTCGGACGCTTGAGGCCTAGTGGCCGAACGAAAGG
This sequence comes from Trueperaceae bacterium, assembly GCA_035703635.1. Lineage (GTDB taxonomy): Bacteria > Deinococcota > Deinococci > Deinococcales > Trueperaceae > JAAYYF01. The sequence continues at coordinate 18,347 of DASSXV010000025.1, read as the reverse complement.
CAAGTCCTTGATGCGATCGGGGAAGTAGGAGAAGAAGCGCACGAACGGCACCTCCGGCGTGCCGCGTACCCTAGCAGGGGCGTGCTTGCTCGTGGCTGCGCGCACCACGATGCTGGCCACTTTCGCAGGGTCCGCCGCGTTGCTCTCGCCCCAAAGGTTGGAGTCGCGCAGGCGCTTCAGGTAGGCGTCCCACGGCGCACCGGTGCGCTCTGCTTCCGCGCTCAGTTGCGCCTTGGCGCGGGCAGCGAACGGCGTGCGCATGGCGCCCGGCTGCACGAGCACGACCTCTACTCCGAACGGCCGCAGCTCGAGGCGTAGGGCGTCCATGAGCGCCTCGAGCGCGAACTTGCCGGCCGAGTAAGCGCCCATGAACGGCGTGACGAGCAGCCCGTTCGTCGAGCCGACGGCCACCACGCGCCCGCGGCCCCGAGCACGCATGCCTGGAGCTACGGCCCTCACCACGTTGAGCGGCCCGATGGCGTTCAAGTCGAGCTGTCTGCGCACGTCCGCCAGCGGTTGAGACTCGAGCGCGCCCGGCTTGAGGCCGCCGACGGTGATGACGACGGCGTCAGGCGCCATCCCTAGCTCGCTCACGCCCTTCAAGGCCGCGGCGATGCTGGCGGGGTCTAGGACGTCTAGGGTGACGACGGTGGCGCCGGCCAACGACGGCACGGCGTTGAGCGCGGTCGGGTCGAGGTCCGCGGCCACCAGCGGCACGTAGCGGCGGACCAGCTCCTCAGCCACGGCGAGGCCAAGGCCGCTCCCCGCTCCAACGACCATGGCTACGCGCGGTCCGCTCAGGTAGCCGGCCGTGCGCAGCCAGGCGGCCGTCGTGCGCATGCCGTTAGCGAGTGAGACTGCTGGCGCGTAACCAAGGTCGGTGACGGCCGCCGCCCCGCTGAAGGTGGCGCGGCTCAGCATCGTCTCCACCGTCTCGCCAACGACGCGCGCGTCACCGAGCGGCCGCGTGACGGTAGCCGCGAAGCGTGCCCCGCCGCGCACGAGCCACGTTGGCAGGCGCCGCAGCGGCTTGCCGAGCATGGCAGCGTACGCGCCGAAGAACTCGCCCCAGGTGGTTGCCGCGCCAGTGACGTTGTAGGTCCTGCCGCTCGCAGCGGGCGCGGTGAGCGCCAACACCGCCGCGCGCGCGACGTCGTCGACGTACACGGCGTCTAGCACGTAGTCGCCCTTGCCGAACACCAGCGGCGCGCCCGCCGCCAGGGCCTTGAGGGGAGTAAGGGTCCAGGAAGCCACGCGAGGCCCGTACACCATGGTGGGTCTCAGGATCACTAGCTCGGGGCCGCCAGCGGTCACCTCCGTGACGACCTGTTCACCGCGCAACTTGGTGTCGCCATATGGGTCCCCGACCTCGCGCGTAGGGTGGGATTCTGTCACGTCGCCCGTGAGCGTAGGGCCGTACACGGCGATGCTGCTCACGTGAACCAGGCGGCTCACGCCCGCCGCGACCGCGGAGCTAGCCACGGCCCTCGTACCCTCGACGTTCACGCGCTGCGCCTCGGCCGCGCCGCCCTTGCCGCCCATCCACGCCGCGAGGTGCAGCGCGAGGTCAGCGCCAGCGAACAGCGCGGCTAGCGCGTTCGCATCGGCGATGTCGCCCTGCACCGCCTGCGCTCCGGCCTCACGCAGATGCTCGGCACCTGCTGCCGTGCGCGTCAGCCCCCGCACGGTGGCGCCAGCGGCCACCAGGCGGCGCACGCTAGCCAACCCGATGCCGCCGCTTGCGCCCGTCACGGCCACCACGCGTCCTTGCAGTGAGACAGGTTCGCTGCTCTTCACTTTCGTCACCTCCTTGCGCTCGCCAACTCGGAGTAGAGCTGCTCGAGGCGCTCCGCGCTGCGCGCTACGTCGTGCAGCGCCGCGTAACGTTGAGCGCTCTCCTGCGCTGCGCGCAGGCGCTGATGGTCACTAAGCAGCTCGACGACCGCGGCCGCCTGCGCCACGGCGTCGTCCGCGGGCACGACCACGCCCGCCTGCGCCTCCGTCACGAGGCGCGGAACGGCGCTGCTCGCGTAATCGAACGCGACCACGGCGCACCCGGCCGCCATCGCCTCTAGGGTGGCGATGCTCTGCAACTCGGCCGGTGACGGCATGACGAATAGGTCCGTCTGCGAGAGGAGCACGCGTTTCTCGTCCTCGTCGATGAAACCAGCGAGGCGCACTCGCCCGGCCAATCCCTCCGCCGCGAAACGCTCTGCTAGTTCGGCGGCGAGCGGGCCCGTGCCTGCCATGACGAGGTGATGGTCGGTTGGCAGTGCCTTCATCAGCTTCAGCAAGTCCTGCGGTCGCTTCTCGGCCGACAAGCGGCCAAGGTAAGCGAGTTGGCGACCGGCAGTTGCGGTGCGCGGCCGCGAGTAGCTCCCGAAGTCGATGCCGTTCGACACGACCTCCACCCTCACGTGCGAGAACGCCCTGCTAGTCGCCGCAGCGAACTCCGTCGGAGCGACGAGCAAGTCGGCGCGGGAGAAGAGCCAGCGGTACCAGCGCCGCAGCAGGTCAGCCACGACGCCGCCGAAGCGCGGCAGCTGCAGCGTGCTCGTCTCGATCTGAGTGTGCACTCCGAGCACGACGGGCACGTTCTGACGGTGCGCGAGGAGGAGCGCTGCCGCGGTGAGGATGGCTGGCGTGTTCGCCTGCACCACGTCAGCCTGGCTGATCTCGCGCGCCAGCGTTCCGATGATGGGGTAGGCGATCCTAGTCTGAGCGTTCCCGAGCTGCACGGCTGGCATCCGCACTAGCCTTACGCCAGGCGGCGGAACCGTAGGGTGCGGCTCTCGCCCAGCTACGGCTGTCACGGTGTGCCCGCGCGCGACCAACGCCGCCAGGTGTCCCTCCGTCGCACGCGCCTGCCCGCCGTACCCCTCGTAAAGGTCGTCTGCGACGTAGAGGATCCGCATCTCGGTCGGACGCTACCACGTGTCAAGCGGCGCTTTCCCCAAAGTCACCCACTAGCTGACGAGTACACTAGCCTCCGTGAGCACTCTAGGGCGCCTGGCCATGCGCAACCTCTTCCGTCACCCGTGGCGCAGCCTAGCTACGACGTTGGGGATCGGGCTTGGCATCGCGGCCGTGCTGACGACCCTCTCCGTCGGGGCGAACGTCGAAGCTAACCTCCGCAGCGCACTGCAGGCCGCGGCAGGCAAGGCCGACCTACTCCTCACGACAGGGGCCGGCGGGCGCTCCGTGTTCGAGAGCGAGCCGCTCCTCGCTGAGGTGAGGGCGGACGCTGGCGTCGAGGCGGCTTATCCAGTGCTGCAAACCCGCGCGGAGCCGCTGCGCAGCGTTAGGACGGTCGAGAAGTCCGTCATACCCGGCATCGATAGCGGCTTCCAGATCCAGGGGCGGCTCACGCAGTTCGTAGACGACCTTCCGGCCAAGCTCGCCACCGGAGCGCTGCCTGCGGCGGGCTCACGCGGGATCGCCATAGCTGACGGCTTCGCCAAAGCGCGTGGCATCAGTGTCGGCGAGACGGTCGACTTCACGACGTCAGGCGGCCCAGTGCCGTTGCTCGTCACCGGGTTGCTCGATGACGCGGTCGGCGTGGCAAGCACCAACGGCGGCCGCGTCGGCATCATGGCGTTGGCTGACCTCCAGAGCGTGCTCAGCCTCAAGGGGCGCATCTCCCAGATCGAGATCCAGGTCAACGACGTCGACGACGTGCAGGCGGTGGCGACTCGCCTCGGCTCCCTGGCGGGCGACGCCTACACGGTGACCTTGCCAGCCGGGAGCGGCGACTTCACCTTCGGCATCGTGCAGACGCTGCAGTCCGGGTTGAGTGTCCTTGCCGCCACCTTGTTGGCGCTCGGCGCGTTCCTCGCATACAACACGTTCATGGCTTCCGTCGTGGAGCGGTCGCGCGAGTACGCCCTCCTGCGCACCATCTGCATGACGAGGGGCGCCATCATGCGGCTGGCCTTCTACGAGGCGCTCGCGTTGGCGGTGCTCGGCGTCATCAGCGGGATAGTGCTCGGAGTCGTGCTCTCGTACGTCATCACCTACCTCAACGCCGCCACCCTCGGCTACGAGTTCCGCACGCTTGTGCTGCCGGTGCAGAACGTGCTCGTCGCTTCGGTTCTCGGCGTCGCTGCCGCGCTCGTTGCTGGTCTGATTCCGGCGCGCAACGCCGGGCGCACCTCGCCCATCTCCTCGCTGCAGGCGGTCGAGAAGCCGCTAAGCACGCGCCAGGCCCTACTTGGTCTGGCATTCGTCGTGGTCGGCACGACGGCGGCGCTCCTACCGTGGCCAGGCACGTCCGCTCTGTATGCGACGACCGTAGCCTTGGGGTTGTTCTTCCTCGGGGTGGCGTTGACGGCGCCTTACGCGCTGCCCCCCATGGTGGCCGTGCTGCGCGGCCCGCTAACGCGCGTCTTCGGGCCAGCCGGCAAGCTGGGCGCCAGCTTCGCGGAGCGCAACGGGGCGCGCAACGGCGTAGCCATCGGCACGGTAGTCGTCGGAACTGGCCTTGTGATCGGGGTAGGCAGCATGGTGGGCAGCACTAACCACGCGATCTCGTCATGGGTCGAGACGACGGTCGTCGGTGACTTGTTCATCACGGCCCCCGTCACCTTCCCGAGCGACTTCGCCACGCGCGCAGAGGCCATCGCAGGGGTGGACGTCGCTAGCGGGGTGAAGATCACGGCGGTCAGGTTCCTGCAGTCAGCCGAAGATACGCGTGGCCGCTCAGTCGCCCTCGTCCTCGTCGACCCGGAACGCTTCGACCCTAACGGCGGCTTCGGCCGCTTCCAGTACCTGCCCGGTCAGGGTGACGACGAGACGGGCTACGAAGCGCTGCGAGCCGGCGAGGTCCTGATCGCGAACACCATGCGTGACCGTTACGGCATCGTCAAAGGCGACACCATCGAGCTGCGCACCAGCAACGGTTTCGCGCCGTTCAAGGTCGCTGGGGTGGTCGTGGACTTCACTGGCGGCGGCGAGACGGTGGTTGGCAGCATCAACGAGATCGCCCAGTTCGGCGGAGGCAACCCGGACCTCTTCGTCGTCGTCCTCAAGAAGGGCGAGTCGCAAGAGGCAGTGAGCGAGCGCTTCCAAGCGACCTTCCCCGACCTGGCGCTTGACATAACCCTCAACGCCGACTACAAGCGCTACATCCTCGAGGTCACCTCCCAGGCGTTCGCTACCACGCGCGTGCTGCTCGTGATCGCCGTGCTGGTGGCGGCGCTCGGAGTGGCGAACACGTTGGGCATGAACCTCGTCAGTCGCGGTCACGAGATCGCCGTTCTACGTACCATCGGCTTGACGCGCGCTGGCGTGCGGGCGCTGGTGACGGCCGAGGGGGTGGTCGTGACGACGATGGGCGCCATCATCGGGGTGGCCTTCGGGCTGCTGCTCGCCCGCATCATCACGAACGGCGCGGGCGCTTTGACTGGCTTCGTGCTCGAGCCGCTCGTGCCCTGGTCGCTAGCGTTGTTGGCGCTGATCGTTTCGCCCCTCATCGGGCTGGTGGCCGCATTACTGCCCGCTAGGCGCGCGGCGAAGATGTCGCCAACGCGCGCCCTCGCCGCATGGAGTGAGCATGTCTGAGAAACCACTCGCGCTGTCCGCTAGGGACTTGCGCAAGACCTACCACCTTGGCGACGAGGTGATCCCCGCGCTCGACGGCGTCACCCTCGAAGTAAGCGAAGGCGAGTTCGTGGCAGTGATGGGACCTAGCGGCAGCGGGAAGAGCACTCTGCTGCACATGCTCGGCCTCCTCGACCAGCCAGACAGCGGCACCGTGTCCGTGGCAGGCCAGGCAACCAACGGCCTAAGCGACGACGAGCTCACGGCCCTGCGCCGCGACCGCTTGGGGTTCATCTTCCAGTCGTTCGAACTCATCCCCAACCTCAGCGCCGAGGAGAACATCCTCCTGCCCGCCGAGGTGGCGGGGCGTCTAGCAAGCGGGCGCGAGCGGCTGGCGGACCTGGCCGTGCAGCTCAACATCGGCGACCGCCTCAGCCACCGTCCGCGGCAGTTGTCCGGTGGGCAACGGCAGCGCGTGGCGTTAGCGCGGGCGCTCATCAACGACCCAGCGGTCGTGCTGGCGGACGAGCCAACCGGCAACCTCGACACGAAGACGGGCAACGAAGTCCTCGCGCTCTTGCGGCGCGGGGTCGACGAGCTTGGGTGGACGGTCGTCATGGTCACCCACGACCCGGCCGCCGCGCTAGTTGCCGACCGCATCGTCTTCCTGCGCGACGGCCTCGTGGCGGGCGAGACGAGGAACCACGACGTGGGTGCGCGCCAGGTGATCGACGCCTTCTTGGCGAGCTGAGCCCTGATGTTCACGGCGCTCGGCGAGCTCGTTTCGCGTTACCCGCGCTGGGTCCTCGGCGTGTGGTTCGCGCTCGGCCTGGCGGCGCTGCCGTTCACCACTCACGTCGGCGACGTCCTGAACGCCCAACCGGACGCGCCGCAGCACGGCAACGCCGCGATCGTTCAGGACCTGCTTGCCACGTCCTTCGCCAACCCCGAGGAGGCGGCGCTGGTCGCCGTCGCTCACGGCGTCGCGGTTCATGCGGGTACGCCTGAGTACGCCGCCGAGCTCGACGCCATCAAGGCGAAGCTGCTTGCTAGCGACGGCGTCACCTACGTTCAGGACTACCGCAGCGCGAGCGGCCTCGACTTGCTGGATGCGCAGAACGACCTCTCGATAATGCTCATCGGCATCGACGCTAACGACCTAAGCCGCGGCAAGGCCGTAACGGAAGGCGTCAGGCGCGTGCTGACCGCCGAGAAGGCCATGCGTTTCGACCTGTCTGGCGGGCCAGCGACTGTCATCGAGTTGGAGGAGGTGAGCACGCGCGATGCTAGGCGCGCGGAGCTGTTCGGCTTACCGATCTCGTTGCTCATCCTGCTCGTCGCTTTCGGTGCGGTGGTCGCGTCGCTACTGCCGCTCCTAAGTGCCGTGACGTCCATCGCCATCTCGCTTGCGCTCCTCTACTTCTTAGGCCAGGTCATCCAGTTCGCCGTGTTCACGGAGACCATCGTCACGATGCTCGGGTTGGCAACGGGCATCGATTACGCCCTCCTGATCGTCAACCGTTACCGCGAGGAGCTGAGGAGCACGTTCGACGCGCGCAAAGCGGCCGCGCGCACGGCGGCTACGGCGGGCAAAGCCGTCGCCTTCAGCGGCCTGACGGTCATGGTCGCGCTGATGGCGCTGCTGGTTCCACCAGTCGCCTTCATCAGATCGATAGGCATCGGCACCATGGTAGTGCTCGTCGTCAGCGTGCTGGTCGCCATAACGGCCGTGCCCGCCACCCTGGCGTTGTTAGGGCACAGAGTCAACTGGCTGCGCGTCACGAGGCGCGAGCCTGGCCTGCGCACGCGCGCGTTCTGGCGCGCCCGCGCGATAGCCATCATGCGAAGGCCGTGGCTGTGGTCCATAGCCGGCGTCGGCATCCTCGTGCTGCTCGCCCTGCCGTCCTTGCGCATGCAGGTGGCCGACCCAGGCGCGCGCGGCTTGACGACGGCTACGGACGCGCGCCGCACCCTCACGGCTCTCGAGGGGCTCGGGTTGGAGGGGCTCCTCAACCCGTTCGATGTGCTCATAGACTTCGGCAGCGACGGCTTCTTTCGCCCAGAGAACGTGCGCAAGGTCTCCCTGTTGACGGCGCGACTCAAGGAGCTCCCACGCGTGTCCGGCGTGTCTTCGCCCATGGCGTTGGAGGGCGTCCCCCGCCTCTTCCTCTACCAGTACTACGCCACCAAGGAGACGGCCCTCAACAGCGAGATCGCGCCGCTCGCGCGCGCCACCATCAGCCGTGACGGGCGTTACGTTCTCGCCCGCGTCGTGCCAGGCGGTGACCTCACCCCAGCGGCGGGGGCCGAAGTGTACCGCGGCATTGAAGAGGCGCTGGCCGCCGCCCAACTCGACGCCCGCATCGGCGGCGTCTACGTGCAGGGCAGCGAGTGGACGAAGGCGCTATACGCCTACTTTCCGCTCGCCCTCGCCCTAGTCGCGCTCGTGACGGCCGTGCTCCTCGGGTGGGCGTTCCGCTCGCTGCTCATCCCCATCAAGGCGGTGCTCCTGAACGCCCTTACCGTCGGCGCCACCTTCGGGTTCCTGACGCTAGTGCTGCAGGACGGCGTTTTCACCAAGCTGTTCGGTGTTGGCAGCGTCCTCGGCTATATCGATACTTCTGCTCCGCTGTTCATCTTCGCCATCGTGTTCGGTCTGAGCATGGACTACGAGGTGTTCTTGGTTGCGCGCATCCATGAGGCGCACGAGAAGGGCATGTCCGACCACGACGCGGTAGCAACAGCGCTTTCGAGTACTGGCGGGGTGATCACCAGCGCGGCGGCCGTCATGGTGACGGTGTTCGCGTTGCTGCTCTTCTCGCACGTCGAGCTCATCCGCACGTTGGGTCTTGGCCTGACGGTGGCGATAATCCTCGACGCCACGCTCGTGCGCCTGGCGTTGGTGCCGTCGGTCATGACCTTGGCAGGGCGCTGGAACTGGTGGCTGCCCGGCCCGCTCGCGCGCCTAGCCGAACGAGCGCGACGGGCGGGTCACTGAGCGCAAGGCTACCTAAGCATGTCGCGCAGGATGGCCGTTGGCTCGAGCGAGGTCGTGGCGATGCCAGGCGCTTCGAGGCGCCAACCTCCGTTGAGTTGCACGCCGAGCCCGCCGACGCCCGCCGAGGCCGCCTGCACCTGCGCCGCCACCGCCGCGCCGAGGGCAAGCGGGTCGAAGCGGAAGGCGAGGGTGACGGGCGCGACGCCGCCGCCTGGCACGGCGACGGACTCGAGCGTGGCGACGGCGGCTTGCGCTCCGCCGACGCTGAGCACGAGTTCGGGCACTTGCACGAAGAAGCCGATGAGCCCAGCGTTCGTGAGCTCGCCCGTTAGGGTTACTGCCACGCGGTTGACCGCCTCGAACCGCAGCTCGCTGCTTAGCAGCGTGAAGCGCGGCGCAACGAGTCCGCTTGGCCGCGGGAGCTCGCCCTTGGCGACGGTGAAGGCCGGGAAGCGCTGCGGAGCACCGAACACGTCGATCGTCACGGCGGCGTCGAACCGGTACGAGGTGGTGTTGCCCGCGACGTAGTTGGCGATGGTGTCGAGGAGCACTGGCGCGGCGCCAAGTGGCACCCTTACGTCGAGGACGAGCGGCGCCGACTTGTTGGCTGGTAGGTCTATGCCGCCCCTGAACGACGTGGTGGCCGCCCGCGTCTCGCGCAAGAAGAGGGTGCCGTCAAGTCCCGACAGGCGGACGCTGACGGGGTTGGGGTTCGAGACCGTGAGCGCCAAGCGGAAGAGCGCGGAGCCGTCACCGATCCCTGGCGGGTCGATGCTGATGAAGCCCGACCTAGCACTGTCTACTTGGAAGGTCGGCGGGGAGAGGACGGCAGCGCCTGGTGCACAGGCGGCCAAGAACGCGAGTCCGAGCGAAAAGGTGGCAAGCATGGCGGCTATGCGCGCCCGTGCCAGCGGGCGTGTGGGGTACTGCTCAACGAGCTTCAAGGTCGCCTCCGTACTGCCACTTGGTGGCTCGCTTAGAGTAACCGTGCCGACTTGGCGCCAGTAGTCAGGTAGTTCGCAGCCCCCTCTCCAACGCCCGCCGGTATCATCAGGAATGCCGGACCCAGCTGCCAGCACCCTGACTACGGAACGGCGCGGCAACGTGCTCGTCATCTCGCTGGCGCGCCCGGAACAACGCAACGCTCTCTCCCGCGCCATGCGCGTAGAGCTGCTGGCCGCCATCGCGGCGGCAGAGGCAGACAGCGGCGTGCGCGCGCTCGTACTGACTGGCGCGGGCGCGGCGTTCTGCGCCGGCCTCGACCTTGCCGAGCTAGAAGGCACGTTAAGGATGGACGAGGCGGCCCACCGCGCTGACTCTGAGGCGCTCGCCGGCCTGTTCATGACGCTCTTGGCGTGCCCAAAACCCATCGTCGCCGCCGTCAACGGTCCGGCGGTGGCGGGCGGGGCCGGACTGGTGGCCGCTTGCGATATGGCCGTCATGGGTGAGAGCGCGCGCATCGGCTATACGGAAGCGCGCATCGGCTTCGTCGCTGCGCTCGTAGGGGTCATCCTCATGCGTCAGGTCGGCGAGAAGCACGCGCGCGACCTCCTGCTCAGCGCACGGCTTGTCGGCGCGGACGAGGCGCTCGCCATGGGCTTGGTGAACGTTATTGCCCCGGACGACGACGTGCTACTGGTGGCCTGCGAGTTGGCTTCCGCGGTCGCGCGCAACGCGCCCGGTTCGCTCGCCCTCACCAAGCGCCTGTTCTTGACCGCGGGCGGCTTGCCGCTCGAGGCAGCAATGCGTGCGGCCGTCGACGTCAACGTTACGGCGCGCGTCGGTCCTGAGCTTGGCGAGGGCGTGCGCGCCTTCCTCGAGAAGCGCTCGCCTGGCTGGCGAGAGTAGTCGGCCTGCTTGCGCTAGCGCAATCGTGGCAGTACGCTACTCCCAATGTGTAACTTACACACAACGCACTGCCTGGTCGTACGCGCGTGAGCGCCGCACCGCGCGTCCTCCTGCTCTGCGGTGGGCGCTCAGCGGAGCACGCCGTGAGCCTCTCCTCCGCCCGCTCGGTCTTGGCGGCTAGCGCCGACCTGCACGTGACGCCGCTGGTCATAGCCGAGAACGGTCAGCTCCTATCGGCCAGCGCTTCCCACGCAGCGCTAGCGCTGCCGGAAGGCGAGAGCTCTGCGGCGTTGGCCGCCATGGCGGCGCCCGCGAACTGCATGGGGCTGGAGGCCATCGCGAGCGGCTTCGACGTCGTGTTCCCGCTGCTGCACGGCCCATTCGGTGAGGATGGGCGCGTGCAAGGCCTGCTCGACGTCATCGGCTTGCCGTACGTCGGTTCCGGCGTGCTAGGCAGCGCCGTCGGCATGGACAAGCTAACGATGAAGGCCGTCTTCGCCTCTCACGGCCTGCCACAAGTCCCTTACGAGGCGGTAGTGCGGCACGAGTGGCGCAGCGACGCGCTCGCCGTCACCGCGCGCGTCGCCCGCCTCGAGTTCCCACTGTTCGTGAAGCCGGCCAACCTCGGCTCGAGCATCGGCATCAGCCGCGTGCAACACGCCGCCGACCTGGGGTCCGCACTCGACCTGGCTTTCAGCCACGACCGCCGCGTCATCGTCGAGGCTGGGGCTGAGGGCGCCCGCGAGCTAGAAGTGGCCGTGCTAGGCAACGACGCTCCAGAGGCGAGCCCCGTCGGCGAGATCAGCCACAACAACGCCTTCTACGACTACCAGACCAAGTACTCGGACGGGCAGGCTGAGTTGCACATACCCGCCACCATCCCGCCGAGCGTGGCCGCCGCCTGCCGCGCCATGGCCGTTGACGCCTTCCGCGCCGTGGACGCCCGTGGGTTGGCGCGCGTCGACTTCTTCTACCTGCCAAGCGACGGAACGCTCCTCCTCAACGAGATCAACACCATGCCGGGTTTCACGCGCCACAGCATGTACCCGCGGCTGTGGGGCGCCGCCGGAGTCGGCTTCGGCGAACTGGTTCGGCGTCTCGTCGAGCTAGCGCTCGAGGACGCTTGACCGCGCCAACTCACACGTGGCGGCGTGAGGCGCCTGCTATACTCCGCCACAACGCCGCACCTGGAGGGCCCGACCGCCACCCACGTTGATCACCCGACCGCCGCTGTTCACGGCGCCGAGGCGAAACCGGAAGGTTCGCTTGGCGCGCACACCGCCGCCGACTTGAGCGCCGGGGCGGGTGTGGGTGAGGTTCGGCCGCTCGAGAACATCAACGCTGCTAGGGTCCTCATCCTCAACGCCTCTTACGAGCCGCTGCACGTCTGCTCCGTCAAGCGCGCAGTGGCGCTCCTCATGCACGAGGTCGCGGAACGCGTCGAAGACTCTGGCATGGTCCTGCGCTCCCCAAGCTCGCTCTTCCCCGTGCCGAGCGTCATCAAGCTGCGGCGCTTCGTGCGCGGCCCGTTCAGGCAGCGCGTGGCGTTCAACCGTAAGAACGTGTTCCGCCGCGACGACCACACGTGCCAGTACTGCGCCAAGCACACTTTCGACCTCACCCTCGACCACGTCATGCCGCGCAGCCGTGGGGGTCCGACGACCTGGGACAACGTGGTGGCGTGCTGCAAACCGTGCAACGCCAAGAAACGCGACCGCACGCCAGACGAAGCGCACCTCCACCTGCTGCGCAAGCCTTTCGCGCCGCGCTTCATGTTCTCTAGCGCGTACGGGGTCATGCCGGACATCGACCCCATCTGGGAGCGCTACCTGCCAGCGCACCGCGGAACGCCGTGAGCGTCGGTCGAGTCAGGTGGGCAGCTTCACGAGCGCGGGTAGGTGCTCTACCGTCACGAAGCCAACGGAAGCCAAGATAGCTACGAGCTTCGGGTCGCCTGCTCCCACGACGGTGTCCACCGCGCCCGCCGGGCTGCGGAACGAGAGTTCCTGCAGGGTCGTAACAGCGACGCGCTTCAGCATCTCGCTATCGCCGCGGTAGCGTCGCCGCACACCGACGCCCGTCAGTTCGTAGACGGAGTCGATCTCACGCGTCGCGGAGCTGGCGAAGGCGTAACCGACAGTGGGTTGGTCGAGGGCCTCACGGGCGGCGAACCATAGGTCGGGTTGAAAACGGCCTGCCCTGCGCTTGAGGTACGACCAGCTCGCGTCGCTGACCCTCTCACCCTCGGAGTCGTCGTACAACTCGCGGAAGTCCTGCTCGCTGCCCGGCTGCCACGCTTCTAGCACCAGCGGGCGGCCGAGGGGCGGAACGTCGGTGAGTTCGAAGCGCAGGCGCCGCAGCACGTCGCGCCTGAAGCCAAACGGGGTGAGTAGCGCCGCCAACTCCTGCGAGCGACCATCACCTAGCGAGTGAAGCGCCACCGTCGCCGCTTCCGCGGACTCACGACTCAAGAGCTGAGCGACGAGGTGAGCGAGAGCGGGCGCGTCGTTGTCGTGCCACACGCTGCGCAACTCTAGGTGACGGGCGCCGTACCCTCCCCCGCTGGCAACAAGGTAGAGGCCGGCAGTCGGCGGTCCGGCGTCCGGCGCGTACACGTAGCAGTGCTCGGCTTCCGTGGCGGCGTCCTTGAGCCGCGAGTTGAGGCGCTGCGCTAGCCCGCGCGGATCGGTATGGCCGACGAACGCCAACGCCTGGCGCATGAACCATGCAAGTTCGTCCGGCTCGAGGGTGCGAATCACGACCAGCTAGTCTAGCGCGCCGCCGCGCACCACGCGGCCGCCGCGGTTATGCTCGCTGTCATGTCCAACCCTCGCATCCTCGCTGGCAGCGCCAAGGGCCGCGAACTCAAGGTTCCCGCGCGCGGCACGCGGCCTAGTCCAGCGCGGCTCCGCGAGGCGCTCTTCGACGTCATCGCCTTCGAACCGCGCGGGCGCTTCCTCGACCTCTTCGCCGGCACGGGCGCCATGGGCCTCGAGGCAGCCAGCCGCGGTTGGAGCGCCGTCTGCGTCGAACTCTCCCAGGCAGCGGCAAGCGTCATCCGCAACAACGCCACTGCGCTAGGACTGGCCGTGGAGGTTCAAGCGACCGACGCCGTTGCCTACGCGGCCGCCCACGTTGGTGAGTTCGACGTCGTGGTAGCGGCACCGCCCTACCCGACGGACCTAGCGGCCACGTTCAAGGCGCTGCTCGGCTCTGGCGCCGCGCGGCCGGGCGCGCTCTACGTCCTGCAACACCCGAGCGACATGGCCAGCCCACCTTTACCGCCAGCGCTGGCGGGGGCCGAGGTAAGGCGCAAGAAGTACGGCACCAACACGCTCACGTTCGTGCGCGTGCCCGCCACCGACCAGTGATCTGTTTGAGTGTCACGTCTGGCAGGCTGCTAAGCCGCTTCTGGCGAGCGTGCTAAACTGCCCTGCTGAGAAGGCGGCCACAGCTCCGCACCTGCCGCCATGCCAATGCTGCCATACCAAGCGACCAGCGTGACGCGCACGCCGCGGTAGCGTCTAGCCAAAGTGGCGCCACCCCGCGCCCGCGCGGAAAGGTCCAGAACCAGATGCTCGGATTCGTCCAAAAACTTTTCGATAACAACGACCGCGAGGTCAAGCGGATTCACCAGGAAGCCGTGCGTGCTGCGAACGCCCTCGAGAGCAGCATGGAAAGCGTCGACAACCTCGCAGAGGCGTACGCCGTACTAGCCCGCAGGCACCGTGAGGGCGGCGAGTCGTTAGACGCGCTCTTGCCAGAAGCGTTCGCGCTCACGCGCGAGTCCGCCAAGCGTTTCCTCGGCCTCCGCCACTACGACGTGCAGTTCGTCGGCGGCGCTGCTCTGCATAACGGCCGCATAGCCGAGATGAAGACGGGCGAAGGTAAGACCCTCGTCGCCACGCTCGCGCTCGCGCTCAACGCCCTCTCTGGCAAGGGCACGCACCTCGTTACCACCAACGACTACCTCGCCGCCACCGGCGCGGAGTGGATGGGGCCCGTCTACCGCGGCCTCGGCCTCAAGGTCGGCGTCATCCGCCACGACACGGACGGCGCAGCTAGGCGCGAGGCGTACCGTAACGACATCACGTACATCACGAACTCCGAACTCGGGTTCGATTACCTGCGTGACAACATGGCGTTCCGCCCAGACCAGCTCGTGCTGCGCGAGGACACCCCACTCAACTTCGCGATCATCGACGAGGTCGACTCCATCCTCATCGACGAAGCGCGCACGCCGCTGATCATCTCTGGCCCAGCAGAACTGGCGACAGACAAGTACTTCACGATGGCCAAGGTCGCCACGCAGTTGGAGAAGGGCGAGCCGTCAGAAGGCGACAAGCCAGCTACCGGCGACTACTCGGCAGATGCGAAGTCCAAGGACATCCACCTGACCGAGCAGGGCATCGCCAAGGCCGAGAAACTCCTCGGCATTGACAACATCTTCAGCCCAGACAACATGGAGAACGGCCACATGCTGCGCCAAGCACTGCGCGCGGCCGAGCACTACCAACTCGACCAGGAGTACGTGAAGGACGAGAACGGCCAGATCGTCATCGTCGACGAGTTCACGGGTCGCCTCATGCCAGGCAGGCGCTTCGGCGAGGGGCTGCACCAGGCCATCGAGGCCAAGGAGGGCGTGAAGATCGAGCGTGAGAACCAGACGCTCGCCACCATCACGTACCAGAACTTCTTCAAGCTCTACGGCAAGATCGCCGGAATGACCGGCACTGCCAAGACCGAGGAGAAGGAGTTCCAGGAGATCTACAACACCGACGTCCTCGTCATCCCGACCAACCGCACGGTCGTGCGTAAGGACGAGGAAGACATCATCTACCGCACTGAGGAAGGCAAGTTCGCCGCGGTAGTCGAGGAGATCGTGCAGGTGCACGCCACCGGCCAGCCCATCCTAGTCGGCACCGTCACCATCGACGCGTCTGAGCGGCTCTCTAAGCTCCTCAAGCGCCGCGGCATCACCCACGAAGTCCTCAACGCCAAGTACCACGGGCGCGAGGCCGAGATCGTGGCGCAGGCCGGCCGCTCTAGCGCCGTCACCATCAGCACGAACATGGCCGGTCGCGGTACCGACATCGTGCTGGGCGGCAACGCGGAGTGGTTGGCGCGCCAACTCCTCGAGCGCGAGGGCTTCGACCGCTACGACTCCGACACCGAGCTCTTCATCAAGGCCATCATGATGCGCAGGCCAGACGATGCGCGCGCCGCCCTCAGCAGGTTGGAGGGCCTCGAACCCGGCATCCTCCCGCGCCTCGAGAAGCTGCGTGACGAGGCGGACGCCGACCACGTCAAGGTCGTCGGGCTTGGCGGACTGCACATCATCGGCACTGAGAGGCACGAGTCGCGGCGCATCGACAACCAGTTGCGCGGTCGCGCCGGCCGTCAGGGCGACCCTGGCTCCAGCCGCTTCTACGTGTCGTTCGAAGACGACCTCATGCGCCTGTTCGCCAACGAGCGCGTACTCGGCATGCTCGACCGCCTCGGCATGGACGACACTCAACCGATCGAGGCGCGCATGGTGACTGGCGCCATCGAACGCGCCCAGAAGCGCGTCGAGGACCGCAACTTCGGCATCCGCAAGCAGCTCCTCGAGTACGACAACGTCATGAGCAAGCAGCGCGAGGTCATCTACAACCAGCGCCGCGAGGTGCTGCTAGGCAACGACATGTCTGACGACGTCCAGGAGATGATCGCCAGCTACATCAACGCCCAGGTGCAGCGCTACCTCAACCCCGAGCTCGAGCCAGAGGACCAAGACATGCCCACGCTGCGCGCTTCACTGGCCGACGCGGTGCCCGTCTTCGAGACCGTCGACTTCGAGGCGTACCGCGGCAAGCAACCAGACGAGGTCACTGACGAGCTCGTGGAATTGATGGAGTCCGCCTACCAAGCGCGTGAGGAGCAACTCGGCGCACCCCTCCTGCGTGAACTCGAGCGCTTCATCGTGCTGCAAGTCGTCGACCAGCATTGGAAGGAGCACCTCCACAACATGGACGTGCTGCGCCAAGGTATCGGCCTGCGCGGTTACGGGCAGCGCAACCCGCTGCAGGAGTACGCCTTCGAGGGCTACAACCTGTTCGAGGAGATGAACGCCAACATCCGCCTCAACGTCGCGAAGCTGCTCTTCCGCGTCCAGGTGAACGTCGACCAACGCCTCGAGCGCCGCGCGCAGCGCCAGGCGCCAGTGCAGTACAGCGCCTCCGACGACGGTGGCGGCCTGACCGCGGCGGCTTCCGGCACGCGCGGCGCCGGTGCCGGCCCCGTGAGGGGAAGCGGCCCTACCTCCCCCATCCGGGCAGTTGACAAGGTCGGCCGCAACGATCCATGCCCATGCGGTAGCGGCAAGAAGTACAAGCATTGCCATGGACGCGACGCTGCGGTGCAGGCCTGAGCGCCCCATCGAACAGCGCTGATGCTGCTGCGCGCGCCGACACGTTCGGCGCGCGCTTGGCGACGCGGGCGCGGGCCGCGAACTCCGTCGTGTGCCTGGGCCTCGACCCGCGACCTGGCGCCCATCCCTTGACCGCTGGGCTCGCGGACCAGGCCGCCTCCGCCGCGGCCGTCACCCGCTACTTGGTGAACGTCCTGGACGCCACCCACGACCTGGTGGCGTGCTGCAAACCGCAGTCCGCCTTCTTCGAGGCTCTGGGTCTGCCCGGCCTCGAGGCGCTAGCTGCCGTCATGGGTCACGCCCGCAGCCTCGACCTGCCCGTGATACTCGACGCCAAGCGCGGCGACATCGGCTCCACCGCGGAGGCTTACGCCAGCGCCTACCTCACGGAGGGCGCGTTGGCGGCCGACGCCCTGACGGTCAACCCGTACTTGGGCCTCGACACCCTCGAGCCGTTCATCACTGCGGCCGAAGCCGGTGGCCGCGGCCTGTTCGTGCTCGTGCGAACCTCGAACGCGGGGAGCGCGGACTTGCAGGAGCTCGAACTAGTTGGGGGTCAACCGCTCTACGCCCACCTGGCAGACGAACTCACTGCGCGCGCCGCTAGCTTGCCTCGCGACGCTCACGGTTACTCGTCCCTCGGCGCCGTCGCGGGCGCCACGCACCCAGCTGCCACGCGCGAGCTGCGCAAACGGCTCCCTCACAGCCTGCTCCTCGTGCCCGGTTACGGCGCCCAGGGCGGCAGCGCAGATGACGCAGCGGCAGCGTTCGACGCGAACGGTTGGGGCGCGGTAGTCAACGCGAGCAGGAGTCTCACCTACCCGAACGCCGCGGCAGCGACCCTGGCCGGGGTAGGCGCGGCGGCGCGAGCGGCGGCCGCCACGATGCGCGCCGACCTCAACCACGCGCTCGGGCGCGCTTGAACGTGCCCGGTCAGGGCGTGCTTAGGTAGCTCATGAACGTCGTAGGGGCTAGGTTCGTTCTGACGTTCCAGAAGAGTCCGAGCAGCGTGACGAACCCGGCAGAGGGGCCGTCGAACACGGCCGCGTAGAGCCGCACGCCGCTCAAGTCGGGAAGGTCGAAGGCGAAGGCGGAGAGCTCCTCGCCTGCGGCTACCTCGTAAGGCCAGAAGCCGTTCTTGCTTGGCACGCTGGAGACCACGTACATGCGCGAGTCGTTATGCGACAGGAACAGGCTCTTGGCCGAGTCCTCTGGCGCCGAGATGTACGCGGTGATGTGCACGGCGCAGTTGGATAGCGCCGCCAGCGCGTCTGCTGGCCGCGTCCCGGCATCAGGATCCGGGCGCACCACCAACAGCCGCGGGTAGACCGTCCAGTTCCAGATGATGGCCCAGAAGGACGTGCGACCACTGTCTTTGGGGTCGGTCGCCAACAGCGCGGCCGGGCGGATGGCGTGCGAGACGCTGCCGAGCACGCGGCTCATGTCGTCCACCAGCGCCGCGACGTCGCCGGGAGCGTCCACGCCGGACGCCGGGAGGCGGTACCACTTGAGGAACGTGTCGAGCATGCTCGCCCACGTCTTGGAGTCGAGTTC
>DASSXV010000010.1:0-112852 GCA_035703635.1 Trueperaceae bacterium | reverse complement strand
CTACGCCCAGAACATCGCGGTGGCCAACGGACCCCGCCTCGGCGTTTCGATCGTCGACGTAGCCGCCTACCCGGCAGACGTCCGCAAGGCCCTGAACATGCCAGACGCCGGGCTCGTGGTCGTCGAAGTCGAACCGAGTGGTCCTGCGGCGCAGGCCGGCATCCAAGGGCCCAGCTTCCAGGCGAGCATAGGTGGGCAGGCGTACCCAGCCGGCGGCGACGTCATCACGAAAGCCAACGGCACGAGCCTTACCAAGGGCCAGGACCTCCAGAAGCTGCTCGTGGGTGCGAAAGCCGGCGACGTCATGACCCTCGAAGTGTGGAACGCCGGCAACACCCGCGAAGTGAAGGTCACGCTAGCAGTCGTCCCGCCGACCACGAACTGACAGCTCCGGAACGCCGCTACGAAACAACGTCACGCGCCGGGATCAGCCCTCCCGGCGCGTGCTAATATCGCCAGATGGAACGTGCTGGACGTCATCTCTGCGTTGGGATAGTGCTTTCGGGCGGAGGCGCGCGCGGCTTCGCCCACATCGGAGCGCTCCGGGCACTCGAGCGTGCCGGCGCTAAGTTCGACGTGGTGGCAGGCACCTCGATGGGCGCCATCCTCGGGGCGCTCTACGCCACCGGGGCCAGCGCAGAGGACCTCTATCAGTTGGCAGTGCGCACGAACTGGCGCGACGTGGTCGACCTCTCCCTCAAGACCGGCCTACTCAAAGGCGACCGTCTCGAGGGCTTCTTGGCGGAACAGTTGCCTGCAACGTTCGAGGAGTTGAAGAGGCCGCTAGCCGTGATCGCCACCGACATCGAGTCAGGCGAGGAGGTTCTCATGTGCGAAGGCGACCTGCTCTCAGCAGTGCGCGCCTCCGCCTCGTTCCCTGGCGCGTTCGAGCCAGTGCACATCGCTGGCCGCACCCTTGCCGACGGTGGCATCGTCAACAACCTCCCCATCAACGCCGCCAGCTGGCTTGGCGCTAATCGCGTCATCGCCCTCGACGTGACGCCCCCGCGGCAGTCCGTTTACGTGACGGCAGAAGCAGAGAGCAGCAACTGGTGGGAGCGCATGGTCGCGACCGTGAAGCTCGAGCGCCGCAACCCGATGGCGCAGATGCTGTTCCGCGCCTCCGACATACAGCAATCCATCCTGGTAGACATCCACGCGAGCATCCACCCATGCGACCTGCGCATTCGCATGCCGATGCCGCACTACCGCATCGAGTCGTTCACTAGCTTCGAGGAGATCGTGTGGGAGGGCGAGCGCGCTGCCGAGGTGGCGCTGGCTGCCGCAGGTGGTTGGAACGCCGTGCTTGGGAGCACAGGGCCGGCCGCGGAGGAGGTGGCGCCAGCCACGCTGGTGCAGCACGAGCCGAGCCTCGGCCACGACCTCAAGGGCACGATAGACACGGGCCTGACGGCCGTGAAGAGCACGCTGTCGCGGGTGGTCGGACGCAGCAGCAAGAAGCCCTGAAAGCCGCGGCATGACCTGGCGCGCGCTCGCCGCCCTCCTAAGTGGGCTACTCATCGGGGTGGCGCTCACGCAGTTCGGCCTGACCATCATGCGCGTGAGCGGCGAGAGCATGGCGCCGACGCTGCACGGTGGGCAGTTCGTCGTGCTCATCAGGCCACCGCTGCACGCCACGCTCGAACTGCTCGGCGTCACTAGTCCCCTACTCGTGGACGGCGCCGTCTTGGCCATCCGCGACCCCCAAACGCAGCCGGCCACCGCCCGCGGGTGGCCTGCGCAACTAGTCGACTGGGCGGCGGCTGACCTGCTCGTGAAACGCGTGGTTGGCCTACCTGGCGAGACGATCGCGTTTAGGAGTGGCGAACGCTACCTCAACGGCGCGCTGGCGCCCGAGCCGTGGCTGGATCCCGCCTACGCTGGCACGAGCAACGTCAGCCCCACGGTGATAGGACAGGGCGAAGTTTACGTGCTCGGCGACGACCGGCTGCCGCTCGCTAGCCGCGACTCGCGCACGTTCGGCGCGCTTGCCACAAGCGGCGTTCGAGGGACGGTCGTACTGGCGTTCCGCGCGCTGCGCCGTGACGGCAACTGGCAGTGGCCAGTCGCCCCCGTCGACCAACATTAGGCCTGCTTGCCCGCCTTACGCTGCGAGCGAGCCGTCGAGCCCCAGGCTGGCGGCAGCTGCCTGCATGGCGTTGAGCACGAACTGCATGTGATCGTCGAGCTCGACGCCTAGCTCCTCCGCACCCTGCCTGACGTCATCACGGTTCACACCGCGCGCGAACGCTTTGTCCTTCAGCTTCTTCTTGAGGCTCGCGAGGGTCAGGTTGGCTATGTCTTTGTCCGGCCGCACGAGCACCGCTGCAGTGATGAGGCCAGTCAGCTCGTCACACGCGAACAGGACCTTCGCGAGCAACGACTGACGCGCCACGCCAGTGTAGTCGGCATGCCCCATGATGGCGTCCAGGACGAGCTTAGAGTAACCGCGCGCTTCCAGCTCCCTGACGCCTACCCACGGGTGGCCGCTCTCGTCACGATCCGGGTTCGGGTAACGCTCGTAATCGAAGTCGTGAAGCAGCGCCGCCTGCGCCCAGCTCCCTGCGTCCTCGCCGTAGTGCTCGGCGTACGCCACCACGGCCGCCTCGACCGACAACATGTGCTTGCGTAGGCTCTCCGACGGCGTCCACTCTTCCATGAGGCGCAAGGCCTCGTCGCGGGTATGGCTCATGACTGAGTGTAAGGGAAGCGGGCCCCAGGGCGGCTCCTGAGCACGGAACCCGCGCAGCACGCGGCTATACTCCGGCATGCGAGTAGCGGAGCTCAAGTGCGTGCCAGACATCACTCAGACCGCCCTCGAAGTGGTGACCGCCGCCGTGCGCGCGGCCGTAGCGCAGCGCGGACGGGCAAGCATCGTCCTAGCTGGCGGTTCTACACCAATGCCCCTCTACCGCCTCCTAGCGAGAGAAGAACTCCCATGGGAGCGCATCCACGTCCTGTGGGGAGACGAGCGCTTCGTAACCGTTGACGACCAAGCCAGCAACGCGGGCGCCGCCATGGCGGCGCTGCTCGACCTCGTGCCGATCCCAGAAGCGCACATCCACATTTGGCCCATCCTGGAAACGCCGGAAGCGTCGGCAGCCGCTTACCAGGGAGAGATCGAACTCGTCCTCGGGCCCAGCCCCGTCTTCGACATCACGCTCCTCGGCTTAGGAGACGACGGCCATACGGCCAGCCTCTTCCCGGGCACTGGCGACGCGCTGCGCACGGAGTTCACGTTGGCAACGACTGCCCCTGACGGCATGAGCGTGCGCGATCGCCTGACCCTCGGCCCTACGGCCCTAGGGCGTAGCCGCATCGTCATGTTCCTCGTGAGCGGCGCCGCCAAACAGCCGGCACTGGCCGCCGCGTTCGGGCCCGACACCCCCGCGCTGGAACTGCGCTGGCCGCTCACCGACGAAGCCGCGCGCGAGCTAGACGCCCACCCGGCACGCAGCGTCACCGCGCTCGAGCAGCTACTGGTAGTGGCTGACCAGGCAGCGTGCGGCGCTAGCGCCCGAAGCTAAGCGTTAGCCGCCCACGGCCGCCCAAACGACGGCCTGGGCATCGAACGGCGATACGAGCAGTTCGTTGACGGCGTACGCCCTCACCCCATAGACCAAGCGACCGCTGATGGCGGGCCGTAGGCGCGCGCGGTAGTGATAGACGGTGGCGGCACCCGCTGCGCCCGCTGACGGTACGAGCTCCATGCTTGCGCGGCCGAGCTGGGTCTGTAGCGCCTCGGCCTCCGGCCCATAGACGACCTCCACCTTCACGTCGTCAGGGTTGAGGCCCGCTAGGTCGATGGTGGCGCTGATCTCAAGTTCGTCGCCCACGTGCGAGCGTTTCTCCACCAACGGCTCAGCCGTGAGGGTCACTTGCGGCCACGCCTCCGCCACGCGCTTGCGCCAAGCAGCCAGCTCCTTCGCCTTGGCGTAGTCATCCGCGCTCAGTGTCGCGCCGCGGAGGCTGGCGGGGGCGTAGTAGCGCTGCACGTACTCCTTCACCATGCGTTGGGCGTTGAACTTAGGGGTGATGGTGGCCATGGCGTCCGCCGCCCTGCGCATCCAGGCGTCAGGGACACCGTCGCGGTCGCGCTGGTAGTAGAGCGGCACGACCTCGCGCTCGAGGAGGTCGTAGAGCGCGTCGGCATCTGCGACGTCCGAGCGGGCGTCATCGAGGTACGTGCGACCCGCGCCGATGGCCCAACCGTTCTCGCCGTCGAAGCCTTCCGGCCACCAACCGTCGAGGATCGAGAGGTTAAGGACGCCGTTCATCGCCGCCTTCATGCCGCTCGTCCCGGACGCTTCTAGAGGTCGTCGAGGGTTGTTGAGCCACACGTCGACGCCGCGCGTCAGCGCGCGGCCGATGGCCATGTCGTAGTCCTCCACGAACAGCACGCGGCCGTAGAAGCGCGGGTCGCGCGAGAGGTTGTGGATCTGCGCGATGAGCTGCTGCCCTTCCTGGTCCGCCGGGTGGGCCTTGCCTGCGAACACGAGCTGCACGGGCCGCTCCGGGTCCGAGACTATCGCCGCTAGGCGGTCTAGGTCGGAGAACACGAGCGTTGCCCGCTTGTAACTCGCGAAGCGCCTAGCGAAGCCGATCGTCAGGATCTCCGGGTCGAACAGGGAGCTCGACTCGTGGAGCTGCGTCGGGCTCGCCTCGTGGCGGTCGAGTTGGCTTAGGAGGCGCCGGCGCACGAAGCGCACGCTGCTCGCCTTGAGCGAGCGCCGTGCCTCCCACAGCTTCGCTGGGGCGACCTCGCGCAGCTTGCGCCACTGGGCCTCGTCGTCGCTTCGCTCCTGCCAGTCCTGCCCCATGACGTCGGCGAGCAAGGCCAACGTCTGCGGCGCCACCCAAGTGGCGACGTGAACGCCGTTGGTGACGTGCCCGATGGGCACTTCCTCGACAGGCACCTCTGGCCACAGCCGCGCCCAGATATGCCTGCTCGTGTCGCCGTGTAGTGCCGCGACGCCGTTGCGCCCTGAGGAGAACCTGATGGCGAGGGCAGGCATGCTGAACACGGGACCCCAGCCGAGGTCGACGCCGCCGAGGGAGTGGAACGCGGCCTGGTCGATACCTAGGCCCTTCCAGAAGGTACCGAAGCCTTGGTCGACGAGCTCGAACCCGAAGGCGTCGTTGCCAGCAGCGATGGGCGTGTGAACCGTGAAGAGGGTGTTGGCCGCGATCGCTTCCTTGGCGACCGCGAACGTCAGCCCGTTCGCTACCAGCTCGCGGCTGCGCTCGAGCACCGAGAAGGCGCTGTGCCCTTCGTTCATGTGCCAGGCGGTCGGCTCGACTTTCAGGGCGCGCAGCATGCGGACGCCGCCGATGCCGAGGACCATCTCTTGAGCTACCCGCGTGCGCTGGTCGCCGCCGTACAGGCGGGCGAGTAGTTGGCGGTCGTCCGGGGTGTTGCCGTCGATGTCGACGTCGAGCAGGAGGACGCGCACGCGCCCGACGTGCAACTCCCACGCCGCTACCCGCACGCTGCGCCCGAAGATGTCTACGCTGACGACTGCCCGCTCACCTGCGTCGTTCAGGGCGGGTTCGAACGGCAGCGCGGCAGGGTTAGACCGCAGGTAGACGGCTTCCTGCTTGCCATCCGGACCTACGCGTTGATGGAAGTAACCTTCGGGGTAGTAGAGGCCGACCGCAACGAGCGGCACGCCAAGATCTGACGCCGCCTTCGTGTGGTCGCCGGCCAGCACCCCGAGGCCGCCAGAGTAGAGGGTGATGGCCTCTGTCCAGCCGTACTCCGCGCACAGGTAGGCGTAGACGTGCTCGCTCGCGACCGCGCCCTCGAACCAGGTCCGCTTCGCGTAGTAGGCGTCGTAGCGCGCCATGACCTGCTCGTACTCTGCGAGGAAGTCTGGCTCGGCCGCGGCCGCGTCGAGCCGCTCTTGCTTCACGTCGCGGAGGAGCGCGACGGGGTTGTGGTGGCGTGACTCCCATAGTTCGCGGTCAAGCCGCCTGAAGAGGCGCCGCGCGTCCGACTGCCACGACCAGTAAAGGTCGTTGGCTAGTTCGTTCAGGCGCTGAAGTTCAGGTGGCAGCTTGGGCAGTACGGTCAAGTTTCCAAGGATTCTCATGTGTCGGGGTTCTCGCTTCCAGTCGTTGGCCGGCAGCACGTTCGCAGGCCGCAGCGGCCCAAAAAAAGGCCGCTGACAACTCTACCATTCGTGCCGTTGGCCTCCGGGAAGCGTGCGCGCCGGTTAGTCTGCTAAGCATGAGCAACGTTGGTTCGGGCGTTCGTGCCGCCGCCTTGGTGATCTTGTGCCTGAGCGCGCCGCTCGCTGCCGCGCAGACCGTGACGTTCGAGCTTGGCGGCTTCGCCAGCGGCGCTGAGGCGCCAGCTCCTTCGTTCGGCGTTAGCTTCGACGCGATCAAGGTTACCGGCGGCTCCGTCACGCTCGAGCTAGGTTACGCGGAGCACGCCAGGCTCGGCGTCGGGCTCTCGACGAACTGGGCGTTCGGGCCGCTCGGGAACGTCATAGTCGAGGGTTGGGGCGCACTGCGCAGCGACGGGGTTGGCGAGGGGCGCATTGGCGCTCGCGGCGTGCTCGGCCCCGTGGCGCTGCGCTTGACCGTCGTCGGCTTCGGCGCTAGTCCAGCTGCTTTCCGCACGGGCGCACTGACGAGCACCGAACGGCCACTCCTCCCCGGCTCAGCGTTAGGTTTCCAGGTCGGGTTGACGGCGCGCTTCAACCGCAACCTCGTCCTCGAGGTAGATCCCGAGGCCTACCTCGCCAGCGGGTTGGCGCTGCGCGGCGAGGCGCGCCTGCGGCTCCTACGCAGCCTCGGGGAGAACGAGCTCGACTTCATCGCCCTCGCGTACGCCCCACCTGGCCTCGGGGCAGCCAACGCCGCCATCGGCGTAGGCGTCGTCCTACCGCGGGGGCGGGCACCCGACTGGAGCTTCGCGGCGCTGGTAGGGGTCTCGCCTGGACGCGTCGCCGTAGGCGGCCGGGTTGCCGTTGCTGAAGAGTTCGGGTCGGTAAGGGTCGGCCTCGATGTCGCGTTTGAGCCTTACCGCCTCGACGTGCCGCCCCTGCGGCTGGCGGCAAC
This sequence comes from Trueperaceae bacterium, assembly GCA_035703635.1. GTDB lineage: Bacteria > Deinococcota > Deinococci > Deinococcales > Trueperaceae > JAAYYF01. The sequence continues at coordinate 105,784 of DASSXV010000010.1, read as the reverse complement.
GGCGTCTGCACCGGCCGCCGCTTCCTTGGGTGGCGGCTCTTGGGAGGTCTCACTCAGTGGTGTTAGCGACCTGAGTAGCGCTGGAGGAACGAGTTACGAGGCTACCCTCGGGCTGGTCGTGCCGTTCAGCGTGCCGAAGTGACGTTAGTTGGTTCTAGGCGCGACGGGGACGAGATCGCCAGTGCTGAGGTCCAACCGGTACACCCCATGCTCTGGCACGGCCCGCAAGTAGGTACGCGACTCGCGCGCCTCACGCAGCTCGAAGCTGCGTAGTCCCGGCTTGATGCCCCTGGCGAACGCGCCTGGCTGCAGCACGCCGTCTACGTAGATGAGCACCTCGCGCCGCTCCTCCCAGAACACCAGGGGGTCAGAGGCGGGCGTCAGCTCGCGGTCGACGCGAGAAACGCGGTAATTGCGCACGAGCACGTCGAGTATTTCGTCAGCGAAACCCTCGCGCGTCAAGGTCACGCGGTGCGTGCCGGGCAGCGCTGCCAGCGTGATCGGGCTGGTGCCTGCCTCGACCCCGTCGAGGAAGACATGCGCCCGCGGCGTAACGACGACCTGGATGCTGCCGCCGGAGATGGCGGTAAGCACGACGTGAACGAACGCGGTGTCTGCGCCCCTCAGTTCGACCATGCGCACGTCCGGCAGGAAGCCTTCCTTGCGAACCTCCAACTGGTAGCGACCCGGAGCGACCATGGCGACGTCGAGGTGCGAGGTGCGTCCGAGGGCAACGCCGTCAAGGAAGACTTGAGCGTCGGTCGGCTCGCTCGAGACGAACACGCCTGCGTCTCCGACTGCCAGGTCGAGGCGGGCGCTCGTGAAGGTGGCTACGGCCGCGGCCAGCTCATCGACGGTTGGCTGCATGGCGCTCGGGTCGAGCGGCAAGCTGATCAAGTCGCTACTGCGGTCCTTCTCCGCGTCGACGACGAGGATGTTGATGCCGAAAGCAGCGCCGCCGTCGTACGGCACGCGCGACAGCTCACCGCTGACGGCGTAGCGCGCCTGGTCGAGTTCGGCGATCAGCCTGGCGAACTCTGGCTCGAGACTGCCCGCTATGCCTGGGGTGATCAGCTCGCCGCTGCGCACTTCTAGTCCGGTTGCAGTGCCCACCGCAGAGCGGAAGGCCGACATGAAACTCTGCACCAGCTCATCAGCCACGCCGCCGCGCGTGCCGAAGGTTGGCACGGACACTTGAGCCGCCGCAGAAGTGAGAGCGCTCACAAGCATCAAGATGAGGCCCACCCAGACGAGTCGGGGGCGGTGAAGGCGCTGGCGCATCGCCCAAGTATAGCCGCTCCCCCCGCCACGCCTTGGGCGGAAGGCCCTGGTATCGTTGACGCATGCGTTTCCTGGTCTTAAGCGACGTCCACGCCAACCTCCCAGCCCTCGACGCGGTGCTGGCGCAAGCGCGGCAGCGTGGCTTCGACGCCACCGTGTTCCTTGGAGACGCGGTTGGTTACTACCCGCACGCGGAGGAGGCGGTGCAGCGCCTCATCGAACTGAACCCCGTGGTGCGCATCATGGGTAATCACGACTCCGCCCTCTTGGAGCTGACGGAGGGTGACCGCGGCGACCATTGGGCAGGTGGCGTCGTCATGAACGTGCTCGAGCGGCAACTCGTGACGCTAAGCGGCGACTCCCTGCGGTTCTTGCATAGCCTCACGCCGCGCAAGTCGCTTAGCGGCTTCGAGGCGACGCACGGCGCCCTCACGCAAGAATGGGATTACCTCTCCACCATGGCAACCGCGCAGGTGAACGTAAGCCTCATGTCGGAGAAGTTGTTGTTCGTAGGCCACACGCACGTGCCGAAGATCTTCGCCACCGCGAGCAACGGCGTCCAAGACTTGTGGCGCACGGTGTCGTTCAACTACCCGCAAGAGTCCACTTACCGCATTCCACCGCTTGCCCGCGTCATCGCCAACCCTGGTGCCGTTGGGCAGCCGCGCGATCAGATTCCCCTGGCGTCTTACTTCCTGTACGACGCCGAGACCCGCGTGATCACGCACCACCGCGTCGAGTACGACCTCAAGTCGGTGCAGGCCGACGTCTTGGCGGCCGGCTACCCCGAGATGCTCGCGGCGCGCCTGGAAGCGGGTAGGTGACCACGGCAAGGCAGCTGGTGCCCGTCGGGCAGGACGCCGCGCTAGGCGCGCTGCGGCGCATGTGGGGCGGCGGCTCCGGGCCACGCACCCTGCTCTTCATGGGACCAGACGAAGTAGGCCGCAGGTTGGGCGCTAGTTGGCTGTGCGCCCTCGTGAACTGTCAGGCCGCTGACGCTCCCACCCGTCCGTGCCTCGAGTGCGAGAGCTGCCGCTTGCTGCTCGCCGGGGCGCACCCTGACCTCAAGGAAGTCGCGCCGGCGTTCGCCACCGAGTCTGGCCGCGTCAAGCGCGACCCGGAGATCCGCATCGACCAGCTCGTCGCGCGCGAGCGCGGCGACAGTGAGCCGCTCGGTCCGTGGCTGCGCACGCGGCCGCGTTACAGGGCGCGCCTCGGGGTCATCGACCAGGCGCACACCATGAACCTCCCCGCAGCGAATTCGTTCCTCAAGATGTTGGAGGAGCCACCAGCGTGGGCCATCGTCGTGCTGATAGCGCCGGGCCCAGACGCGCTCTTGCCAACCGTGGCTTCGCGCTGCGTGACGGTGCGCTTCGGAGCCGTAGATGTCGAGGCCCTGCAGGGCAGCGGCGGCCTTCCGCTACTCACGCCCGTCCTCGCCGGCCACCCAGCCGTGAGGCTCGGCCAGCCGGGCGCCTTGGTGCGCGCTAGCGCAGAGGCCGACGCCACCGCGGCAGCCAAGGCAGCGGCGGAGGATTTCCTGGACGCCGTCAACGGCGACCTGCTTGACGCCTTGCTCGGGGCCGAGGCGTTCGCGAAGGCCGTTACGGCTGACAGCGCCACGCAACCTGGCCCGCTCGGTTGGCTACGCGAGTTGCTGCGCCAACGCGACCTAGCTGGCTACGCGGCTGCCCTCGACGCCGTCGACGCGTGCGAGCGGGCCCTCGCGGCTTACGCTCAGGCGCCTTTGGCCTGCGCGGTCCTCGCCCTCGAGTTACGTGCCAACAACTAGGCGTTGCCGCCACGAACGCGGCTGATCTCGGTGGCAGGGAACTCGGCCATGCCGCCCTCGTCCGTCCTCAGTTCCACCGTGCCTTTCAGTGGGTTCAGTTTGACGACGCGGCCGCAGGTGCCGCTGCCGTCGTGGCACGCCTTGGCGCCCTTGCGCGGCATGCCCTTGAGCAGATCGCGGTACATCTCGTGCTCGTACTGCAAGCAGCACATGAGGCGCCCGCATGGCCCGCTGATCTTCTCTGGGTTGAGGGGCAGCTGTTGATCTCGCGCCATGCGGATGCTCACGGCGTTGAAGCTTTGCAGCCAGGTGCTGGAGCACGTGCCGTCGCCGCACACGCCCAACGCGCCGAGCATGCGCGCCTGATCGCGCGGCCCGACGTTGGCGAACTCGATGCGCGCCTCCGTGTGCGCCACGAGTTCCGCGGCCAGCACGCGCAACGGCGCTTGCTGTTCGCTCGTGTAACTCACGACTAGCAGCGACTCGTCGATGTTGAACTCGACGGCGACGACCTTGACTTCGGCATCCACTTGCCGCGCCCGCGCTTTGAGGAGCCACTTCAGGTCCTCTGCTTTGGCGTTCAGCTCGTCGTAGCGCGCGATGTCATCGGCCTGAGCATCGCGCACGTAGTGACCCTGCGGCTTGGCGACTTCCGTCACGCCGGTACGGACCTTGGCCATCTCGAGCCCGCGGCGCGTGGTGACCACGCAGCGCGTGCCGAGCGCAGGCGCCGTCGGTGGCGCCTCCATGTAGTGGATCTTCGGACCGTTATCGAACTTCACACCGATGCACTCTGGCATGGAAGGGTCTCCTTATCGTGCGACCGCGGGGCCGCCGAGCGGCGGCGACGCCGAGAGGTGCGCTCTTGGTACTCGCCCATTCTAAGACTCAGCTCGCAGGTACCGGCTCTGCGCTTGGTCGGAGGCGCGCCACGGGAGCGAACGTCTTACGGTGGATCGGGCTCGGACCGATGGCCGCTAGCGCCTCCAGGTGCTCCCTCACTCCGTAACCCTTATGGCGCTCTAGCCCGTAACCGGGGTAGGTGTTCGCGAGGCGCAACATGTGTGCGTCACGCACGGTCTTGGCTAGGACGCTGGCGGCGGCGACCTGGTAACTGCGCGCGTCGCCCGCCGCAACGGCTAACTCGGGGAGCGGCGAACCTAGTCGCAGGTAGTCAGTTACGAGGCCGTCAGCTTGCGGCACGAGCGCGGCAAGCGCGCGCCGCGCCGCGAGCTTCGTTGCTGCCAGCACGTTGAGGGCGTCGACCTCTGCTGCGCTGGCGAACCCGACCGCGTAAGCCACCGCCTCTACCCTTACCTGGTCGGCGAGTGCGGCGCGCCGGGCAGCGTCGAGGGTCTTCGAGTCGCGGTACGGGTGTTCGCGTTCGGTCTGGAGGATGACGGCGGCAGCTACGACGGGGCCACAGAGCGCGCCGCGGCCGGCCTCATCAACGCCTGCTACTAGTTTCGCCCCGGCGCGCCACAGTTCCTCTTCGAGTGACCAGTCCGGGGTAGGGCGCTGGCTCACGCGCCCGCTGGCACCGCGGCGGCCACCTGGTCTGGCAACGTGAAGTAGAAGGTGCTGCCGCGCCCGACTTTCGACTCGACCCAGATGCGCCCACCGTGCTTCTCGACGGCGAGTTTGCAGAAGGTAAGGCCCATGCCCGTGTCGTAGCGGTCGTGGATGGTGTGCCGCGACTGCTCGAAGGCGTTGAAGATGCGCTTGTGATCGCTCTCGGGTATGCCCTCGCCGTCGTCGCGCACGCTGAGGACCACGCTGCCGTCTTTGCTCCAAGCCCGGAAGTCTATGTAACCGCCGCGGCGAGTGTGTTTGATGGCGTTGGCCATGAGGTTGGCGAGGATGCGCCTTAGGAGCTTCGGGTCCCCGACGACGGTCTCCGCCTCAGGGCGCACGAGGAAGCCGAAGTGCCTGTCTCTTGGGCCGCCGCTGACGTCGCCCAAAGCGGACTTGGCGAGGTCGGTGAGGCTCTCGATGTGCTCTGGGTGGAAGGGCATGTGCCCATCCTTCATGCGCCGAACGTCGAGGATATTCGCCGCTAGGTTGAGGAGGTGCTGCGACTCGCTGCGCGCGAGGCTAAGGAGTTCCTCTACGGCGTCTTCTCCCCCTTGCCCGTTGAGCATCTCGAGGCTGTGGTCCAGCAGGCCCATGACGCTCGAGATTGGGCTCTTGAGGTCGTGCACGAGCATATGGATGAGGTCATCCTTCATGCGCTCGCTTTCCTTGTAAGCCTGTTCGAAGCGCCGCGCTTCCTCGAACGCCTTGCGCATGGCGCCCTCGGCCCGGCGACGTTCAAGGAGGCTGACGAGGTGGGCCTTCACTACCGTTTGACGCGTCGGCAGCGTGATGTAGGCGTCCGCGCCCTCCTCGATGACCTTGGCGTGCAAGGCCACGTTGGCGGGTCCCAGGTATACGAAGGGGATCTCTTCGAACCCCTTACGCCGCCTGATGATGGTGACGAGGTCGAGCTTGGGGACGCGCTCCTGGAGCCCGTGATCGAGCACGAGCGCACTCGGGAGGTTCTCGCCGCGCGTGTCGTACAAAAGCTTCTCGACGTCCGTGTACGTGCGGCCGGTCAAGCCGAGTTCCTCCACCACTGGGAGGAACCCGGCCGCGCGTTCCTCGGAGTGCATGGCGATTAGCGCCCAGGGGGCAGAGTCCGGCATCACGACATACTACCAGCGAAAGTAGCGCTCCACGAGCTAGTTCCTGTAGACTCCTTCACTGTTCCGCAACTTGGCGCGCAGCGAAGCGGCTCGGCGCATTACGGCGCGCCGTCTAGCAGGAAGTGCACCTAGGGCGCCTAGGCGATCGCCTAAGCACGACGTTGAGCACCGCCACCTGCCTGCTAGCATGCCCCGAATGACCGCGCCTGGCTCCCTGCCCATGCTGCAGCTCACGTACCCGTGGGTGCTGATCGCGGTCGTGCCGCTGCTGGCGGGGCTGTACTTCACGCGCAGGAGCGGCTGGTGGCTACGTGCCATCACCCTAACCGCGTTGCTGTTCGCCTTGGCGCAGCCATGGTGGAGCGCGCCGGGTGGGCGCCTGGCGGTGCTGGTCGACGTCTCGGACTCAGTCGGCAGCAACGCGTTAGACGTCGCCCGCCAACTAGACCTGTCTGGCTACGGGCAGCCCCCGCAGTTCGCTTACGTCGCGGCGGACACCACGGTCGTCGCCGAACTCGGCGCGCGCGTGCCTAGCGGCCTCGAAACCGACGCGACCGACCTAGCGCGTGCGCTGCAGGTGGCCGTCGCCAATGGGGCCGCGCGCGTGCTCCTGCTTTCAGACGGGGTGACGCCAGAGGCGGCCATGCTGGCCAGCCTCCCGGCCATACCGATCGACGTCATCCCCGTTCAGGCAGCTGACGACGCGCGGGTCGTCGACTTGCTGCTCCCAACGCGCGCCGCGCCTGGGCAACTCCTCGAGGGCACTGCGCTGTTACGCACCGACCGCGCAACGACAGGAACGTTGCGGGTGAGGGTTGGGGGCAACATCACGGAGGAGCGCCAGGTAGACCTGCCAGCCGGTTCTAGCGCCGTCACGTTCACCTTCGGCGTTCCGGCAGGCGGCGGGGCGGGAGCGACCCTAGCCGTTGGCGTCGAGCTCGCCGTTCCGTTCGAGCAGGCGCGCGGCAACGATAGCGCTGACGGGCTCGTCACCATCCAAACCCGGCCTCCAGTGCTCGTGGTCGACGATCCGGCCTCAGCTAGTCTCCTGCGGCTCCAGGGCTTCGACATCGTCGAGGGCGGCCCCGACGCCCTTACGTTCCCGCTCGCTTACAGCGCGGTCGTGGTCCGCGGCTCAGCCGGTCAGTTCAGCGCAACGCAACTTGAGTTGCTCGCGCAGTACGTGCGCGACGGCGGCGGCCTGCTCATGACCGGCGGCCCCGAGTCGTTCGGGTTCGGCGCCTGGTACCGCACGGCGGTAGAGGACGTTCTGCCGGTGACCACCGACTTGCGTACCGAGGTGGCGCTGCCGCTCGTGGCGATGGTCATGGTCATCGACCGCTCGCAGTCGATGGCTAGCGGCCGCCCCGCGAAGATCGACTTGGCCAAGGAGGGCGCCGTCCAGGTCGTCGACCTGGCGTACGACCAGGATCTCCTTGGCCTCATCGCGTTCAGTGACGGGCCGGGCACGAGGTGGGTGTTCCAGTTGCGGCCAGCCACGGAGCGCGGCAAGCGCGAGATGGCGGCAGGCATCTACGCGCTCGACACTGGCGGCGGCACCGTGCTAGAGCCTGCGTACAAGCAGGCGCTGGACGCTCTCGCGGGCGTCGACGCCGCGGTCAAACATGTGATCGTCCTCTCGGACGGCCAACTCTACGACCAAGGCCCGTTCGGCGCGAACGGCACGGACTTCGGTGCCATGGCCGAGGCGGGCTTGGCGGCCGGGATCACTACCTCGACCATCGCCATCGGCGCCGCCGCGGACTTCCAGCGCCTTGCGGCCATCGCACAGGCTGGCGGTGGGCGCTACTACGCCGCGCTAGACGCCACGAGCCTGCCGCAGATCTTCACGAACGAGGCGCTCACGGCTACGCGCGCGCTCCTCGTGGACGACCCGACCGCACCGCAACCGCGCCCCAACCCCCTGTACAGCTTCCCGCCCACGTTGCCGCCAGTGGAGGCGTACGTCGCCACCACCCTCAAGTCAGACGCGCAGTTGCTCCTGGCTGGCAAGGAGGACGAACCGATCCTCGCCACCTACCGCTCAGGGCTCGGCCGCACGGCGGCTCTTACGACGGACCTCAACGCCTGGGCCGGCGCCTTCGGAAGGTGGCCAGAACTACCAGGGGCGTTCGGCACGCTCGTGCGGTGGTTGCAGGCGCGCCCAGACGGCATGGCCGCCAGCGCCGTGCGCTCAGGCAACGCCGTGCGCATCACGCTTGACGCCGTGCAGAACGGCGAGTACCTCAACGACTTGCGGCCGACCGCGCGCTTCGGCACTAGCAGCGCCGTTCTAGAGCAGGTAGCCCCGGGCCGCTACCAAGGGCTGGTGCCGTGGCGTGGCAGCGCGGGTCCGGACGTGGTCGTGGCCGTAGGTGGCGAACTCGTCGCGCGGGCGCGCGTGTCTGGCCCGGACCCGGAGTATGCGGATGTCGACGGACCTGCGCTGCTAGCCAACGTCGCCGCTCATACGGGCGGCATGGTGGTCAACCCGGAGACCTACCGGCCGGCGCTTGGCACCGTGCGGCGCGCTGCTTGGCAGTGGCCCTTGGCCGCAGCCGTTGCGCTGTTCATGCTCGAGCTCGTGTGGCGGCGCCGCACAGGCACCGCCGCCAACGACAGGTGAGTCCGGACCTACTCCTCGTCGTCGACAGCGGCGCCTTGTGGCGACTCGAAGGGCGCATCCACGTCGACCTTCATGACCTCGCGCAGCACGGCGGTGGCGTAGGCGCCTTTCGGCAGGTCGAACCCGACCGTGAGGGCGCTGCCTGCTTGCGCGACGGTCGTGTTGTCCAGCAGCACGCGCGTTGGGCGGCGATCGCCGCGCCTCGAACCGAACTGCGCCCAGCGCAGGTCGTAGTGCGCCAAGACGAGCGCTTCGACAGCGCCAGCCAAGCCCGTCGTCGGCTTCACCTTGCGGCCGTGAAGCGGAAGCGTTGCGCTGATCTCCAGCGCCAACGCCCGCGGCGACTCGACGGCGGCGTCCTCGACGAGGAACGTGCCGCCCGTCGCGTGCTTACGCGCCCAATCCCCCTCGACTACCGCCTGGTACCAGCCGCGCTCGCAGCGTTCGGCGAGCATGGCGTTGAACAAGAGCGACTGCAGCGCCGACACGAAGAAGCGCTTGAGGTGATGGCCGCCCGGAACGCGTTCACCGCGAACTACGCGAAGGCCGTCGTAAGCGTTGCTCCCGAAGCGTCCGAAGCGCTGGGGACCGAACCAGTTCGGTGAGCCGCGCTGCGCGAGCGCGTCGAACGCCGCCACCGCGCGCTCGCGCGCTTCATGCCCGACGCCTTGGATGGTGATCTCGAAGCGGTTACCACGCAGGTGGCCGATGCCGAGCTTGTTGCGGTGGTAGCTCTCGTCGAGCACGCGCACGCCCGGCATGGCCATCAGCTCGTTCACGGCCTCGGAGTAGCGCTTGGGCAGCGACAGCCACTGCACGGTAACGGCCGCCTTGTCCTTCAGGCCGGCCACGCCGATGGCGTTAGGTTCGACGCCTGCGCGTTGCAACGCCAGTAGCAGGTCGCGGGTGGTGTAACCGCTCTTCTCGACGAGGAGGTAACGGTGTGAGCCGCTGCCTTCCGGCAGGTACGCGGGCAGTTCGGTTACGCGGAAGTCCTCCGGCACGGAGCGGATACTGCCGCCACTTCCAAGCAGGTCAGGCGTGACGAGCGGCAGCTCGCTCCAGCGGAACGTGAACTGCTGCCGCTCAAGGTCTGGGTCCGGCTGTGGGCTCCCCTGTTCTTCGTGGATCACCGTTGGCGGCGCTTGGTCAGTCGTCACGCCCTGCCACGCTTGGTGCGGCCGCGGCGTTGCATGCGCTCGAGCATCATGCCGCGCGCGAGGTCGAAGCGTTGGCGCAGCGAGTCCGCCTCGAGCAGCGCCTGCTTGGCTGAGGTCGGGACGAGGATGTTGGCGCACACGAACGACGCCTGGTAGAACGGGTCTTCTGGCACGTGCTTGTCTATCTCGCTGCCCGCCTCTCCGCGGAAGCGCGTGCCTGCGTAGGTGCGGAAGGTGTCAAGGGCGTCCCATGCCGCGATGGCCTCTTCGTTAGGGTCGCCGCGGTCCAGCGGGGCTGGCTGTTCTACAGCGTAGCTAAGGGGCCTGCTCGAGCCGCCGCGCTCGTCGACCTCGACCACGGAGACGACCTCGACGAGCGTGCGCTCCTGGCCATGCACGAGGAGGTCGAAGGTGCCGTCGGGGTTCTCCTCTGCGGAGAGCACGTGTACTACGGTGCCGTAGCGCGCGACCCTTGGGCCGGTGTCACTGATGGCAGGACGTTCATCCGAGTAGGCGATGATGAAACGCTTCGGCTCGTCCTCTTGGGCGAGCACCTCACGGACCAGGCGCTTGTAGCGTTCCTCGTGAGCGGTCAACGGCACGGTCATGCCCGGGAAGACCACCACGTCGAGGGGGAAGATGGGCAGTCTGTTCATAGCTAAACGGTACCAGGTGGCCGCGTCAGGTAGTGACGCGCATAGTGCAAGGAGTTAACGCTTCGGCAACGCTTGCCTAGTCAGCCTAGGCAAGAGCCAAGCTTGCCTACGGCTGCCCAACTGGGGCTATCTGTGCGCCGCCACCGCGCCAGACGAGCAGAACCCGGAACGCATGACACGTTCCGGGTTCTCTGGTGGCGGAGCCGACGGGATTTGAACCCGCGACCTTCTGCGTGACAGGCAGATATGCTAACCGCTACACTACGGCTCCACGCGAAGGTGAGTGTACGTGAGGCGCGCAAGCTGGTCAAGTCGAGGCCGCAGCGTTCCTCCCCCTGCTGCCACGCCGTCTGCCCGAGCGCAAGTAGATAAGCCCGAAGAGCGCGAGCACGCCGGCCACGGCGGCCACCCATGGCCAGGTCAACCACCGCAAGATGAACGCGACCAGCGCGGCGAGCGCGGCCGGGTTCTTCCATAGTGACTTGGCGGCGGCCACAAGCAACGGCTGGCGGGTCAAGAGCGCCTTGGCGCCCCGGTCCATGACCAACTGCATGCCGCTCGGACCGCGTAACAGGCCAGCGGCGTAGAGGTCCGGATCGCTCAAGCGCGCGGCGCCCTTCCCGCCCCACTTCAAGCCGAGCAGCGGCCGCGGCATCCGCTCGACGAAGGTCGCGATGGTAGCCAACTCGGCAGCGTCGTCAGCGTACGCCATCGCCCTAGCGGCTTGAGGCGGCCCCACTTTGAGGCTCACGCGCCCCGCGTCCGTCAACATCCCAGCTAGTGGTCGCCACGCCCTCTCGCGTATGAGCTTCACGAGGTTCTTCGCGAGGCGCTCGCTCATGGCGCCGGCTCGGCGGGCGGCCTTGAGCAGCGCCACGCCCGCGTCGACTTGCGGCGTGAAGGTCAAGGCGATCCCGGCCGCTGACAACGCGGCTAGGACTTCGTCGGTCTCCTCGCCCCGTAACCAGGCGACCCCCTGGCGCGTGAGGTCGCGCACGTCGCCGAGCACGACGACATCGCTGGCGATGGCGCAACCTACGCCGAATGCGTCAGCGCCCCTGCCCGTCCACACGCCGGTTAGGCAGCGCCATGCGCGGGCGCCGAGCGCGTCCCACTCGCGCCTGGCCTGCATCAGTTCTAGTTGGCAGTCACCCGCCTCGGCGAGCATGATGGCACCCTGCGCGTCTCCGGCGGCGAGCGCGCTTCGGGCGTTGGCGCAGTAAGGGTAGAGCGGCAGGGCCTCGAGATATGGGCCGTCCATGTCGAGCCACACCTTCGCGCCAACTAGGGCGAGCGCGACTGCGACTAGGCCTATGCCGAGCAGGCGCCGCAGCAGCCGTTTCACGCTGCCTCGCGGTCCGCGGGGTTCACAGGAGGCCGAGCACGATGCCGAGGAGCATGATGGGCCCGACGACCATGTTGAGGTTGAACGCGGCGAGGACCGTGCCTGCGTCGTAGCGCCTCAGCGCCAGGTGTTCGGCGGCGAGGAGCGCTGCCGTCACCCCGGTCGCCACCCAGTACCACAAGCCGAGCGCAGTAACGAACGGCAGGGCGGCGAAAGCGGCGACGGTGACGACGTGCAATGAGGCCGCGAAGGCCAACGCGGTCGGTACCCCGAAGCGCGCTGGGATGCTGTGCACGCCATGTTCGAGGTCGAAGTCGCGGTCGAGGACGGCGTACACGATGTCGAACCCGGCAATCCAGGCGCCGACCCCGAGCCACAGCAGCCAAGCCGCCAGCCCGAACTGCCCGCTGACTGCGATGTAACCGCCGGCGGCGGCTGCGCCGATCGTAGTGCCGAGCCACAGGTGGCATGCCCATGTGAACCGCTTCGTGTACGGGTAGACGATGAGGAACACGACCGCCACGGGCAACAGGGCGAGAGTGAGGGCGTTGAGCAGTCCGGCTGCCACGGCAAGGACCACGAGGCTGACGCCCATCACGAGCCAGCCTTGGCCCGCCGTTAGCTTGCCGCTCGGGATCTCACGCTCCGTGGTTCGCGGGTTGAGGGCGTCGATGCGTGCGTCGATGACGCGGTTGGCGGCCATCGCGGCCGTGCGCGCGCCGAGCATGGCGAGCGTTACTAGCAAGAAGGTGCGCCAGCCTGGCCAGCCGCCAGCGGCGAGGAGCATGCCGCCATAGGCGAACGGCAACGCGAAGAGCGTGTGCTCGAACTTCACGAACGCTAGCAGCGTGCCAAGACTCGGGCGGGGTCGCAAGGTCTCCGTGGACATCGGCTGAACGTACCGCCGCAGCTAGTGCTGCTTGGCGGCTTCCTTGATGGCGTGCGTGGAGAACCCGAAGCTCGGGAGGTGGTCGTGGACCTCGCCTGACAGGATGGTATCTGCGAGCTCCGCCAAGTTCGTGCCGCCAACGGCTATCCGCATGCGCAGCTCTTCTTGAACGTCCGAGCGCGTGCGGTCGTCGAGCATTATCTCGGTGCCGTACTTGAACATGTTGGGCGACAGGAGAAGCAAGTCAGCCTCGCCCGGCCGCACGCCGGCTAGCAGGTCGCGGCCAGCGAGTAGGCCAGCCACCGTGGTTACCTCACCGAACGTGCAGTTGGTGATGGCGCGCACCTCGAGGTCGAGGCCTGCGATCGTCGCCAAGGGGCTGAGCGCTTCGCGCAGAACAGGAGCGAAGAGTCTGCCGGTCGCGATCAGCACCTTGCGTGGCCGCTCTAGCTTGGCCGGCAGCGCCTCGGGCAGGCCGGCCGACAGGAAGTCACGCACCATGCCTACACCGTTCTCGATCATCGAGTAACCCTCGTAGGCCTCGTCTTCCGGCAGCGGCAGCTCCGCGCGGATGTAGAACTCGTCAGACGCGAACACGAAGCGCGTGCCGCGCTCCGCCAGCATGCGCCGCTGGAAGCGGTGGATGCGCATGAGGACGTCGGCTGCTTCCTCGCGGGTGTACGGCTCTAGGTTGGTGAGGTGACCGCGGTTGCCCGTGAGGCCTACAGGTACGGCGGCTGCGGCAAGAACGTTCGGTCTAGATGCCAAGTACGCTAGGGTCTCGTCGAGGTCGTCGCCATCGTTGCGGCCTGGCAACAGCACCATCTGCGTGTAGAGCTCGATGCTAGCGAGGCGCTCGATCATGCCGCGCACGCTCACCGCCTCAGCGAGTGGGACCTTGTTCGGCCACCAGTTCATTAGCTCCGCGCGCTTCTCTTCGTTGGCGGTATGCACGCTCACGTAGAGCGGGCTCAGGTTCTCGTCGAGGATGCGCTGCAAGTCCTCCTCACGCAAGTTCGTGAGGGTGACGAACGAACCATAGAGAAACGACGTGCGGAAGTCGTCGTCCATGATGTAGAGGCTCTTGCGCATGCCTTTCGGCATCTGGTGGATGTAGCAGAAGTCGCAGTGGTTGGCGCACAACCTGATGCCGTCGAAGATGACGTCGTCGAACTCGAGGCCAGGCTCGTCCCAACCAACCGCGAACGTGGCTTCCAGGCCGCTCGTAGGTTCACGCACCACTAGTTCGGCGTTCCCCGCCTCGAGTTCCCGGCGGTAGGCCAACACGTCAGGGATGGCCTGGCCGTTCACCGTCAGCAGCTCCCAGCCGGCGGCCACCCCCGCTTTGGCCGCTGGCGACGCTGCGGCGACCGCGCGCACGCGGGCTGGGGTGATCTTCACTGGTTGAGGGTCTTTACGGCTAAGGATGACTCGCGGCATGACGGGCCACTGTAGCAGACGCACAGGCGCTACCAAGTATTCGCTTGACGGTGGTGAACGGCCTTCAGATGTGGTCGTCGTGCCGGTCGCGCCGCGGGTGGCCTAGGAACGGCGACGGCGCTACGACCACGAAACCGTGCACTGGCGCTGCGCTCTCGAAACTCACAAGGTCACCGGCCTGCAGGTCGAGAGTCTGGGGCTCGAGCACTCCGACCACGAGCGGCGCCCCTGCGTCAACGACGACGATGCGGTCTTCCGTCGCCAACACCGTGCCGACGGCTTCTAGGCGGCTGATGCCCGTGGCCGCTAGGTGGACGGTCGCGCCGCCGGGTTCGAGCTTGATCAGCGCGCTGGTGACGGGGTGAATGATCGTGCGCTGCTGTCCTGGGCGCGAAAGGTACGGCCCGGTGCGCTCGAAGAGTTGCAGGATGGCGCCGCCGGCTCTGCACTCGATGAGGGGGCTGCCCTCCCGGTGGGGAAAGAGCTCTGCATCGGCAGCGTAGCGCTGCCAACGGGAGATGAACGCCTCGGGAGAGTCCTCGAACATGCCAGGTGAGTCTACCTTGCGAAGGGGCGTGCTAAACTCGGCTCCGTGATTCGAACTTGCAGCATAGCTGTTTTGCGGACCCTCGCCCACTTGCTACCGGGCGGGGGTTCTTCGTTAGTGGAGGCAAGATGCTGAACCGACTGGCCGAAGTGCAGGCGTTCGACCTGAGACTGGACGGCTTACGCGAGGAGCGCGGCCAAGTCCCCACCGAGTTGGTGGCAACTGAAGTGAAGCAACGGTCCTTGGAGGACCTCAGGGAGCTCAAGGAGCGCGAACGCGATGCGCTGCGCACACGCGTCAACACGAACGAGCTAGAACTCAAGGTGCTGCAGGAGCGGCGCCGCGCTGCGGCCGACTCCTCGGTGCGTGCAGCTACTCCGAAGGAAGCCTCGCAGTATCAGAATCAGGAGTTGCAGTTCGCGACGCGCATCTCCGAGTTGGAGGAGGACACCCTCCCGCTGCTCGAGAGCCAGGAGGGCCTCGACCAGGAGCTGTCAGCATTGAACGCGGAACTAGCCGACTTGGTGCCCGTGCTCGAGCAGCTTAGGCAGGCCGAAGCTGACCGCGTTGCGGCCGTCGACTCCCAGAGCGCTGCTATCGCCGCGGAGCGCAACGCGCTCGCGAGCGCCATCACCGCTCCGCTGCTGCAGCAGTACGAGCAAGTGCGCAAGGCGCGGCGCGGGACTGGGTTAGCCGAAGTGATAGACAACAGCACGTGCAGCGGCTGCAACATGCGCTTGCCGATCCACGTCGTGCAGAAAGCGCGCAAAGGTGACGGCGTGACGCGCTGCCCTAGCTGCGGGCGCATCCTCTACTACCCGGATAAATAGCACTGACTACCTGAACGCGAACGGTCGAGGCCCGCGCCACCAAGCGCGGGCCTCGACCGTTGGTCTGTCGTTCCAATCAGGGCAGGAGGCCGAGCGGGTCCTTGGCTACCGAGCCGATGTGCAACTCGAAGTGCAAGTGCGGGCCAGTGGACAGGCCCGTCGAGCCTACGCGGCCGATGGTCTGCGACTGGTTGACGTACTGGCCGACGCCGACGGAGATGGAGCTGAAGTGACCGTACCAGGCCTCAGAGCCGTCCGCGTGGCGGATGCGCACGAGGTTGCCGTAGCCTTGGCTCGACCAACCAGCGTACGTGACGGTGCCGGCACGGGCCGCGCCCACTGGCGTGCCTGACGGCGCTGCGATGTCGACGCCGCGGTGGAAGCTCGAGGTTCCCATGCCGAGGTTGCGCGGACCGAAGTACGAGGTGAGGCGCCCGTGGAGCGGCCAGACGTAGCGGTTCTCGGCCTCCCTGACTTTCTGAAGCCTGGCAAGCGCTTCCGTCGGCTCTACACCAGGCAGGAACACGAGCATGCCTGGCGTCACGTCGAACGGCGAGCGCAGCCCGTTCGCTCGGGAGAACGCGGCTGGATCGAGGTCGTACTGGGCTACTAGGTCGAGGACGTTCTCGCCTTCGCCAAGGCGCACGACGAGGCCTGGGCTAGGCGGGATGAGAAGCTCGAACCCGCTCGGGAGTCGGTCGAGCGATGAGATGTCTGGATTGGCGCCAACGATGGCTTTGAGTGGCAACCCGAAGCGCGAGGCGACGGAGCTGAGGGTCTCGCCCATGGAGAGGGAGTACCACGTGAATCCTGGCGGCGTGAGGAGGTTGTCGCTGGCTGGACCACCGACTGCGGCGACGTACGGCACGCGCAGGACGTCGCCTGGCCTGATGACGGTGCTGGTTAGGTCGTTCGCCCCTAGGAGCGCGTCTACCGATACGCCGTACCGCTCCGCGATGAGACTGACCGAATCGCCGGGGCGGACCGTCTTGAGGGCGTAAGCATCGGCGAGTGCGAGGCTCGGGAGGGTGAAGGCCACCAACGTCAAGCAGGCGGCGACTCTGGTTTTTCGCAACTCTCTAATCTCCCTCGGAGGAAGGTACGTTGCTACCGTACCAATTCAATCTTGAGAAAGTCATGAGTCAGAGAGATATCGATGCGCGTCGACGGGCTACTTCGGCTCGTACGTAAGCGACCACGTCATTGGTGTTGGCTCCGGGCGTGAAGATCTCACCTACGCCGAGTTCGGCTAGGGCAGGTAGGTCCTGGTCAGGCACGATGCCGCCCCCGAACAGGAGGACGTCCGTTGCGTCCCTCTCGGCTAGGGCCGCTGCGATCTCGCGGAAGTAGTGCATGTGAGCGCCAGAAAGGACGGAGAGGCCGACGGCGTCGACGTCTTCCTGGATGGCGGCGTTGACGATCATGGCAGAGGTCTGCCTCAGGCCGGTGTAGATGACCTCCATGCCCGCGTCGCGCAGGGCGCGTGCGATGACCTTGGCGCCGCGGTCGTGGCCGTCAAGGCCTGGTTTGGCGATCAGGACGCGTATTGGCCTGTCCATTCAGTCTCCTCCAGCACCAGCGGTCGTCAGATGAGCACTGGTTCTTCGTAAACGCCGTACACCTCGCGCAGAACGTCCATCTGCTCGCCGAGCGTACAGAAGGCGTGCGCCGCCTTCATGAAGGCAGGCATGGTGTTGCGCCCTTCGCGTGCGACGTTGCGTAGTTCGGTAAGGGCCGCCTCGACCGCGACAGGGTCGCGTTCGCTGCGCACCTTTGCAAGGCGCTCTTGCTGCACGCGCAAGACTGCCGCGTCGACGAGCTGGATGGGCACCTGCTGGGCGTCCTGCTCGAAGGCGTTGACACCCACCACGAGCCGCTTGCGCTCGTCGATATCGCGTTGTTGCCGCCAGCTCGCGTCGCCGATCTCGCGTGCGAAGTAACCGGCTTCGATGGCAAGCTCAACGCCGCCCAAGCCATCTATGGCCCTGAAGTAGGCGAGGGTCTGGCGTTCCATCTCGTCTGTCAGGCTCTCGAGGAAGTAGGAGCCCGCGAGCGGGTCGCTGGTGTTGCTCACGCCGCTTTCGTACGCCACGACCTGTTGGGTGCGGAGCGCCAGGGTGGCGGCCTCCTCCGTAGGCAGGGCGAGCGCCTCGTCGAACGAGTCAGTATGCAACGAGTTGGTGCCACCGAGGACGCCCGCCAGCGCCTGGATGGCAACGCGGGCGACGTTCACGAGCGGCTGGCGTGCCGTTAACGACACGCCTGCGGTCTGGGCGTGGGTTCTGAGCATCCAGGAGCGCGGGTCTTTGGCGCCGAAGACTTCGCGCATCTGCCGCGCCCAGATCCGCCTAGCGGCCCTGAACTTGGCGATCTCTTCGAAGAAGTCGTTGTGGACGTTGAAGAAGAACGAGATGCGCGGGGCGAACTCGTCGACGTCGAGGCCCCGCTCGATGGCCTTGCGCACGTAATGGATGCCGTCAGCTAGCGTGAACGCCAGTTCCTGCACGGCGGTGGAGCCTGCCTCGCGGATGTGATAACCGGAGACGGAGATGAAGTTGAAGCGCGGAGCGACCTGTGGTCCCCACTCGAACGTGTCGATCACGAGTTTCACGCTCGGCGCAGGCGGGAAGATGTACTCCTTCTGGGCGATGAACTCCTTGAGGATGTCGTTCTGGAGGGTGCCGCCGACTTTGCTTAGGTCGGCGCCCTTGCGCTCAGCCATCGCGAGGTACATGGCCCAGATGGCGTTAGCTGGGCTGTTGATGGTCATGGAGGTAGTTATCTGCTCAGGGTCGATGCCGTCGAACAGGATCTCCATGTCCGCCAGGCTTGCTACGGCCACGCCGCACTTGCCTACCTCGCCGAGCGCCATGCCGTGATCGGAGTCGTAGCCCATCAATGTCGGCAAGTCGAACGCGGTAGATAAACCTGTCTGTCCAGCAGCGAGGAGTGCATGGAAGCGTTCGTTCGTCTGCTCGGCCGTGCCGAAGCCGGCGAACATGCGCATGGTCCAGAGCTTGCTGCGGTACATGCTCGCCTGCACGCCACGGGTGTACGGGTAACTGCCGGGGAAGCCGAGCTGTTCAGCTGCGTCGAAGTCGGCTAGGTCGTCGGGTGTGTAGATGGGGTCGACGGGGATACCTGACAAGGTCTCGAAGACCGCGTCGCGTTCCGGCATACGGTCGGTAGCGGCCGCGTACTCCTCAGACAACCACGCCTCTTTTGACTTCATGGCGTCATTATAGGCGCCGACGGGGCCGACGGCGTGGCCGCCACGGTTGTACGCCGCGCGCCCAGCCTCATCGTGGCCGCTTGGCTACTCGGGCTAACCACCCTTCAGGCTCCGACCAGCGCGGCGGTCACCTCGCCGCCCGCCACGAGCTCGGCGTCTTCGGGTAGGTCTTGGCGCACGACGGCAAGCGCCTCGAACTCCTTGCCGTCGGGCGCCACCGTGCCCAGACGCCCAACCACGCGGCCGCCGGAGCGAAGCTCGCGCCAGTCGCTGCCGTCCGGCGTCAGCGTTCGCGGGTCTTGCGTGAGGCGCACGCGTCGGAGGCCGCGCCGCAAGTTGCCGCGCGCCTCGATGCGCGCCATGATCTCTTGTCCGAGGTAGCAGCCCTTGCGGTAGGAGAGCGCAGACTCGAGCCCAGCTTCCTGCGGCAGAACGCCCTCGCCAGCGTCTTGTGGCGCCACAGCAGTTAGGGCTCGCACGCGCAACAGGTCGAGTTCGCCCGGCGCGACGCGCTGGGCGCCAGCACCCTCGAGGTCGGCAAGTAAGGGCTCTGCGCTCGAGCCCGCAGCCAGCAGCAGGTCGTAGCCTCCCACGGCAGAGCGGTGCCGTGGCCACACGGTCACCTTGCCGACGCCCGCCACGTCTGCGACGGTCGTCTCCCCTTGCGCCGGCGCCCTCACCGTCAACGCGGTAAGCACGTCCGCGGCGCCAGGACCCTGCAGCGTCACGAGGACGGCGGGCGCTGGCGCGGCCAGCGTCACCTCGTCGAAGACGATGTGACGCTCTAGCTCCGCCTTGACCCAGGCAGCCGCGCCGCCATCCTCGACCAGCTCGAACGACTGCCGCTCGCGCCGTATCACCATCACTTCGGCCACGGCGTGCCCGCGGTGGTTCAAGTAGAGCGAGCGCCCGGCGGCACCGATCGCAAGGCCGGTCACGTCGTTGGCGAGTTGACCGTGGAGGAAAGCGGGCGCGTCAGCCCCGCTGACGGCGGTGACGCTAACGCCGGAAATGACGCCAGCGACAGGCGCGCCGCTTGCCAGTGCTAGTTTCTTGGTTCCCATGTGGGCATTATCGGCGCGGACTAGGCAGCATGCATGTCGCGCCGCCACTAGTCGCTGTGGGCCGCCGCGTTCCTCACACGTCCATCAGGGCGAACTCGTAGGCGTTGACTACCCGCACGCCTTCGTCCGTGATGTAACTCCTAGGGGCGTTGGCACCGGAGAGGTGAACGTGGCCGTGCACGTGCAGCTTCGGTTTGAAGAGGCGGTGGAACATGTTGAAAGCCGCCACGCCCCGGTGGACGCGGTCGTCGCCCTCATGCTGGCCCTGCGGCGCGGCGTGCGTAAGGAGCACGTCGATGGCGCGGCCGTGCCTGCGGCGGTTCCAAAGCAAGCGCGGCGCCAGGCGCATGACCATGTTGCGGTAGTCAGCCTGCGTGTACTGATGGGGGCCGTCGCGGTACCGCAAGCTGCCCTCGATGCCAACTACCAGCAGTCCAGCCGCGTTGACTACCCGCATGTGGACGTTCATGCAGCCGCCCGGCTGGCGCGGCTCGTCCGACTGTGGGTCACGCACGTAGCCCGAGGCGTGATTGCCGAACACGTACAGGGGCGTGACGCGCGTCTTGGTGGCCACGAACTCGAGGACCTCCCCAGGCATGTCGCCCGCGCTCAACACGAGGTCGAACGGGGCGAGGTTGCCGGGGAAGTTGCTCGAGTAGACGACTGGCGAGACGACGTCGGCGATGGCCAGGATGCGCGGCACTTAAGCCTAGGCGACCATTTCGTTCTTAGCCGACCACTCGAGGCCTTCCCAGATCAGGTCCTCGATGTCGCCGTCCAGCACGTTGTCTGGGTCGTGGCGCATGGCGGCCGTGCGGTGGTCCTTCACGTACTGCTTGTCGAGCACGTACGAGCGGATCTGCGAGCCCCACTCGATGGCCTTCTGCTCTCCTCTGGCCTTCAACTGCTCCGCTAGGCGGCGCTGCTCCTCGCGCTCGTACAGCCGCGACCGCAGCACCGTCATGGCCTTCTCGCGGTTCTTGATCTGCGACTTGCCGTCTTGAATGGTCACGATGATCTCGTCCGGAGTGCCCGACTTGTAGACGACGCGCACGGCAGAGTCGGTCGTGTTGACCGACTGGCCGCCAGGCCCGCTCGAGCGGTAGACGTCGACACGCAGGTCCTTCTGGTCGATGTTCAAGTCGAAGCTGTCGTCGATCTCCGGCATGACCTCGACAGACGCGAACGACGTGTGCCGCCGCCCCTGCGAGTCGAACGGGCTGACGCGCACGAGGCGGTGCACGCCGCCCTCGACGCGCAGCATGCCGAAAGCGCGCTCGCCCCTCACGATCATCTGGGCGTACTCGATGCCGTTCGGTGCGTCGTGGTTAGGTACCAGGTCGAGGAGTTCGACCTGCATGCCGTGCCGTTCCGCGAAGCGTCTGTACATGCGCAGCAGCATCCCGGCCCAGTCCGAGGATTCCGTTCCGCCTGCGCCAGGTTTGATGGTGACGATCGCTGCCCTGGCGTCATGGTCGCCATTGAACAGCGTTTCGCGGTAGAGCTTGTCGAGGCGAGCCTCCACGCTAGTCAGTTCGCTGCCTAGCTCGTCTTCCTCGTCAGGGGTGGCCAACTCGTAGAGCTCGGTGAGACCCTCCACGTCGCCAGCGATGGCGCCGAACTCTTCCACCACGCGCCGAAGCTGCGTGGCTTCTTGGTTGATGCGCCTGGCGTTCTCAGGGTCGTTCCACAGGTTGGGGTCGTTCAGTTGCGGTTCTAGGAGTTCCAGCTTGGCCTTCTTGGAAGCCAAGTCAAAGATACCCCCGGAGGTCTTGGACTCTATCTTGCAGTTCGATCAAGCTTGCGTTTGGCATACAGCCCTCCACAGACACTCTAGCAGGCGCCAGGGGCGGCACTGAGAGCGCCGAAGACCGCACCTGGTCGTGATATCCTCCCCTGACCTCGCACCGGAGGCGCGCGCTTGGCAATCTTCGAAGGCTTCGGCATCCAGGACGTCATCGACATCCTGATAATCGCCGTCCTGCTGTACCAATCCTACGCACTGCTGCGTGGAACCCGCGCCTGGAACGTCTTGCGCGGACTCCTCGCCGTCGCCGGGCTCTGGTTCCTCGCCGGACAGGCCGGACTGCAGGCAACGAAGTGGTTGTTCGACGCCATCGCGCCTGTCGGTTTCTTCGCCGTAGTCGTAGTGTTCCAACCCGAGTTGCGCGCGGTGCTCGAGCGGGTAGGCAGGGGCCGCATGCAGCGCAGCGTCAGCGCCGACCCGGTAAGCGAGATCATGACGGCCGTCCGCGAACTCGCCAGTCAACGTAAAGGGCTGCTGGTTGCCGTCGAGCGCCGCACTCCCCTCAAGGAGTACGCGGACCGCGGCACGTCCATCGGCGCCCCCGTGAGTGCCGCGCTGCTCCAAACGATCTTCGCGTCAACCGGCCCGCTGCACGACGGTGCGGTCATCATCAAAGAGGACCTCGTCACCCACGCTGGCGTCATCTTCCCGCTCTCCGACAAGCACGAGGGCTGGTCCGTCAAGCACGGCACCCGCCACCGCGCCGCGCTCGGCCTCTCCGAGGTGACGGACGCGCTCGTAGTCGTAGTGAGCGAGGAGCGCGGCACCGTGAGCATCGCCGAAGCTGGCGTCCTAACGACCGACATCGCGCCGGCCGACGTCCTGAAGGCACTGCGCGAGGCGTACGCGCAATGACGGGCGCGTGGTCGGTGCTCGTCGCGCTACTTAGGCGCCTGCTGCGCAACTGGCCGAGCAAGCTAGTGGCCGCCATGGCAGCGTTCGTCTTCTGGTTCCTCGTGACGAGCACCAGCACGAGCACCACGCAACGCTCGTTCCTGCTGCCCCTCGATGTCGACGGCGTAGAAGCCAGCGCCATCGCCGTCGGTGTGCCTGACGTGGTCGAAGTGAGCGTCGCTGGCCCGAGCGCGCGCGTCGACCGCCTGCGTGCAGATCAGCTCCGCGCCACCCTCGATCTGGCGGACGTGGCGGGCGACTTCGAGCGCCAGATCCAAGTCCAGACCCCGCCGGACGTGCGCCTCCTCCACGTGGACCCAGAGGTCGTCATCGGTTTCCTCGAGCAAGTAGTCAGCCGCGACCTGCCCGTCGAGGTCGGATTGCTCGGCGCCGCACCCGAGGGCGAGGAGCTAAGCGCCAGCGCCCAACCGGCGCGGGTGACGTTGACTGGGCGGCGGCAGGTGCTCGACCAGGTCACACGCACGGTCGCCCTCGCTCCCGCCAAGGGTGGAGACGTTGAGTTGCTCGCACTCGACGCCAACGGGCTGCCCGTGCAAGGGGTAACGTTCGCCCCCACCAAAGTGACGGTCACCTTCACGGCAAGCACCGTGCTGCGCACCAAGGAAGTGGCGCTCGCCTTCACGCCCCCGAGCGGCTCGTCGTTGCTGAGCGCCACCCTCAGCGCAACGACGGTCACCGTGGCAGGCAAGCCGGACGCCCTCGCAGCCGTCACGCAAGTGACGGGCACGGTAGAGCCGCCTACCAGCGGAACGGCTTCTGGCCGGTATACTCTGCCTGTTCGCCTCGCCCTGCCTGCCGGGGTGGTGGCGCTTAGCGCTCCAACCGTGACCCTGCAGTACGCCGCCGAGGCCGTACCACGCTGACAGCCCCTGCACCACGGTGACAGCAGGAGGAACCTTGATCCACCCCATTCGGCTGTTCGGCGACCCCGTTCTGCGGCGCCGCGCACTGCCAGTCACAAACTTCGACGAGCGCCTCAAGACCCTCGCTGCCGACATGTTCGAGACCATGTACGCGGCCGAAGGCGTTGGCCTCGCCGCCCCGCAAATCGGCGTATCGCGGCGCATGTTCGTGGCGCTCGAGTTGCCAACGCCAGCAGACGATGACGATGAAGACGACTCGCGCTGGGATCAGCGCGTCGAGCACGTGATCATCAACCCGCTCATCACGCGCCGCGCCGGCGTGCAACTCGCCCGCGACGGCTGCCTCAGCCTCCCTGGCCTCACGGCGCTCGACGTGCCGCGCGACCTGGCGGTCGACGTCACCTACCAGGACCTCGCCGGAGCCACTCACACCATCAGCGCGGACGGCTACTTCGCACACGTCCTCCAGCACGAGTTCGATCACTTGGAGGGCGTCCTCTACTACGACCACCTCCCCGAACCGCGCAGGCAGGCGTTCCTAGAAGAACACCGCAGGGAGCTCGTCGACATGCAACGCCGCGCCAAGGCCGCGCTGCGTGAGGACAGGGCGGCAGTCAAGCGGTGAAGCCGTTACGGGTCGCCTTCTTCGGCACTCCAGATTTCGCCGTGCCGACGCTGGAGGCGCTCGCCAGGCAACACCATGTCCTGCTCGCCGTCACCCAGCCGCCTAAACCAGCCGGTCGTGGGTTGACAGTGCGCCAACCGGCAGCTGCGCGGCTGGCGGAGGCTAGGGACATCGAAGTGGCGCAACCGCGGCGCCTGCGCGACCCGGAGTTCCTGGCTCGACTGCGGGCACTCGATCTAGACGTTGGCGTCACGGCGGCATACGGCCGCATCCTCCCGCCCGCACTGCTCGAGCTGCCGCGCTTCGGGGTCCTGAACGTTCACGCTAGCTTGCTACCACGCTGGCGCGGGGCAGCCCCCATCCAACACGCGCTCATCGCCGGTGACGCCGAAACGGGCATAACCATCATGCAGACCGAAGAGGGCCTCGACACCGGCCCCATCCGCCTGCAACGGCGCGTAACCGTCGCAGCGAGTGACGACGCCATCACGCTGGCGGCCTCGCTCGCGCAGTTAGGCGCTGAGGTGCTCACGGAGGCGCTTACCCTGTTGGCGGCGGACTCCTTGCCAGTAACTCCGCAAGACGAGGGAGCGGTCACGGTGGCGCCGCCCCTCACCGCCCTTGACGGGCATGTGCGCTGGCACGCTTCGGCCGTTGACATCGCCAACCGCCACCGCGGCGTCGCTGGTTGGCCAGGCAGTTCGTTCGAGTTCGGGGGCAGCCGCGTGAAGGTGCTCGAGTTGACCGCCCTCCCTGACGCGGAAACGGGCGCTGCCGCACCAGGGCAGGTCGTTCGGCTGACTGGCGACGTCGTTCAGGTGGCCGCCGGCTCTGGCATAGTGGAGTTGAGCACGGTCAAGCCCGCCTCGAAGGGCGCGATGAGCGCCCGCGCGTGGGCGAACGGGCGCGGAGTGAGAGTGGGTGCGGTACTTGTATAGCGTCGCCATAGTTGGCAGACCTAACGTCGGCAAGTCGAGTCTCTTCAACCGCTTAGTCGGCCGGAGGGAGGCGATCGTCGCTGACGTCCCGGGTGTTACCCGCGACGTCAAGGAGGGCCAGGTCGCCACGGACGACGGGCGCACCTTCCGCCTGTTCGATACCGGCGGGCTATGGTCCGGCGACCGCTGGGAAGCGGCGATCAAGGGCCGTGTGGAGGCAGCCCTCGTCGGGGTCGATCTAGTGCTGCTCTGCGTCGACGGTCGCGCTGGCGTCGTCAGCGCCGACCACGAGGTCGCAGAGTGGTTGCGCACGAAGAGCAAGAACGTCCTCCTCGTAGCCACCAAGGTCGACGACCCGCGTCACGCGGAAGCTGGCGAGTTCTTCGAGCTCTACGCGCTCGGGTTCGGGGAGCCGTTCGTCACGGCGGCCGAGCACGCTATCGGCACCCATGAGCTCGTCCACCACATCGCCGAGCTGATGGGTGACGCCGCTGAAGAGGTCGAGGAGAACGCGGTCAAGATCGCCATCATCGGACGGCCGAACGTAGGCAAGTCGAGCATCGTCAACGCACTGGTCGGCGACGAGCGCGTCATCGTAGCCGACTTGCCAGGCACCACCCGCGATCCTGTGGACGTGCACTTCGAGTTCGGCGGGCGGCCGTTCGTGCTGATAGACACGGCGGGCATGGCCCGCAAGGACGTCGGCGACCTCGAGTACTACGCGAGGATCCGCGGTGAGATGGCGTTGCGGCGAGCGGACGTTGCGATCTTGGTGGTCGATCCGTTCGAGCTCGGAGATCACGAGCTGCGCCTCGCTAACCTCGCCCTCGAGTGGGGCAAGCCGGTCGCCGTCGCCGTCAACAAGTGGGACCTGGTGGCCGACGAACAGCTCGAGCCGTTCCGCGAACGCTTGGACCAGCAGCTCGCGCACCTGGCGTTCGCGCCGCGCGTGTACACGAGCGCCTTGACCGACTTCGGCCTCCACGAGTTGTTGGCTACTGCCGTGCGCCTCTACGACACGGCGCACATGCGCGTTGGCACTTCCGAGTTGAACGGTTGGCTCGACGTCTGGACTGCGCGGCAGACGCCCCCGAACTTCTCAGGCAGGCCGCTCAAGCTGCTCTACGTCAGTCAGGTCGACGTCGCACCGCCAACCTTCGTCTTCTCCATCAACAGCGAGTCACTGCTGACCAGGCCGTACGAGCATTACTTGCGCAACCGCATCCGCGAGGACGTCGGCTTCGCGGAGGTGCCGATCAGGATGGTGTTCAAGGAGCGCAGCGGCGGCAAGAAGAAAGTCCGCGTTTGAGGAGGCGCGGCTGCTGGTTCAGCCGCGCTCGACGGTCAGGGTCACTCGCAGGTTGCCCCTCCGCGTTTCGCCCTCGACCTTGGCGACGTTGAAGCGCCCTAACCCGGCGGCGTAGACCTCGTCGCCGACCGCCGCGCTAGCGGCTTTGCCCGCCGGGCGCCCGTTGACGGTCACGCGCCCAGCAGCAACGCCCTTGGCGAAGTAAGCGCGCGACACCCCGAACGCTCGCGCGCCGAGCACGTCGACGCGCAGGGATGGCACGACGGCCGACTGGGTCTTGCTGTTGCCTCCGAACGCCAACTCGACGCGCGCCTCACTCGCGCTGACGGGCACGCCTGCCACGCTGAGCAGCCCCTCCAACTCTGGTGGCAGCGCCCCGAGGACGACGATGCTGGCTCCGTCCTGGTGAGAGGTGGCGTCACCGAGCCTGCCAGCGCCGACGACCCGTTGGGCGGCGGCGCGCAAGTTATCAGGGTCCACGTCGCCCTCGACGTAGAGGGCGGTGAGCAGCGCTGTTGCCTCCGGCACGGAGTCAGGCAACGCGCATACGACACGTCGCCTAGCCCCCGGGTAGCCGCCCCAGGCACTAGCCCTCACGCCGTGAGTCCTGACCTCCGCCATCAGGGCGTCGGCGGCCTCTGGCTCGAGGAAATCACTGAACGCGACGCGCCCACCCGCCGCCTGCTTAGCCAACGAAGCCGCAGTAGCAGGCGGCTCTGGTTGGCTACGGCCCTCAGCGGACGTCAACGACCTCTATCCCCGCGGCCTTGAGGCGCTCGGGGAACCCTTGTGCCCCGTCGCCTGCCACGCGCAGCACGAGGCGGCGCTTGTGGCCGGGCTGGATGCCGGTCGTCACGGCCGCCACGATGTTGGAAGGCGCGCCTTGCTCCGCCACCTTCGCGAGGACGCCCGGTTCGTCCGGCAGCTCGACCGTCACGCGGGTGCCGCCCTCGCGCAGTGCAAGGAAGGAGACGAGCGCACGCATGAGGTCGGTGATCGTCAAGATGCCGGCTAGCTCGTTGCCATCCAAGACAGGCAGGCCGGAGACGCGGTGTTCTTCCATTAGTAGTGCTGCCTGCTCGATGGGGTCCTCGGCGCGCACGGTGATGACTGGCGACTTCATCACGTCTTTCACGCGCAGTTTGCTCAACAGGTAGTTGAGTTCGTATATCGAGAGGGTCGTAGCTTTGGACGGTGTCGCCTCTTTGAGGTCGCGGTCCGTGACGATGCCTATCAACCTGCCGTCACGCGTGACTGGGAGGCGCCTGTAACCGCCCTCTCGCAGGCGCTGCATGGCCTCCATCACGGGCGTATCCGCGCTCACCGTTTGCGGGTCGGGTGTCATCCACTCGCGAACAAGCATCCTTTGCTCCTCCTTGGCTTTACCCCGATGCTAACACCGCGCTGTCCCACGTAAGCATGAAACCCCTTTCCTGCATGCCATGATGCCCGGATGGAGCGCTTGGCCATACTCGGTTCCACGGGTTCGATCGGCGTGCAGACCATCGACGTGGCGCGCTGGCACGGCCTGAAGGTGGTGGCGTTGGCTGCTGGTCGCAACGCCGCCTTGTTGGTCAGGCAAGCTCACGAGCTGAAACCCAAGATAGTGGCGTGCCATGAGGCGGTGGCAGCGGAGGTGCGCGACAACCTGCCATCTGGCACGCGCCTGGTCGTTGGCGCCGCTGGGTTGGAGGAAGTGGCTACGGCAGAGGCCGACGTCGTCGTCGCGGCCGTTCCAGGGATCGCTGGCCTCGCGCCCACGGCCGCGGCCTTGCGCGCCGGGCGTCACGTGGCCCTCGCCAACAAGGAAGCCATGGTCGTGGCTGGCCCGCTCATGTGGCAGCTCGCGCGCGAGCACGGCGCCCGCATCACGCCCGTAGACTCCGAGCACTCCGCCCTCTACCAATGCCTGGTGGGCGAGGACGTGGACGAGGTCTCGGCCCTCGTGCTGACGGCGTCGGGTGGGCCGTTCCGCGAGGGGCCGGCCGACCTGTCGCGCGTTACGCCGGAGCAGGCCCTCGCGCATCCGAACTGGAGCATGGGGCCGAAGGTCACCGTTGACTCGGCCACCCTCTTCAACAAGGGCCTCGAGGTCCTCGAGGCGCACTACCTCTTCGAGCTCCCACTGGACCGCATCGAGGTCGTCGTGCACCCGCAGTCGCTCGTGCACGGCCTCGTTAGGTTCAGGGACGGCAACATCAAGGCCGCGGTCGGGCCACACGACATGCGCCTGCCCATCCAGTACGCGGTAACTGGTTCGCGGCGCCCGTCCACACCCCTCCCTCCCCTGCCGTTACGCGGTGATTGGACGTTCGAGGAGCCAGACCACCAGCGCTTCCCTAGCCTGCGGTTGGCGTACGCGGCGGGCGCAGCGGGCGGGGTCGCCCCCGCGTACTTGAACGCAGCGGACGAGGTGGCCGTTGCCGCCTTCCTCGCGGGGCGACTAGCGTTCGACGGCATCGCGAACGTGCTGGCTAGCGTCCTGCAGGCAGCACCAAGCGCCGCACTCACCTGGGACAACATCCACGCCGCCGACCTCGAGGCCAGGCGCATGGCCAAGCGCCACGCGCTGCTGGTGGCGAGCTAGTCGTGGGCGGCTCAGGCGGAGTCAAGTTGCCTTTCAAGCTGGCCGGCATCCCAGTGAGGCTCGACTACAGCTTCCTCCTCGTTCTGCCACTGTTCGCCTACCTCATCGGCAGTCAACTCAGCGCGTACGCGCAACTGCTCAAGTCAGCGATGAACATCAGCGTGGACGTCACCAGCTTGACGACGGGCGTAACGCCCTGGCTCGTCGGACTGACTGGCGCCATCGGGCTCTTCGCTAGCGTCGTCGTTCACGAGTTAGGGCACGCCCTCGTGGCACGGCGCTACGGCGTAGCCGTTCACGAGATCCGCCTGTGGTTCCTCGGCGGCGTCGCCCAGTTCGACGACATGCCGAAGCAGCGCGGGGCGGAGGCCGTCGTAGCCATCGTCGGGCCGATCATCAGCTTCCTCATAGGTTTCCTCCTACTGTGGTTAGCGCCGAGCCTGGCCGGGTCAGGTTTCGCCTTCATGGTCGTCGGCTACCTCGGTGTGACGAACGTGGCGCTCGCCGTCTTCAACCTCATCCCCGCCATCCCGTTGGACGGCGGACGCGTGTTACGCAGCCTGCTCGCGCTCTTCATGCCACAGGACCGCGCCACGCTGACGGCCGTCACCATCAGCGGCTTCATGGCCGTGCTCTTGGGTCTCTACGGCTTCTTCACCTTGCAGTTGTGGCTCGTCGTGATCGCCTTCTTCATCTACAACGCGGGTCGCATCGAGGGGCAGGCAACGACCCTCAACAGGGCGTTCGAGGGCAAGACCGTCGCGGACCTCATGACCCGCGATCCGATCACCGTTACCCCAGAGATGCACCTCACGCAGTTCATGCAGCTCATCCACTTTCGCCCCCACACGGGCTACCCGGTGGTCGACCCTGATGAAAAGCTGCTCGGCTTCGCGCGTCTCGCCGCTGCCAAGCGCAGGCCGGACGGCAGCCAGGCGCGCGAGGAGCAAGGTGGCGGGCTGTTCGGGAGGGCGGAACCGCAGGGCGATCAGGCGCCGAGCGCCACAGAAACAGAGCTCGCTGAGATAGATCCGAACGCAACGGTCGCAGACATACTCGAGCAGGCGGAGACCATCCTCCCAGAAGTCAGCGCCATGGACGCGCTCAAGCGCATCGCGCAAGGGCGCCTTGGCCGCCTCGTCGTGGTGGACGGCGGCGGCAAGGTCATCGGCCTGCTCAGCAAGACGGACCTCGTTAGGCAACTAACCAGCCCCCACGATGCCGATCAAGGCCACCGCGTCTGACATACTTGACCAGTGGGAGCAAGCAAGCTAACAGTAGGCGCGGCCAGGCGCCTCGCAAAGGACCGCCACCGTAGGAGCCACCAGATAGCATGCTGACTGCACTTACCTTCGCCCTGATCCTCACGAGCGCCGTCGTCGTTCACGAACTGGCGCACTTCTTCAATGCCCGCAGCGTCGGGGTCGCCGTTCGCGCGTTCAGCGTCGGCATCGGGCCGGTACTGGCGCGCGTCAAGTGGCGCGGCACCGAGTGGCGCCTTAGCCTCCTGCCGCTAGGCGGGTACGTCGACTTGCCCGGCATGGGCCCGCGCGTCGACGACGACGGCACCATGCACCACCCAGACGAGGGCATGGCCAAACTCCGTCTCCTGCCGAAGTTGTGGGTGTTGGTCGGCGGCGTCATCGCCAACTACGTGCTCGGCAGCCTGCTGTTGGCCGGCGCCATCACCATGCAGCCTGGGTTCAGGGAGATCACGGGCGCCACCGTCGTTCCGCAGGGTTCTGTGGTCGCCCGCGTGGTGCCAGACTCGAACGCCGAGCACCTCGGGCTCCTGAACGGCGACCGCATCATCGCGCTCAACGGCCAGGACGACCCAACGCCCGAGGCCGTCATCGCGCAAGTTCAAGGGGCAGACCACCTCGACATGGTGCTGCAGCGCGGCTCACAGCAGGTGACGGTCTCGACGCCGTGGCCGCTGGGCGCCAAGGAATCACCGCCCCTGCTTGGCATCGAGATCGGCGCCATCCTGCCGCCCGTCTCGTTCCTCACCGCGCTTGGTGAGTCAGCGGCGTTCGGCATTCGCGTAGTGCCTGAGATGGTCAAAGGCTTCGTTTCCGGCTTCGGCGCGGCAGTTACGGGTGCGCCGAACGCGGAAGTGGCGGGCCCCGTCGGCATGGTGACGCTCGTGTCGCAGGCCACTCAGGTCGGGGTCGCCAGCGTGCTCCTCCTTGCCGCCGTCATCAACTTCTCGCTTGGCGTCTTCAACCTGCTGCCCATCCCGGGGTTGGACGGCGGCCGCATGCTCCTCGCCACCGTGGTCGCCATCAGAGGCAGGCCGTTCAAGCCAGGTCAGGAGGAGAAGTTCCACTTCGCGGGCGTCATGCTCGTGATGGGACTGATCGTCCTGATCACGTTCCGCGAACTGAGCGCGCTCTTCACGTCGTGACCGAGTCGGCGCCAAGCAGCTCGACCTTAGGCAAGCGCATCGACGTCCTCATACCCGCGTTCGATGAGGCTCCCAACGTCGGCGCCGTCGTCAAGGCGGCGCTTGCCGCTGGGCTCGGGCGCGTACTCGTCGTAGACGACGGCTCTAAGGACGGCACGAGCCAAGCGGCCGCCGACGCTGGCGCCGAGGTGATCACGCTGCCAGTGAACCGCGGCAAGGGCGGGGCGTTGCACGCTGGGGCAAGCGCGCTCGACGGCGACGTGGTCGTCATGCTCGACGCCGACCTGGTCGGGTTGCGGCCAGAGCACGTCAAGGCGCTGGCAGAACCTGTCGCAGTCGGCCGGGCCGACATGACACGGGGCAGCTTCACGGGTGGACGCTGGGCCACCACGACTGCTCAGCACGTTACGCCGCAACTCAACGGACAGCGCGCGCTCGCGCGCACTGCCCTCCTGAGCGTCGACGGCTTGGCCGAGAGCCGCTACGGCGTCGAGGTCGTCATCACGTTTCACGCCTCCAGCCAGGCGTGGCGCTGCGAGAACGTGGCACTAGGGGGCGTGTCGCACATCATGAAGGAGGAGAAGCGCGGATTCTGGCGCGGCGCGCGCGTACGCCTGCGCATGTACCGCGACATCGCAACGGCGTTGCTCCACCGTAGGCGAACCGGCGTTGAGAGGGGTGGGCGCACGTGGAGGTAGTGACCCTAGCGCTTGGCCCGGTCAGGGCGAACGCCTACTTGTTGGCGTCAGCTGGGCGCGCCGTAGTGGTTGACCCGGGAGCCGACGGCGAGGCGTTGGCCGCCGTCCTAGCGGAGCGCGGGTGGCGACTCGACGCCGTGTGGCTGACCCACGCGCACTTCGACCACGTTGGCGGCGTAACGGCGCTCTTGCGTGCGGCTGGCGAGGTGCCGGTTCACATGCACCCAGCCGACGAGCCACTCCTACGCAACGCCGTAGCTTCGGCCGCGCGCTTCGGGCTCGAGATAGAGGCGCCGCCGCTCGATTACGTGCCGCTGGCGCACGGGGAGACCGTCACGGCAGGCGACAAAAGTGCCCTTGTCCTGCACACGCCAGGGCACGCGCCTGGCCACGTCGCCTTCTACCTACCTGACGCTGGCATCGTCCTCTCAGGCGACGCGCTCTTCCACAACTCGATCGGCCGCACCGACCTGCCGTACGGCGATCACGAAGAGTTGCTCGCCAGCATCAGGCGGGAACTCCTGACGCTGCCTCCCGCGACGCGCGTGCTGCCCGGCCACGGGGGAGCTACCACCGTCGCAGCGGAGTCCGCTAGCAACCCGTT
Organism: Trueperaceae bacterium; assembly: GCA_035703635.1. Taxonomy (GTDB): domain Bacteria; phylum Deinococcota; class Deinococci; order Deinococcales; family Trueperaceae; genus JAAYYF01. The sequence continues at coordinate 73,485 of DASSXV010000010.1, read as the reverse complement.
CCTCTGACCCTCACCTAGTCGTCTGCTAGCAGGCGCGCTTCGATGGCACGCGCGTGGGCCTCGAGCCCCTCTGCTCGCGCCATCAGCACGGCGGCTGGTCCGATGCGTTGCACGGTGGCGGCCGAGAGGAACGAGAGCGGCACGACCTTCTGGAAGTCACGCAGGTTGAGGAACGAGCTGAAGCGCGCCGTCGCGCCAGTCGGCATGACGTGACTCGGACCCACGACGTAATCGCCCAACGCCTCCAAACTGTTGGCGCCGAGGAACAGGCCCCCGGCGTTACGCACTTTGGCGACTAACGACCACGGGTCCTCTACCAGCAGGCAGAGGTGCTCTGGCGCGAAGGCGTTGGCAACGGCCATGGCCTCATCCAAGTCGGCCACGAGGACGGCCACGCCGCGCCTTGCGATCGAGTCGGAGGCCGTGTGCGGGTCTGGCAAGGCAGAACTGGCCTTCGGGAGGGCGGCTAGCACGCTTTCGAGCAGCGCGAAGCTAGGGGTGACGAGGACGGGCGTCGCGCCTGCATGCTCGGCCTGGGCGAGCAAGTCTGCCACCACGTGAGCGACGGCGGCGGACGCGTCAGCCACGACGAGCGTCTCCGTCGGGCCGGGCAGGGCCTCGATGCCGACCACGCCGAACACCTGCCGCTTCGCCTCGACCACGTAGCGGTTACCTGGGCCGACTACCTTGTCAACGCGCGCCAGGCTCGCCGTGCCGTACGCGAGCGCCCCGATGGCCTGCGCGCCCCCCACGCGTAAGACCTCGCGCGCGCCGACCATCGTCGCCGCGTAGCGGACTTCGGCTGGCACGCCTCCTTGCGGTTGCGGCGGGGTGGCGATCACGATGCGTTCCACCCCGGCGACCTTGGCAGGCACGGCCGTCATGATGACGCTCGAGAAGAGGGGCGCCGTACCGCCAGGCACGTAACAGCCAACGCTCGTCAAGGGCAGCACGAGTTGGCCAAGCATCTCGCCACCTGCCGCGTGCACGAACCCACCTTCGGATTGACGGCGGTAGTACTCCTCTACCCGCCGCACCGCCAGGCGGATCGCGGCAGCTAACGCGGGGTCCAGCTCGCTCTCGGCGGCATGCAGCTCGTCTTCGCTCACCATGACGTCGTCTAGCTCGACGCCGTCGAAGCGTGCGGTGTGGTCACGGAGGGCCGCGTCGCCGCGCAGGCGCACGTCGCTGAGGATGGCCCTAACGCCCTCGTAAGTATCCGCGTCAGTAAGGTTCGAGCCGATGCGCTCCTCGCACCAGGCGAAGGCCGCGGCTGCACTGTTCAAGACTCGCATGCCGTCAAGGATATAGGGCCGGTCGCGTCAGCGTCGCCGCATGGGGCGGCGGCGGTGAAGGGTACCGCGCACGGACCTAGTTAGCTGGCTGTCCGTCTTGCGCGGTGACGCGCAGCCCGTCGAGGCCTAACGTCAACGCCAGCCGGAACTCTTCATGTACTGAGCGGTCCTGTCTGTAGGCGGCCCACTGCAACGCGGTGATGAAGAACACGTTTGCCAGGGTGCGCGCCAAGCGGTCGGCAGAGTAGTCGCGCCTGACGTTGCCGTCTGCTTGCGCGCGCTTGAGGGCGGTCCTTAGCAAGTCGACGAGCGGCAGAGCGCGGAACGCGGCCCGCGACCGCTCCTCGTTCGGGCTCAGTAGCTCGAAGGAGATCGGGAGGATGAGCTCGCGGTGGGCGGCAACGAAGTCAGCTAGCTCCTCGAAGAGGTACGCGATCTCGGCGAGACCACCAAAGCTGTCAGCGCCGCGGCGCGCTTCGACGCGGTGGCCCAGCGCCTCGAGTTGGCGCGCGAAGTGCGCCACCAACATGCTCTCCTTGTTGGGGAAGTAGTTGAAAACGGTGCCGCGCGACACGCCGGAGCGTTCCGCGATGAGCTCGAAGGTCGCGCCCTTCAGCCCGCGCTGCTCGATCAACTCAAGCGCGCTCTCCAAGATGCGCGCGCGGCGGTTGGCCTTCTGGCGCTCCCTTGGGCTGAGCTGAGCGGCGGCATCCTCGTTCCAGACGACGTCCGTTGCGCTCACCCCGACATCATACCGTTAGCCGCGAAAGCCGGGAGCTGGGTGCGGTGCGGATGCAAACGCAAGCCGCCCGGACCACACGGCCCGGGCGGCTTGCGAACGCTGTGACTGTCTGTCGCTCAGGCCTTGCGCGCCACGTCGACCAACGCCTTGAAGGCGGTCGGTTCTTGCGTTGCGAGGTCGGCGAGGACCTTGCGGTCGAGTAGCACGCCGGCTTTGCGCAGGCCAGCGACGAAGCGCGAGTAGCTGACGCCCTCTTGGCGCGCAGCGGCGTTGATGCGCGCGATCCAGAGGCGGCGGAACTGCCCCTTCTTGTCGCGGCGGTCGCGGTACGCGTAATCGGCCGCGTTGAGGAGGGTCTGCTGCGCGGTGCGGACGCTCTTGGAGCGCAAGCCCCAGTAGCCCTTGGCGCGCTTGAGGATCTTCTGGTGACGGCGGCGGCGAACTACGCCGGTCTTAGCTCTTGGCATGGCTCAACCTCCTCAGTCGTACGGGAGCAGCGCTTTTATGCGGTCTGCTTCCGGCTTGGCGATGATCAGATCGGTGCGGCCCTGGCGGATCTTGCGACCTGACTTCTTGAAGTTCAGGTGCCTCTTGCCGGAGCGCATGGCCTTGACCTTACCTCGCCCTGTGATTTTCACACGGGCTTTGGTGCCCTTATGGGTCTTGAGTTTCGGCATGCTCTTATCTCTCCTAGTACTTGCGTACGTGCGCGGCCTTGGGCCGTACACGCCTTGGCGCCCACTTGGGCGCTTGCGCCCAAGAAGGTTACTACTTTAGCTCGGAAGTCCGCCACTCTCGGGGCTTACTCGTGAGCAGGCAGAGCGTCAGCTCTCCACCGTCACTCCTGCCGGGCGCAGGATCATGTTCATGTCCATCCCGGCGATGACCGGGGCGGCGTCGACGACGGCAAGCTCGTTGACGTCGGCGGCTACGCGGTTGAGGATGCCCTGACCCAGCTCTGGGTGGGTGCGCTCACGACCGCGGAACATGATGGTCACTTTCACTTTGTGACCGCCCTTGAGGAAACGGCGGATGTGGTTGACCTTGGTCTCGTAATCGTGATCGTCGATCTTGACGCGAAACTTGATCGACTTCATCTCATGTTGGCGTGAACGGCGACGCGCGTCCTTGGTCTGCTGTTGGAGTTCGAAACGGTACTTACCGTAGTCCATCAGTTTAGCGACCGGGGGCTGCGCGGCTTCACCCACCATTACGAGATCGAGGTCTTCCTCGCGCGCCATGCGCAACGCGTCACGAGTCTCGACGATTCCCACCTGCTGGCCGTCTGACCCGATGAGGCGCACTTGGCGTACGCGGATCTGCTCGTTCACTTTCAGCTCTTTCGAAATGGACTCCACCTCCTGGGTGAGTTGTCGTGCCGACCGGTCGAAGGGCTCTTGGCCGTTGCCTTGCGAGACCCCTCGCCAATGTCGCACACAGCGCTCGATTGTAGCAGAGCGGTACGCCACCTTACAACGCCACCCGCGCCGCCGAAGCGTTCGGCGTGCCACCACACCCCGGCGCGGCCGCATGGCATGGGCGCCCGCTCGCCCGGGAGCGAACGGTAGCCTCAGCGATACGGCGCCGTGGTGGGTTCTGGGGATAGATTGAGCGCATGGAACAGACGGACGAGCAACTGCGTGACGCCCTGAAGGGCGCCAAGACCATCGCCGTGCTTGGCGCGAGCACGAACAGCGAGAAGCCCGCTCACTACGTCCCTGCCTACTTAGTGAACCACGGCTACACGGTGCTGCCAGTGAACCCGGCCGCTGCTGGCGGGGAGTTGTTCGGCGAGGCGGTAACGGCGACCCTCGCGGAGATCGGCGCTCCGGTCGACCTCGTCGACGTCTTCCGGCGCCCGGCCGACATCCCGCCGCACCTGCCAGACATCCTCGCCATGAACCCGCTCCCTAAGGTCGTGTGGTTCCAGTTGGGTATCCGCAACGACGAGGCCGCGGCGCAGCTCGAGGCCGCGGGCATCAGCGTCGTGCAGGACAAGTGCATCAAGGTCGAGCATGCCAGGTTGCTCGGTGGTAGCGCGGCGCGCGCGGTGGAAGACTAGGAGTGAGCACCCGCCTCTCCCTTGGCTACTCGCCATGCCCGAACGACACTTTCATCTTCCACGCGCTGACTCACGGCCTCGTGGCAGGCGCTGACGACCTAGAGTTCGACGTGGCGCTCGATGACGTCGAGGCCATGAACCGGGCCACGGCGGGCGGACTGCTTGACGTCGCCAAGGTGAGCTATCACGCCTACGGCTACATCGCCTCAGACTACGTGCTGTTACGTAGCGGCGGGGCGTTGGGGCGCGGCGTAGGGCCGTTGCTCGTCGCCGCCACTCCCGAGCTCGACCTGCGCGGTAAGCGCGTCGCCGTGCCGGGCGGGCGCACGACCGCCAAGCTACTGCTCGAACTATGGCGCCCAGAGGGCCTCGAGCTGACTGAACTGCGTTACGACGCCATCATGCCGGCCGTAGTGGCGGGCGACGTCGACGCTGGACTGATAATCCACGAAAGCCGCTTCACCTATCAGGCTCATGGGCTGCACGCACTCGTCGACCTTGGGTCCTGGTGGGAATCGGAGGTCGGTGGGCTCGTGCCGCTGGGCGCCATCGTCGCCAAGCGCACGCTTGGAGCCGGCATGCACGCGCGTCTGACGTCGCTCATAACAGCCAGCCTCGAGCACGCTTGGAGCGACCCACAAGCGTCGCGGGAGTACATCGCCGTCAATGCTCAAGAGATGGCGCCCGACGTGCGTCAGAAGCACATCGACCTTTACGTCAACGCCTTCTCGCGTGACGTCGGAGAAGAAGGTGAGCGGGCCGTGCGCCAGTTGCTCGAGCGCGGCCGCGCTCGGGGCCTCTTCCCCGTCCTGCGCGAACCCATCTTCGCGGCGAGTTAGCCGACCACGGGCCGTAAGCCCCTGCGCTAGGTCGGCACCAAGGGTAGGCTTAGGGCATGGCTACCTTCAGCACAGGTGAAGAGGTCCTCTACCAGGGCGAGCGCTATGTCATCAGCACCTCGTCGCCCCGTCCGCCTTACCAGTTCCGCCTGTTGGCCACTACCCCGGAGGGCGCGCGGGTAGTCTGGGCGGCGGCGTCTGAGCTGACGAAGATGGAGCGCTATACGCGCCCAATCAACGACACCACGAGGATCACCGGCAGCGCCCCCACCACCGCCAAGCACCACTGAGTCGCCAGCGCGCGCTTCGAGCGCCGTCAAGCCGGCGGGGTGCCGAGGTCCTCGACGACGCTTGCGGCCAACGCCATCCCGTCCTGCGCGGCGCTAACGTAACCGAAGCGCCCAACGCAGGCGCCTGCAGCGTACAGCCCCGCGAAGCGGGCTAGGCGAGAGCCGCGCTGCGTCCACTCCCCTTGGCTGAGCACCGCGCAGTCGACCGTGTAAGGCAGCCCGCCACTCAACCCGTCGACCCGCAGCTGCGCAGTTTCGAACAGGAAGCCGTGCCCTACTAAGTCGTGATAGAGGTCGTCGTACGCCATCTCGCTCAGGCGGCCAGCGTGCTCCTCGCTAGTGCCGACCCTTAGCCTGGCGTTGAGGAAACTACCTACGCAGAGCGCAACGCGCCCGCTCAAGCGGTCGACGCCCTCCCAGGTGCTTATGCCGATCACCGCGTCGCCCGCGAGCAGCAACTCGGAGGTCGTCGACTGCAGCAGGTGGAGATCCGTTTCGGCTTCGAGCAGGCGCTTGGCTTCGCGCCGCAACGCCACGGCGTTGACGTTCGTCGCCTCTAGCGTCGTCGTGCACGCCGCCATGAGGCTGCCGCTTGGAGCGTTCAGGTCGTAGTTGTCGTGAGCCAGGGCGTAGAGAGTGTCAAGGCTAGTGGTGACGAGCAGCGTGCGTACCCCGGCGCGCGCGCTAGCGTAGGCGGCTTCGCACCCTGCGATGCCGCCACCAACCACGATGAGGTCGTGCTTCAAGTCGGCGCCTTCAGGTCAGTGCTGGCCGTAGCCGACGAGGAGGGGGCGACGGCGGCCCGCCGCCTTGACCACGACGTGCTTGCCCGTGCGCGTGCGCTGGTAGATGACCGTGCCTGACGGCGCACCGACGAGTGACACGTCCTCTGCAGCGTCGAACAACACCCGCATGTGCAGGGGCACCGCGCGCGAGAGGTTGCCGATCTCGTAGCGGTGGTCGTCGCTAACGCGGTAACCGAGGAAGAAGTCGGGCGCGTCGTCGTCGGAGTAGACGCACAGCAGGGAGCGCGCCTCCTCCGAACGGTAGTGCGCGACTGCCTCCCACACGACGGCGGCGGCTTCCGCCTCGCTCACGAAACTCACTTTGGCGCGCGCCGTATCGCCGAAGAACGCGGCCGGGAAGCGTTGCGACTGCGCGTAGTAACCGCCTGGACCGACGCGCAGGCGCATGACGTCGTTGTCGTACGCGCGCCCCTTGACGGTTCCCTTGAGGTGGTCGATGGCCAGGCCGAAGCGCCTGTCATGGCCGTCGTTGCCCTCTTCGAAGGTGGCGTCGAACAACGAGGAGTCCGTATTGATCTCGAACCCCAAGTCGGTCGTCACGTAAGGCGTCACGGCGCGCTGCGTCAAGCCCTCCATTGCGGGGGTGAAGGCGGCGCGCTGGTCGGTTTCGTGGCTAAGTTCGAACTCGTCAGTCATTGTCACTCTCCGACCGTGATGAACTGGCGTCCGCCACGTGGAGCGCCGAGATCCCGAAAGTCTGTAGCCGGTACTCTACCGCTGCGAACCCGGCTGCGCGGAGGCGCACTTCGAGCGCTGCGGGAGTGAAGAAGGCGAGCACTGACTCCGGCAAGTAGGCGTAGGCGCCAGGTGCGCCGGACACGATGCCGCCAAGTCTTGGCAGCACGCGCGTGAAGTAGAAGCGGAAGATCGCCCCGAAGAAGCCAACGGGAGGCGGGGGGAACTCGAGTATCACCAAACGCCCGCAGGGCTTGAGTACGCGCCTGAACTCCCGCAGCCCGGCGTCCGGGTCTGCGAAGTTGCGCAGGCCGTACGCGATGGTGACGGCGTCGAACGACCCGTCTGGGTACGGCAACGCCGTGCCGTCCGCCTGCACGAACTCGATGGCGACACCGCGCTTGGCGGCCTTGCCGCGGGCCAACTCGAGCATCGGCGCCGCGAAGTCGGCCCCGACCACTCTCACGTCCGGCCGCTGGCCCTTGATCGTGAAGGCCAGGTCACCTGTGCCAGTCGCAACGTCTAGCACGGCGCTTCCGCCTACCGGCACGTTGGCGAGAGCGGCGTGCGCTGCTTGGGCACGCCAGCGGCGATCCACCCCGAGTGACAGGACGCCGTTCAACAGGTCGTAGGTCGGCGCGATGTCGGAGAACATGGCTTGCACACGCGTCGCGCGGTCACCGTCTCGACGGGGGTCTGGCCCCGCCCCGAGGTCTGTCATGCGGGCGAGACTACCATGTGCCATGCGGCACAAGCAGCGCTACGGCGACGCATGGACGCGGTCGGTCGGCAGCGGCAAGCGCCCGACCAGCGGCCCGAATCAGCTGGCAGAAGCCGAGGCGCCGACCATTCCGGCACGCGCTAGGAAGGCGTTCGCCTTCATCGGTGAGAAGTTCGAGAGGCTCTCGACCACGTCGCCAGCCACCACCGTCGGCACGCTGCGCCTGCCGTCGTTGACGCGCATGACGAGCTCGGCTGCTACCGCGTCCTCCTCGATGTTCACTTCCAGGTACACGAGACCCTTGGCGTCGAGGAAACGCTTGAGGGCATGGCAGTCGCCGCACCAACTAGTGGTGTAGAGCGTGATGTTCGCCTGCGGCGCTGTGGTCTTCTCAGACATGGTGGCTCCTTGTAAAAGCTGGTCGATCTGCCGGTCTCACCGGACTGCGGAACTTGGCTCCGCCCGTGCCAGAAGCTACCAAGCAACCGCGGTGCAAGGTGTTGCCCGACAACGCGGCCGCCGGCCACGTAACAAGCTGGCGCACGAAAAGCTGTCCCTTCCGCTATACTCTCCCGTTACGCGTGTACCTAGCTCCCTACGCGCGATACCCCGGAGAGTTCATGAACCATAGGAACGTAGCCATCATCGCCCACGTCGACCACGGCAAGACCACTTTGGTGGACGGTCTCTTGCGTCAATCGCACATCTTCCGCGCTAACCAGCAGCTGGAAGACCGCGTGATGGACTCAGGCGACATCGAGCGCGAGCGCGGGATCACCATCCTCGCAAAGAACACGGCCGTCGAGTGGCATGGCGAGAAGATCAACATCGTCGACACTCCAGGCCACGCCGATTTCGGCGGCGAGGTCGAACGCGCTTTGACGATGGTCGATGGTGTGCTACTCCTCGTCGACGCAGCTGAAGGCCCGATGCCGCAGACGCGCTTCGTGTTGCGCAAGGCGCTAGCGCGCGGGCTGAAGCCCATCGTCGTCATCAACAAGGTCGACAGGCGCGACGCGCGGCCTGACGAGGTCGCTTCCCTCACGTTCGACCTGATGGTCGACCTGGGCGCCGACGACGACCAGCTCGACTTCCCGATCGTCCACGCCATCGCCAGAGAAGGGCGCGCGTGGTTGGAGGGCAGCGAGCCGAGCAACGACTTCGCTCCCCTCTTCCAGGTCATCCACGACCACGTCAAGCCCGCCAAGGCCGACGAGAACGCTCCGTTCCGCTTCCAGGTCGCTAACCTCGACTACTCCGACTACCTCGGCAGGCTAGCGCTTGGGCGCGTGCTGGACGGCACCGTCAAGCCAGGCGACTCCGTAGTGCGGGTAGCGCCAGGCAAGGCGCCTGAGCGGTCGCGCATCACCAAGGTCTACACCCACCTCGGCCTCAACCGCATAGAAACCGAGCGCGGCATGCCAGGCGACATCATCGTCCTCTCAGGGCTCGATGACGTGACCATCGGCGATACGCTGTGCGACCCGGAACACGTTGCCGCCCTACCCGCTGTCGAGGTCGACGAGCCCACGTTGAGCATGACCTTCAGCCCCAACACGTCGCCGTTCGCCGGTCGCGAGGGCACGTACGTGACGAGCCGCCACTTGGCGGACCGACTTGAACGCGAACTCCTCGTGAACGTGGCGTTGCGCGTCGAGCCGCTCGGCAGCGAGCGCTACCGCGTTAGCGGCCGCGGCGAGCTTCACCTCTCGATCCTCGTCGAGAACATGCGCCGTGAAGGTTTCGAGTTCAGCGTCTCGCGGCCTGAGGTGATCATGAAGGAGGAGGGCGGCTCGATGCTCGAGCCGTTCGAGCGCGCCATCTGCGACATCCCCAACGGCGCGATGGGCAGCGTCATGGAGTCGCTGACGGCCCGCCGCGGCGTGCTGGTGAACATGGACCCTGGTGAGTCGCGCTCGCGCCTCGAGTTCCGCATCCCCAGCCGCAGCCTCTTCGGTTACCGCAACATGTTCCTCTCGATGACCCAAGGCGAGGGCCTGCTCAACCACACCTTCGACGGTTACGAACCGTTCGCGGGCGAGGTCGTCACCCGCAACCACGGGTCACTCGTCTCGATGGAGAACGGCGAGACGTTCGCGTACAGCATGTACAAGCTCGAGGACCGCGGCATCTTCTTCATCGTCCCAGGCACCGAGGTGTACGTCGGCATGATCGTTGGCGCCAACTCGCGCATGGGTGACCTCGACGTCAACATCTGCAAGAACAAGAAGCTCACTAACGTGCGCGCCTCCGGCTCTGACGAGAACATCATCCTCACGCCACCCAAGCGCCTCAGCCTCGAAGAAGCCCTCGAGTACCTCGACGACGACGAGCTCCTCGAGGTCACCCCGAAGGCGCTGCGGTTGCGCAAGCGCATCCTCGACCCGAACATGCGCAAGCGGGACCGCGGCAAGGCGCTCGCCTAAGCCACGCGGAACGCTCTTCGCGGGCGCCGCCGACCATTCGAGTCGGCGGCGCCCGCGTCGGTTACCATTCGCTCCACGGCATGAACGACCCTGCACTCGAAGGTTTCCGTGAGTACCTTGACGCCTGGGCTCTCGTGCCAGACGGGGCGCCTTTCACGAGCTACACCCGTAGCCTCCTCCTGCCAGTGCGCCTGGCGGCAGGCGCGCCCGCGATGCTCAAGGTCCCGAGCAGCCACGAGGAGCGCAGTGGCAGCCGGGTCATGGCGTGGTGGGCAGGCGAGGGTGCGGCGACCGTGTTCGCATGGGACGAGGGGACGGGCGCGCTCGTGCTGGAGCGGGCAGAGGGTAAGCGCTCGCTGTTACGCATGGTCGAAAGCGGCGACGACGAAGGGGCGACTCGCATCCTCGCCGACACTGCCGCTACGCTGCACTTCGGGCGCACTGCTGCCCCTCCGCCACGGCTAGTGACGCTAGAGCGCTGGTTCCGCGACCTATGGCCAGCCGCGGAGCGCCTCGGGGGCGTGTTCCGCGCCAGTGCAGCCGCTGCGCGCGAACTGCTGGCCGCTCCGCAGGACGAGGTCGTGCTGCACGGCGACTTGCATCATGAGAACGTCCTCGACTTCGGTGAGGAGCGCGGCTGGTTGGCGATCGACCCGAAGGGACTCTACGGCGAGCGCGGCTTCGACCACGTACACCACCTCTTCGACCGCGACGTGGTCGTGCCGCCCGAGCAAGAACTGGTCGAGCGGCAACTGGCGATATCGGCGGCGGCAGCTGGTCTCGACCTCGCACGGCAACGGCGTTGGGCCCTCGCGTGGGCTGGCCTCTCTGCCGTGTGGAGCATGGAGGACGGCGCGGAGCCGACATCCGCCGTGGCGGTAGGCGAGATGATGGCGCGGCGGTTAGCTGAAGAGGGAACCCTGGAGTTCTAAGCTGCGGGTTGGCTAGTGAGCGCGTCCGCGTCGGACTCGTCCTCAGCCCAGTCGTCACCAGCTAAGTCCTTGGCGGCGTCGGCATCCGCTGCTGCCCGTCCACTGGCGGCGGTCACCACTATCTCGCTGAACGGTTCGTCCTGCGTAGCGACAAGGCGCCCCTCGCGCACGAGCTCGAGCACGGCCGCCAGGCCGACAGTGCGCGTCGGCCAGTCGCGCGCATCGAGCAGTTCCCATAGCGGCCCGCGCCTCACGCGCTTCAGGGCCTGGAGGAGGAAGCGCGCCATGCTTGCGAGCGTCAAGCGTTCGATGGCAAGCTCGAAGTAACCACCCACCCGGTACCTGCCAGCCATACGCGCAAGGTCGCGGGGGGTGACGCGCTGCGGGCGCTCCTTGCGCGGGTAAATTGGGGTGGGCGCGCGCGCTGGCACGACGAGGCGGCGCTCTTCCCGGCGCCTGCGCAGGAAGAGGATGGCCTCCTCCAACTCCTCGAGCAGAGCGACCGCCTCGAGGGCGGCAGCGACCGCCTCCTCCTCTTCTTCCTCCGCTTCTCGCGGGGGCTTCGGGAGCAGCAGGCGCGTCTTGAGTTCGATGACTTGTGCCACGCGCGGCAGCGCTTCGGTAGCGAGCTCGAGGTCCCCGGCCGCGTGGTGTTCGAAGTAAGCGAGGTACGCCCTGACGAGGTGGTAAAGGTCGAGGCGAGCGGGCGCCAGCTCGTGGGTGCGCAGCGCGTGGGCGAGCTCGCCGAGTGTACCGTTGAAGTGTTCCTGGACGACCAGGAACTGCTCGAACTCCGACTCGAAGAGCTGCTCTTGCACCAAGGGACGTTACCACGGCCCAGAAGCCGCCTAGAACGCCGCTCGGGTAAACTCAACTGCCTAGCGCGCAGGCGCGCAGCTGCCAAAGGAACCTAGTGAACTTCTACCCCATAGTCAAGCGCGCACTGTTCGAACTCGAACCGGAGCGCGCCCACCACTTGGTGATGTCCGGCCTGGCGCTGGCTAGTCGCACCGTCACCTTGCCTCGGCTCCTTGGCCTCCTCGCACCGGCTAGCGACCCACGCTTAGCGGTCGACGCCTTCGGGTTGCGCTTCCCCAACCCACTTGGCTTGGCGGCCGGGCTGGACAAGAACGGGGTGGCGTTCCCCGCTCTAGCTGCCATGGGCTTCGGGGCGGTCGAGTTGGGGAGCGTCACCGCCCTACCTCAGCCTGGCAACCCGCGGCCGCGGCTCTTTCGCCTCATCGAGGACGAGGCGCTCATCAACCGCATGGGCTTCAACAACGCGGGCGCCACGGCCATCGCGGAGCGGCTGGCGGCGCTACGGCGTGGCGCCAGCGGAGCGGTCTTGGGCGTCAACGTCGGCAAATCGCGAGCGGCGAGCATCGACGGTGCGGCCGACGATTACCGCGCGGGCCTCACGGCCGTGTGGAACGTCGCCGATTACCTCGTGGTGAACGTCTCGTCCCCGAACACCCCGGGGCTGCGCACGCTGCAACGCACGGAACCCCTCGTTGAGCTGCTACGGGTAGTCAACGACCTTCGAGGGTCGCTTGGCCACAAGCCCGTGCTGGTGAAGCTGGCCCCCGACCTGGACGGCGCCGAACTCGCCGACCTGGTGGACGCCGCTGGTGGCGCCGGAGCCACTGGCCTGGTGGCGACGAACACGACCCTCGCGCGTGACGGCCTCACTTCGGCACACCGGTCAGAGGAGGGCGGGTTATCTGGCAAGCCGCTAGCTGGCCGCGCCATGCGCGTCCTCGAACAGATCCGCGAGCGCACGGCGTTGCCCGTCGTGGCGGTAGGCGGCATCTGGAGCAGTCAGGACGCCATCGCCAGGCTCGAAGCGGGCGCCGACCTGCTGCAGCTCTACACGGCGTTCATCTACCGCGGGCCCGAGGTCGTACGCGAGATCCTCACGGGCATCTCCGCCGAGCTCGACCGTCGCGGCTTGAACAGCGTGACTGACCTCCGCCAGCCCCGCTAGCTGGTTGGGCGGCGCTTGCGCTCCGGCTTGCGCGCCACCCACACGACCTCCGCCACGCCGGCGCGGACGCACGCGACGCGCGCCAGCACGAAGAACAAGTCCGACAGGCGGTTGAGGAGCGGCAGTACGTGGTGACCCACGTCTTCGTGGCGTGCGAGGGCGACGGCGTGGCGCTCGGCGCGCCTAAGCACCGCGCGCGTCAGTTGCAACGCGGCGGAGGCAGCGGTGCCGCCAGGCAGGATGAAATGCGTGAGTGGTGGCAACTCCTCCGAATAATGATCGATCAGCGCCTCGAGGTGGTCCACGTCGGCCTCTTGGATCGGTTGGATGAAGTCGCGCGTCTTGCTTCCGCCAGGTGTGGCGAGGTCCGCGCCGAGGTCGAAGAGCAGGCTCTGCAACTGCGCGAGGTCGGCTTCTAGTTCAGGCTCTACCGGGCCTTCCTTGGCCAACTCGGCACGGGCCAAACCTAGCGCGGCGTTGGCCTCGTCAACGGTGCCGTACGCCTCAACCCTGGCGTCGTCCTTCCCCACTCGCGAGCCACCGAACAGTCCGGTGCTGCCGTCGTCACCCGTGCGCGTGTAGATCTTCATGTGGGTAGGATAAGGCAAGACCATGACACCAACTGTCGACCCAGCAGACCTTCAACGCTCGCTACCCGACTGGCTGATGGCCGTAACGGTGGCCGTCGCCATGCTGTTCGTGCTCCTCGTGGCGCGTCGCCTGCTTACCAGGCAGTTCGCCAAGGCGGCAGCGCGGGAGCAGGCATCCGCGGTGACCAACGCGGCACATGCGCTCTTCTCGACGACCTGGTTCCTGTTCCTGCTCGTACTGGCCGTCTACGTCGGCGCGCTCGTGCTCCAGGTCGGGCCAACCGCGCGATCGTTGGTGGAGAAGGTCCTCACCATCACCGTGTTCGCCCAGGCGGCGCGTTGGGCGGTCGCCATCTTGAACCGTCTCCTGCTGGCCAGGAGCGGAGCGCGGCTGGCGGCTGGCTCTGGGGCTCCCCTCTCCGCCGCCGCGTTCCTCGGCCAGCTCGTCATCATCGTCGTCTTCACGCTCCTCGCCCTCGATAACTTGGGCGTCAACGTCTCCGCGCTCGTAGCTGGCCTTGGAGTCACGTCGATCGCGGTGGCGTTGGCGTTACAGAACATCCTCGCCGACCTGTTCGCCTCGCTCTCCATCCACTTCGACAAGCCATTCGAGCTTGGCGACTCGATCACCGTCGACGACATGCAAGGCAACGTCGAGCACGTCGGCCTCCGCACGACGCGGCTGCGCAGCGTGTCAGGCGAGCAGCTCGTGATCGGCAACCGCGACCTCCTCGCTAGCCGCATCCGCAACTACAAGCGCATGGGCGACAGGCGCGCGGTGTTGACGTTCGGGTTGACGGCCGGCGCGCCGGTCGCGCTGGTGGCGCAAGTGCCGCAGATCATCGAGGAGGCGGTGACGGCGCAGGAGACCGCACGCTTCGACCGCGCCCACCTGACGTCGCTCGCTAGCGGCGTCCTCAACTACGAAACGGTCTATTACATGAAGGAGCCGGACTACGGCCTGTTCATGAGCACGCGGCAAGCCATCTACTTGACGCTCTACCAGCGCTTCACGGAGGTGGGGCTGGAGTTCGCCCCGCCAACCCAACGCCTGTTAGTGAAGAACGACCAGGTGGAGCAAGTGACCGCTAGTCGGCAGTAACGGCGCCGAAACGTTGGCGCACGTAGGCGTCAAGCAAGTCGTTGAAGTCCGCCGCGATCCGCGGTCCCTGCAAGGTCGTGAGGAGCTTGCCGTCCTGGTAGACGGGGGCTCTAGGCGCCTCGCCCGTTCCCGGCAAGCTGATGCCGATGTCTGCGTGCTTGGACTCGCCCGGCCCGTTCACGACGCAACCCATGACGGCCACGCGCAAACCCTCGACCCCTGGGTAGACGTCCTTCCAGCCTGGCATCGCAGACTTGAGGTGCGCCTGAATGTCGCGCGCCATCTCCTGGAAGAGCGTGCTCGTCGTGCGACCGCAACCCGGACAGGCGGTGACGGTCGGGGCGAAGCGCCGCAGATCGAGCGCCTGCAGCACCTCTTGGGCGATCTCTACCTCACGTTCACGCGGAGCGCCTGGGTCTGGCGTTAGCGAGACCCTGATGGTGTCGCCGATACCCTCGGCCAACAGTGGGGCGAGCGCGGCCGTGCTGGCGACCGTGCCCTTCACGCCCATGCCAGCCTCCGTCAGTCCAAGGTGGAGCGGGTAGTCGCAGCGCGCCGCAAGGCGGCGGTAGACCTCCCACAGGTCGCGGACCGTGCTCACCTTGGCGCTGATGACGATGCGGTCGTGCCCGAGGCCGTGCTCTTCAGCTGCCGTCGCCGAGAGGAGCGCCGAGGCGATGAGCGCCTCGATCAACACTTCGTGACCTGGCGCTGGCGTTGCCAGCCTGCCGTTCTCGTCCATCATCTGCGTTAGCAGGTTCTGGTCGAGGGACCCCCAGTTGACCCCGATGCGCACTGGTTTGGCGTGCTCGATGGCGACGTCGATGATGGTCAGGAAGTTCTCGTCGTGGCGCTTCCCTGGCCCGACGTTGCCTGGGTTGATGCGGTACTTGTCCAACGCCGCCGCCGAAGCCGGGTAGGCGGTGAGGAGTTGGTGCCCGTTGTAGTGGAAGTCGCCTACCAGCGGCGCCGTCACGCCTAGGTCGTCTAGGCGCTGCCTGATCTCTGGAATCGCGGCGGCTGCACGGGCGTCATTTACCGTAACGCGCACGATCTCGCTGCCCGCACGCCACAAGGTAGCGACCTGCTCGGCGGTTGCGGCGGCGTCCGCCGTGTCTGTGTTCGTCATCGACTGAACCACGACCGGGTGGCCACTGCCGATGGCGACGTTACCGATCCAAGTAGTTGGGGTCGAGCGTCTAAGGGTGAGGTCCATCTGCCAAGAGCTTACTACCGCCTTCAACGGTGGACGGTCAGGGCATGAGCGTAACTCAATCGGCTAGGAGCTCGAGGACCTCTGGTAGGAGCTGCAATGAAGTGCTCAACCCTTCGCCGCCGTGAATGCCTGGGTTGCCAGCCCAGTCGCCGAAGTAGCCGCCGGCCTCTGGGAGGATCACCCCGAAGGGGCTGGCGTCGTAAGGGTTGAGCACCGGGTCGAGCATCAGCTCTAGCCGCCCGGACGCAACGAGCGCGTGGCCGTACGCGTCTGACCAGCCGACGCGGTAGTAGCTGGCGGCCTTGACGCGCTCCCAGGCGGCGCCGCGGCCGGCTGCCTCGAACGAGCCAGCATCCGTGAACGACACGAACGAGCGCGCCAACGTCAGCGTGCCGCGCACCTTCACTTGCCGGCCGTTGAGTTGCGCCCCCTTCCCCTTGGCGGCGCACAACATCTCGCCGAGGGCAGGAAAGTAAGCCGCGCCGACAACTACCTCGCCAGCGGCCTCCAAACCGAGCAGCACGGCGTAGAGCGGCACGCCGCGCATGAAGCTCTTCGTGCCGTCGATCGGGTCGATGAACCACTTGAGTTCAGAGCCGTCGCGCACCCTGCCCCACTCCTCGCCGACGATGCCATGGTCGGGGTAGGCGGCCTCGAGTCGCGCCCTGATCAACTCCTCCGCCGCCTTGTCGGCCTGGGTCACGGGCGAGTCGTCCGGCTTGAACTCGACTTGCGGGTCGGTGCCGAAGTAGCCGAGCGTGAGGCGGCCCGCTTCGTAGGTAGTCTGCACGCAAGTGCGTAGGAGAGCATCGAGATCTAGGGGCATGGGTTGGTATGGTACCGCCACCATGTTGATGACGCGTGAACAGCTCGAGCGCAACGAACGACTGACGTTGGCGCCTTACGCTTCCCTAGCCGTGGAGTCGCGCGGACGCATCCACCCTGAGGGCGAGAGCGCCTACCGTACGGCCTTCCAGAAGGACCGCGACCGCGTCGTGCACACGAGCGCCTTCAGGCGGCTCGAGTACAAGACGCAAGTGTTCGTCAACTACGAGGGCGACTACTACCGCACGCGCCTCACCCACACCCTCGAGGTGGCGCAGGTGGCGACTAGCATCGCGCGCGCGCTTGGCCTCAACGAAGACCTCAGCGAGACGATCGCGCTAGCGCACGACCTCGGGCACCCGCCGTTCGGGCACGCTGGGGAGAAGGCGCTCGATAGCTTGGCCGCGGCCGTTGGCGGCTTCGACCATAACAGGCAGTCATTGCGCATCGTCACCAAGCTGGAGCGGCGCTACCCCGGCTTCCCCGGCCTGAACCTGACGTGGGAGACGCTAGAAGGCATCATGAAGCACGAGACGACTTACGACGTGCCCGACCCCAGTTGGGAGCCCGACGTGCAGCCGTCGCTCGAGGCGCAGGTCGTCAACGTGGCTGATGAGGTGGCGTACAACGCCCACGACCTCGACGACGGCCTCCGCTCTGGTCACCTGACGCCCCTCGGCGTCGTCGAGGTTCCCATCATCGGCGAGCTGTTCAGCCGCCTCGGGCTAAGCATTGAACGCTTCGACTCTGGGCAGCGTTACGTCCTTATCCGCGAGCTCTTGGGTGACGTGATCACCGACGTCGTGCACGCGACGCATGCGCGCTTGGCCGACCACGGCGTGAAGTCGCTGGCTGACGTGCGCAACGCCGCCAGCAAGCTGCTCGCGCCGTCCGACGGCATGGCGCGCGAACTAGCGCTGCTAAAGGATTACCTCTACTCTAACTTCTACTTCCACCACCGCCTCATCCGCATGACGCGCAAGGCGCACCTCGTGCTCGAGCGCATCTACCATGCGTACGTTGAAACGCCGGCCATGCTGCCGCCAGACGTGGCGCGCCAAGTGCCTGACCTCGGCCTCGAACGCGCCATAACCGACTACATCTCGGGCATGACGGACCGTTACGCGAACGAGGAGTACCGCAGGCTGTTCGACCCGCTCGCGCTCACCTGATCGCGCCTTGCGGGCAGGCAGGCGTCACTGGTCCATGCGGGCAACGCCAACGAGGTTGCCGCTGGCGTCGTCACGTAGCCAGGCCGCCGAGTAGCCGCCGCGCTGCACGCGCACGATCAACCACGGGCTAGTGAGCGCCTGCGTCGTGATGCTGCCAGGGCCAGGCTCCGTGAACTGCAGGTCGAGGTACAGCTCGCCCTGCTCGTCTCGCACGTCGATGACCCGCACGCCGTAACCGCCGCTCGACTTCGTGCCTAGGAACAGTGCAACGACGGTCTCTCGACGGAAGTCCAGCTCCGGCACCGGCGGCACGCTCAGCTGACTGCCGTACGCCTGTTGCCACAGCGAGATCAGCTGCTCGCGGTTCGACACCATGCGGTACGTGGCCGACGTGAAGCCGACGGCCTGATTGCCTTGCGCCACCACGTCCCACGCGAGCTCCTCGGGCGCCGTGGCGGCGGCGGACGTGTCGACCGCGATGTCGCGCTGCACGTAAACCCCGGTGCGGCGTTGTTCCCCGAGCCCGTCGACGGGGTGCGGCGGCAGCGAGGCGGTCGGTAGCAGCGCCAGCGCGAACGGCCCGCCGCGGGCCCTCAAGGCGCTCGCGAGGGCGTCCGCTTCCGCCGTGGTGAGTTCACCAAGGCCACGTAACAGGTTGAGGCGCGGTCGCGGCACGACGCGCTGCACCGTGCCTGCCTCGCCCTCGAGCATGAGGCGCAGGAACGACTGGCCGTCGTAATAGATGACCTCGGAGACGTTGCTGCCAACCGTAACGAGCATGTCGGTGGTGAAAGGGATGCGGCTGACGGTCACGGGCGGCACGTCAAGCGGCGCCAGCGCCTCGCGCAGGAACGGCTTGCCGTCGACCGCCAGCGTGCCAGTGACTTCGAACTGCTGAGGCGCCCTAGCGACGGCGCCCTCCTTGGTGGTCAAAGACAGCGTCTGGCCCGCGTATACGAGCTGCGTCGGCTCGCCGTAGAAGTACGAGTAGCGCGCGTTGTCCACGCCGTAGACGTAAAGGTCGTGCATCTTGGGCGCCGTAGTTGGCGCACAACCTCCAAGGAACAACAAGGTGATGGCGACCACCGACCCGACTCGTAGCATCTGAGCCTCCTCCGCGATGCTATCACCCGGTCTTACTGAGGCGTCTGAGGGAGAAGCCGAGGCGATTTGGCCGGCGGTCGGTGGCCTTGCTATGCTCCGGCCGTGACTGACCGGCCCCGCGTGCTGATCCTGTCGGCTTCTATCGGTGGCGGTCACGTCGCCGCCGCGAACGCCCTGCAAGCTGCGTGCGCGGCCCAAGAAGTCGCCAGCACCCACGTCGACCTCCTCGAGTACACCGCAGTGCCTTTCAGGCGGCTGTACAGGCAGGCGTACTTCGACCTCGTAAGGACGGTGCCTGACCTCGTCGAGTGGGTTGGCAGGCACCTCGATCGCAGGCCAAGCGAGTTCAAGAACGTGCAGCAGCGCCTACGGGCGCGCGTCACTCGCATGTTGTCATACGAAGTTCCAGGCATCATCGACCGCTACAAGCCGGACGTAGTGGTGCACACGCACTTCCTTGGGGCCGAGATCGTCTCCGGCCGCATACGGCGCCACCGTCCACTCCCGCAGGCGGAGGTCATCACCGACTTCGCCGCGCACGCCTTCTGGTTGCAGCCGGGTATCGCGCGCTACTTCGTCGCTTCTGACGACGTGCGTGCGCAACTCATGGCGGCCGGGGTCAACGACCATCGCATTCGCGTCACTGGCATCCCGATCGGCACCGCGTTCACGAACCCACCCACCCGCGCCGAGGCGCGCGCCGCGATCGGCGCGCCGCTAGACCGCGAGGTCCTGCTCCTGCTCGCTAGCGGCCTTGGAGCCGTGACGCTGAAGGGAATACTCGACCAGCTCATCGATTTCAGGTGGCCCCTCCACGTCGTCGTGGTGTGCGGCCGCAGTCCGGACCTGCTGAGCCTGGCGCGCTCGTACGTCGATCGTGTTCAGGCGCCCGTCTCCTTCTCAGTCAACGGCCTCGTCAACGACATGGCAACGCGCATGGCCGCCGCCGACATCCTCGTGAGCAAACCAGGCGGGTTGACGAGCAGCGAGGCGCTGGCGTCTGGCCTGCCGCTGATGCTCGTGAGTCCTTACCCCCTGCAGGAGGAAGTCAACGCCAACGTGCTCCTCGAGCATGGTGTGGCCGTGCGCGTCGAGCCTATCGCCACCCTCGGCCACAAGCTAAGGCGCCTACTGGAAGCGCCTGAGCGCTTAGCCGAGATGCGCGCCAACTGCGCCGAGCTCGCGCGGCCCGACGCGGCGATGACGGTGGTGGCGACCATCGTCGACGAGTTGGTGCCGCGCGGGCGTGGGAGGCACGAGTAGTGAAGCGCAGCGCGTTAGCGCGGGTCGCCATCGTGATCCTCGCCCTCCTCTCTTACACGGCCTTGGCGGCCAGGACGCAGCTTGGCCCCAGCGATCCCGGTACCGGCGGCGTTGCGTACTTCGACGTCGTCGTTTACGGCAGTGAGCCGGAGGGGATCGCGGCAGCGATCGGCGCGGCCGAGGAGGGCGCGCGGACACTACTCGTGTCGCGCGACGAGCGCGTCGGTGGCCTGTTCGTGCTCGGCGAACTCAACATGCTGGACATGCGGACCCAGCCCTTCAACTACCAGCGCGGCATCTTCGGACGCTGGTGGCGCCAGGTCGGCGCTCACGACGCCTTCGACGTGTTGACGGCAGAGCGTGCGTTCATCAGGCTCTTGGCCGAAGCAGGCGTCGAGTTGTGGCTCGGCGCGGGACCCGTCGAGCCACGCTTCGTCGACGGCGCGTTGCGCGGCGTGACCTTGACAGACGAGGGCGTGGCCGTCAACGCCATTCAAGTGATCGACGCCAGCGCGGACGCCGACCTGGCCGCCAAGGCAGGTGCGCCGTTCGACTTCGGGTGGGAGCGCTTCGGCGTTGCCCAGCGCCAGGCAGACACCCTGGTGCTGAACGTCGCAGGCGTCGATTGGGCCGCCCTCAAGCGCGGGGTATCCGCACAGGGCAAGGCGTACGCCAGCATGCGTGACACGGTGGCGTGGGGGCACTTCGGAGGCGTGCCCGCCGCCTACGTGCCGACATCGAGCAGGACGCGTCTGCGTGGCCTCAATCTCGGACTGCAGGTAGATGGCAGCGTGCTAGTGAACGCGCTCCTCATCTACGGGCTGGACCCACTCGACCCAGCCAGCCTGGCAGCGGGCCGCGTCATCGGCTTGGCTGAGGGCGAGGAGATCATCGCCTACTTGCGCGAGCACCTACCGGGGTTCAAGCAGGCGCGGCTGGCGGGAGCCGCCACGGAGTTGTACGTGCGCGAGTCGCGCCACCTCCTCGCGGACTGCATCCTCAGCGCAGACGACACCCTCTCGAACGTCGTGACGGCGCAGGACGTCGCAGCTGGCGGTTACCCGCTAGACGCTCAGAGCTTCACCCCGTACGATTCCGGGTTCGTGTGGGGCACGCCGGAGATCTACGGCGGACGCCTGTGCATGCTCGTTACGGCGAGTGTCGATGACCTGTGGGTCGTTGGCAGAAGCGCAGGTTACGACCCCGTCGCGTTCGCGTCCGCGCGCGTCGTGCCGTTCGGCATGGCGATGGCGGAGGCTGCCGGGGTGGCGGCCGCCACGTCAGTGCGCTTGGGTGTGCCTGCCAGCCAGGTGGCTCACGGCGAAGACCTCATCTCGCTAGTGCGCGACCGCCTGCAAGCGCGAGGCGCGCTCCTCCCCGACGTGCGCCCGCGCCCGGCAGTAGGGCCGACCAAGCACCCTGCATACTCTGCGTTCCGCGTGCTGGTGGCTCGCGGCTTGGCCGTGGGAGGGTACGAGAACGACCCGAAACTAGACGCACCGGTCAGCGCCATCTCGTTCGCGTATCTGCTCGGCAACGTCGCGACCCGCTTCTATTACCGATCTGAGTTCAGTACGGCGTTGGCTGCCTTCGCGCTCGAGCTGACGCTGGGAGACGGCGCGACGCCGCTTACGAGCGACTTAGCCGCGCAACTACTCGCGCAAGCAGCTTGCGACCTCGGCGACTGCGCTGGCGCCAGCAACTGGACTGACCTGATGGCAGCTGGTTTGATCGACTTCGCCTCTCCACCTGCCACGCTCACGCGCGGCGACGCTTACCGCCTGGCGGCAGCGCTAGCGCTGCTGGCCCCCGACCTCGCGCGGGCCCCGTAGTTAGACGAGTCGAGGACGGCGGCACGTTTCGTGCTAGGAGACGCGCCCGAGGCCTAGGGCCTTGCCAACCTGACCGAGAAGCATCGGCAGCAGCCCTGCTACGGCGACGAGCGTCCAGCCCCGTGCGCCTAGGAGCTCGATCGCCAGCACCTGCCGCAGTCCAGGTAAGGCTACTGCCAGCGCGACGATCAAGCTGCATGTGAGGACGGCGGCCCACACCAAGCGGTTGCGAGTCACCTGGTTGTTGACTAGTGAACTACCTGGGTCGCGCATGTTGAAGACGTGCCACACCTGCCCGAGCGCCAAGGTCAGAAACGCGACGGTAATGGCCGTGCCGCTGGTCGCCCCCGGCAGCCTGAACGCCAGCTCGAACGCGCCGAGCGTGCTGAGCGTCAGTAGCGCTCCGTAGCCGATGACGCTGCGCCAGTGGCGTGGGGCCAAGAGCGGCTCACTGGCTGGGCGTGGCGGCCGCGCCAGGATACGCACGTCTCCCCTCCCTGCCCCGAGGGCGAGCGCGGGGAGCACGTCCGTCACCAGGTTGAGGAAGAGGATCTGCAACGGCAGCAATGGCAGCGGGTAGCCGAGCAGCCCGGCCAGTCCTATGGTCATCACTTCACTGAGGTTGCAAGAGAGCAGGTAGAGGACGAAAGCGCGGATGTTGTCGAAGATCACGCGCCCCTCCTTGACGGCGGCCAAGATGGTGCCGAAAGCGTCGTCGAGCAACACCATGTCTGCCGCTTCGCGCGCCACCTCCGTTCCCCGCAGCCCCATCGCGACCCCGATGTCGGCGCGGCGTAACGCTGGCGCGTCGTTGACGCCGTCGCCCGTCATGGCGACGACGTGCCCCGCGCCCTGGTGCAGTGCTATGAGTTGCAACTTCTGTTCCGGCGCCACGCGTGCGAGCACGGAGGCGTTCAAGAGTTCGGCGCTACCTGCCGCGCCCGCCGCCAGCAGACGCGCGACGGCGAGACCGTCGAGCACCTCGCCCGTCACGGTCAAGCCGACTTGCTCCGCGACGCGACGAGCAGTCACTGCCTGATCGCCCGTCGCCATCACGACCCTGATGCCAGCCGCGTCAAGGCCAGCTAGCGCCGCGCTCACCTCCTTGCGCGGCGGGTCGGAGAGGCCGACGAGGCCGATGAGCGAGAGGTCTGCGTACGGCTCCGTCGGCTCGCCCGCCGCTGCCTTCTCGGCTATGGCGATGACGCGCAGGCCCCGCGCCGCCAACGCCCTGTTCTCTTCGAGCCAGTGCGTGCGCTCGCTCGTAGTGAGGTGCCTGCGTCCGCTGCCCGCCGCGACGCTCGTGGCGGCCGCGATCACCTCGCCGGGCGCGCCCTTCACCAGCACCCAAACCTCGCCCTCCCCGAGGTCGTGGGCCGTTGCCATCAGCCGGGTGACTGAGTCGAACGCCAACTGCCGTCGTTCAGGGAACCGCGCCAGCGCGGCGCCGCGCTCGATCCCGGCCTCGCGTGCCGCTAGCAGGAGCGCCACCTCTAGCGGGTCGCCAACGCCTTCGCCCTCTCGTCCCCCGACTTCCGGCAACTCCGCCGTGCAACAAAGCGCGGCGCCCGTCAGCGCTAGGTGCAGCTCAGTGGCGAGCTCCTGGCTGAGCGGCCGCGGCTGACCACCGTTAGCGGTTGACACTTCTCCGCCCGGTAGGCGCCACTCGACGACGCGCATGCGGTTCTCCGTCAACGTGCCCGTCTTGTCCGTGATGATCACGCTGGTGGCGCCAAGCGTCTCCACCGCCGAGAGGCGGTTGACCAAGGCGTTGCGGCTGGCCATGCGCCTCACCCCTTGCGCCAGGGTAAGGGAGGCGATCACCGGCAGACCCTCCGGCACCGTCGCGACTGCGAGCGCGATGGCCGTCTGCAGCAGCACCAGCCACCCCTTGCCTGACTGAAGCCCGGTGAGGGTGACCACCACCGCCACGACGACGGTCAGCCACACGAGGCGCTGGGCCAGATCGTTGAGGCGCGCCTCGAGCGGCGTGCCTTGCGGGGCTGCCCGGTCAACGAGGGCACTGATGCGGCCGAGCTCGGTAGCCATGCCTGTTGCGACCACGACGGCCTCGCCAGTCCCGCGGGTGACCGGCGTGCCCTTGTGCAGCATCGGGGTGCGCTCCGGTAGGAGGGTGGCGGAAGCGACCGGGGCGGTAGCCTTGGCGACCGGCACGGACTCGCCAGTCAGGCTCGACTCGTCGACCTCCAACCGGCTCGCCTTGATCACGCGCGAGTCCGCCCCCACGAGGTCGCCGGCCTCGACCACGAGGATGTCGCCCGGCACTAGGTCGTCCGCTTCGATCGTAGCGAGGTGGCCGCCGCGCCTGACGCGCACGTGCGACACTCCGAGCCGCCTAAGCGCCTCGACGGAGCGAGCCGCGCGCAGCTCAGTGACGAAGCCGATGCCCGCGTTGAGTGCGAGCACGACCAGGATGGCGACGGCCTCAGCCCACTGACCGAACAGCGCCGAGAGCCCGGCCGCCCCTCCCAACAACAACGTCAACACGCCCTTGAACTGGTTGAGGAGCACCGTCCACCAGGCCGGGCCGTGCTTGAACTCGAGCGTGTTGGGTCCGTACTCGCTGAGGCGCTCTTCGACCTCCGCGGGGCTCAGGCCTTCGGCTTGGTCGACGCGCCACGTCTGGAGGAGCTCAGCCGCCTCGACCGCCCATGGGCTTAAGGCGCGCGCTTCGGTTGCGTTGGGGTGGCCCAGTGATCCAGGTACCATCGCAACTTCAGACTAACGGCGCCTCCCGCGCGGGGCTAGGGTCTTCTTCCCCTCACCCACGGCCCGGGTCCGGTGCGACCTGCAAGGACGCCACGAACTGCTTGGCCGTGCGTCCGGAGTAGCCGTTGTTCCACTCAGCGAAGCGCAGCGCCCGCTCCTCGAGGTCTTGGGCCAACGAGATGCCCTTGGCGCTCGCGAGGGAACGGACCATCTTCAGGTATTGCCGTTGATCTGCTGCCGGGAACGTGATGACGAGCCCGAAACGGTCGGCTAGCGCTAGCCGCTCCTGGTGGGTGTCCCAAGCGTGAACGTCGTCGTCGAGGGGGTCTGGACGGTCGCTGAGGCGTTCGCGCACTAGGTGCCTGCGGTTGGAGGTGGCGTACACGACCGTGTTGTCTGGCCGCCGCCTCACGCCGCCCTCGAGGAGGCTCTTGAGTGGCCGGTACTCCTGGTCGCCACCACCGAACGAGAGGTCGTCGACGAACAGCACGAACTTGAGAGGCTGCGGCCTCAACTCCTCGAGGAGGAGCGGCAGCTCCTCTAGCGCGCCTACGGGCACCTCCACCAAGCGGAGGCCGCCGCTGGCGTAACGCTGCGCCAAGCCGCGCACGGCGGTCGACTTGCCGCTACCGCGCGCGCCGTAAGCGAGGACATCGTTCGCTTGCCTGCCTAGCAGCAGCGCCTCCGTGTTCTGCGCCAAGCGCTCGAGCGGGTCATCTAAGTCGACGAGCTCCTCCCACGCCGGCGTGTCCGGGTAGCGCACGGGCTCCAGACGACCGCCGCGCCACGTCAGTACGGGGTAGAGCGCCGCCGGTCCGTTGCCTACGGTCCTCAAGAGCTCGAGGAACACGCTTGAAACGCCGTCTGCGTCGGCGGTCGATAGCGCAGAGGCGAGTTTGGCCACGCGCTCGGCCGCACCGGCGCTCAGGCACGGTTCGGCCAGGCCCGTCAGGACGATCGGGTGCTTGGTCGACGCGACCCCGTCGACGGGTTGGTTCACGCGCCTCAAGAGCTCACCCAAGCGCCACAGTTCGGCCCGTAGTAGCGTGCGCAGTCCGTCTGGCACGCGGCCCGTCGCGTAGGTGCTCAGCACGGAGCGGTTACTGAGGATGGTGTGCGCCATGGCGGAGGCCGGGTCCGGGTACCCAGCGGCAGCGAGCGCTACGGGTAAGTCGGCGCTGGACGCACTCGCCTCTCGCCTGGCCATGAAGGGTCCCCACCAGTCTGCTTGGGATAGGGCCGGGAAGAGCGAGCGAGCTGGCGTCGTCATGCCGGTGAGGGTACCGCGCCGCCGCGGCAGATGAAGCCGCTAGCGATGAGTTCGGTCATGGCTCGCTCGCCGACTTGGATGGCGAGGGGCGACTTGTGGAAGTCCCACCACGCCATGTGAGGATCTAGCCGCAGCAGCGTAGCCGCGGCCGGTGCTTGCAGTGCGTGGCTGTACGAGCCCAATGAGATCGCCAAGCCCCGATAGATCTGACCTAGCGGCCCGTGGGGTTCGACGCGCGCCCCGCGGCGCAGGAAAGCTTGCCCTACGCGCGAGGCGTTGAAGCGCCTGATGGCCCTGACCACGCCGGAGCGCCGCACGTCGACACCTGCGTGCACGCCTAGCCTGGCGACACCGTTGGCGACAGGCAGGCTCGAGAACGGCACCGGTTCGACGAAGCCGCCGTCGATCAACCAGCGTCCGCCGGCCTTCACCGGGGCGAAGAGGCCTGGCAGTGAGCAGCTGGCGCGCACGGCGTCGGCGATGTTGCCGGAATCGACGCGCACTAGCTCGCCAGTAGCGAGGTCGGTCGTGGCGATGACGAGCGGCACCTGCACGTCAGCGAAAGTGGCGCCGAGGAAGTACTTGCGGTCAAGCCAGTCGCGTAGGCGGCGGCCGTTGATCAGGGCGCCATGATGCAGACCGAAGTCGAGTCCCTGGCGCCAGACCTCCGCCATGTCCTGATCGCGCACGATGCGCTCCACCTCGAGGGCGTTGCCCGTGAGGGCGTAGAGCGCCGCGATGATGGCTCCGAACGACGTGCCGCCGAGCATGACGGGCGGCGCTCCGTTGGCGTCGAGCGCCTTGAGGACGCCGACGTGCACGAGGCCACGCGCCGTACCGCCCCCGAGGGCGACGGCTACGCGCATGCCCGCTGTCTCTAGCCGTTGCATGGGTCGATGTTACAACCGGCTACCGGCCTGGCGGCGGACGGGGGCGGAGCGAGCCCGATGGTAGACTCCCCGCGAGATGTCGGCTCTTTACCAACGGGCACGGCCGGTCACGTTCGACGAGGTCGTGGGGCAGGACCACGTCAAGGACGTCCTGACTTCCGCCATCAGGCGCGGGCGAGTCGGGCACGCTTACCTATTCTCTGGGCCGCGCGGGGTTGGTAAGACGACCAGCGCGCGACTCCTCGCCATGGCCGTCAACTGTGAGGCCCCCGCCGAGAAACGCCCGTGCGGTGTCTGCGAGTCGTGCCGCCTCGTCCAGGCCGGTTCGCACCCGGACGTCATCGAGCTTGACGCGGCTTCCAACAACTCCGTCGAGGACGTGCGCGACTTGCGCGAACACGCCATGCTCGCGAGCATGCGCGGCGGCACGCGCGTCTGGATCCTCGACGAGGCGCACATGCTCAGCAAAGCCGCAGCTAACGCCCTGCTCAAGACGCTCGAGGAACCGCCGCCAGGTCTGATGTTCATCCTCGCGACGACTGAACCGGAGCGCCTGCCGCCGACGGTGCTCTCGCGCTGCCAGCACTTCCGCTTCCGGCGCTTGACTGACGGCGAGATCGTCGGGAAACTCGCGCGGCTCGCGGAGGGCGCTGGCGTGGCCGCAGAGGCGCCCGCCCTCGACCTAGTGGCGCGCAGTGCGGACGGCGGCATGCGCGATGCAGAGTCGCTCCTCGATCGCCTCCTAGCCACCGGCGAGCCTGTGACGCTGCAACACACGGAGGACGCGCTCGGACTACCACCTCACGAGCGGCTGCTTGCCATGGCGGCAGCCTTGGCTACCGGCGACCTGACTGGTCTCCTCGAGCAGGCGGGCAGCCTCTACCGGGCGGGTTTCGCGCCGCGCACCCTCGCCGAGCAGTTGGCGCGCACCTTGCGGACGGCGCTGCACGCCCAACTAGCTGGCGAGTCGCAGCTCGCGCTCACGGACACGGAACTACTGCGACTACTCCACGCGCTCGATGACGAGCAGGAGCGCTTCATCAGGCACGACGACCTCTACTCACTCGAGGTCGCTCTCATCAAGGCGCGCAATGCGCTTAGCGGCAACGTGCCCGCCGCGTTCACAGCGCCGGCCGCCGCCACGCATGAAGCTCAGCAGACCGCGGCACCGAAGCGTGCGGAGCCCAAGAAGGTCGAGGGCCCGAGCGCGGCGCCCCGTGACGTCGGGGAGAGGGATAAGCCAGCGGAGCCAGCCGCCGAGGCGGCGCCCGCCGTCGAGGCGCCGCCCATGGCGGGCGCCCCGGCCGGCGCCTTCTCGTGGCATGCCGTGAGGAGCCGCGCCGACGTGCGCCTCAAGGCCTTCCTCGCCCCAGCACGCGTTGAGCAAGCAGACACGGTCATCCGCGTGATCTTCCCCGCAGAGAACGAGTTCCACCACAAGCAACTGCTCCAGCGCCTTGACGAGTTCACGAAGCTAGTGGCTGAGGTGGCTGGCCCCGGGTACGAGTTGGTCATCGACGGACCCGCAGGCAACGCGCGCGCCAAAGTCACGGGCGCCACTAGCGGTGGTGGTCCAAAAAAAGCCTGACGGGGCGGGCAGTTCCCGCTCCGCAAGCGAGCGAACCGGAAGGGCGAACCAGCGAGGCGGCCGCGTTCGACCCTGCGCCTCGCCGGCCGCGGCCAACCCCCGCCCCGGTAGCCCAAGCTCCGCAACCTGCGCCGGCCACGCCCCCGCCAGCTGCGCGCCCAAGCGGCGCTCCGGCCGAGGTCACGGACTTCATTCCGGAGGACGTCGACTCGTCATTCGGTGGCGCCACTGGGGACCTGTGGGCGGACGACGGGAGCGATGAACTCCCCGCGGGGGGTGGCGGGGCGCCGGTCGACGATGAGTCACCCGAGCTGGCGACGCCGAGCCAGTCAAGCACTCAGGCGAGCTCGAGCAGCCGCGCAGCGCCTGCCGCGCGACCAGCGCCGAGCAGAGCCGGCGAGCGCCCACCGCGCGGCGGGAGCAAGCCACCGGCCACTCAGCCTGCGTTCGCGCCGAAGACCGTCAGTACTGACACGCCGCAGGGCAAGGCGTTCGCGGAGTTGGTCGCGCTCTTCCCCGGCAAAGTCATCGAGGTCGTTCCGCTGCGCCAAGCTGCTGACACCGGGGACGAGAGCGACGCACAGAGCGCAACAGAAGCGGCCTTCGCTGACGGGTACGATGACCCAACCGGCGCCGAGTTGGACAACGACGACGCCTGAGAACCCAAGTCACTTGACTTATACGCAGCACCTGACCACAGAGGAGCGAACGTGAACATCCAGAAGCTGATGAAAGAAGCCCAACGCGCCCAGCAGAAAGTGAACGAGGCGCAAGAGCGCCTGGCAAGCATGACCGTCGAGGGCTCGGCGGGCGCCGGCTTGGTGCGTGCAGAGGCAACGGGCGACGGCACCGTCACCAAGGTGCGCATCGATGCCAAGGTCGTCGACGCGTCAGACGTCGAGATGCTCGAAGACCTCGTCACGGCCGCCGTAAGCGACGCTCAGCGCAAGGCCAAGGAACTGCAGGAGAAGGAGATGGGCGCTGCCATGGGCGGCATGGGCGGCCTCGGGGGCATGCTCTGAGCCAGCAGAACACGCGGCGCCGGCGTACTCACCTAAGCGCGGTAGTTGCATGAGCGTGCGCTTCCCAACGGCGCTCCTTACGCTCATCCGCGAGCTGGGGCGCCTGCCTGGCATCGGGCCGAAGAGCGCTCAGCGCCTGGCGTTCTACCTCTTCAACCGCCCTGAAGAGGAAGTGAGGGCGCTAGCCGCCGCCCTCGTTGAGGCTAAGACGGGCCTCGAGCGTTGCCCGCTCTGCTTCAACGTCATGAGCAGCGGGTCTGACTGCTGCGCCGTGTGCGCAGACACGCGCCGCGACCGCGCCCTCTTGTGCGTTGTCGAACAACCAGCTGACTTGCTTGCCATCGAGCGCTCAGGCGAGTACCAGGGGCTGTATCACGTGCTGCACGGCTCCCTCAGCCCCATGAACGGCATCGGACCTGAGCAACTGACCATCGCCGCCCTTCAACAGCGCCTAGCTGGCGTGCGCGAGGTCGTCCTCGCCACCTCGACAACCGTGGAAGGCGAGGCAACGGCGCACTACTTGGCGCGCCAACTCGGGTCCTCAGGCGTTGCGGTCAGCCGTATCGCGTACGGTCTTCCCGTAGGCGGGGACCTAGAGTACGCAGACGAGGTTACGCTAGGCCGCGCCATCAGTAACCGGCGCCCAGTCTGACCACGCCCTTGACCTCACGAGGAGCGTGCGTATAATGTGCCCGCTTCACGAAGGATAGGGGTTAGTAATCTTGTCGTCATCACCTGCCATGAAGCGACTCGTGATCGTCGAGTCGCCAACCAAGGCGCGCACAATCAAGCGCTTCCTGCCAGCCGACTACCAAGTAGAGGCCAGCATGGGCCACGTCAGGGACTTGCCGTCCAACGCGGCCGAGATTCCGGACAGCTACAAGGGCAACGAGTGGGCGCGACTTGGCGTCAACGTGGACGCTGGTTTCGAGCCCCTCTACGTCGTGTCTCCCAAGAAGAAGGCTGTGGTGAAGACGCTGCAGGCCGCCTTGAAGAGCGCAGACGAGGTCTACATCGCGACTGACGAGGATCGCGAGGGCGAGTCGATCGGCTGGCACCTGATCGAGTTGCTGCAGCCGAAGGTTCCAGTCAAGCGCATGGTCTTCCACGAGATCACTGAGCGCGCCATCCTAGACGCGCTCGAGAACACTCGCGAGATCGATTCGAACTTGGTCGAGGCGCAGGAGACGCGGCGGGTACTAGACCGTCTCGTCGGTTACGCCATCAGCCCGCTCCTGTGGCGCAAGATCGCGCCTAAGCTCAGCGCGGGGCGGGTGCAGAGCGTCGCCGTCCGGCTCCTCGTGATGCGTGAACGCGAGCGCATGGTGTTCGTGCCTGCCAGCTACTGGGACCTCAGCGCCAAGGTGGCCAAAGGCGGCGCCGGCTTCGAGGCGACACTGACGCACGTAGCCGGCGTGCGCGTGGCAAGCGGCCGCGATTACGACGCGGAGAGCGGCAAGCTGAAAGCGGAACTAAAACGCGGCACCGACGTCATCGAGTTGTCGGAGATCGAGGCGCGGGGCCTCGCCGACGCGGCGCCGCGTGGCGCCTGGGGTGTAACCGGGCTCGAGGAGCGCGAGCAGAACCGCAGCCCGGCCGCGCCGTTCACCACCTCTACGCTGCAGCAGGAAGCGAGCCGCAAGCTCGGCTTGGCGGCCCGCGACACCATGCGCGTCGCGCAGAGCCTGTACGAGAACGGCTACATAACCTATATGCGTACCGACTCGACTAACCTCTCGCAAGAAGCGCTCGTCGCGACGCGCGAGGCCATCGAGCGGCGCTACGGAGAGTCGTTCCTCAGCCAGGGCACGAGGAAGCACAAGGGCCCTGCCCGCAACGCGCAGGAAGCTCACGAGGCCATCCGCCCGGCAGGCACCGAGATGCGCACCGCCGATGAGCACGGCCTCAAGGGCCTCGAGGCGTCGGTTTACGACCTGGTGTGGAAGCGCACTGTCGCGTCGCAGATGGCGGACGCGCGCATCAAGTTCGTGACGGCGCGCATCATGGTCACGCAAGCAGATCAACCTGAGCTGGCGTTCAGGGCGAGCGGCCGCACGGTCCTCTTCCCCGGCTTCTTCCGCGCCTACGTGGAGGGCAGCGACGACCCAGATGCCGCCCTCGACGACCGCGATCAGCCGCTACCCACCCTCGCGAGCGGCGATGAACTCAGCTGCTCGAGCGTCACGGCGGAAGGTCACGAGACCAAGCCTCCTTCGCGCTACACGGACGCGTCGCTCGTCAAGCTGCTCGAGGCGGAGGGCATCGGGCGGCCGAGCACTTACGCGAGCATCATCGACACCATCCAGGCTCGAGGGTACGCGCGGAAGCAAGGTCAGCAGCTCGTCCCTACCTTCACGGCGTTCGCCACTAACAACTTGCTCGAGAAGCAGTTCAGGCAGCTCGTCGACACGGAGTTCACGGCGCAGATGGAGCGCGTGCTAGACGACATCGCTTCTGGCGCGCGCGCTTCCGGCACCTACTTGCGCGACTTCTACCTCGGCGACCACGGCATCTTGCGCCTCGTGGACGACGCGCTCGAGGTCATCGATGCACGGCAGATCTCCACCGTCGAGAACGAGGCGTGGGCGCCTTACATCGTTCGTGTCGGGCGTTATGGCCCGTACGTCGAGGGTCCGCTCGACGGTGAGGTCAAGACGACTTCGCTGCCGCGGGACGTCGCGCCTGGCGACCTGACGAAGGCGGAGCTCGAGCAGTACCTCGTCGAGGGCAACATGGGCGACGTCGTCGTCGCGACCGAACCTATTAGCGACGAGCCCATCTACCTGAAGCGCGGGCCGTTCGGTCCGTACCTGCAGTTAGGCGAGGCGGGCGAGGCTGGAGCCAAGCCGAAGCGCGTCTCGTTGCCGCCAGGCGTAGCCCCGCACGACGTGAACGCCGAGTTGGCGCTCAAGCTCATCGAACTCCCGATGAAGCTGGGCGAGCACCCTGACGACACGAAGCCGGTCGAGGTCGGCATCGGGCGCTACGGCCCGTACGTGAAGCACGGCAACGTCTACGCCTCGATCCCGAAGGCCGAGTTCCTGCTCGACGTCGGGCTCGACCGCGCCCTCGAGCTCCTCTCTCAGAAGAAGCGCCGTGGCACGGCGCCCATCAAGGAGCTGGGCGCCGACCCGCGCACGGGCGACCCGATCGAACTGTACGAGGGGCGCTTCGGACCGTACGTCAAACGCGGCAGCGTGAACGCCTCCCTGCCACGCGACCTGAGCGTCGACGACCTCTCGCTCGAACAAGCTAGCGACCTCCTTGACGCGCGTGAGGCAGCAGGCGGCGGCACGCGGGGCGGCCGCGGCGCCAAGGCGGCGAGCACCAAGGCGAAGGCTGGCACCAAGGCCAAAGCAGGCGCCAAGGCCAAAGCACCCACCAAGGCCAAGAAGGCCACGAAGGCCAAGGCCCGCACCAAACCAGCGAGGCCGACCGGCCCGAAGGCAACGAACGAGCAACTAGCTGCGCTCCTGGGCGAACTCGAGCCGGACGACGCGGCCGTCGTGCGCCTCACGCTCGGCGCGGGCGCCCCTGCCATCAGCGTCGAAGCAGCCGCTGCGCAACTCGGGATCGACGCGGCCGACGCCGCCGCGCGCAACAAGCGCGGGCTCTTCAAACTGCGCATGAGTTACGGCAGGCAGCGCAAGCAGGCTGGAGAGGGTTGAGCAAAGCCGCCCCAGGCAGGGCGCTCAACCTACCTGCTCTTGCCAGTTCGGCTGCAGGTGCGGCCATCGCCGTGCCTGGCGGGCCGTTCGCGGTGCAACGGCTGCTCGCGCCTCACGAGCTAGACGGCAGCGAGGAGCGTTGGGTGCTCGTGCTGAGCGGCGAGGTCATCGTCGACCTCGCCCTTGGAGCGTTCCGCGTGCTACGCCACGGTGACGCGCTCGCGTTCCCCGTCGGGGTGACGGCCACCCTGCGGAGCGTGTCAGCCCCGGCGGTCGTGGTGTGGCACCAAGGGCGCTAGACTTGAGGAGTGAAACGCTACACCGTTAGCGACGGGCTAGTCATCAAGCGGCAGGCGCTGCCGTCTGGAGACATCGTCGTGACGCTCCTCGGTCGGCAGGGCAAGTGGCGCGCCGTTGCGCGCAAGGGCACCCTGCCGGGCGGCAACCTTGGCAGGCTCTCGCTCTTCCACGACGTCACCGTCCAGTACTACCGGCGCCAGGAGGAGGACCTAGCGCTCCTCACACAAGTCCAGCTGAACGGGGCGCTCGCTGGCCTCAGTATGACGACCGTCTACCCTTACGCGCACCTCCTGTCTGAACTAGCTGACGCGCTAACCGTCGACCTGCACCTCGAAGCGAGGGTTTACGACTACTTGACCTCCGCCCTGCGGGGGTTAGCGCGGCACGACGATCCAGACCTCGTTGCCCTCCTCTACGCCTGGCGGCTCCTTGACGTTGCCGGACTGGCGCCGCGCGTGCAGGCGTGTGTTTCCTGCGGTGCGCCGGAGCCGTTCGTCGCCTTCGACCTCCAGGCAGGCGGCCTCACGTGCGACGCCTGCCGCAGTGGCCACGCGCTGGCCCCGCAGGCCGTTACGGAGTTGCGGCTCTTGGTGGCGGGCAGCATGTCGGCGGCGTTGGCGAACGCTTACCACCACCGCGAGCAGCTTTGGCGCATGCTGGAAGCGTACGTGGCTTACCACGTGCGTGACCTACGCAGCTTCGCAGCGGCGCGTGAGCAACTGGCCGCATCGCATGCTGGTTGAGCTCCTGGCCGCACTCGCGGTTGGCTACCTGGTCGGTTCGGTGCCGACCGCCGCCTGGATCGCACGGGCGCGGGGCAAGGACGTGTTCAGTTTGGGGTCAGGCAACATGGGCGCCATGAACACCGCGCGCAACCTGACGCTCGGCTTGGGCGTACTGGTGCTCGCGCTTGACGTCGCCAAGGGTGCGCTCGCCACCTACCTCGGGCTCTTCATAGCGGCGGCCTCAGCCGCCAACACGCCTGGCGTCGAAGCGCCCGCGCTAGCAGCGCCGTTGGTGGCAGGCTTCGGCGCCGTCCTGGGGCACGCCTTCTCGATGTTCGTCGGCTTCAGGGGCGGCAAGGCGCTAGCCACCACGCTAGGCGTGTCGTTGCCGCTCTACCCGCAGGTCGGGCTGGCCGCGCTCATCCTGATCGTGGCGCTCTACCTCATCGTGAGGCGCGCGGGCCTCGCCGCGATCATCACCATGCTGGCGTACCCGTTCCTCGCCCTGCTGACGCTCGACCGCAGCGGTTGGCCGCGCGAGGATAGCTTCGCCGTGGTGACCGGGGTGCTGCCTATCGTGGCCATCGTGCTCCTGAAGCACTTGTTGGCCTGGCGCAACGCGCCCAAGGCCAAGGCTAGTGAAGTCACTGCCAGTGAAGCCGGTTCTCCACAGCGCCGCCAGTGAGCAAGTCGCGCACCTCACCCACCAAGAAGAGGCTGCCCGCCACCACGATGGTGTCACCAGGCTGAGTGAGTTCTCGTGCGGCCCGCAGCGCGCTGGCCGGATCGGAGCTTACCGAGGCGCCAGGTACCAACGCGGCAAGCGCGCTTGGCTCCATCGCGCGTGGGCTGCGCGCCGCACGCGTGACGACTACGCGTTCTGCTAGGGGGGCGAGCAGGTGGGTGACGCCAGCCACGTCCTTGTCTGCCGACGCGCCGAAGACGAGCAGCGCCACGCCACCGGTCAGCTCACCGATGGCGGCGGCAAGCGCGGCGGCGGCGGCGGGGTTATGCGCGCCGTCCAGGACGACCCTGCGGTCGTTCCACGAGAACGACTCGAGCCGCCCAGGCCAACTCGCAGCCGCCACTCCTGCCAAGGCCGCCTGCAGCGGCACTCCAAGGGCGGTCGCCGCCTCCAACGCCAAGGCAAGGTTCCCTACTTGGTGACGGCCGACGAGCGGCGAGGAGACTCTAACGCCGTCGCATTCGGCCCCTGGGTGGCGCCAGGTGAACGAGGTCCCTTCCCATGCGACGTCGACATCCGAGCCCCAGAAATCACCGCCGTACTGGCTGAGGGGCGCTCCGAGCTCGGCCGCCTGCCGCGCGATCACCGCGGTGGGCCCGGCCTCGCAGACGCCGGATAGCACGGGCACGAGTGGGCGCATGATGCCGGCTTTCTCGCCGGCGATCAGCTCCAAGGTATGGCCGAGGACGGCCGTGTGATCGAGCGCCACCGACGTGATCACGCTCAGGGCGGGCTCGACCGCGTTCGTGGCGTCCAGGCGCCCCCCGAGTCCAACCTCGAGCACGGCAGTGCTCACCCCAGCTTCGGCGAAGCGCAGCAGGGCGACGGCGGTGATGACCTCGAAGAAGGTGTTCCCGTTACGCTCCGCAGCCGGCCGCGCCCGCCCGAGGAGTTCGTCCAGCGCGGCGTCTGGCGTCGCCACGCCCGCGACTCGCACGCGCTCGCCGACGTGCTGCAAGTGAGGGCTCGTGTACAGGCCCGCTACCTCGCCGCCCTCCGCCAGGCAGGCGGCAAGCGCGCGCGCAGCGCTCCCCTTGCCGTTCGTTCCCGCCACCAGCACGTTGCGCAGGCCCACCTGCGGCGAACCTAGGTCCGCGAGGAGAGCCTTCATTGACCCCAAGCCCGGCTTGATCCCGAAGCGTTGCAGGGCGAAGAGCCAGTCGAGGTGCGGAGTGGCCTCGACTTCAGGTGCGCTCATCGCACTCCTGCAACAGCCTGAGGTCTGGGTCGCCGGCGGCTGAGTGGTGACCCTCCACGAGGGCGACGACGCGCGCAGACGACCCCGCGTCTCTCAACAGTTCGGCGCCGTACGTCGCGTGGTGCGCGCGCGCCTGGCGCGCACCGGCCAGGCCACGCAGCCGCGGCGCACTACGCGCGGCACCCGCGTGCGGCAAGAGGTGGGTGAGGACGCGCCACAACGCGCCCTGCGGGGTCCCAAGCTTGCCAACGTCGTGAAGCAAGGCCGCGGCGATCAGCTCGGAGGTAGCCCGCGGCCTGCGCCGCAGCAGGCGCCGTGCCACCTCGACACCGTGAGCCCGCTCCTGTGCAGGCAGGCTCACGAACAGCGCGAACTCTCGGCTAGTAAGGTAAGCGCTCGCCCAAGCGTCATCCGGCCGCGCCAACGCAGGCACCGCCGCCAGCAAGGTGCGGTGTGCGGCGTTCAAGTACCAGACGGTGGGCTTGAGGCGCATACTCGGGCAAGTCTACGACTCCCGTCTTGGCCAAGGCGGTATGCTGGCGCCGTTCCCGCCACGGCGGCCACAGGAGTGAATGGTGCAATCCCGTCCCGCCCGCAACCCACGTCAGATCGTCAACTTACTCTTGCTGCTGGCGCTACTAACTGGGTTCGCGTTCGCCCAAGAACCCGCCGACGTCGCGACACCGAACGAAACTCCAGGCGCCACCGCGCAAGGGTCTCCAACACCGATGGCTTCCGCTGACACCGTGCCAGCAGAGGCGGACGCCGCCGTCAAGGCGTGGCTCGCGCGACCTGCCGCCTCCCTTGATTACCTGATCGGCCTCGACCCTGCGCAACTATGTCGGGAACTACCCGCGATAGTCGTCAACCCCGGACCCGTGCCAGGCACGGAAGTGCGCGTCGAGGACCGCATCGAGCATCCAAGCGCCGACCCCGACGTTAGGCGCTTCACGTACGCAGCCGTCAGGCCAGGGAACCAGCTCGACGTCGTAGAAGTCGTCATGCAGCGGAGCGGCGGCACGTGGACGCCCTCGTACGTCGGCTTCCTCAACCAGAACCAACCGACTGGTGTGCGCGCGTGGCTGCAGACGCCAGCGGCTGGCTGGGTGTTCGTCGCCTTCTCGCTACTCGTGCTGCTCGCGCTCCTCCGCCCCGGTTCACCTATTCGCCGCTGGTTGGTAGCGGGTATGGCCGCCATCAAGGAGCACCGGCGCCTGGTCGCCGTCACGCTGATCGGCCTCTACGCCCTCTTCGCGTTGGGCGCCTACGTCGGAACGACCCTGCCTGCGGAATGCGAGCAGGCGGTGCTAGACGTCATCAACGCCGCCATCGGCAGCGTCGGTGCAACGCAGGCGTACGGCAGCGGTAACGTCGTGCGCGCCGCGGCCACCACCTACTTCCAGAACTTCGGGGTGGTAACCACTTCCGTTACCTTCCCGCTTGCCGCCCTCTTCGGCGTGCCAGCCTACTTGTTCGCGGCGGCGTCCTTCTTCACGCAGGGCGTGCCGTTCGGCCTGCTCGCTTCTGGCGGGCCGTTCTACATCCTCTTGCTGCTCATCCTCTTGGTGCTCGAACTGACGTCCTACTTCCTGGTCGTGGCTGGCGGCGGCATGCTGCTCGCCACCGTCGTCAGGCGCGGAGCGCCAGGTAAGTTCTTGCGCGGCTTCCGCAAGTTACTGCTCATGCTGCCCATCGCAGGCGTCTTGCTGCTCGTTGGCGCTTGGTACGAGGCGCTGATAATCATCCTCGGCCTGGCTTAGGCGTCCTCAGCCTGCTCCCACACGCGCCGGATGGCTGGCGCGACGTCAAGGAGCGACTTGGCAGCGACGAAGGCCGCTGCGCCGCGTCCACTGACCAGCAGCGGCACCTTGTTGAGGGTGTGTTGGCCAGACGAGACGTCCTCGAGGTTGCCGTGGTCGGAAGTGACCACCACCGTCACGTCGGCGCCGAAGATGCGGCTGAGGAGCCCGTCGACTAGTCCGAGGAGTTTGACGGCCCCCTCGAAATCCCTAGCGTGTCCGAGGGCATCGGTTGGCCATACGTCGAAGAACACGAACGACGCGGAGTGCGCTAGCCGCATCAGCGCGGCGGCGGTTCCGGCCACGCCTTGCGGAGGCAAGTCTGGACTGAGGCGCACGAGCCGCGCACCGTCGATGTCCGGACCGACGGCGAGGCCGGCGCGGTACGCGTCGAGGTCGCGAAGTTCAGTGCCGGCAGCCGTGGCAGCCACGACCGGTGCGTTAGGCCGGTAGCGCCTGCCGCCCATGGCAGCGAAGTACTGGGGCGGGTAGGCGTTCGCCAGCACCGCGCCATGCAGCTCCTTGGCGCGGTCGAAGAGCGTACCTTGCGCGATGACAGCCTTGAGGGTCGGGCCGGGCCACGGTCCGTAGTGACGACCCATCGCCGCCGCCCCGTTGACGCCTGTGAGAAGCGTCGTCTGCCCGGTCGCCGACTGCGGCAGTCCGTCCACTCCAAGGGTGGCGTCGAGCTGGCGGAACACGAGGTCGGGTTTCGTGACGTCTGGGAGCTCACGCGTTAGGCGCCCGCCCAGAAGCTCCGTGAGGTAAGGCATCGTTGCGCTGGCGAGCGGGTTGGTCACTGGGTCGTTGGCGCCTAGACCAACGCCGTCAAGGAACACGAAGATCACGCTGGCGCTCGCCTTCATGCGCCAGCACCACCCTCTGGCACGGGGCGCGCGCTGAGCGTTAGCTCACCCCCATGGCGTCCCGCACGCGCCGCATGGTGCCGTCAGCGATCGCGCGCGCCTTCTCGGCACCACCGGTTAGCAACGCTTCTAGCTGCGCGCGGTCGTTCATGTACTCGTGGTAGCGCGCCTGGATGGGCTCGAGGGTAGAGACGATCACCTCCACCACGGCCTTCTTGAGGTGCCCATAGCCTGCGCCGTCGAACTCGGCTTCGATGTCCTCAGCTGACTTCTTTGTCAGCACCTGGTAGATGGCGAGGAGGTTGCGTACGCCGGGCGAGGCGTGCTCGAAGCGCAGTTCGCGCCCAGAGTCTGTGACAGCGCTCATCACGGCCTTCTTGACCGTCGCGGGGTCGTCCAGGAGGTTGATGGCGTGGCCGGGCCTGTGAACGGCGAGGCTCTTCGACATCTTTACGGTCGGTTCGTCGAGGCCCATCACGCGCGCGCCAACGGTGGGGATCTGCGCTTTCGGCACGACGAAGACGTCGCCGAAGAGGTTGTTGAAGCGCTGCGCGACGTCGCGAGTCAGTTCGATGTGCTGAACTTGGTCCTCGCCGACGGGCACCGTCACGGTGTCGTACAGGAGGATATCGGCCGCCATCAGCACTGGGTAGTCGAGTAGGCCCGTCCCGACGCTCTCGCGCCCCTCCGACTTCGACTTGAACTGCGTCATGCGGTAGAGCCAACCGAGCGGCGTTACGCAGTTGAGGAGCCACGTCAGCTCGCTGTGTTCGCGCACGGCGGACTGCACGAAGACCACGTTGCTCTCCGGCTCGATCCCGACCGCGAAGTAGATGGCGGCGGCGCTGCGCACCTGTTCGCGTAGGCGTGCCGGCTCGACCTCCTCCGGGACGGTGAGGGCGTGCAGGTCGACGACGCAGAAGATGCTGTCGCGTTCGTGCTGCTGCGCCACCCACTGCTGCAGCGCTCCCACGTAGTTGCCTAGGTGAAGGGAGCCGGTGGGTTGCACGCCTGAGAAGACGCGCGGCTTGGCAGCGGGGGGAGTTTTGCTCATAAGGGCCAAGTATACGGGGCCGCCCGGCGGCGGGGGCAGCGGCGCTGGCCAGGGCCGACGGCCAGCGTACGCGCCGTCACCGGACGCGGAGCACGTAGAGGGCAAGGCCTGGAAGCTGCACGCCTCCAGCCGCATCGGTTGGAACGGCCTCACCGCCGACGAGGTCGACCGCGTCAACCTCGGGTAGTTCCCCTTGCGCGAAGGTAACGGCGCGGGTGCCTAGGTTAGCCATGACGATCAAGCGCTCCCCGCCGGCCCCCAGGCGCTCGACGGCGAGCACGGCGCGCGATGGGGTCTGCAGTACGCGCCACTCGCTCGAGCGCAGGGCCGGGCTGGCGTTGCGCAGCGCCAGCAGCCGGCGGTAGTGATTGAGGAGCGAACCTGGGTCTGCCGCCTGCTCCGCCACGCTGACGCCGGTCAGGGCGGCGCCTGGGTCGGTCCACGGCTGGGCCGCGCTGAAGCCGAAGGTACCGTCCACGGCCTCCGCCTCCCAGCGCATCGGGGTGCGCTTCTCGACGTCGAACGCTCCGGGGCCGTCAGGCATGCCGATCTCCTCACCGTAGTAGAGGAACGGCGTCCCCGGCAGGGTGAGGAGGAGGCCAGCCGCGAGCTTCAGGCGCGCCTCGTCTCGCCGTGGTAGCGACAGCCTGGTGGCGTGCCGCGTCTGATCGTGGTTGGAGAGGAAGGTCCCGCGCACGGCGCCAGCCGGGTAGAGCGCCTGCTCCTGCTCCAGCGTGAACGCCAGGTCGGCCGCGCTGCGGGACTGCAGGGCGGCGAGCACGACCTTCCAGAGCGGGTAGTCGAACGACATGTCGAGGCCTGACTCCTCGTGGTAGCGCACGATGGCCGGCATCTCCGTCCACGTCTCCCCGACCAGGAAGGCGTGTGGCGCAACCTCGTGAAGGAAGGCCTCGAACTCGCCCACCCAGGCGTAGGTTGCCGGCGTGTTCGAGATCTGCCCGTCCGCGCCCTCGATGAGGTGCTGGATGGCGTCGACGCGGAACCCGTCGACCTCAAGCTCGAGCCAGAAGTACGCCGCGCGCTGTAACTCGGCGGTGACGGCGGAGTAGGCCAGGTTCAGGTCCGGCATGCGCTCCGAGAAGAGCCCGAGGTAACTCGTGCCCGCACCCGTTGCGTGCCAGGCGCTCCCGCCACGCGTCCCGCGGATGGGCGCCGGATCGGCCTCGAAACGGTAGTAGTCGCGGTAGGCCGGGTCGCCAGCGGCGGCGGCGATGAACCATGGGTGTTGTGACGAGCTGTGGTTCGGGACGAAGTCAAGGATCACCCGGATGCCGAGGGCGTGTGCCTCCCCGATCAAAGTGCGTAGGTCCTCCGCCGTGCCGTAGTCCGGGTTTACGGCGAGGTAATCGGTGACGTCGTAGCCGTGGTAGCTCGGGCTTGGGTACGTCGGCATCAGCCACAGTCCGCCTACTCCGAGGTCGGCCAGGTATGGCAGGCGCTGGGTAACACCGCGAAGATCACCAACCCCGTCGGCGTCTGAGTCCTGGAACGAGCGCACGAACACCTCGTACCAGACGACTTCGTTCCACGGCAGCGTGCCGGCTGGCATGGCAGGTGCCTGGAGGGGCACGCCCGCTATGGCCTGACCGATCAGCGTGCCAGTAAGGGCTAGGCCCAAGGCCAACCCGCGACCTCGGCGCTGCGCCCGGTTCACGGGTAGGTCTTGCCTACCCAGGCGAAGGGGTTGCTCGCCGCGCCCCGCACGCGCATCTCCCAATGGAGGTGCGGGCCAGTCGAGAGCCCGGTAGTTCCGACGAAGCCGATGACGTCGCCGCGGTGCACTTGCTGGCCAACAACGGCGTCGACTTGCCACATGTGAAAGTAGTGGCTGATGAGGCCGTCACCGTGGTCGATCGCCACCCACCCACCCTTGATGGGGTACGCGCCAGCCACCACTACGACGCCGTCGTTGGTCGCGTGGATGGGCGTGCCTTGCGGAGCGGCGAGGTCGAGGCCGTAGTGGAAGGAGGCGGGACCGCCCTGTTCGTAGCGTCTGGCGTCCCCAAAGCCACTGGTAGACACGCCCTCGATCGGCATGATGAACGGTGCGGTCCATAGCGGGTCCGGGTTGGCGCCAGCCAGGATGCGTGCGCTGGTCTCGGCCTCTAGCGTACGGCCCTCTGGGGTGATCACCGAGAGTGTGGCCGCCGACAACCTGAGCTGCTCAACCGCGACGGGTAGCGGCTCGAGCACTATCGGCGTGGTCACGTCGTAACGCCTAGCGAACTCGTCTACCACCGTGAGGTGCGCTTCGATGGTGCTGTCATCGACCGTCATCGGGCTGGCGAGCATGCCGCGGTAAGCCGCGCCTTCCTGACGTAGCGGGATGGCGGCACCGTTCACTTGCAGGCTGATGTCTGTCACCTTGGCGTTGGTGACGGGGTCGGCGTCTGCCGCAGGCAGCGCTAGGACGTGCAGGCCGATCGGGTCTCCCGAAGTGACGATCTCGGCGACTTGCAGCACGGGTTCGAGAGTGGGCACCCCTACGATCAGAGACTCGTGCAGCGTCTCGTTGCCAGCGCCGTCGACTGCGCTCAGGCTCGCGAGCTGGGCGCCAGCTAGCGCTGGCACCGTGAAGGTGGCGTCTTGCTCTATGAGTTCGTGGCGCTCGCCGCCGTACTCGAGGGTGTAGGTTACCGGCTCGTCGGCGCTAACGAACAAGCCGAGGGGCGCCCCGACCGCTAAGCGGGCGGGCGCCTCGACGTAAAGCTGCGGAGGCGTGCTGTCGCGCAGCGCGGCCGAGACCGTGAGAGTGACGAGAGCAGCGGTGAGAACGAGTAGCGCAACGATGGCGTAACGACGTGGTCTGCGCATCAAGTCGCTTGGCTAGTGACGAACGGAAGGTTCCTGAGCCGGTGGTTGACGTCTAGGCCGAAGCCGTACACGAAGGCGTCCTCGATGACGAAGCCAACGTAGTCGATGGGCACTTCGACCTTGCGCCGCGACGGTTTGCTGAGCAGCGTGGCGACCTTCACCGAGGCCGGGCTCCTCCCCCTCAAGTACGACAACAGGTACTGCATGGTGAGGCCCGTATCCACGATGTCTTCCACGAGCACGACGTGACGGCCCTTGAGGCTCTGCTCGAGGTCCTTGACGAGGCGCACCTCGCCGCTAGACTCCGTTCTCGAGCCGTACGAAGACACGGACAGGAAGTCGAGCGTGAGGGGCCTGTCGATGGCGCGCACGAGGTCGGCCATGAAGATGAAAGCGCCGTTCAGGACGCAGATCAGGTGTAGGTCGCCGTCGGGGTAGTCGGCGGTGATCTGCTTGCCAAGCTCGGCGACGCGCGCGGCGATGGTGGCCTGGTCGATATGAACGGTGCCACTGCCTTCACGGAAGATGCTTTCAGCTACTTGGGTGTTCGGATCAGGCGGTTGCACGCTCGGGTACTCCATCGGCGCCGACCTTGCGGGCGCACGCCCTGAATGTTTTGGCCCAGTGGGCCGCGGCACGGTCGCTGACGCTACTCGCGCCGCTCGTCGTGATTATACCCAAGGGCGTTGAGTTCCTTCGCCGACAGCTCGCGGAACCCGCCGCTGGCGAGGTCGCCAAGTTTGAGGCTGCCAACGCGAATTCGCACCAGGCGCTCCACCGTGTAGCCGACGGCCTTGAAGAGCCGCCTTACCTCACGCTTGCGCCCCTCCGTTAGGACGACCACGGCGCCGCCCGGCGTTGGCCGCGCACTGCGTACGGCGGCGGGCCCGTCTTCGAGGTCGACGCCTGCTAGGAGGCGCTTAAGGGTCGGGCCGTCGACGCGGCCCTGCTTCGTCCAGACGCGGTACTCCTTCTCGAGCTCGAAGCGTGGGTGAGTGAGCTTGAGGGTGAGGTCACCGTCGGTAGTCAGGAGCAGGAGGCCCTCCGAGCCGCGGTCGAGGCGTCCGACGGAGTGCAGGCCAGGCGTCGGCGGCAGCAACTCGAAGACGGTGGATCTGCCGCGTTCGTCATGCGCGGTGGTCACGTAACCGATCGGCTTGTTGAGCACGTAGGTCACGTGCTCCTCGCTGACGTGGATTTGCTTGCCGTCGACGCGCACGTCGTCGCCTGGCATGGCGCGGTCGCCGAGTTGCGCCAACTTGCCGTTGATCTTGACGCGCCGCGCCGTGATCAGTTCCTCAGCCGCACGGCGGCTAGCGATGCCTGCGCGTGCGATGAGGCGCTGCACGCGCTCACCAGGTAGGTTGCTCTCCGCCTGCGGCTTTGGCGCAGACGGTTTACGCGCCCTCGCTGGCTTGCCGCCGCGCAGTTGCCCGCCCGTGGTTGGTGGAGCGCTCGCCCGCTTGCCAGCCGCTGACTTGGCATCTGCTGGTCGGCCCGTGGCCGGTCGGCCCTTGGCAGGCTTGCCGCGGGAGGGTTTACCACCCGCTGGCTTGGACGCCGTCGGTTTGGGCGAGGAAGGCCTTGAAGCGGCTGGCCTTCGTGGTGCTGGCTTACGTTTAGGGGGGCGGTCGGCGCTCATCTGCACCCATGATAGGAGATGGCGCCGCGAGCGCGCGTGTTGGCCGTTCACGGGCGCCGCAACGTGGGTAGCATGCGGCATGACTGGTAGCCGAACGAACGCCCTCGACAACACCATCAAGACCCTGATCGAGGACGTCATCCCTTTCAACCATCACCTTGGGCTCAAGGTCGCGAACATCGACCGCGCCGCTGGCAGCGTCACGCTCACCCTTGCGGTCCGCGACGAGCACATCGGCAACGTCGTGCGGCGCATGCCACATGGGGGGCTCATCGCCGCCCTGGTAGACGGCGCTTCCGGAGCGGCGGCCGCCCTCACGCTCGACGACTTGAGTCACGCCCCGACCGTGGCGACCATCGACATGCGCGTCGACTTCCTTAGACCCGGTCGCGGCGCCGAGTTGAAGGCCGTGGCGACGGTCATGCGCAGTGGCCGCAGCGTCATCGTCGTGCGCGCAGAGGTCTTCGACGCCGACGGCGCCCTCGTGGCGATCGGGTCGAGCGCGTTCACCGTAGAACGCGGCCCGCGCGACGAGTGATACCGTCGTCAGCATGATTCACCCCATTCTCGATCGCTACGCGAAATTGCTCGTGGAGTACTGCCTAGACCTCCGGCCGAAGGATAACGTCCTGCTGCAGGTCGAGGTGGGTGCGTTACCTATGGCGCGTGCGCTCACGCGTCAAGCGCTCGCCGCTGGCGCCGAACCGCACTTGAGGTTGAGTTACCCGGAGCAGACCGCCGACTTGCTCGAACTCGCGTCTGACGACCTGCTCGCGTCAC
Source organism: Trueperaceae bacterium (assembly GCA_035703635.1). Lineage (GTDB taxonomy): Bacteria > Deinococcota > Deinococci > Deinococcales > Trueperaceae > JAAYYF01. Next base: position 28,497 of record DASSXV010000010.1, on the reverse strand, counting down.
AGCCACTGGTTCAACTCGACGAGATCAAGCGGATGGACGCCTACGCCCGCATCTCCGCCCCGACGAACTCACACCATCTGCAGGACGCAGCTCCGGAGCGGCTGGCAGCGCTCGGGAAGCGCCTGAAGGAAGTCACGCGCCACCGCGTCACGCGCACGCGCTGGGTCGGCACGCTTTACCCCACCCCGGCCGCCGCTCAGGCGGCAGGCATGAGCACGGACGACTACGAGCGGTTCGTGTACGGCGCCATGTTCCTCCACGATCCCGAGCCGGCCGCGCGCTGGCGCGAACTCGGCCAGGCGCAGCAGGGCTGGGTCGATCGCCTCGCGCAAGCTGACGAGGTGAGGATCCAAGGTCCAGGCACTGACCTGCGCTTGAGGGTCAAGGGGCGCACGTGGACGAACTCCGACGGTAAGCGCAACATGCCGTCAGGCGAAGTGTTCACGGGTCCGCTCGAGGACTCGGCTGAGGGGGTCATCCACTTCGCCATCCCGTCCAGCGTGGCAGGCACGGTGGTAGAGGGCGTTACGTTGCGCTTCGAGGCGGGCAAGGTCGTCGAGGCGACGGCAAGGCAAGGTCAGAAGGTGCTCGACCAGCAACTGAACACGGACGGCGGCTCGCGCTTCCTTGGGGAGCTCGGCATCGGCACTAACCCACACATCACGGTGCCGACCATGCAGACGTTGTTCGACGAGAAGATCCTGGGCACCATCCACCTAGCGCTCGGTTCCTCGTACCCCGAGACGGGCGGGCGCAACGAGAGCAGCATTCACTGGGACCTGGTCTGCGACTTGCGCGAGGAAGGCACCGTCACCCTCGACGGCGAGCCGTTCCTAGTTGGCGGCAAGCTCCTGACCTGAGCCCGACACGCGCGGAGCGGCGTCCTCGCGCGCCGGCACTTGCGCGGGACGGCGGCGCTAGGTATTCTTCTAACCCGTTGAGCGCGTGCCGAAGTGGCGGAATCGGTAGACGCGTACGATTCAGGGTCGTATGTCCGAGAGGATGTGTGGGTTCAAGTCCCACCTTCGGCACCAGATGGAACGGCTCAGCGGCAACAAGGCAACGAAGCGAGCCCCGGGAGTTAGTCTCGGGGCTCGCTTCTGCTATGGCGATACGTGTGGTGGGGGCGAGGCGCTCCGCCTAGCTGCCCGCCAACTGCTCGAGGCTGCCGAGTTGGCGCAGCACGCGCACGACCTCGGATAGAAGCGCCAGGCGGTTGCGCCGCACGTCGGCGTCGTCCGCCAGCACGAGTACGCCGTCTAGGAAGGCGTCAAGCGGCGCCTTGATGCTGACGACCTCGGCAACGTGCGGCTCGAGGCCCGTAAGGCTGCGCGGGGCCGGGTCGCGCAGGTCCCACCCAGGGAGTTGTTGCTTGGTGAGGGCCAACAACTCGTGAATGCCGCGTTGGGCGGCAGGCAACGCGTCGAGGAGCGGTTGCTCGACCGCTTCGCTGAAGAGCGCGGGCCTGACGTCCGCGCCTAGCGCGCGGGTTGGGCGGTCGAAAGCGTGACCGTCGATGGGTTGGCCGCTGCTCTTGGAGAGGTTCGCGGCCCGCTTGTAGAGGGCCATCAGGTCCGTCATCTCGGGCAGGGCAAGCAGGGCAGTGAGCAGTTCGACGCGGCGCGCTGCCCCGACCACCGTCACTGAACCAAGGATGGCCGCGCGCACCGCGTTGACGGGGGCTCCGTTCTCGACGAGTAGCGAGGCGACGCGGTCCCAGATGAACTCGACGACCGCCTCTTGCGTATCGGTGGTAACAGTCACGAGGCCGTTGGCGTACGCTGCGGCCCCCGCCTCGACGAGGGTAGTGACGGGCAGCATCCAGCCGCTAGCCGCCAGTACTCGCGCCACGGCAAGGCCGTCGCGCCGCAACGCGAAGGGGTCGGCCGACCCGGATGGACGCTTGCCTAGCGCGAAGAAGCCAACCAACTTGTCGACGCGATCGGCTAGCGCCAGCACGGCGCCAGCCGCGGTGGCAGGCACGGCGTCTTCATGCGTTTTGGGGCTGACGCCGCCAAGCAGGGCGTCTGCCGTGGCCTGAGGCAATCCCTCCGCCAGCGCGTAAGCGCGGGCCATCACGCCCTCTAGTTCCGGAAACTCGAAGATCATCTCGGTGGCAAGGTCGGCGCGGAAGATCGGCAGCGCCTGCTTGGCCGCGTCCGCTTCGCTCTGCGGCAAGGCAAGGGCGTCAAGGAGGAGCCCGACCGTCTCACCCACACGGGCGGTCTTGTCTGCCATGCTCCCGAGTTCCTTCTGGAACGCGATGCCGCTGAGACCCCACGCGTGCTGCGAGAGGCTCTTGCGCAAGTCAGAGCGCCAGAAGAAGCGCGCGTCGTATAGCCGGCCGGCGAGGACTTGCTCGTAGCCCTTGCGCACTACTTGTTCGTCAGCCACCTTGTTGTTGGACACGCCAACGAAGGCGGAGGCCAAGCGGCCGCCCGGCGCCCGCGTCGGGAAGAAGCGTTGGTGCTTGACCATCACGGTCGCAAGCACTTCCTCCGGCAACTCCAGGTAGCCCGAGGCGAACTCCCCTAGGATCCCGAACGGGCTCTCGACCAGATCGGTGACCTCGTCAAGGAGGGCGCTGTCGTGCTCCGCCACGAGCCCGTTGGCGGCGGCGGCCGCCTCCACGGCGCGCCAGGTGGCTGAGCGCCGCTCCGCGCGGTCGACGAGCACGTAGCGGTCGCGTAACGCCTCCGCGTACTCGGCCGCGCTGGTGATCTGGAACTCGCCAGGCAGCAGGAAACGGTGGCCGCGCGTCACGGTGCCCGACTTGACGCCTGCGACCTCGACCGTCAACGGCTTGTCGTCTAGCAGCGCGAGGAGCCACGCGATCGGCCTGATGAACGGCGTCGGCTCGTCCCCCCAACGCATCTTGCGCGGTGCAGGGAGGTCGCGTACGACGCTCGCCAATAACTCGGGCAGGACTGCCGTTGCCGCCTCGCCACCGACTTCCACGGTGGCGTAAAGGTAACTGCCCTTGTCGTCGTCGCGGCGCTTGAGCGCGGCGTCGCCAACACCGTTCTTGGCCGCGAACGCTAGCGCCGCCTTGGTCAACGCGCCGTCAGCGCCGAAGGCAACGTTGGCGGGCGGCCCGCGGCGCTCTTCCGCGCGGCGCGGCGTTGCTGCTGGGAGGCCCTTCGCCCACACCGCTAGTCTCCGCGGCGTCGCATAACCGATGACCTCACTCGGAACGAGCTCCGCGGCCGTCAGCCGCTCCGTGATCAGCGCCACGAGCGCATCTCCCCCGGAGCTGACGTACCAGCTTGGCAGCTCTTCCGTGCCCACCTCGAACAAGAGGTCAGCCATGGCTCTCTCCCCCAGCCGCTTTGGCGGCCTCGTAGTCCAAGTACGCCTTGGCCGTCGCCTCTGCCATGCGCCTCACGCGCTGAACGTACCCCTGGCGCTCGGTCTGCGAGAGCACGCCGCGGGCGTCGAGAAGGTTGAAGGCGTGCGAGCAGCGCAGAACGAACTCGTAGCCTGGGTAGACGAGGCGCTTGCCGAGCAGGCGGTACGCTTCGTGCTCGAACTTGTCGAACAGCAGGCGCTGCAGGTCGGGGTCCGACTCCTCGAAGTTGTAGCGCGAGTGCTGGATTTCTAGGTCACGACGCAAGTCGCCGAGCGTTACGCCGGGTGCGAACTCAACGTCGAAGGCGTGCGCCTTGCCCTGGAGGTACATGGCGAGCCGCTCGAGGCCGTAAGTGAGCTCGACCGACACGGGCTTGCAGTCGGTTCCTGCGACCTGTTGGAAGTAGGTGAACTGCGTGATCTCCATGCCGTCCATCCACACTTCCCAACCGAGGCCCCACGCACCCAACGTGGGCGATTCCCAGTTGTCCTCTACGAAGCGGATGTCATGCGCCTTGGGGTCGATCCCGAGCGCGTAAAGCGAGTCGAGGTAGAGGCCCTGCACGTCAGCGGGCGACGGCTTGAGGATGACCTGGTACTGGTAGAAGTACTGGAAGCGGTAAGGGTTGTCGCCGTAGCGCCCATCCGCCGGCCTGCGGCTCGGGGCTATGCCAGCGACGCGCCACGGTTCAGGACCGAGCGCGCGCAGGAACGTGGTCGGGTAGAACGTGCCCGCCCCCACCTCCGTGTCCTGCGGCGGGGCGATGACGCAACCGCGCTCAGCCCAATAGCGGTCGAGGCGCGCAAGGATCTCTTGGAACAGCATGCTTCTCCTAGTGCGGCCGCGGGTTACTCGTTGGCCGGAGCTCTCGCCGCCGCACCGCGTAGCCAGGTTAGCGCAGGCGCGTGCGGACGCCGTAACCCGACGATTGTAAGCGTTAGCGCAGTTCCGGCCCGCGCCGAAGTCTGCGGCGTGGCGCCCCGCGGATGAAGGAAATGGTAACGAAGTCGCAGCTTGAGCTAAGCCCCGACGGGTACTATGTGGCTATGTTCATGCGGCAACGTCCGCTCTTAGTCACCTTCTCACGCGCTGGCCGGCGGTACCGGCTCGGACTTCCGTGAATAGATACGACGACAGGGCCCGGCTAGTCTTCCATTACGCACGTGAGGAAGGCGCCAAGCTTGGCCACACCATGATCGGCCCTGAGCACCTGCTCCTAGGCCTGCTTCGGGAGAGCGGCACGGCGAGCAAGGTCTTGGAGGAGTTCGGGGCGTCGTTGGATGACTTCAGGTTGCAGGTCGAGGAGATGGTCGGTCGTGGGGACGGCCTCCCCAAGAACGAAGCAGCGGCCATCACGCCTCGCGCTAGGCGCGTGATGGAGTTGGCTGGTTCCGAGGCGCGGAGCCTCGGGTCGATCATCATCGCGACCGAGCACATCCTCCTCGGCATCATCCGCGAGGGCGACGGCGTCGCCTACCGCATCCTGCAGAACCTGACGCGCGATGTCGACTCCGTGCGTTGGCGCATCCTGGCGGCCGCCGACCCGAAAGGGCAGGCGGAGGCGGTCAACACGCCGTTCCTCGACGAGTACGCCCGCGACCTCACGCGTGAAGCCAGCGACGGCAAGCTCGACCCGGTCATCGGGCGCACCGAAGAGATCAGGCGCGTCATCCAGATTCTGTCGCGCCGCACCAAGAACAACCCCGTCCTCATCGGCGAACCCGGCGTCGGCAAGACGGCCATCGTCGAGGGCCTCGCACAGGCCATCGTCGAGGGCCGCGTGCCGCCCAACCTCCTCAACCTGCGGGTGTTGTCCATCGAACTAAGCAACGTCGTCGCTGGCACCAAGTACCGCGGCGAGTTCGAGGAGCGCTTGCGCCAGATCATCGAGGAGCTGCGCAGGGCCCGAGTGGTCGCCTTCATCGACGAGCTGCATACCCTGGTGGGCGCCGGCGGCGCGGAGGGCACGCTCGACGCGGCAAACATCCTCAAGCCGCCGCTATCGCGCGGCGAGGTGCAGGTCATCGGCGCGACCACGACAGGTGAGTACCACCGCTACATCGAGAAGGACGCCGCCCTCGAGCGGCGCTTCCAGCCCGTCATCGTCCTCGAGCCCTCGCCAGCCGAGTCGCTCGAGATCCTCGTTGGCCTGCGCGACAAGTACGAGGCGCACCACGGCGTTGTCATCCCCCGCGAGATGCTCGAGTTGGCCGTCCGTTTCGGCGAGCGGAGCCTGCCTGGCAGGAACTTCCCAGACAAGGCCATCGACCTGATCGACGAGGCGGCGTCGCGCACGCGCCTCAACAAGTCGCTCGGCTTCCCCGTGCTCGAGGAGCCGGACGGCACACCGATCGTAAGTCGCGAGGACCTCGAGGCCGTCGTGAACTCGTGGGGCGGCATCTACATCGACGACCGTGACGACGAGAAGGTCGCCCACATCGAGGAGCACCTCAGTCGCAAGGTCGTTGGGCAGACGAAAGCCATCCGCGCCCTCGGCGCCGCACTTAGGCGCTCGCGCGTTGGCCTTGGCGGCCGCACGCGCGTGGCTGCCTCCTTCCTCTTCGTCGGTCCTTCCGGCGTCGGCAAGACTTTCCTCGCCAAAGAGCTGGCGGTGTTCCTCTTCGGCAGCGAACGGTCGCTCGTGCGCCTCGACATGAGTGAGTTCCAGGAACCGCACTCGATCAGCAAGCTCATCGGCGCCCCTCCCGGTTACGTCGGGCACGAGCAAGGCGGGCGCTTGACTGAGTCCGTCAGGCGGCAGCCGTTCAGCGTCGTGCTCCTCGACGAGATCGAGAAGGCGCACCCCGACATCTACAACACCTTCCTGCAAGTGCTAGACGACGGTCGACTGACCGACGGCCTCGGCCGCACGGTCGACTTCAGGCGCGTGATCCTCATCATGACGAGCAACACGGGCTTCAACCGCTCCGGCAGCAGCATCGGCTTCCAGGACGCCAGCGCCCAGCAGGATCCGGAGCAGCCCCTGAAGGGCATCTTCTCGCCGGAATTCCTCGACCGCCTCGATGAGGTCATCGCCTTCGAGACGTTCGACAAGGAGCAGGTCGTCATAATCACCAACCAGATGCTCGACGACATCCGCCGCGAGTTGCAGGCGCGAGACATTCAAGTGACCTTCGGCGCGGAAGTAGCTGCGTTCCTCGTAGACCGCTTACCGCGCGGCGACAGCGTCAGGCCGCTGCGCGGCGTCATCCGCGACTACATCGAGGACCCTCTCTCCTTCGAACTCCTCGAGCACGGCAACGCCGAGCCGCTGCTCGTGACCATCGAGAACGACAAGGCCGTCTTCGCGCGGCCGGTGCCGCTGGTTTGACGCGCCGGTCGACCATGCTGGGGGCACTGGCTAGCGTCGCGCACCTGGCGCAGCAGAGTCACTGATGGCGCGTTCACCCGGCTACGTTTGTCGCGAGTGTGGCGCCAAGAGTCCTCTGCAGACGGGGCGCTGCACCATCTGCGGCACCTGGGGCAGCATGGTGGCCGAGGAGGCGCCGCAAGCGGCGCCACGAGCGGCTGGTCGAGCGCGCGGCCAAGCGCGGCGCCTCGAGGCCGTCCGCCTCGACGAAGTATCTGACGCCAGCTTGGTGCGCTACTCGAGTGGTGACGCCGAAGTCGACCGCGTCTTGGGTGGCGGTTGGGTGGTCGGTTCGGCCGCACTACTCGCCGGCGAACCAGGGATAGGCAAGTCGACGCTGCTGCTGCAACTCGCTCAACACGCCGTTGCCGCCGGCCGCAGGGTGCTCTACGTGGCTGGCGAAGAGTCGCCGGCGCAAGTGCGCCTGCGCGCCGACCGCTTGGGCCTCGGCGCTGGCCTCGAGCTCACGCGCGAGAACGACGCCCACGTCATAGCCGACCACTTGCGCGCAACCGCGCCGGACCTGGTCATCGTCGACTCCATCCAGACCTTGGTAGTCGAGGCTGGCGGGGTGCCTGGCACGCTTACGAGCTTGCGAGACTCGACCGCCATACTCGTCGACGCTGCCAAGGCGGCAGGCACGACGTTAGTCCTCATCGGTCACGTCACCAAACAGGGCTCGATCGCCGGCCCTAAAGTCATCGAGCACGTGGTGGACGCCACCTTCGCCCTCGAGTCCGCCGCTGGCCTGCGCGTGGTGCGCGCCATGAAGAACCGCTTCGGTCCGGCCGGCGAGGTCGGGGTGTTCGAGATGACGGGTAGCGGCATGCGCGCCGTTGCCAACCCGAGCGAAGCGTTCCTCGCCGAGCGACCCATCGGCGCGCCAGGGTCGGTCGTCGTGGCCGCGCTGGAAGGCCAACGGCCCCTCCTCCTCGAAGTTCAGGCCTTGGCATCGAAGAGTCCGTACTCCGCCCCGCGCCGCGTCGTTCAAGGGTTGGACGCCCGCCGCGTTGACGTGGTGCTGGCGGTCCTCGAGCGCCGCCTCGACCTGCCGCTCGAAGCGCTTGACGTGTTCGTCAACGTGGCTGGCGGACTGCGCGTCACCGACCCTGGCGCCGACCTCGCCGTTGCGATGGCCGTCTACTCGGCGGTTACCAACAAACCTGCACCTGATCGCACGGCGTTCGTCGGCGAGGTGGGGTTGGCTGGCGAGTTGCGCTCAGTCAGCCAGCTAGGCAGGCGCCTCGACGAGGCCAAGCGCGCTGGTCACCCGCGGCTCGTCGGGCCGCGCTCGCGGGAGCTGCCGGATGGAGTCGGAACCTTACGCGACGCCCTGTTGTTACTCTGGGGCTCGCCATGAGCGCACTCGAACGTGACGACCGCGGCCCAGCTAGCGAGAGCGGGCCACATAAGCACGCCGCGCCGACTGGCGCCTCGAGCGTCGACGTCGGGGCCTCGTTGGCTCGGGGAGTCTTGACCATCTTCGGCGGGCTCGTCGGCTACCTCGTCGGCTCGCTCCTCGTGGGCCGCGGAGCGCTGTCCGGCCCGAACAACTTGCTGTTCATCACCATCGTCGGACTGCTTACCGCTTACCTCTTCAGCGGGCAGCTCGCCCAGCGCTTCGGTCACGTCTGGGAGAAACTAGTGGCGCGCGTGGCCGGCGTACGACCCGACACCGTGCTAGCTGCGTTCGCCGGCGCCACCCTCGGGTTGCTCGTCACCGTGCTCATAAACAACATCCTGGCCAGTGTGCCCGGGTTCACCTGGTACTGGTCGCTATTGGTCGCGGTCATCCTCGCCGTAGGGCTAGGTGGCTTCTTCGTCGCCAACCGCAGGCTCCTACCGTTGCCCTCAGCCGAGGGCCGCCGCGCCGTTGGGAACCCCAAGGACACGCACGACAAGGTCGTCGACAGCTCCGCCATCATCGACGGGCGACTACTATCGGTCATCGACGCCAACTTCCTCGAAGGCAAGCTCGTGCTGCCGCACTTCGTGCTGACCGAGCTGCAGCGCATCGCGGACTCTGACGACCAGCTCAAGCGCCAGCGCGGACGCCGCGGCCTCGAGACCCTCGACCTGTTGGCCACCACCGCTGGCTTGGTTACCGAGGTGGCGCACGACGACGTCGGCAAGGGGCCGGTTGACGACAAGCTCGTGCGCCTGTGCCTGCAGCGCGGCGCCGACCTCATAACGACCGACTACAACCTCAGCCGCGTGGCGGCGCTGCAGGGCGTGCGCGTCCTCAACCTCCACCAGTTGGCGAGCGCCGTGCGCGTCGCCTTCCTGCCTGGCGAGCGACTCGCACTGAGCATAGTGCGTCAGGGCCGCGAATCTGGCCAGGGCCTCGCCTACCTCGAAGACGGCACGATGGTAGTCGTCGAGGAGGCTGGGGAGCTAGTCGGCAACACCATAGACGTCATCGTCACTTCGAGCCTGCAGACGAACATGGGCCGGATGCTCTTCGCTAAACCCGCTGACGCGGAGTCACGCCTTGACACGGCACCCTAACCTCGACATACTCTCTAAGCGCCCAGCGGCGCGTACCGAGGGGCCTTAGCTCAGCTGGGAGAGCGTTCGCTTTGCAAGCGAGATGTCGCCGGTTCGAGTCCGGCAGGCTCCACCAAGATAGCGCAAGCGCCGCACCGAACTCCCACCCTTCGCGGGTGGGAGTTCGCATACACCACCTGATCGACCACCGCCGTGGTCTTTTACCCTGAAGCAGCATGTCCGAGGTCATAGCATCGGGCGATCGCCGCCGCGCTTGACGCCAACCGCGTGAGGGGCGCGTTTTCGCGCTGGCGCAGCGGGACGAAAGTCCCGAAAGGGGCCGAAAGTAGTTTGTGCTAGATTGTCCCAAGTTCTAATGCGGCGCATAGCCGCGCCGAATGTGTCTGCGCGGGCCTGAACGGCCCCGCTCTATGTGAGGAGGTCGATCCGAGCATCATGAGCTTCGAATCTAGTCGGCCAACGCCGAACCGTGTGGCGTTGCCGTCCCCCGTATTTTCTTCCTTGCACCGCTTAGGGGAGAGCCTAGAGGTGTCTGACTGATGCCGCAGTACTTCCCTCCGAACTCGAACGCGTTCGTTACGTGGGCCGTGTGGGGCGGGGGCGTTTTCGCCGTGCTCATGATGATCGCATTGCCCTTCTACGCGCGCACTACTAACAACAACGTCGGCGTCCCCGTAGCGCAACCGATCGACTATCCGCATAACTTACACGTAGTGCAGGTCGGTCTAGATTGCCGCTACTGCCACACGACGGTAGAGACCTCGTCGACGGCGTCGGTGCCGCCAACTGAAACGTGCATGGGCTGCCACTCGCAGTTGCGCGTAGGCACGCCGCAGACGCAGGCGGTCGTCGACTCTTGGAACAACGGAACGCCGATCAGCTGGAACCGCGTTCACGAACTCCCTGATTTCGTGTACTTCAACCATAGTGTCCACGTGAACAACGGCGTGGGCTGCAGCAGTTGTCACGGGCGCGTCGACGAGATGGCCCAGATCTGGAAGAACGAGCCCATGACCATGGGGTGGTGCCTCGAGTGCCACCGCAACCCCGAAACGGCACTGCGGCCCGTAAGTGAGGTCTTCAACATGGACTACCAGCCGTTGGCCGAACCGAAAGCGCAACTTGCCTTGGGTGCCACCCTCGTGGAGACGTACCACATCGACACTGACAAACTCATTCAATGCTCGACCTGCCACCGATGAGTGACTCCCAGCTAGACCTCACCCAGATCCGCGCGCGCCTAGCTAACCAGGAAGGCCCGGACTACTGGCGCAGCCTCGATCAGCTCGCCGACACCGAGGAGTTCCAGGTCTTCTTGCAGCGAGAGTTCCCCCGCCAGGCCGCCCCGATGGAGGCCGGCCTCGAGCGGCGTGACTTCCTCAAGCTGCTCGGCGCCAGCATGGCGCTCGCCGGTCTTAGCGCCTGCGCCCGCCCGCCGCTAGCGCACGAGAAGATCGTCCCGTACGTCAAGCAACCTGACCAGATCACGCCAGGCAAGCCTCTCTTCTTCGCAACGGCCGTCACTTACGGCGGTTATGCGGAGGGCGTGCTCGCTGAGAGCCACCAGGGCCGCCCGACCAAGCTGGAGGGCAACCCCGACCACCCCGCCAGCCTCGGCGCCACCGCCGCCGTCACGCAGGCGCAGGTCCTCTCCCTCTACGACCCGGACCGCTCGCAGGCCTACGCCAACGGCGGCACGGCCAGCACCTGGGAAGACGCGTCAGCCGCCCTGGCGGGCGCATTGGCCGCCCTGCCCAACGGCGAGGGTTTCGCGCTCCTCACGGAGAACGTCACGTCGCCAACGCTCGCCTCTCAGATCGAGGAGTTCCTCGGCAAGTACCCGGCCGCGCGCTGGTACCAGTACGACCCGCTCCACCCAGACAACGCGGTGGCGGGCGCCCGTCTCGCCTTCGGGACCGACGCGACCGCAGTGCATGACCTGAGCAAGGCCGCCGTAGTGGTCGCTCTAGATGCCGACTTCATGAACTCCGGTCCGGCCAGGTTGGCCGACGCACGCGCGTTCGCCGACGCTAGGCGCATCCGCCGCTCGACGGACACCATGAACCGCCTCTACCAGTTCGAGACGAGTCCGTCCAACTCGGCTTCGCTAGCTGACCACCGCGTCGCTCTCAAGCCGAGCGACGTGGCCGCGCTGGCGGCGGCGTTGGCTGCCGCCCTTGGGGTACAGGCGCCGAACGCCACCCGCCCGGCGGCTGTAAGCAATGAGCTCTTCGACGCCTTGGTAGCAGACCTGAAGGCCAACCAGGGCACGAGCGTCGTGATCGCTGGCGAAGACCAGCCGCCAGTCGTTCACGCGCTGGCGCACGCCATGAACCAGGCGCTAGGCAACGTAGGCAAGACGGTCAACTACCTCCAGCCTGCCGCCGCTCGCCCCGCCGTGCACCGCGACGAGCTCACCGCGCTAGTTGCAGGCATGAACGACGGCACCGTCAAGGCGCTCGTCGTGTTCGACGCCAACCCCGTCTACACGGCGCCAGCCAGCCTCGACTTCGCCTCCGCCCTCGCGAAGGTTCCATTCACGGCGCGCCTCGGCCTCTACCCTGACGAGACGGCCGCCGCAGTCGACTGGACCATCCCTCAAGCTCACTTCCTTGAAACGTGGAGCGATGCCAGGGCGTTCGACGGTACCGTCACCATTCAGCAGCCGCTGATCCTCCCCTTCTACAACGGTAAGAGCGCGCACGAGGTCATGGCCGCCCTGAACGGCAACGCTACGGCCGCGGGTTACGACATCGTGCGCAACTACTGGAAGGCCAACGTCACTGGCTCGTTCGACGACTTCTGGCGCGAAAGCGTTTACCGCGGCACGGTCGCAGGTAGTCGCGCGGCCGCAGCCAACGTAACGGCGGGCGCTGTAACGGCCGCCCTCCCGACCGCCGCGCCCATCGAGCTGAAGCTCGTGCTAGACGCTTCGCTGCTCGACGGCCGCTTCGCGAACAACGGCTGGCTGCAGGAACTGCCGAAGGCCTTCTCGAACCTGACGTGGGACAACGCCGCGTTGGTCGGGCCAGCCACCGCAGAGGAGTTGAAGCTCAAGACTGGCGATATGGTCAAGCTCTCGAGCAACGGCCGCGACCTCGAGGCGCCCGTCTGGGTACAGCCTGGTCACGCCCCGGGCGCTGTCACCTTGGCGCTCGGTTACGGCCGCACGCACGCGGGTAAGGTCGGTTCGGGCGTAGGTGTCAACGGCTACCTCCTCCTCGACCACACGGTCAGCGGAGCCGCCGCCGCGACGGTCACCAAGACGGGCGCCCAGTACGAACTCGCGAGCACCCAGATGCACCACAGCCTGGAAGGCACGGGCGAGCGCCGTTACATCGTGCGCTCCGGCACGCTCGCCGAGTTCAAGGAAGCGCCAGAGCACCCGCACTTCGTTCACCCAGTCGCGCACCACGAGGCGGACCTCTACCCGAACTACGAGTACAAGGGCTACAAGTGGGGGATGGTCATCGACCAGACCGTCTGCACGGGCTGCAACGCCTGCGTTGTCGCCTGCCAGTCGGAGAACAACATCCCCATCGTCGGCAAGGCGCAGGTCTCCAAGGGCCGCGAGATGCACTGGATCCGCGTGGACAACTACTACTCAGGAAGCATCGACGCTCCCGAGTTCTTCCACCAGCCAATGCCGTGCCAGCAGTGCGAGAAGGCGCCGTGCGAGCCCGTCTGCCCGGTAGGCGCGACGGTGCACGACTCCGAGGGCCTCAACGTCATGGTCTACAACCGTTGCGTAGGCACGCGCTACTGCTCGAACAACTGCCCTTACAAGGTGCGGCGCTTCAACTGGCTGCAGTACGCGGAGTTGGCAACCGACGCCACCGAGATGTCGCTCGCCAACAACCCGGACGTCAGCGTTCGCTCGCGCGGCGTGATGGAGAAGTGCACGTACTGCACCCAGCGCATCGCGACCGCCCGCATCGACGCCTCCAACGAGGACCGCAAGATCCGCGACGGCGAGGTCGTCACGGCTTGCCAGGCCGCCTGCCCGACCCAAGCCATCGTCTTCGGTGACCTCAACGACACCGGTTCGCGCGTCGCGGGCGTCAAGGCCTCGCCGCTCAACTACTGGATGCTAGAAGAGCTGCAGACCTTCCCGCGCACCACCTACCTCGCCAAGGTCAAGAACCCCAACCCGGCGTTGCTCAACTCCGAAGGGAGAGGTTGATGGCAGTAACGGCCCGCAAACCTAAGGCGCCGTTCCGCGAGACGAACCGCGTCATCAGGCCGGGAGAGACGTACGGTGGCATCGACGACGCCATCCTGACGCCCGTCCTAGCGAACGTCGACAAGACTCCCGCCTGGTGGTGGATAGGCTTCACCATCTCGGCGGCGGTCCTGGTCGTCTACCTCGTGTCTGTCGTCAAGCTGATCACCACTGGCATCGGCATCTTCGGCAACAACATCCCGGTCGCATGGGGCATGCCGATCATCAACTTCGTGTGGTGGATCGGCATCGGTCACGCAGGAACCCTCATCTCGGCCGCGCTGCTCCTCTTCAGGCAGCCGTGGCGCACGACGGTCAACCGCTTCGCTGAGGCGATGACCATCTTCGCGGTCGTTTGCGCGGGCCTCTACCCCATCCTTCACCTAGGCCGCCCATGGGTCTTCTACTGGCTCGTGCCTTACCCCAACACCATGGGCCTGTGGCCGCAGTTCCGCAGCCCGCTCGACTGGGACCTCTTCGCCATCGGCACGTACTTCACGATCTCGGTGGTCTTCTGGTTCATCGGCCTCATCCCGGACCTCGCGACGCTCCGCGACCGCTCCAAGACTAAGTTCCAGCAGTTCACGTACGGCATCCTCAGCCTCGGGTGGAACGGCTCGACCAAGGCGTGGCAGCGCTACCAGCGCGCTTACCTGCTCCTTGCTGCGCTTAGCTTCCCGCTCGTGCTCAGCGTGCACAGCACGATCGCCATGGACTTCGCCGTCGCACAACTCCCCGGCTGGAACAACACCATCATGCCGCCGTACTTCGTGGCTGGCGCCGTCTTCGCAGGCTTCGCCATGGTGCTCATCTTGGCCGTTCCCTTGCGCAAGGCGCTCAAGTTCGAGCATCTCATCACGCTGCGGCACCTCGACAACGCCGCCAAGCTCATGCTCGCTACGGGCATGATCGTCGTATACGGCTACTTCATCGAGATCTTCACGGCCTGGTACTCGGGCGTGGAGTTCGAGCGCTACATGATCTGGAACCGCATGTTCGGAGACCACGCCATCTTCTTCTGGGCGTTGATCTTCTGTAACTTCGTGGCCATCCAGCCACTGTGGTTCAGGCAGATCAGGCAGAGCCCATGGGCGCTCTTCATCATCGCCATCATCGTCTCCATCGGCATGTGGCTCGAGCGCTTCGTGATCTTCGTCGTGTCGCTCACGAAGGACTTCCTGCCGTCCTCCTGGGCGGATTACGTCTCCACCGTGTGGGACTGGTCGCTGTTCATCGGCAGCCTTGGCCTCTTCTCCACGCTGTTCTTCCTCTTCATCCGCCTGCTGCCGTCGATCGCTACGGCCGAAACGAAGGAGACCGCCTTCCACGACCAACACCATGGCAGCGACGCGTTCGAGCGCGCGCGCATGGAGTACTTCAACGCTGAGGAGCCGGCATGAGCAGCGTCACACTCGGCCGCAACGCCGCAGCGCCAAGTCTTTACGGCTTGGTAGCGCAGTTCGACACCGTCGAGGACATCAAGTCAGCAGCGGAGCGCGTGCGTAACGCCGGCTATACCCGGATCGACGCGTACACGCCCTTCCCCGTCGACGGCCTCGACCTCGACCTCGGGATGAAGCCAACGCGCCTCGGCTGGGCGGTGCTCGCGATGGGGATCTTCGGCGGGCTCTTCGGCTTCTTCATGCAGTGGTGGGCGAACACGTCGTACTACGCCCTCAACATCGGCGGCAAGCCGCTCAACAGCTGGCCGAACTGGATCGTCATCATGTACGAGTGCACCATCCTCTTCGCCGGCCTCACCGCTGGCATCTTCATGATCGTGCGCAACGGGATGCCGCGGCCATACCACTCGATCTTCAACACGCCGGGCTTCGAGAACGCCATGCGCGACCGTTTCTTCCTCTGCATAGAAGCGCGCGACCCGAAGTTCGAGCTTGGCGCCACCCGCGCCTTCCTCGAGGGCCTCGCGCCGCTCGTCATCTCAGAGGTGGAGAAGTGACCCGCCGAGTTCGCACCCGCGTCCTCCTCGTCGTCGCCGTCTTGAGCTCGCTGCTACTTAGCGCCTGCGGACGCAACATGTACGACCAGCCGAAAGCCAAGGCGTTCCAGGGCTCGCAGTTCTTCGCGGACGGTTCCGCCATGCGGCCGCTGCCTACCGGCACGGTCTCTAGGGAGTTCGGCGCACTCGAACCCGCCTACTTGACTGGCCTCGGGCCGAACGGCTTCCTCGCCGACCTCCCCCTCGAGCTCACCTCCGACCTGCTGCAGCGCGGACAAGAGCGCTTCGACATCTTCTGCTCGCCGTGCCACAACTACAACGCTGACGGCATGGGTGCCGCCGTCCTCAAGGGCTTCCCACAGCCAGCTGACTTCACGACCACGCAGCGCCTACTCGACTCGCCTGTCGGCTACTTCTTCAACGCCGCAACGAACGGCTTCGGCCGCATGTACAGCTACGCTTCGCGCGTGCCCGTCGAGGACCGCTGGGCCATAGCGGCGTACATCAAGGCCCTCCAACTCAGCCAGAACGCCGCCATCAGCGACGTACCCGCTGGCGCAGAACTGAGCCAAGCCCCAACGGAGGCCAACCGATGACCTCGCTCAAGCTGCCGCCCATCGACACGGCCAAGGTGCAACTCGCTGGCCTCGTCATCGGCGCCGCCGCGCTAATCGCGGCCGTCATCCTAGGCTTCACAGGCCGCGCTGACGGCTTCTTCCAGTCGTACCTAGTCAGTTACCTCTTCTGGATCGGCCTCTCGCTCGGTTCGCTCATGCTCCTGTTCATAGTGCACCTGGCGGGCGGTTCGTGGGGCGCGCTGATCATCCGACCGCTCGAGGCGGCAGCCAGCATCGTGCCGCTCTTCGCGCTGCTGTTCGTGCCGGTCATACTCGGCATGGGCGACCTCTACCCGTGGACGGACGCCGCGTACGTCGCCGCCGAACCAACGGTGGCGGCGAAGTCGCAGTACTTGAACGTGTGGTTCTTCATCGTCAGGGCCGTTGTCATCTTCGGCGTCTTCACGCTCGGGTCCATGCTCTACCGCAACTTGAGCAAGCGACAAGACGAGCAGGCAGGCAATGCGGGCCGCACCGGATACCGCATGAAGAACCTGGGCGGCCTCTGGGTCGTCATCTACATCCTCACGATGACGTTCGCCTCGTTCGACTGGGCAATGTCGCTAACGCCGACGTGGTTCTCCGGCATCTACCCAGGCATCATCATGTCTGGGCAAGTGATCACGGGCCTCGCGCTCGTCATCCTGGTGATGGTGAACCTGGCCGCCAAGAACCCGACGGTCGATAAGCTCCTCACCCCGAAGCGCCTCCAGGACCTCGGCAACATGCTCATGGCCGTGACCATGTTCTGGGCTTACACGCAGATCTCGCAGCTGATCATCCAGTGGTCGAACAACGTCGTCGAGACGGCCAGCTGGTACGTCATCCGCTTCGACCCCACTTGGATCGGCTTGAGCGCCTTCATCCTGTTCTTCGGCTTCTTCGCGCCGTTCATGATCCTCTTCTCGCGCTGGGTGAAACGCACGCGCCGTGCCCTGGCGGCCGTGGCCGTGTGGGCGCTCGTCGTGCAGTTCCTCAACTACTTCTGGTTCGTGGTGCCCGCCTTCTCGCGCCAGGGATTCCAGTTCACGCTCCTAGACTTCCTAGCGCTCATAGGCCTCGGCGGCATCTGGGTAGCCGCGTACGCTCGCGCGCTCACCACCCGCAACGTGCTGCCTGCGAACGACCCACGTCTCGTGAAGGTGGTGGCTGATCACCATGCCTGACCAGAACCGTAGGTACTTGATCAGCGAGAAGCAAGTGCGCGCGGCCGTGTTGCTCGGCACCGTCGGCATGGCAGCGCTTGTCGCTCTGATCTTCTTCCTCGCCACCTCGAAGCCGAAGGGCACTTTCCAGGTGCTCGACGGCTCGGTGTTCCAAAGCCAGCTGAACTCGGCGGTGGCCAGCATCACCGGCTACGAGGACTTGGGTGGCGGCAAGGCGCGCATCGACATCAACCAGGCCATGGCGCTCGTGGCGCAGCGCGGCGTCGTGCAGCCCGGCTTCTTCGACGCCACGGCGGCGGCCGCCGCTCCTGCAGCCGCTGCTGGCGCGCCTACCGCAGCAGGTGCGCCAGCGGTTGGTGCGCCAGCTACAGCCGCGCCAGCCGCCGGCGCTGCCACGCAGACCGCAGCGACGCTAGACGGCGAAGCGCTGTTCGTCAGCACCTGCTCTGCCTGTCACCAGGCGACTGGGCAGGGCATCCCCATGGCGTTCCCGCCCCTCGCCGGGCATGCGCCTGACCTCTACAAGGCCGACCGTGATTTCCCTCTCGACGCGGTCGTATTCGGCATGCAAGGCAGCATCAGCGTCGCGAACATGACCTACAACGGCGTCATGCCTTCTCACTTGCAGTTGCAGGACGCCGAGATCGCGGCCATCCTCGACTACGTCATGAAGGCGTGGGGCAACGAAGCCAACTTGCCTGCCGACTACTCGCCGTACACGGCTGACGACGTCGCGGCAACGCGGGCCAAGATGTTGACGATGTCGGAAGTCCACGACGCGCGCGCAGCGGCCGGGCTGCAGTAGCCGCACCTCGTAGCTAGTTTTAGGGCCCGCGCAGGCGAACTGCGCGGGCCCTGACCTTTGTCGCCTTGGTGGTTAGACGTCGAGGTGCGCCAGGTGCGCGTTTGCCTCGATGAACTCGCGGCGCGGCGGGACTTCCGTGCCCATGAGGATCTCGAAGGTCTCGCTAGCCTCGAGCACGTCGTCTATGGTGACGCGCTTCAAGATGCGCGTCTCTGGGTTCATGGTTGTCTCCCAGAGCTGTTCGGCGTTCATCTCGCCAAGGCCCTTGAAGCGCTGCAACTCGAACTTCTTGTCGCGGTTCTTGCGCTGCAGTTCGGCAAGCGCGGCTTCGTCGTAGACGTACTGCATCTCGCGCTGGCGCCCGATGCGCACGCCGTAGAGGGGCGGTTGGGCGATGTAGAGGTAACCGGCGTCGATGAGTGGCCGCATGTACCGGTAGAAGAATGTGAGGAGCAGCGTGCGGATGTGAGAGCCGTCTACGTCGGCGTCCGTCATGATGATGATGCGGTGGTAGCGGACTTCTTCGATGTTGAAGTGGGCGTTGTCGCCGGTTCCCTCCACCCCCGCGCCGATGGCGGCGATCATGGCCCTGATCTCGGCATTCTTGAGGATCTTGGCGAGGTTGGCCTTCTCGACGTTGAGGATCTTGCCCCTCAGCGGGAGGATGGCCTGGAAGCGGCGTTCACGGCCCTGCTTGGCGGTGCCGCCCGCCGAGTCGCCTTCCACGATGTAGACCTCGCTTACCGCTGGGTCGGTGGATTGGCAGTCTGCCAGCTTGCCAGGCAGGTCGTCGTTGTCTAGTGGGTTGGCGCGGCGCACGAGGTCGCGCGCCTTGCGCGCCGCCTCGCGGGCGCGGGCCGCTTGGGCGGCCTTGTCGATGATGGCGCGGCCGATCTTCGGGTTCTCTTCGAGGGCCTCGCTTAGCTTCTCGTAAACGACGCTGTTGACGGCCGTTTGCGCTTCGGCGTTGAGAAGCTTGACCTTGGCCTGCGACTCGAACTGCGGCTCCGGGAGCTTCACCGAGATGACGCAGGCGATGCCCTCGAGGAAATCGTCGCCCGTCGGGGGCGTGTCGCCTTTCTTGACGAGGTTCTTGGCCTTGGCGTAGTTGTTGAGGACGCGCGTGTACGCGCTCTTGAAGCCCGTAAGGTGCGTGCCGCCGTCGCGATTGGTGATCATGTTGGCGTACGTGAGGACCGTCTGGCCGTAACCGGTCGTATGCGTAAGGCCGACCTCGACCTCGACGTCGTGCGCACCAGCGTCGGTCGGGACCCTAGCGGTGCCCTTGATGACGACTGGCTTGTCGTAGAGCGCCGTGCCTTCTCGCGCGAGGAAGGCGGCGTACGCCCCCACCCCGCCCACTTCATGGAAGGTTTCCGACTTGGGCGCGGCCGCGCGCTTGTCGTTGAGGATGATCTTGACGCCGCCGGTTAGGTACGCGAGTTCGCGCAGGCGCCGGCGGACGCGCGCGTACTCGAAGCCCTCGATGTCCTTGAAGACGTTCTGGTCAGGGTGGAAGGTGACCGTACTGCCCGACTCACCTTTCGGGGCGGTGCCGACGACGTGCAGCGGCTCGACGACGACGCCGTCCTTGAAGCCGATGCGGTAAAGCTTGCCGTCGCGCCTGACCTCCGCCACGAACCAGTTGGACAGCGCGTTGACGACGGAGCTACCGACGCCGTGCAGGCCGCCAGAGACCTTGTAGGCACCGGCGTCGAACTTACCGCCCGCGTGCAACTCGGTGAAGATGACCTCGATGGCGGGGCGGCCCTCGCGCTCCATGGTGTCAACTGGGATGCCGCGCCCGTTATCGGAAACCGAGGCGGAGCCGTCTGGGTTCAAGGTGACTTCGACGACGTCGGCGAAGCCCGCCAGGCACTCGTCGATAGCGTTATCGATGATCTCGGTGAGCAGCTGGTGGTATCCGTCGATTCCAGTGCCGCCCTGCACGTACATGGCTGGGCGCTTGCGCACTCCCTCGAGGCCGCGCAGCACCTTGATGTTCTCGGCGGTGTAACCGTTGCCGTCGCCGTTCACGTTATGGCTCAACTCACTTACCTCCTGGGCCACTAGGAGCACCGCCACGCCAACCACGAAGACTGTTATGGAGACGCTGACGGAACCGCCAGGTTGCAGCCCGCTAACCCAGTCATTCTACCCCGCTCCGGTGCTCCCGGTCAAACGGTTCTTACCGTGCTGGACGGAGTTTTCTCGCTGTTCAACTAGGCGTTCGTCCAAGAGATTTGGGCGTGCGCGTCTCACGCCCGCGTCTGGCCGTCGCCGTCCACCAAGTACTTGTAGGTCACGAGCTGCTCGAGCCCAAGGGGACCGCGCGCATGCAGCTTCTGGGTGCTGATGCCGATCTCGGCGCCGAAGCCGAACTCGAACCCATCAGTGAAGCGCGAGGAGGCGTTGACGACGACGACGGCGGCGTCGACCTCGCGGCGGAAGCGCTCGGCCCTCGCTAGGTCGCGGGTGAGGATGACTTCGGTGTGCTGCGTGCCGTAGCGCGCGATGTGCGCGAGCGCGTCGCCGAGGTTGTCTACCACCCGCAACGCGAGTGTGAGGTCGAGGAACTCCTCGGCGTACTCGGCGGGCGTGGCTGGCTCGATGCCTGGAACCAGGCCCCTAGTTACCTCGCAGCCGTAGAGCGTCACACTAGCGGCGCGCAAGGCCTCAGCCAGGCGCGGCAGGAAAGCGGCGGCGACCGACTGATGCACGAGGACCGTCTCGACCGCGTTGCACACGCCTGGCCGCTGCACCTTGGCGTTCATGACGATGGCGAGGGCGGCCTCGAGGTCGGCGCCGTCGTCGACGTAGATGTGACAGTTGCCGACGCCGGTCTCGATGACGGGCACGCGCGCGGTATCGACGACGTGGCGGATGAGCCCAGCCCCACCGCGCGGAATGACGAGGTCGACGTACCCACGCGCCCGGAGGAGCGCGGTTACGAGCGCGCGGTCCTTCGAGTCGATGAGCTGCACGGCGGCGGCTGGTGCGCCCGCGGCGGCAAGAGCAGAGCGCATGCTGGTCGCCAACGCGCGGTTGCTCGCCAACGCGTTCGACGAGCCGCGCAGCACGGCGGCGCTACCAGCCTTGATGGCGAGCACGGCGGCGTCTACCGTCACGTTGGGCCGCGATTCGTAAACCATGCCGATCACGCCGAACGGCACGCTGATGCGGCGCATGCGCAGCCCTGAGGCCGTCTCCCAACCCGCGAGCACTCGGCCGAGGGGGTCAGGTAGCTCTGCGATCTGAACGACGGCTCTCGCCATGCCCTCGATGCGCTCCGTGGTGAGGGTGAGGCGGTCGACGAGCGCGGCGCTCGTGCCTTTGGCGCGCTCGGCCTCGACGTCGAGAGCGTTGGCGGCGAGCACCGCGGCGGCGTCCGCGCGGAGCCCGGCAGCTATCGCTAGGAGCAGGGCGTGGCGGTCGCTGCCCGCCAACGCCCGCGCGGCGCTGCGCGCGGCCACGAGCAGTGGCAGCAGTGTGGCGTCAGCTGCAGAGGTCGCGGCTAGCGTGGTGGGTACATCTGTGTCTGTGGTGCGCGCGGGCATGCGCGAGTATAGCTAACCACCACGCGCGGCTAGGTCGGGCGTATGGTTACGCATGAGCACTCCAGATGAGTCGGCGGCGCCAGGCCTAGTCGTAGTTACCGGGGCAGGGGGAGACCTAGCTGGGACCGTCGTGCCGTACTTGGCGCAGCGCGGCTGGCGCGTCGCCCTAACGGCCCGCCCTGGCAACGAGGGAACTACTGCGGCGCGTTTCGCCGCACTGCAGGCCTCTGGCGCTGACGTGCGCACCTTCCCTGTCGACTTGGCGTCGCCAGCGGCCGTCGAGACCGCCTTCGCGAAGGTGCGCGCCGAGCTGGGTAAGGCTACGGCGCTCGTGCACCTAGCCGGCCGCTTCGAAGGGGGGCCGGCCGCGAACGCTGGCCCAAGCGCCACTGCGGCCGCGCTCGAGCGCACCCTGGACGGCAACCTGCGCAGCGCGGTGAACGCCATCTCTGCAGTGCTCCCAGACATGCTGGCCGCGCGTTCAGGCGCCATAGTTGCCGTTGGGGCAGCGGCCGCCATCTCCCCCGCACCCGGCTCCGTTGCCTACGCCGCGGCCAAAGGCGCATTGGTTGCGTACCTGCGCTCCCTAGCCGCGCAGGTCGGCAAGGAGGGCGTGAACGTCGGCTGCATCATGCCGGCGGGAGCGTTCGACACCCCAGGCAACCACGCCGCCATGCCGAACGGCGACGCTAGCGGCTGGATCGCGGCCAGCGCCTTCGCCGAGGCCGTCGCGTTCATCCTCAGTCGCCGCCCGCGCGGCTTCGTGCATGAACTACCGCTCAGCGCGCGCTAACGCCGGTCAGGTCGGGTTGCCGTACGTGAACACGCCGCCCTTGATGGTCGCCACCACCGACAGCGCGTCGAGCGAAACGAGCGGGTCGTGGTCGAGAACCACGATGTCCGCGTCGTAACCGGGTTTCAGTGCGCCAGAACGTCCCTCCGCCTGGATGGCGTAGGCGGCGCCCGTCGTGTAGGCGGCTAGGGCCGCATCCGGCGACAGCGCTTCGGCGGCTGCGAGCCGGCGCCCCGCCTTGTCGGCTCGGCGGCAGGCGGCCCGCAGTCCCTCGAACACGTCAGGTGGTGCGACCGGCGTGTCGGAGCCGAACGCGAGCACGGCACCCGCGCGGGCCAAGGAGCGCATGGCGTAAGCGCGGTCCAGCCTGTCACCGAGCAGCGCCTCGATCGAGGCGATATCGAACGTGAGGTGGATGGGCTGCATGGACGCCACTATCCCGAGTCGCCCCGCGCGCGCCACGTCCGTGGGATGAAGGTGCTGGGCGTGCTCGAGCCGCGGCCGCAGACCCAAGGCGCGCCACTGCTCCTGCGTTGCCTCGAACACGTCGAGTGCGGCGCGGGTCGCCGCGTCGCCGATGGCGTGGATGACGGGCGTGAGGCCAGCGGCCAGCGCGAGGGGCACGCGCGCGTTCAGGACGTCTGGCCCGTCCATCGCCATGCCGACGTTAGAGGTGCCTGAGTACGGCTCGAGCATCCACGCCGTCCGACTACCCAACGCGCCGTCAGCGAAGAACTTGGCGCCCCCGACCCTGAAGTTGCTTCCACCCTGGTTGGTGGCCAGGCCGATGGCCGCGGCCGCCTCGATGTCAGCGTGTGGGATGCACGCCCATACGCGCAGAGCGTAAGCGTCGTCGCTCGCCTCGAGCGCCAGCTCGCGCCACAAGGCCGCGCCCTCGGCCGCCATGTGGTGAACGGTAGTGACTCCAAGCGAGGATAGGTGCTCAGCCGCCCTACGCAGAGCCGCGCGGAGTTGGTCACGTGTGAGGGCGGGAACGGCGCCTGACACGAGGTCAACGGCGTCCTCCAGCAGTAAGCCGCTTGGTCCACCGTCATCAGCCAACACGATGACGGCGCCCTGACCCGTCTGGGTAGCCGCGCTCACGCCTGCCGCGGCAAGAGCAGCGCTGCTCGCCCAGGCCGAGTGGTGGTCCTGGCTGTGCATGAGGACCTTGCGGCCGAGGGTTGCTCCCTCCAGCACGTCTCGCTCGTCGCCTCCGATGGTAGCGAGGCCCCACCGTTGCAATCCGAAGCCCGTAGCGATGACCCAGTCGTCATGTGGCGTGGCCGCCGCGCGCTCGCGCAGGAGCTGGGATGCCGCCTGCAAGCTCGAAACCGTGCTGAGGTCGAGGTAGTCGAGCTCGATGCCGTGGCGCGTCAGGTGCACGTGCGCGTCGTGAAACCCCGGCATGAGGCAGGCTGAGCCGAAGTCGATGATCCGCGTCCCTGGTCCCGCGACCTCGTGCAGTTCGTTTGCCTCGCCGATGGCGACGATGCGACCACCAGCCAACGCCACGCCGGAGGCGCGGGGCCGCGACGGGTCCATGGTTAGCACTGAGCCGTAAAGGATGGTGTCGGCCGTCGGCATTCACTGCCCCCTGTAGCGCGGTGCGCGCTTCTCTTTGAAGGCGGTAACGCCTTCACGCGCGTCTTCGGAAGTGGCCGCCGCCGTTTGGGCTCGCGCCTCGACCTCGAGTTGCGCCTCGAGGCCGTTGTCGAGCGCGGCCCTGAGCTCCTCTTTCACGAGCGCGAAGGCGCGCGTTGGCCCCTGCGCGATGGTGACGACCTCGGCCATCACCTCCAAGTCGTAGCTCTCGTGGGAGATCACCTTCTCGGCGAGGCCCATGGCGAGAGCCTCGCTCGCGTCGACCCTGCGATTGGTCAAGGCTAACTCGTACGTCCTACCGGGCCCGATGAGGCGGCTGAGGTAGTAGCTGCTGCCAGCATCGAGGGCCAAGCCTATGCCCGTGAACCCGAGCGTGAAGGTAGCGGTGGCCGACGCGATGCGCATGTCGCAAGCTGCCGCGAGGCTGAGGCCCGCGCCAGCGGCGACACCGTTCACACCGGCGATCACCGGCTTGCGCAGCGCGGCGATCCCGCGCACGACCGGGTGGTAGTGCGCCTCGAGCATGCGGCCGATGTCACCGTCTACTGGCGTGGCGGCCAAGTCCGCGCCCGCGCAGAAGCCGCGGCCGTTGCCAGTAATCAACACGGCGCGCACGTGATCCTCCGCGGCAGGGCCGGTGAGGACCTGCGCTAGTTCGGTAAGCAGCTCGAGGCTGAGGGCGTTGAGTACCTCGGGTCGGTTCAGGCCGACGCGCAACGCGCCACCCTGCTCTTCCAGCGTCACGTAGTTGTAGCTCATGATCGGCTCCTTGGTGCTGCCCAGCGTACCAGTCGGCCGGGTGCGCTCAGGGTGCCAGCCCGCCACTCGCTAGCGTCACGATGACGTCGAAGTCGTCTGGGTGCTCTTGGTCCTCGAGGGCCGCGCGGTTGCGGCTGAGTTCGCCGCAGGTCCTGCAACGGTGCACGATGACCCAGCCCTTCTTGGCGCTGTGCTCCACCGCTACCGGCTCGAGCACGCCACGGCAAGGGTTGGCGCGGTCTCCCGGGTTCACGTCGACGTGCAGCGAGTGGAGGCAGAGGGGGCAGTGATTGCGGTACCCGCCGCCGGCCAGAGGCGGTACGGCCGCACCGCACTCGGCGCAAGTGAACGGTTGGTTGGCGCCGCGGCCCGTGAAGCGTTTCACGCCCCGAGCATAGCTTCAGCGGCGTCGCCACCTCAGGCTGGCGGCTACCCGCGCGGCTAAGATGAGGCAGTGATCTCCTTGCACATGGCTGCACGGTCGGGTCCGTGGAGCTGCTGAGCGCCGCCAACGTCGCGTTCGACGTGGCGGGGGCGGAACTGTTCGCTGGCGTCGACCTCCGCCTCGCGACTGGCGACCGCGTTGGGTTGGTCGGCGCCAACGGTAGTGGCAAGAGCACGCTGCTACGCTTGCTGGCTGCCGAGCTGGCGCCGAGCAGCGGCAGCGTGCGCCGCGCGCCTGGCGTGAGCATCGGGCTTCTCTCTCAGAGCGACGCCCAACTACCCGGGCCGACCGTGGCCGACGCGGTGCACACCTCTACCCAGCGAGCGCACGAGCTAGAAGCTGAGTTGCGGCTCCTTGAACGGCGCATGGCGGCTGGGGAAGCGGACGGCGCGCAGTACGACGCCGTCCTGCACGAGTTCGAGCGCATCGGCGGCTACGCCGCGGAGGCGCGGGCGCGCGAGATAATGGCGTCACTTGGCCTAGGCGGCGAACTAGAGCGTGAGGTGAGGCACCTCTCTGCTGGCCAGCGCAGGCGCCTGGCCCTAGCGCTCACCCTCGTGCGCGCGGCCGACGTGCTGCTCCTCGACGAACCAACGAACCATCTCGACCTCGCCGCGCGCGAGTGGCTGGCGCGGCGCTTGAGCGCGCACGATGGCGCGGTCGTCGTCATCAGCCACGACCGCGCGCTACTCGACGCGGCCACGAACCGCAGCGCGTTCCTGGCAGGAGGGCGTCTGTGGCCAGAGCGTGGGGCGTACAGCGTGGCGCGGCGCAGGCGCGAAGCGCTCAAGCGAAGTAGCTTGAAGCGCGCCCGCGAGCAAGGTCGCGAAGCCGACCGTCTTGAGCGCATGGCCGCCGAGCTGGCGACGTTCGGGCGCAAAGCCGCGGCGAGGAAGCGGCGCGCCGAAAGGCAGAGCGTGGCGCTCCGCACGCTCGCGGCAACAGGCGAGCAGCACACGCGCACCCCCTCTCCCGTCCTCGTGCGCGACCAGGCAGGCCGCACCGGCGGGCGGGTTGACACCCTCGTCAGCGTGGGGCACGCGACCATGCCAGGCGTCCTCGACGACGTGACGTTCAGCGTCCGCCGCGGCGAGCGCATCGTGCTGCTCGGGCCTAACGGCAGCGGCAAGAGCAGCGTCGTGCGGTTGCTCGCTGGCGACCTCACCTCGGTGGGACCCCTGACGGAAGTCAGCTACCTGCCCGGCCTGAAACTGCGGCTCGTCGATCAGGTCGAGAGAGGGTTGGAGCCTGACGTTTCGCTCCTCGCCCAAGTGGCCGCCGCGGTAGGGGGCGGCAAGGCAGCGAAGCTGTTGGCGGAGGCGGGAGTGCCACCACGCGCATGGGACCTGCTCCCCGCACAGGGCTCTGGCGGGGAGCGAGCGCGAGCGGGCCTGGCGCTCGCCTTCGCTCACCGCAGCGACTTGTGGCTTTTGGACGAGCCGACTAACGACCTCGACCTCGAAGCCGTCGAAGCGTTCGAGGCGCAGCTGACGGAGGCGTTGGACGCGAGTGGCGCCGCTGTGCTGCTCGCCACTCACGACCGGCGCCTTGCCGAGAAGGTCGGTGAGGTCGTTTGGTCCGTACAGGATAGGCAGCTCGTTCGTTACCGCGACGTGGCGGCATACCTCCGCAACGATCCCCTCGCTGCCGCGACCGCTCTGCCGGTCGCGGGCGAGGTCGTTGCCTCCCCAGAACCGCAGCCGGCCGACGACGAGCTCGTATCCAGCCTGGAGGACGAGCGCGTTGCCCTGCTCAGATCGCTGGCCGACCCGCTGCTGTTGTCCGAGCGCGACTCCGTCCGCCTCCGCCGCCGCATCGAGGTCATCGAGGACGAGCTCATGGAACATTACGCCGCTCGGTTGCCAGAGGCGCTACCGCGTTACCGCGTGGTCGAGCACGGCCTCGCGGTCGTAGGTGACCTAGTTGGAGGACGCCTCGAGCTCCACTTACGCGGCTACGCACCTGACGACGAGAGCGTAGCTAGTGCGGCGGCCGCGGGCGTCGAGGTGGCGCTCATCGGCACCGTCGCGCACCTGCGCCTGCGCGAGCCCGCCGCTGCCTGCCTCCTCGAGCGCTCACGCAGCGCCCTCGTAGACGCGGCGGTGCGCCTGGCCTTCACGGTCCTCGGCGCCAGCGCCGTGCAGTTCCAGAGTGTCGAGCCGTTCAGTTCGCGGTGGTTGATGGCTGCGGGCGACGACTGGCACACCGCGGACCTGGGCCACTTCCTGCGCGCAGAAGGCTGGGGCGCGGCGCGCGAGAGGCCAGCACAGACCGGCAGGACCCGGCGCGCCGGAAGGGCGCGGAGGCGAGGGCGCGGTGGACGGTAGACGCACTGGCAGCAGGCGAACGCCCGGCCTGTCCTACTGGCTGGCCGCAGCGGTAGCGCTCGTTGGCATAGCCGTGCAGTTCATCCCGTGGCCAGCGGCCTGGATCGACCGCGTCTACGTCGCGCGGTGGTTGCCGCTATGGCAGCGCGCGGCCGCGGCCTTGAGCGGCGACATGACGTTCAGCTTGAGCTACGTTCTCGTCGGCCTCTCACTTAGCGTGCTGGCCGCCGGCGCCGTTACGGCACTGGTAGCGCCGCGGCGTGCCGCCAAGGGATCGAGCAGCCCGTGGCGGCCGCTCCTCGCGCCAGCGGCCTGGATCGTCGCCGTGCTCGGCGGCTGGTTCCCGTTCGGGTTCGGTCTGGCGTATCACGCCTCGAGCTTGAGCGCGGCCGTCGGCGCAAGCTCGCCGTCCGACTTGGACCGCGCCGTAGCGTGGTCCCTCGGCGAGCTGAACGCGGCTGCCGCGCTGACCAGCACCACCACCGCTGGCGCTGACGGCGCGCAAGCGGGACTGCCGCCGCACGAGGCTCAGGCCGCGGCCAGCCGCTGCGTCGCGACCGCTGCCTTGAGCGTGCGCGAGGCGTTCTTGCCAGCCACCGTCTTAGCCCAAGGGGCGCCCCCGACCCTGCCTACTCGCGTCAAGCCGCTGCCGCCCGGCACGTTGCTGCGCTTCGGTTACGCGGGCATCGTCAGTCCGTGGTTGCTCGAGCCGCACGTCGACGCCGGCCTGCCGCCGACGTCAGGCTTGGCGGTGGCGCTGCATGAGCTCGCCCACGTCGCAGGTTTCGCTCAGGAAGCAGAGGCAGAGGCCATCGGGCTCCTAGCCGGCCTCACGTGCGATGCCTCGGTAGTGCGTTACGCCGCCGCCTTCCACCTGGCAAGCAGCGTGGCGGCGGGCATGAGCCAGGCAGAGCGCGCCACTTACGTCGGAGCGTGGCCCGAACGGGCGGTGGCGGACGCGCGCGCGGCTGCCGCCGCCAGCGCGCGGTACGAGATCAAGGCCCTGCGCAGCAG
>DASSXV010000001.1:0-45460 GCA_035703635.1 Trueperaceae bacterium | reverse complement strand
CCTGGCAAGCAGCGTGGCGGCGGGCATGAGCCAGGCAGAGCGCGCCACTTACGTCGGAGCGTGGCCCGAACGGGCGGTGGCGGACGCGCGCGCGGCTGCCGCCGCCAGCGCGCGGTACGAGATCAAGGCCCTGCGCAGCAGCGCCAACGTCGTCTATGACGCTTACTTGCGCGCCCAGGGTGGAGCAGATGGCCTACGCGAGTACGACCGCGGCACGCTCCTCGGGCTCGAACTGCTGCTGAAGCTAGGCGTCGTCTCCGGCGCTGGCAGCGACGTCGGCGAGGCCGACCTCCACAGCGGTCTCCCCTAGACTGCGGCGGATGAGGGCGTCCATCTCCGGGTCGCGGCCCATGAAGTCGCGGAACAGTTGCTCGGCGTCCTCGGCGTCACCGCGGGCGAGCACGGTCTCGGCGAACGCGCGGCCGGTCTCGGGGTTGAAGATGCCCTCCCTTACGAAGCGGCTGAAGGCGTCCGCGTCGAGGACCTCACTCCACTTGTAGGAGTAGTAACCCGCCGCGTAGCCGCCGGAGAAGACGTGCGTGAAGCGCGCCAAGCGTTCGCCGTGAGCGAAGTCTGGCCGCAGCTCCATCGGCGCCATGACCTCGCCCCCGAACTCGATCGGGTCGACTGCGCCGGCGGGATCGAACTCGCGGTGCAGTGCCAGGTCGACGGTGCCGAGCATGAGTTGGCGCATCTGCGCGGAGGCGGCCATGAAGTTGCGGCTCCTGGCGAGGCGCTCGAAGAGCTCGGTTGGCAGGGCCTCGCCCGTCTCGTGGTGGCGGGCGAACAGGTCGAGAGCTTTCTGCTCCCACGTCCAGTTCTCCATGATCTGGCTTGGGAGCTCGACGAAGTCCCATGACACGTTCATGCTCGAGCGCGCCCGTACCTCGACCCTGCTCAGCAGGTGGTGCAGTAGGTGCCCGAACTCGTGGAACACCGTCTCGACTTCGGCGTGCGTCAACAGCGCCGGGCGGCCATCTTCAGGCGGCGTGAAGTTGCACGCGATGATGCCGACGTGCGGCGCGAACCCGTCGGAGGTCGGCCCGCCGGTCAGGAGGCCGTTCATCCAGGCGCCGTTGCGCTTCGATTCGCGCGGGAACCAGTCGGCGTAGAGGGAGCCGAGGAACGTGCCGTCCTCATGCTCGAGGTGGTAGACGGCGACCTCCGGGTGCCAGGTCGGCACTCCCGTCACGGGCGTCACCTTGGCGCCGAAGAGCTTCTGCGTGAGGTCGAAGAGGCCGTCGAGTACTTGCGGCAGCGGGAAGTACGGCCGTAGCGCCTCCTCGTCGACGTCGAAGCGCGCCATGCGCAGCTTCTCCGCCGCGAACGTGACGTCCCACGGCTCGAGGCGGACTATGCCGAGCTCCGTCGCCGCGAACCGCTGCAGCTCAGCCGATTCGGCCTCGAAGTACGGGCGCGTCCTGGTGACGAGGTCGGACTCGAAACGCGCGGCTCGCGCGCCTGACTTGATCATCCGGTCCTCGGTCTGCAGGTCCGCGAAGTCGGCGTAGCCGAGGAGTTCGGCGAGTTCGCGACGAAGCGCGAGGATGTCGCGCATGATGCCGCGGTTGTCATGTGGCTGGACGGTGCCGACCGCGAGGAAGGCCTGGAACAGCTCGCGCCGCAGTTCGCGGTCCTCGGCGTACTTGATGAACGTCAAGTAGGACGGGGCCTGCAGCGTGAAGCGGTAACCGGCGACGCCGCGTGAGGCGGCGGAAGCGCGGGCGCGGCGCACGGCGCCTTCTGGCAACCCGGCGAGGCGCCCCTCGTCCTCGATCAGCAGCTCGTACGCGTTGGTGGCGTCGAGGACGTTCTCCGCGAACTTAGTCGTGAGGCGCGCGAGTTCGACCTTGAGCTCCTCGACGCGACGGCGCGCCGCGGCGGGGAGGTTAGCGCCCGCGCGCCTGAACTCGTCGAGGGTCTTGCTGACGTGACGTGCCCGCACGCCCTCGAGCGCCGCGCCCTCCTCAGTGGCTGAGTAGGCGGCAAGCGACTTCCACAACTCATGGTTCGTGCTGAGCCTGGCGAGGAAGGCGGTCACCTCAGGCAGCACCTCGTTGACGGCCGCGCGCAGTTCCGGGCCGTCCAGCACCCCGATGAGGTGACGAGCCAAGCGGTACGGGTGCACGACGTCCTCTACCAAGTCGTCGAGCGCCTGCACTGTGTTGTCGTAGTTCGGCTCCGCTTCGCCGGCTTCCAGCGCGGCAAGGCGCGTCTCGGCCTCCGCAAGCGCTTCGCGCATGGCGGGCACGACGTGCTCAGGCTTGATCTTGTCGAAGGGGATCTCGAACTCAGTCGAGCGCAATGGGTTGTCGGACATGCGGGCTCCTCACGCGGCAGCTAGGCGCCTGCGGGCCCCGCCGTTGCCAGCGTCAATGACTAGTCATCTTATAGGCCGCACCGCTAGGCGACCAAGCGCTCGCACGACAAGGGCGAGCGTCAGGCTGACGCCATCACGTACTCGGCTGGAACGGGCTGACTGAAGAGGAAGCCTTGACCCTCGTCGCATTGCAGGGAGCGGAGGATGTTGTTCTGTTCCTTCGTCTCGATGCCTTCAGCCGTCACGCGCAGCCTCAAGCTCTTGCCTAGCGCGATGATGGCGCGCAGCAGGTCTACGTCGAGGCTAGGGGTGCGCGCGTCCAACTTGGAGACGAACGACCGGTCGATCTTCAGGCCATCGAGCGGCAGCGCCCGCAGTTGGGTGAGGGAGGAGTGCGCGACCCCGAAATCGTCAAGGGCGACGTGCACGCCCATCGCGCGGACCTCTTCGAGCTTCTCGGAGCCCATCGCGAGCGTCTCGTGGCCAGTGCGTTCGCTGATCTCCAGCTCTAGCAGCCCGGGGTGGAGGTCGTAACGCGAGAGTACGGACTGGACGATGTGCCCGAGGTCGGCGTGGGCTAGGGCGGACGGGCTCACGTTGACCGCCACGCGCCGTGGCGTGCGTTGGCGTTGCCAGCGCTTAGCTTGTCTGCACGCGCGTTCCACCACCCACTCGAAGAGCTGCGGCCCGAGCTGCGACTCCTCCACGAGCGGCACGAAATCGGCGGGCTTGAGCAGGCCGCGCACGGGGTGCAGCCAACGCACGAGCGCCTCGACGGAGTTGACGGCGCCATTGTCTAGTTGCACGCGCGGTTGATAGTGCAGTAGTAGTTGGTCCTCTGAGATGGCGCGCTTCAGTTCGCCTTCGACGGCTAGCCGTGAGCGCATGGCCACGTCGATCTCGTCCTCGTAGAAGCGGAACGCACCGCGGTGAGTTTCCTTGGCGCGCACGAGGGCCGCGGTGGCGCGCTCGAGCATCTGGTTGGCGGCGCGCACGCCGCTGCGCTGCATGTCTACCCCGATGCTCGCGGAGAGGTTCAGCGTCAAGCTGCCGTCCGAGTACGGCTCGCGGATGGAGGCGAGAACCTTCTCCAACGCGGGTAGGACCGCTCGCGGCGTCGGGAGGTCTGCTAGGAGGAGCGCGAAGGCGTCGCCTTCCAGGCGGGCGAGGGTGTCCGTGCGGCGCAGAGTGCGCCGTAGCCGCCTGCTTACCTCGGCGATGAGCTTGTCGCCGTGGCGTTGGCTGAAGGTCTGGTTGACGAACCTGAAGTGATCGAGGTCGAGGATGGCTAGCGCAACGCTCGTGCCGTTGCGGCGCGCCTGCAGTTGCGCCTGCTGGACGCGGTCCTCGAGGAGGTGAGCGTTCGGCAGACCGGTAAGGGGGTCGACGTGAGCGAGGCGCCACAGGTTGGCGGTGTCGCGGCGGGCGTTGCTGACGTCCTTCATCATGCCGTACACGGCGGTGATGCCCGCCTCGTCGCTGCGCCAACTGCGGGAGGCGAAGTCCTCGACCCACATGACCTTGCCCCCCACGGTGATGAGGCGGAACTGGTCAGAGCGCCTCTCCTGCTCGCGGAGGCCTTGGAAGCGCTCAGCTAGTTGGGCGCGGTCATCAGGGTGCACGAAGCGCGTTAGTCCCTGCGTTGCTAGGTCGTCGAGGCTGTAACCCGTCAGTTGCTGCCACGCGTCCGACACCCAGGCGACCTCGTTGCGGCCGTCGTCGTGGAGTAGGAGCGCGTAGCTGAAGAAGCGCCCGTCGCCCTCGAGCGAGCCGGAGAGCTCGAGCTGCATGGCCTGCGCGCCGTTGGCGTGCACCTCGGCCGTCACGTCGCGGAAGAGGGTGAGAAGGTGCCGCGCCGCGCCCGAGCCAGCGTGGATGGGGTAGTGGCGTTGCTCCATCCATAACAGCGAGCCGTCGGCACGGTAGGTGCGCACGACGGTGGTCACGTGGCGTTGGGCGGCCATGGCCTTGCGCAGGAGGCGTTCGCCTTCCTGATCGGTGTCGTTGCGGAGGAGGAAGCCTAGGTTGCGGCCAACCACCTCTTCCACCGGAAAGCCCGTTAGCTCGGCGAGCTTGGTGGACGCGTACACGACGGGGTGACCGACACTACCTAAGTCCGAGATGCTGAACGGTTCGTCACCGAACAAGCGGGTCACCGCGTCAACGACGGTTGCCGTATCCGTGGCCTTCTGTCCGGCTGGCAACTCGCCGTCAATTGCGGTGGCTTGCAGTTCGTCCGGCGTTAGCATCGTTGTGACGCGCCTCCCTCGACTTGAAGGAGCGGCAATAAGGAGTAGCGATTCTCGCTCGCCCGAAGCGGGTTCCCTACCCGCCGCGCTGCGCTCCTTGGGCTCCCTCCAGCTCTTCCGCCACAGAACCTAGCACCGGTTCGGGCCCGCCTGTATGACATATTCACCTATCCGAGCGCACGAACGCCGCATGTGACACTCCTCACTAGGGTATCACTCGCCGCGCAACCGCCGGGCACGCACGCTCCTGAGCAGCAGCGCAACAGCCAGCGGAACCGCGGTGCACATGGCCATGCTGCCCCCGATCGAAGCGTCGAGTCTCACGGCGAGCGGGTAGCCAAGCGCAGCGGCCGCGACGGCCGCTGCTAGAGCAACGCCGATGACCGCAGACAGTCTCGTTGCCACGAGTAGTCCCGTTACCGCGGGCACGATGGCGAAGGCAACGTAAAGGACGACGCCGACGGCGTCGAAGGCTGCCACGGCCGTGACCGCGGTCAACACGAGCCAGAGTTGCGCCACGAGACGGGGCCTCTGCCTTTGCATGTGCGCCTGCTCGGGATCGAAGGCCGCCAACGCGAGCCGGCGGCGCGCCACCACGTAGAACGCCACGTCGCAAGCGAACACTAGCGCCAACAGGAGCGCTGCGCGCGGCACGCTGGCACCGAACACGCTTACGCTATCGAGCCACACGAACCCGATCTCGCCAAGCAGAACGGCGTGCGCGTCCACGTGCGCGTCACGCGCGAAGAGTCCGAGTAGAAGCACGCCAGCAGCGAACATGGCTGGAAAGACGAGCGCGACGGCGGCGTCGGCGCGCACGCGCTTCGAGGCGCTAAGGGCCTCGCTCGCGGCGACGGTGACGAGGGCGGCTACCGCTGCGCTCACGAGGCGCCATGGGCCGGGGAAGCCGCCCAAGGCTAGGTAGAAGACCGCGATGCCCAAGACCACGCCGTGGCTGATGGCGTCGTTGAGCATCGCCTGGCCGCGTACGGCGAGGATGGCGCCGGTAAGTGAGGCGGCCGCGGCGGCAAGTACGCCCGTGACGACGATGGCGACGGTTATCGTCACGTGTTCCTCACGCGCGCTGGGACTCGCGTCGGCTGGTAAGCAGCGCGACCCCCGCCACTGCGCTCGCCACTACGACGATCAGCGGACCGGTGGCGAGCCCGGGAGCACTAGCGCTGATCAGCGCCCCGCTTAGAGCGCTGCCTGCCCCTATCGCGGCCCCACCCAGAACCATGCCGAGCAGGCTGCTGCTCCACTGTCTCGCGGCCACGGCGGGCGCCACGACGAGGGCCGCCATGAGGACGACGCCAACCATCCGCAAGCCGAGCACGATGGTGAGCGCCAAAACGCCCGTGAGGAGCGCATCTACGAGGCGAACACGCACTTGGGACGCGGCAGCGTACTCGCGGTCGAAGGTCGTCAACTTGGCAGGACGCCACGCGACCACCATCGTCGCGGTGCAGAGCACGACTGCCCCGGCAAGCCACAGTAAGTCACCACGCAGCGTGGCGGCGGCCTGGCCGAACAAGTAGGCCTCGAGCCCCGCCTGGTGCCCACCGGCCGAACCTTGCACCCGCGTCAGGAGCACCACACCGAGCGCGAACCCGAGGCTGAGGCTCACTCCGAGGGCGGCGTCCGACTTGATGCGCGGGAGGCGCGAGAGGTGGAGCGCGGCGAGCCCAGCCGCTAGCCCACTGACGAGCGCGCCAGCCAGGATGGGGCCGGCACTGCGTTCGCCACTTACCAAGTAACCCACCACCACCCCGGGTAGCGCCGCATGCGCCATGGCGTCACCCAGCAGGCTCTGGCGCCGCAGCACGGCGAAAGCGCCAAGGCCGCCAGCAACGCCGCCGAGGAGCACCGCGCCGGCACCAACGATGAGCACGGTCGGGTCACCTAGGAAGGCAAGTAGGTCAGGCATGCGTCGCCTCCCATACCGCGGGCACCGCCAGCAGCTGTGTGCCGTAAGTGGAACGCAGGTTCTCCAGCGTGAGACACTCCGTGAGCGGCCCCGCTGCGATCACCTTGCGATGAATGAAAGCCAGCCAGTCGAAGTGCGCCTGGAGCGTCGACAGGTCGTGGTGGACGGCGACGACGGTGCGCCCACTTGCCACCAGGTTGCGTAGCGTCGCCATCAGGGCCGCCTCCGACGGCGCGTCGACACCCGCCAGCGGCTCGTCGAGGAGGTAGAGGTCGGCGTCTTGCACGAGGGCGCGGGCGAGGAACACCCGCTGCTGCTGGCCACCAGATAGCTTCGTGATCTGCCGCCTGGCGAGGTCCGCCATGCCGACTTCCGCTAGCGCCTGCATCGCCCGGTCCCGCTCGCCCCTGCCGATGCGGCGCCACCACCGCAACTCGCGATAAAGGCCCATGAGCACGACGTCGAGGACAGTCGCTGGGAAGTCCCAGTCGACGCTCGTTCGTTGCGGAACGTACGCCACTAGGTGGCGGCCAGCTGCGGCTCGCTTCCCTAGCACCTTCACGTCGCCCGTTGCGCTTGTCAAGCCGAGCACGGCTTTCATGAGGCTGCTCTTACCTGCCCCGTTGGGGCCGACGATGGCCGCCAGAGTGCCTTGAGGGATGCTGAGGTCGACGTCGGTGATGGCGTGCGTCTGCCCGTAGCTGACGCTCACGCCGCTCAACTCCAGGGCGGGAACTGCGGCGTGAGCGCTCACTTCGCGCCCTCACCCGACGAAGCGGCTGGCAAGATGGTGACCCACTCGGCCACCGAGGTAGGTAGAGGCAAGACTTCTCCGCCTAACGCGCGGGTGATGACGGTGACGTTACTGACGAGCATGCCAAGGTAAGTGCCTGCGCTCGAGCCCTCAACCCCCATGGCGTCGCCGTAGAGTTCAGGACCGAGCACTGCCGTCCCGCCGCGGCTGGCGACGGCGTCTAGCACGGCTAGCACGGTGCGCGGGTCGATGGTGCTCTCGACGAACAACGCACCCACCCCTCGCGTGACGACCAGGTCAGCTACGCGGCGAACGTCCGCCACGGCTGCCTCGGAGTCCGTGCTCAGGCCCTGGATGCCGACGACCTCGACGTCGTACGCCCGTCCGAAGTAGTGGAACGCGTCGTGTGCGGTGACCAGCACGCGTCGTTCTCTTGGCACGCTCGCCAGGGTCGCCTTCGCCCAGTCGTGAAGCGCCAAGACACGTTGCTCGTATGCGGCCGCGCGTTCGGCCAACCCCTCCACGCAGTCGCCGGCTTCGTCAGGAGCTCGAGCAGTGAGCTCGGCGGCCAACAGTTCGGCGATCACCCGCGCGGTGCCTGCCCACGCTGCTGCGCTGAGCCAGGCGTGCGGATCTGTCACGCCGCTAGGGTGAACTAGGCGTTCGCCTTTAGGCACGGCGAGTTCCGCTACGGCGCCCGTCGTCACGCGCTTCCCGAGTTCGGTTAGCGCGCTTGCCAGCCGCCCCTCGAGACCTAGCCCTGAGTAGAGGATCACGTCGGCGGCGGCTAGCGCAGCCACGTCGGAGGCGCTGGCGCGGTAGAGGTGCGGGTCCGTGCCTGGGCCCATCAGGGTGACGACGACGGCGCACTCCCCCGCTACGGCCTTCGCCACGTCCCCGACCATGGCGGTCGTGGCGACGACCTGGAGGGGCGGCTGCGCGAAGCCGGCGCCGCTCAAGGCTGACGCTAGCCACAGTAGGCGCCATGCACGCCCTGCGCTCGGGGGAATCGTCGCGCGGCTATCTTTATTAGGCATGTCTACTCCTCGTATTTAGACACGTCTAATCTAGGTGCTGCCGCGAGCCCCCGTCAAGCGCTCGAGCTGAGCGCGAGCTGTTTCAGCCCAAGTTGGAACCGAGGAGGAGCGCAGCCAACTCACGCGAGATGACGATCTCGTCAACGGCAGCTACCGCTCGGCCTCTCCTGCCGCCTTCCACCTGCAGGCGCAAGAGATGGCCGAGCGCGTCGCGGCCGATGACCTTCACGCGTGCGCCCGGTACCAGCCGCAACTCCGTTAGGTGCCCGAGCGTCTCTGGCTCCTGGCTCCTGACCCTATGGATCTCGAAACGCGCGCCCGCCTCGACAGCCGCCAGCACGTCGCTCGGCGCTTGCGGCAGGCTGCCGTCAGGCCGTGGGATCGGGTCGCCGTGGGGATCGAACGCCGGCTGGCCTAGGAGCTGCGCGAGCCGCTCGGTGAAGCGCTCCGACATGACGTGCTCCATGCGCTCGGCCTCTTCGTGGACTTCCTCCCAGCCGTAGCCAAGTTCGCGGATGAGGAAGGTCTCCAACAGCCTGTGGCGGCGCACTAGCCGCAGCGTTTCGCTCAGGCCTGCAGGCGTGAGGGTCGCGCCCCTGTACGGCTCGTAGAGGATCATGGCGTCACGCGCGAGCTTCGTCAGCATGGACGTAACGGACGGCGCCGTTACCCCAAGCTCGCGGGCGATGTCGCCGGTGGTAGCGGGGCCAGAGCCACTTAGCAGCAAGATGGCCTTGAGGTAATCGCCGACAGATGTCGATAGGCGCCCTGTAGCTAGCGCATCATTGGCTTCCGGCATACCGGATGCTACCCCCACTCGCGCCGCCTGTCAGCGCTCCGCGACCCTCGCTCGATACCCCTACCGGGTATCTTGGCCGACTCTCTTGGCTGCCGCACGATGCTAGATTCCTTGGAGATGGAGGCGCTGATGCCCAAGCAGGTTCACAGGCAAGACGTGGTCATTATCGGAGGAGGGCCCGCTGGCCTAACGGCTGGGGTTTACACCGGCCGCGCCCAGCTCTCGACGGTCATCCTCGAGAAGGGCCTACCCGGTGGGCAGATCGCTCAAACGGACGAGGTCGAGAACTACCCCGGCTTCCCAGACGGCATCAGTGGTCCCGAACTATCGCAGCGCATGGTCGCGCAGGCCGAGAAGTTCGGTGCGCGCATCCTCATGGAAGAGGTCACCGGGCTAGCGCCGCACCCTCACGGCGGCTTCCTCGTAAGCGGTTTTGAGGCCGACTACCACGCTAACGCCGTGATCATCGCAACCGGAGCCAACCCGCGCCGCCTAGGCGTGCCAGGTGAGGACGAACTCTACGGTCGCGGCGTGTCGACGTGCGCGACTTGTGACGGCTTCTTCTACCGCGGCAAGGAAGTCGTGGTCGTAGGCGGCGGTGACGCGGCCGTCGAGGAAGGCTACTTCCTCACCAAGTTCGCTTCCAAGGTGACGATCGTCCACCGCCGCGACGAACTCCGCGCCAACAAGGCGGCTCAAGAGCGCGCCTTCGCCAACCCCAAGATGGTGTTCAAGTGGAACACCGTAGTCACGGAAGTGCTCGGCGCAGACGGGCAAGTCGCTGGCGTAAGCACGCTGGATACGGTCACGGGGGCTACTGGCACGCTTCCCGCAGACGGGGTCTTCATCTACGTCGGCCACGAGCCGAACACCGGCTACTTGGCCGGGGTGGTCGGGCTGCGGCCAAGCGGCTACGTCGACGTGCACGACGAGGTTTACACGAGCGTACCCGGGATCTTCGCGGCTGGCGACGTGTCAGACGAGATCTACAGGCAACTCGGCACGTCGGTGGGCGCTGGCACGCGCGCCGCGATGGCCGTCGAGAAGTGGCTAGTCGAGCACGATGTCGAGTCCGTAACGCAGGCGGCGC
This sequence comes from Trueperaceae bacterium, assembly GCA_035703635.1. GTDB lineage: Bacteria > Deinococcota > Deinococci > Deinococcales > Trueperaceae > JAAYYF01. The sequence goes on along the minus strand of DASSXV010000001.1, from coordinate 35,284 downwards.
CAGCGCCAGGCCAGGCGGCGCAGGCCCCGGCCTGACCGAGCGGCCGCCTACTGGCGCAGCAAGAAGTCGTAGACCAACAACACGCCGTTGTGGAGGGCAAGCAAGTGATGGCCGTCACTCCACAACGGCGTTCCTACGCAGGCACGCCAGCTAGAGACGGGCCCGCCGTCCTCCGCCAGCACCGTCAGCCGCACGAACTTGCCGTCGGGCACGGCCGACCAGCCGGAACCGAGCACCTCGCCAGCTACTTGCGTCGGCGCCGCCTGCGGCGCGTTTACGGGCGACTCGGGGACGGGTTCAGGTGCCGTCTCCTCCGCCACCTCGGCGCTACTGGCAGCGCCGCCCGTTAAGTCGCCAGGCCAAGTGGCCTCCGCCAGTGCACCGGTAACGCTGCGGCTAGCTAAGTCGAGGCGCGCGCTCTCTGGAACGGCGGGCAGCAAACCGGGGTCTATGCCCAGGTAGGCGATGGGCCCAGACGGCGTCATGCCGCTTGCCGGCAGCCCAACACCCAGCAGTTCGGGGCCGTCGGCGGCTCCAGGCACGACCCTCTCGACCACGATGAGGCGCGGCACCTCGTCGCCTGGCGGCACGTACTTGCCCGCCATGACTTCTGCCACGCCAACGCCAAGGCGATCCGCGATCAGCGCCACGAGGTTGTTGAGGTAACCCTGGCGCACGTCGGAGCTCTCTTGCTGCCAGGCGTCCGGCCAGAGCTGCAGGTCGCGCACGCGCAGGCGCACGCCGTCCTCGCTCTCGACGAGTTGCCAGGCGTTGAAGCGCTCGACTGCGCCCGCGCGGAAGATCACGTACTCGGCCTGCCCGAGCGGCACGCGCCATTGCAGCCTTAGCGCCAGCCCGCCCCGTGGCAGAGCGAGTAGGCGCGCTTCCCTGCCGCTAACGTCCTCCTGCAGTAGCAACCTTGGAACCAGCGGCGTGATGCCTTGTGGGATGGCCTCGGCTAGCGCAGGCACGGGCCTGCCGCCGCCAACGTCCGGCATGGCTTCGGCGTAGTGCAGCGCCGCCTGACGGTTCGCGAACGCGCCGACCCGCACCCTGAAGACGGCGCCCTGCGTCGAAGTCGACCGCACGGCGTACGCCGGGTACCCCTCTCGGAGGAGGTCGTTGACGATCACTAGGGCGGCGTCGCTGTCGGAAAGCGCGACGACCTGCACCGTGTAGTTGATGGGCTGCGCCGAGGCGAGCTGGGCGCCGCAGACCACGACCATGACCAGGGCGAGCAGCGCATGACCACCGCGCCGCCCGCCCCAAGGTCGGCGCCAAGGCACTAGAAGTCCTTCCGCTCGAACAGCACTACGGCGATGGCGGCGAAGAGCGCGCCATACAGGGCGATGAGCGCGATCACCCACGAGAGGTCGGAGGTGGGCGCAGCGTAAGCGTTCAACTGCGTGGTGAGCAGGAACGGCTCGAGCCGCGGGAACACGATAAGGAGCTGCATGAGGATGAGGGTCGCCATGGTGGCCAGCGCGCCGCCAGCGGCGTTCATGAACACTACGGTGAACATGACGGCGAGCATGGCGATCGGCACGAGCGCGACCGCGGCAAGCAAGTAGCCGCGACCGAGCTCGGCCATGGCAGCCCCAGCGCTCATCGAGCCGGAGCCGAGGAGACCGGCCTCGCCGAGGCCCGTGCCGCCGATGAAGCTCCCGAAACCGAACTGCGCCCCTGCCACCAGGGCCGCGAGCAGGAACACCGCTAGCAGGACGAACGGGTAGAGCGTAGCGGCCACGAGTTTCGCGGCCAACCAGTTAGGACGCGTCACTGGCCTGAGCAAGATCGTCGGCAGGGTGCCGTTGGCGATCTCGACGCCGAGCAGTTCAGCTGCCGTGATGGCCGTCAGTAGCGGGAGCAGGAACTGCATCGACGAGAGCAGCCCAAGCGCCGGCACCTGGTAAGCGGAGACCAGGAAGAAGCCGTAAACGTCGAAGATGCCAGGCGCGTACGCCCACAGCAGCGGGAAGACGATTACCAGCAGCAGGCCAACACGTACGCTCGTGAGGCGCCACAGTTTCGCCAGCTCCATGCGCAGCAGTACGCTCATGACGCTTCTCCCGGGTAAGCGACTGGCTCGATGACGCCCGTGCGCCGCGCGCGTTCTGCGCTGACGCGCTCGCGGTAGTAGGCGCGCAAGTCGAACACGTCGCGGTTCATCTCAAGCACCCCGACGCCGCCCTGCGCGAGAACGCCGGTGACGGCAGCGAGGTCCTTGGCGCTGGCAGGGATGAAGACGACCTCCGTGCCGCGCACGCTCGCGTGCTTGACGTGCGGCGAAGCGCTAAGCAGGCGCACGGCCTCATCGATGTTCGTCGGCCGCAAGCGGTAACGCTCGCGCCGGTCGAAGAGGTTGACCTCGTCGATCAGCACGCCCTCTTCCAGGATGGCAACGCGCGTGCAGTAAGCCACCACCTCGTCGAGGTGGTGGGTGGAGAGGAGCACGGCGGTGCCCTCCTCCGCCGCCTTGCGCAGCACGGAGTGCACGAGGTGCAGGCTAAGTGGGTCCATGCCGCTTGCGGGCTCATCGAGTATGAGAACCCGCGGGTGCGTGAGGATGGCGGCCGCCACCCCGAGACGTTGACGCATGCCGAGGCTATAAACGCCGACCTTACGCTCGCTCGCGTCCGACAGCTCCATGAGGTTGAGGACCTCCGCTATGCGGCCCGGCTCGACGCCGCCAGCGAGCGAAGCGTGCAACTGCAGGTTCGCGCGGCCAGTGAGGTACGGGTAGAAGGCGGCGGGGGCCTCTACGACTGCGCCCAGCTCGCGGCGCACCTCTGGCCGCAAGTGAGGGTCCTTACCCATGATGCTTACGGTGCCTGAAGTCGGGAAGGCGAGGCCTGAGACCAGGCGGATCACGGTCGTCTTGCCGGCGCCGTTCGGGCCGACCAACGCGTACACCTCGCCAGGGTTGACGCGGAAGGTGAAGTCCTTGACCACCTGCCGTTTCCCATAGACCTTGGTGAGGCGCTCGCTAGCGATGGCAGGTGTCGACATGGTCCTCCTGGCGGCAGTCTAGGGGTAACTCCCCGGTACCAGCGATAACATTCTTCATGCAGAAGTTGATGAACCGTCGCTGTCGGACGCGTGGTCGTCTCGACCATCGCCTCCGCGCACCTGCTCCATGAGCATCACGTCTAGGACGTGGTCGACGCAGCGTTCGACGGCACGATCGAAGTCGGCCGCCTCGACGACCGGAACGCCCCGCAGTTGCGCCTGTTGCGTGACGTACTCCTGGATCACGCGGATCTCGACGAAGTGTTCGATGTACGGCTGCTGCGCTCGCTTCAGGCGCGTTTGGCCCTCGCGCGCGGCGAAGTGCTTGAGGTGATCCTCCTCGTCCGTCACCGAGAGGACGATGTTGATGACGGTGGCGTCGCGGAACTCCCGCGCGGGCGCGATGCCTGGCACGAGTTGAACGCCTTCCATGACGATAGAGGTCGCCTCGTAGATGTTGCGCTCGACGATGGCCGTAAGCGCCGGGTTGAGCTGGTGCACTTGCGCCAAGAAACCGCGCAGCACGCGCAGGCGCTCCGGCCGCGCAGTCTCGCGCTCGCCAGGGAGCAGCTCTGCCCGCCACGCCTCGTAAGTGCTGGCGTGCAAGATCGGACTGAGCTCCGGACCGATGAGCGACCGCAGCGCTTGCCGCGCCGAGTCGGTCGACACGATGCGCGGGATGCCGAGCCGGTACCCGACCTCGGAGGCGATGGCCGACTTGCCGACCCCTGGAGCGCCGCCGAACAGCACGACGATCGGGCGCTCCCGGTTGCGGGCCTCGCGCATCATGGCGTAGCGCTGCGCGAACTCCTCGCCAGCCTCCAACCGCAGAAGGCGCACGACTTGACCGCGCACCTGCTCGCGCTTCACGACCGGCACGTGCAGTGCGTACAGGGCTTCCTCCACGCGCTTGGCCAAGTTGTGCGACATGTCCGGACTGAGCCCAACGGCCGTTAGCGACTGCGCCAAGATGCCGCGCGAGAACGGCAGCGCCAGGCCGCCAGGCTCCTGAACGCGCACTTCGAAGCTGCTCGAGGTGATGGCCTCGTAACGCAGGCGCAAGTCGCGCCCGAAGCGGCCCTCGAGCACGAGCGCTACCCGCCGCGTAAGGTCGGCCCGCTCGAGATGCTCGAGCCCCTCGCTCCGGATCCCCTGCTCGACCTGGAAGGCAACGACGTTGGCCTCCTTGAAGCCGAGCCCTACTTTCTCCAACGCCGAGGTCAGGCGGCGGCGCGAGAAGCGCTCCCCTGGCGGCGCGACGCCTTCACCAGTCGCGCTTACCGGCCGCGGTTGCAACACGATGATGGGCACGAACGGGGGCGTCTGCCGCAAGAAGCGCGTCGCAGCGGCGCCGGAGACGCGCCGCCTCACGCCCTCCGCTAGGAGGCGCATCAGGTGGTTGAGTTCGACGCGGCGCGAGGCGCTCTCGCGCAGCTGCGCCTCGAGGTCCTGCGCGAGTTCCATGGCCTCCTCGGTCGGCACGCCCGCGCTCTGCAACGCCTCGACCAGCACCCCTGCCGAGAACGAGTAGCGCTCGTCACCGCGCACTACGCGCAAGTCGCGGGACTTCATGGCGCGAACTGGTCCTCGTCCGCCGCGCCCGCCTTGCCGTACAGGGCGGTGAGCAGGTCGCGCACGACGTTACCCGTGAAGCCCCAGATGTTCCGCCCCTGCCACGGGTACGAGTAGATGCGGCGGCGGTACTTGAGCAGCTCGCCGACGCGTGAGCTGGGACTGATCGCCGCAAGGTCGGCTAGCGGAACCGTGAAGGTCTCCGCCACTTCGTTAGGGTCGGTTTCCAGCGCTTGCGGCCAGTCGAGGACGGCAACGAGCGGGGTAGCCACGTAACCTGCAGGCGAAGGGTGGTCGGATAAGCGCCCGACGACGTCTTCTGGCCGCACCACCAAACCAACCTCCTCGCGCGTCTCGCGAATGGCGGCAGTCACGTCGTCCTCGCCCACCTCGAGCCTGCCGCCTGGGAAGGCGATCTGGCCAGCGTGGCTGCGCAGGTTGCTCGACCTGACGGTGAGCAGGAGTTCGGACCCCTTGGCTCCGAGCAGGATGGGCACCAGGACGGCCGCCCTGCGGAAGCCCGGGATCTCCAAGGCCTTCGGTGCGCAAGCCGCTAGCCGCGCACGTACATCGACCGCCGAGAGTCGCTCCGGTTGGTTCACCGCCCGAACTCCATCACCCGCAACATGCGCGCCATGCTACCCCTCGGCTCGGCGCAACGAGACGTACGCCCAGTGCCTGCCGGTAACCCCGCGGTCGCGGCGGTGGCTGTAGAACGCCTGCGCGTCGCAGTGGGTGCATAGTCCTAGGTCGCTTACGTTGGCAGGGCGTACGCCGGCGCGCTCGAGCGACCATAAGTTCGCGGCGGGCAAGTCAAGGTAGTAGCGCCCGGCAGTGACGGGGTCGGGCCGCCAGCATGCGTCTGGCACACCAGCGGCGACGAAGGCGTCGATGACTTCAGGGCCGACCTGATAACAGGAGCCCCTCATGCATGGACCTAGCGCCACGCGAACGCCGCTCGGGCGGCTCTGGTAGCGCTCTGCCATGGCGGTCACCACTTTGCCAGCGAGTCCGGCCGCCGTCCCGCGCCAACCGCAGTGCGCGGCTCCAACGACGCCCTTGAGCGGATCGTGAAACAGCAGCGGCACGCAGTCTGCGGTGCTGACTACCAGGAGCACGTCAGCGCGATCGGTCACCGCCGCGTCTGCCTCGTCCACGAACCAACCCGGATCGCCCGACAAGACCCGGTCGCCGTGCACTTGGTGGAAGGCGACCACTTGAGCGCGAGAGTAGCCGAGGTCGCCGAGGAGCAGGTCCCGGTTGCGTTCGACGGTCGCCACGTCATCGCCGGAGCTCAGGCCGAGGTTGAGACCAAGGTAAGGGCCAACGCTCACCCCGCCCGCGCGGGTAGTGAACCCGTGAGTCACGTCCCAGGCAGCTGCCCTCAGGAGACTGCTCACTCGGCGTCGCTGGCCAGGTCTTGGGCTGGCAGCCTCTCCCCCGCGCGCACCGCGACCGCCAAGCGGTTGCCAGCTGGCGGGAAGGGGCAGACGTAACCCTCCGCGTATGCGCAGTACGGGTGGTAGGCGTAGTTGAAGTCCAACACGAGTTCGTCGGGCGCAGACGTGGAAAGTCGCGGGTCGAGGTAGCGTCCAGCGCCGTACGTCTCGCGCCCTGACGTGGCGTCCGCGAACGGCAGGAAGAGCCGCGGCCCATCAGGCGCGTCAGTCGGGGCGAAGAGCGTCAACGCCGCGCTGTGACCCTCGAGCTCGAAGGTCGCCGTGCCGAACTCGATGAACAGCCGCTCCTCGCCGCTGCTGGTAGCCAGCATGACCGGCCGCTGCTCGCTTGCCCGTGCTAGCCGCGCGACGACGCGCGCGGCCTCGTCCTCGGGGTAGTAGCTGAGGCCAACGAAAGCGGGCGCGCCGTAAAGGGGCGAGTTGCGGCTGGACGCCAAGTACTCGTCCTTCTGCTGCCGCCACTCCTCGAGGGGCGTGAGGAAGGCGAGCGGCTCCACGTTAGTAGTTCCTCGCCGTCACCTCGAGCGGCGAGTTGCCAACGAGCCACTCGGTGACGGCGTGCACGCAGCCGCGCGTCGCCGGGGTGATCAGCGGGTCGCCGAAGCTCTCGAGGCGCACGATGACCTCGTCGGGCCGCCGCTGCTGCGCGAGTACCAGGAGCTGCTGCACGAGGTCCGGTTCCTCGACCGTGGCGCGTACCAGCAGGCGCCCCTGACCGTCGTCACCGCCGAACGAGCTCATGGCCTCGTGCAGGATGACGTGGCCGCCCTCGTAAGGCAAGACGACTTTGGTGAAGGGGGCGTGGGGCGGCAACGTGCCGCGCAGCAGGGCGTGTGGCATTATGGCGGGCCTTTCCAACGGGGGAAGCTGTGGCGCGGTTGCGCCGTTGCGGCGGAAAACCACGTAGTAGAGGGGCTTGCCTTGCTCGCGCCACTTGAGGGCGTACTTCGTCTCGAACACGTCGGCTGGCGCGTCAGGCCGCATGGCCGTGTAGAGGCCGCTAGCGGCAGCTTCCTCCAGCGCGAACTCCAAGTAATCAGGGTGATCGGTCGCCAAGCGCAACTCGCCGGCATGGCGCAGGCGTGAGCCGGCCAACTCGAAGAAGTGACGACTGAGGAGGCGGTGCTTGGCGTGCCGTTCCTTCGGCCACGGGCATGGGAAGTTGACAACGAAAGCGTCGACCGACTCGGGGGCGAACAGTTGCCTGACGGCCACATGCGCGCCCGCCTTCGCCAGCCGCACGTTTGAGACGCCTGACCTGCTCACGCGCCGGAGGGCGCGCTGCAGGCTGCCGGAGGACACCTCGAGCCCAACGAAGCGCATGTCGGGTTCGGCGAGTGCGCGGCGCACCGTGAAACGACCGTCGCCGAAGCCGACCTCGACCGTCAAGCCGCGCGGCCTCTGGGCGCCCGCGAACACCTCATCCCAGTTGGTCGGGAACGGCAGCGCACGCCACCTGAGCAGCGGCTTCGAGCCGGCGGCGGCTGGCGCCTCGAGTGGTGCACGGGTCATGGTTGCTCCGTCACGGGCCTAACGAGCAGCGCCTCGTTCACGCGCAGGTCAGCGCGCACGAGAGTGTCGCGGCCGAGTTCCAGGTACGGGCCCGCGCCTTGCGCTTCGTGGATGGTGAAGAGTTGAACCGTACCGTCGTCGCGTCTGCACGCCACTTGCTTGATGGTGTGGCCAAGCACCTTCTCCCATGCGCTGATGATCGAAGGATCGAGCCCAACGGCGCCTGAGGCTAGGCGGGTGGTGGAGAGGCGCGTAACGAGGCGCGCAGTGCGCGCCCTGCGGTTCTGCAGCTTGAGCACGCCGGTGCGCACGAGCCGGTCGCAGACGAGGAGGGCCGCCTCTGGTTCTATGCCGAGGTCGAGGGCTATGCGCGTGACGCTGCGGCGCCCGTCGACCAGCGCCAACACCCGCTGCTCATCTGGGGTGAGGGTCACGTTGCGCGCCATGCCGTCAGGTGGCACGACAGGCACGGCGTCGCGCGAGACGGCGTGTTCCTCAGAAGCGCCGCGCCGCGACTCGTCAAGGCGCCTAACGCCCTCGAGCACGAGGTTCTCCGTGTTCACCTCGATGCTGTTCGTGGGTGACGGCAAGCCGATACGGAACTCGAAGCCGCCGCGTTCGTCGCGGAAGAGCGCGTAAACCGCCTCCTCGCCGTGGAGTTCACCGAACTCGGCGTGAACGACTTGCCCGCGGTCGAAGTAGATGCGCGCCAACCCAGCGGGGTGTTCGACAGCCAACCGCCCGGTGCGCTTCGCGGCCGAGAGCAGCTGGAAGAGGTCGACTAGAGAGAAGAGGCCTAACGTGCCTGTCACGGGCGCCATCCTATCGCGGAGTGCCGCCCCGGTCGGTATGCCTCGCCTCATCACGGACGCCGCACCGACCAGGCGCCAGCCTCAGTGAACTCAGACGTGGCCGGTATACTGCGCCAGTGCTGAAACGCCTTCAGAGAGCGCTTCTCCGTGAGACGACGGGGCTTTACCCGCTTGGCGTGGCCGCCATCTGCTTGCTGCTCTCCATCGACTTCCTTAGCGTGCTTGCGCGCTTCTTGGTGCAACAGAACGCCACCTTGGGCGATATCGGGGCCCTGTTGCTCTATCGCCTCCCGTGGTTCTTGCACCTCGCGCTGCCAGTTGCCGTCGTCTTCGCCGTTCTGCTAGCTGGTGGCCGCATGGCGCGGGACTCGGAGTTGAAGGCCGCGTACGCCATGGGCGTCGCACCGGCAACGCTCCTCTGGCCACTCGTCCTGTTCGGGGTGGCGGTCGGTGCACTGTCGTTCGTCAACAACGGCTTCCTCGAGGCGCGCGGCGAGGCCGCGTACCAGCAGCGCCTCGACGCGTTCGTTTACGCCCGTCCGCCAGCCGAGGTCCAGGTGAACGCGGCCTACCGCATCGGGGACGCCATCTACTTCGCCGCCAGGGTGAGGGCAGTGGTGGACGATCCGACCCTCGCGAACCTCGACGGAGTAGTGGTGCAGGCGCAAGACGGTGCGCTTTACAGCGCCCGCAGCGGCCGCTGGGACGCTCAGACGCGCGTCTGGATCCTTCAGGCCGGCCAAGTCACGAGGCCTGGCGAGGCGCCCGCGCCGTTCACCGACGTGACGCTGCCTTTCGCGCTCGAATCAAGCCCTACCGAGACGCTCGTGCGCGCCGCGCAGCTCCCCGTCGATCAGTTGTGGCAGCAACTACGCTCCGTCTCCAAGGCGGGAGGCAACACGCGCGAGTTGAGTTACGACCTCAACAGACGCGTTGCCGACGCGTTCAGCGCGGCCATCTTCGCGGTGTTCGCCGGCGCGATCGCTCTACGCGTCAGGGGCCGCGCAGCTGGCTTCGCCTGGACCATCGTGCTCCTCGTCGGCTTCTGGGCGACCTGGATCCTGGCGGGCAACCTGTTCGACTCCGGCGCCCTAGGGCCGCTCGCCGCCGCGTGGCTGACCCCGCTCCTCGCAGGCGTCGGCGCGCTGGTCCTCGCCTCGCGGACATTGCGCTCATGACGCGCTGGGGCCGCTACCTCATCAGCGAGACGGTGCCGATATTCTTCGCCGGCGTCGTTGCCCTCGTGCTACTCCTCCTGCTCTACTTCTTCCTCGGCGTACTCGCCGACGTCCTCGCCCGCGGCGTCAGCGTCTCACTGCTCGCGCGTTACCTACTGTTCAAGCTGCCAGCCGCCGCCGCGCCTGGCTTGCCGCTCGCCCTCCTCTTCGCCGCCCTACTGACCATGACGCGGCTCGGGCAAGACGGTGAGCTCAAGGCCGCGCTGCTCCTAGGTCTTGGGCCGCGGCGTTTCGTCATGCCGCTACTTGGGCTTGGGCTGGCGGTCAGCGCGGTCGCGCTCGTGAACAACGAGTTGGTCGTGCCGTGGAGCGAGCGCCGGGCAGCAGAGGTCGAGAAGGACATCATGCTCGTGAGCCCGGAGACCATCGTGCAGGCCGGCTCGTTCTTCACGGACTCCCTCGGACGCAGCATCTTCATCGGACAGGTCTTGCCTGGTGGCGAGTTCCGCGACATCACCGTGATCACGCCTGGCGGTAGTAGCGGGCCCCGCGAGGTGATCACCGCCGCGAGCGGCGCTTCCGACCCGCAAGCCGGCGTGTGGCGCCTGCACGACCTCGCGTTGCGGGTATTGCGCGACGGACGCCTCACGCTCGACGTGCGCTCGGAAGAAGCGGTCCTGCCAGTAAGGGGTCTAGCGGCCACGTCGTCCGCCTCACCTGACCTCGTCTACTTGCCACTGCGCGAACTCGTGCAACGCCTACGCAGTCCCGACACGGAGGAGAAGCCGGCGGAGTGGACCGCGCTCCACCGCAAGCTGGCGGAGCCGCTCGCCGCGACGTCCTTCGCCATCTTCGCCGCGGCAGTCGGGCTCTTCACCTTTAGGCGCGGCGCCAACCTCGGCTTCGTTGCGGCGCTGCTACTTACGTTCGTCTACTACGCTACGTGGAGCGTGACGAAGCTCCTTGGCGCACAAGGCACGGTTCCAGCGTGGGCGGCTGGCTGGGCGCCCGTTGCCCTCTACTTACTGGCTGGCTTCGTTCTGCTGCTCGCCGCGAGGCGGCGCTAACCCCATGCGGCAAGGTTCGTGGCTGCGCCCACTTGGCGCGCTCCTGACCTTGGCGCTGCTTGTCCCTTGGGCCACGGCGGCGCGCATCAGCATCGACGCCAGCTCAGACCCAGAGAGCAGCCTCGAGATCCGCACCCTCACCCTGCCGGGCGGCAGCGAGGTCGCCCTCTACGTACTCTCAGGCGACGGCCTAGTCGTCCGCATCGACGAGGACACGCTCGAGGCCGACCACGTCGAAGTTGACCTAACGAACCGCGTCGTGCGCGTGATCGGGCCAGGCTCGTTCACGACCGGGGAGGAGACCGTGACGGGCGAGGACCTGATCATCGACCTGCGGGCAGAGTCGTTCAGCGGCGACGACGTGCTCATCGTCACGCAAGCGATCGACGTGAAAGGCGACCGCGCCAGCCGCGTGCCCGGCCTCATAAGGGTGGCGATGGGGTTCTTCAGCCCGTGCACGAGATGCGGGCAGGAGCTCGAGGACTACGCCTTCAAGGCAGGCAAGATCGAGATCTACCCTGGCGACCGCCTCGTGGCGTACGACGTGACCGTGCTGATACGGGGCGCGTCCGTGCTTGCACTGCCGCTCATGGTGCTGCCGCTCGCGCCGCCTGACCGCCAACCACGCATCGAGTACGTCACTGGCAACGCGACGAGCCGCGCGCGCCTCTCCCTCAACTGGCCTTATGCGGCTGGAGCCGACGCTTACGGAGACGTCGGGCTGCGCTATTACGCGGACGTGCTCCCCGGCGGGTCCGCGTTCGGCGACTTCTTCCTTGGCGGCAGCGTGCTCGAGAGTTACCTCGGCGGGTCGTTGAACCACCGCTATTACACGGAGCGCGGCAAGGGCGAGTTCTTCGTCGACTTCACGCCCGCCTTCGTCACCTACGGCGCGGGCGGCACGCTGGCGGCCGCGACCGGCGCCCTCGAACCGCTCTTCGTGGTGCGCTTCTCCTACGCGGACGAGACCGTGCTTGGGCCGCCCCAAACGAGTTTCCTGTTCAGCCGCGACGACTCGCGCAGGCCGCGCATCTGGGAAGCTAACTACTCGAGCGTGCAAGTGCAGGACGGGGTGAGGGGCACGTTCACTACGCGCGTGTTCTACGACCTCGACCCACTGGACGCCGTTAGCACCCCTAGCTATGCGAGCCGCTTCGAACCGCTGCAGACCATCGCGCGCTTGCGCGTAGAGCCGGACAAGCTTCCAGCCGACTTGGGAGGGCTGGCCCTCGAGCGTCTCTACGTAGATATCGGCGCGTTCCAAGACCGCAGCAACGCCCTCAACCGTTCAGCGGCCGTCGTGCCTATCACTAGCGGCGGGCGGCTGGTCGAGTCGCACGCGCTCGCGCTGACGCCCCTCGCCTTGTGGCCCGGCGCACGCCTCGAGGGCCGCACCGACTTCACCGGCTACTACTACGACACGGCGGAGAGGCAGGTCGAGTGGCTCAGCTACCTCGCGCTGCGGCAGGAGTTCGGGCGCTACGGCAACTTAGGGGTTAACTACACGCGCGACGTGCGCGAGGGCGAGACCCCCTTCCGTTTCGACCTCTTCCCCTACCGCAACCGCAGCGACGTCCGCGCGCAGTTGCGCCTCGACCCGCTGCCGTGGCTGCGCTTCGAACAGGCGGGCGGCTACGTCCTCGTCGACGACCGCGACCCGGCGCAGGTGGGCTGGGCGCCCCTCGAATCGACCCTCACGCTCTTGAGCAACCTGAACTGGATCAGTCTGACCGTCAAGAACCGCTACGATCTCAAGACGCCAGACCCAGGCACGCTAGACGCGACCCTTAACCTGACCACCCGCGGCGCCTTCAGGGCAGCGCTCGAGGTCAAGCACAGCGCTGACCTGCTGAGCGCGCCGGACCGCATCACTGGCGAGCTACGCGACACGTCGCAGACGTCCGTGAAGGTATCGGTCGGGGTGGCTGGCGCGCTAGACCTCAGCGTCGCCACCGGCTACCGCTACGCCCCAGCCACCTTGCCGGTCGGCACGGCGCCAGACCATTTCGACGACCTGGAGGTGAAGCTCACGCTTGGCACCCTCGAGCACGCAGACGCCGTGCCCGGCCTCGCCGTCACGTACGCCCGCGACCTCGACCTTGGGCGCCTCAGCGCCTTCGCCGTCGAGGCTTCCGCCGAACTAAGCGTCCTGCAGTTCGACGCTAGCGAGCGCATCAGTCTGCCGACCGGTCAGCTCGCCGCCAGCAAACTACGCGTGGCATGGCCGGGCGTCGCGGCTGTTCAGGCGGAGGGCCTCCTGTGGCTCAGCACTGATTGGCTTGGCCTGCCGCAGCCTGCGCCTTACGCCCGCACGCTCACCTTCAGTGTCGAGGACGCCCCCGAACGTGGCCGTCCTAGCTGGCAAGTGCAGTTCTCGACCCTCGTCGACCCGAGCGTGGCCCCGGCAGGCGAGGACCTCGGCTACCGCAACTCCATCCTCTCCGGCCGCGTGCTGCTCGTAGACGAAGTCCTCGGACCGGCGCGCTTCAGCGTCGACGGGTTCGTCGAGCTCTTGTGGGCGGACGACCGCCAACCGACGACCTATCTGCGGCGCGGGAACCTCACGTTCGGCGTCGACCTCTACGAGCGCGTCGGCCTGCAGGGCACCGTGGGCTACTCAGGGGCATACGACTACGCGGCCGAGGTCGTGAGCTCGGGCCGCCTCACCTTGCAGGAGGTGGCACTCATGGTGCGTCCGCTCGACACCCTCTACGTTGGGGCCGTGTTCAACGAGGTGTGGGACCTCGCGGCGAGCGGCACGGGCAGCCCGGCGTTCAGCCTGCAACCGCGCTTCGTGGTCGTGTGGAACCGCTGCTGCTGGGCGCTGTACGGCTCCTGGGACTCGAAGTCGGGCGCGGTGGCGGTGACCCTGACGACCCCTGGAGCCACTCAAGGCATCGGCCACGTGTTCGATACGGGCTGGGTCATCCCTGGACGGGAACCATGAAGCGCTGCCTGGTCGCGTTCCTAGGGTTAGCTGCGCTGCTGGCGGGCTGCACGGGCACGACCGAGCCGCGGCCACCTACGCTGCTCGTCGTCGGTTACGCGGCCGCCAGCGGCCCGACCCTGGCCCTCGTCGAGGACGGTGGCCCGACCGCGGGTCAGGCTCGTCTGCAGTTCGTGGCCGGCAGTGACCGCGCGCTCTTGGCCGACGCCGTGGCGATCGATGTCGAGGACCGCGATTTCACGCGCGCGAACGCCTGGGTGCTCGTGCGCGCGCAGACTACGAGCGGCGGAGTCTTGGCGGTCCAGGCGTGGCTGCAGCGCTTCGCCGTCGCCGGCATCGACGCCGCTGCGCCGGCGGCCTTCGCGGAGGACCCGGCGCGGCGCGTGGTACTCAGCGGCAGCGGCGGCGTGCTCGTCGACCCCGGCTTGCCTGGCCGCACGGTGTGCCCGAGTGCGCTTCAGGTCACGCGCAACGGGCAGTGGGCCCTCATCCTCGACGATCCGGCGGCGTGCGGCGAGGCCGGCTTTCCAGTGCAGTGGCTGCTCAACACCGTGACTGGCAGCGCTAGCGCCTTGCGGTCCACCGCAGACGTGCTCGCGACCTCGCCTTACACCGACCAAGTCGTAGGCGGCGAACGCGGCTACTTCCTCGTGAGCGCGCCAGGCGGAGCCCAGGTTTACGCGACGGACTTCACCAACTCGGCTACCTGGCTCGGCCAAGCGCGGCTGGGCGACTCGAGCGCCCTAGTGGACATGGCTGGCAGTGGCAGCGTGCTGGTCGGGCTGACTACCAGCAGGCTGACGAGCCTTGACCTCAGCGACCCGAGCGCCACCCCAACCGCGGCGACGCTAGAGGTCAACGCCGGGCCTTGGGCGCGCCTGGTCACAGACCCGTTAGGTGCGACGACGGAAGTGCTGGTGCTCAACGGTAACCGCGTGGCGCTGCACCGCACGCCCGGAACGCCCGAGGTTGGCCCGGTGCTCGTGGCGGCGGCGGCTGGCAGCATCGACCCGATCAACCGCTTCGCCTACCTCCTCACCAACGGGTCCATCACCTTGGTCGACCTGCTAACCGGGCTCGACGAGTACGACACGCCGCTGCAATCCGGCGCCTTCGACGTCCCGGAGTTAACGCTTGCCACGGGAGCGGACGGGCGCGCCCTCGGTGTGATCACGTGGGTGCGGGCGCTCGCTACCGCAACGCCGTAAGGCGGCGGTTCAGGCCGCTCCGCTCGCGTCGCCTGAAGCTAGCGCCCCCGACTCCGCCATCGCTGCGCTCAGGCGCTCGACCGCCCCTGACGCCACGGCCCTAGCTGCGGTGCGCACCGCGCTCGTCACCGCCTTGGCGTCTGACGAACCGTGGCCGATGAAGGCGTAGCCTTGCACGCCAAGCAGCGGCTGGGCACCGTACTCTGCCGGGTCGAGGCGCTTGGCAAGAGCGCGCAACGCTGGCCGCACGAGGAGGCCACCGAGCTGCGCCCTCACGCTCGACCGCAACGCCTCGCGCACCCAGGAGAAGATGGCCTTGGCCTCACCCTCGGCTTGCTTGAGGATGACGTTGCCCGTGAAGCCGTCAGTCACCACCACGTCGACCGCGCCCGTGAACAGGTCGCGGCCCTCGACGTTGCCAACGAAGCCGAGGTTCGGCGTCGCGCTAAGCAGGGCGTGCGCGGCGCGCGTCAACTCGTTGCCCTTGCTTGGCTCCTCGCCGATGGACATGAGCCCGACCTTCGGCTTCTCGACGCCCCACATGCTGCGTACGAACGCGCTGCCCATGATGGCGAACTGCTGCAAGTAGATGGGCTTGCAATCCGCGTTGGCGCCCACGTCCAGCAGCGCGGTCGCGCCCGTGGCTGTCGGGAGGGTGGCGAGGATGGCGGCGCGCTCGACGCCCTTGATGCGTCCGAGTTCGAAGATGGCGGCCGCCATGGTGGCGCCGGAGTGCCCCATCGAGACGCAGGCCGCGGCGCGGCCGTCCTTCACCAAGCGCATGGCGACCATGACGCTGGAGTCGCGCCTGCGGCGCACGTCCGTTGCGTGCTCGTTCATGCCGATGACGTCTGACGCGTGCACGACTGGCAGGTCAACGCCTGCGCGCTCGAGCTCCTTGCGGAGCTGCGCCTCGTCCCCTACCAGCACGACTGGTAGACCAGCTAGGTGGGCGGCCACGCCTCCGTCGACTGCGGCGCGCGGCATCTGCTCGCCGCCCATGGCGTCTATGGCGATGCGTCGGCCCCTGACGGCAGGGTCGGTAGAGCGCGGGTCCGCGGTTACGGCGCTGCCTGCGGGTGTCATGAGGTGCCAGTATAGCGCTGCAGCCGTAATCGGCTGCAGCAGGGATATGCTCGCCAGGTGGACTTCCGCACCTTCGACGCCCCCGCCGGCGAGCGCCTCGACGTGGCGATCGCGCAGGCGCTCGACCTATCACGCACCTACGCCAAGGAGTTGGTAAGCGAGGGTTACGTGACGGTCGACGGCCGCCCTGTCGGCAAGGCCAGCTCGAAGATGGCGGGCGACGAGGTCGTCTCGGTCATCATCCCGCCCCCGCGCCCGATGCTGGTGGAACCGGAAGAGATCGCGCTCGACATCATCTATCAAGACGACGACCTGGTGGCCATCAACAAACCTCCTGGCTTGGTGGCGCACCCGACGGCAACGTTGCGCACCGGTACCGTCGTCAACGCCCTGCTTGGGCGCATGCCGCTCTCCAAGGAGCGCACCCAGGACCCAAGCGACGAGGCGTACCGGCCTGGCATAGTGCACCGCCTCGACAAGGACACTTCGGGCGTGATGGTGGTCGCCAAGAACGACGCCGCCCACCGGCACCTCTCGCACTCCTTCAAGAAGCGCTTCGCCGAGAAGGAGTACGTCGCCATCGTCGTTGGCGAGGTGGAGGACGGCGTCGCGGTCGACGCCGCCATAGGCCGCCATCCCGTGAGGCGCCAGAGCATGACGGTGGGTGGCGAGAACCCAAAGTCGGCAAGCACGCAGTTCCTCGTCTTGGCGCGACTGAAGGGTCACACGCTCGTCAAGGCGCGACCGCACTCCGGCCGCACGCACCAGATCAGGGTGCACCTCGCCTACCTCGGCACGCCGATCCTGGGAGACGAGCTGTACGGCAGCGCAAGCCCAGCCATCGGGCGGCAGGCGCTGCACGCTTACCGCCTCAGCGTTCCGCACCCTCGCGACGATCAGGCCGTCACCTTCAGCGCGCAAGTGCCGCTAGACATGGTAGAGGCGTGGCTGCGCCTGGGCGGCAGCTGGCCACCACCTGGTCACGCAGACCTCTAGCGCTACAATCGCTGGCACTCCGCCACTCGGCGACCGGCCGCGCCCGCCGCCCCTTGGCAAGGCAGACGAGGTGATGTGGCATGACAGACCAACAACGTCCGCACGATGCGCCGAACCCAAGCGACCCGCCGCTCTGGAGCCTAACCAGCCTCTACCCCGCCATCGACTCACCGGCGTTCCAGGCGGACAAGCTC
The DNA here is from genome assembly GCA_035703635.1 of Trueperaceae bacterium. GTDB lineage: Bacteria > Deinococcota > Deinococci > Deinococcales > Trueperaceae > JAAYYF01. The sequence goes on along the minus strand of DASSXV010000001.1, from coordinate 18,243 downwards.
CTCTTACGTGAACGCGTCATCGGGCTAGAGCGCTATTTAGACGCTCACGAGGTTCGGGCTGGCGCCGCCAGCGGAGCCGGCGCCGGCAACGCCACCGTACTCGAGGGCCTGCTCGAACGCCTCGAGGGCGCGCACCTCACCATGCTCACGCTGCGCAGTTACCTTGCCGCCAGCACCGCTGTCAACGCCTTCGACGAAGGCGCGCAAGCAGAGCTCTCGGCCCTCACACCGTACGCCAGCCGCATGGCGGCACTTGGCGCGCGCTTCCAGGCGTGGGTGAAGGAGCTGGACCTGACCGAAGTCGCGCGCCATTCCGGCCTGGTGGCGGAGAACCGCTACCCGTTGAGCCGCGAGCAGTTGGCAGGCGCTCATCTGCTTGGCGAGGAGGCGGAGGACCTCGTCGCGGAATTGACTGACACGGGTGGAGATGCCTGGGCGCGCCTGCACAACAGCCTCATCTCGCGCGGCACGGTGCACGGCAAGGTACTCGCAGGCGGGGCGGAAGGCGAGTACGGCATGGCAGAGTTGCGCACCTTGCAGGCGAACTCCGACGAGGGCGTCAGGCGGCGCGCTTACCTCGCCGAACGCGACTTGCTGCAGCGCAACGAGCTCGCGTTCGCCGCGGCCATGAACGGCGTGAAGGGCCAGGCCGAGACGCTGGCGCGGCGCCGCGGGTGGGGTGGCGCCTTTCAGGAGAGCCTGCACCAGAACTCCGTGACCCAAGCGACGTTAGCGGCCATGCAAGGCGCCTGTGAGCAGCGCTTCGCGACCCTGCGGGACTACTTGAAGGCGAAGGCGTGGCAGTTAGGCAAGCAACAGTTGGCCTGGTACGACCTGTATGCGCCCCTGCCCCACACGAGCAGCACGCGTTACTCGTGGAACGAGGCCAAGGCGTTCGTGATCGAGCAGTTCGGCACCTATAGCCTCGAGTTGGCCGCCTTCGCGCAGCGCGCCTTCCTCGAGGGCTGGGTCGACGCGCCGCCGCGCAAGGGTAAGCGCAACGGCGCCTTCTGCATGCCAGTGCCTGCCCGTGGCGAGTCGCGCGTCATGGTCAACTTCGGCGGCACGCTCGGGGACGTCTTCACCCTCGCGCACGAGCTGGGGCACGCGTATCACAACGACTGCACCTACCGCTACGGGCGCTCGCTGCTGCAGTCGCAGACGCCGATGACGTTGGCGGAAACCGCCAGCATCTTCTGCGAGACGATCGTGCTGGAGGGCGTCCTCAACGGAGCGGACGACGCCACGCGCCTCGTGGCGCTCGAGCAGCACCTCATCCAGGCCACGCAGCTCGTCATCGACATCCACTCTCGTTACCTGTTCGAGGCCACGGTCCTCGAGCGCCGCCGCGAGCGCGAGCTCAGTGTCCCTGAGCTCAAGCAGATCATGGCGGACGCGCAGGCGCGGACCTACGGCGACGCCCTCAACGAGGCGGAACGCCACGACCTGATGTGGGCGCACAAGGGCCACTACTACTCAGCCGACTTGTCGTTCTACAACTACCCGTACACGTTCGGCTTTCTGTTCGGGTTGGGGCTCTACAAGGCGTACAAGCAGGACAAGGACGCGTTCATCGGCCGCTACGACGAGTTGCTTGCGAGCACTGGCATGGCTGGCGCTGCTGACTTGGCGCGCGGGTTCGGGATCGACATCGAGGACGAGGCGTTCTGGCGCTCGAGTCTCGACGTCGTAGAAGAGCGAGTGTTAGCCTTCCAGCTGTTAACTGAAAGGGTAACCAGATGAACTACCGCGATCTTTTCGACCTCACCGGCCGCGACGTCCTGGTCATCGGAGCTGGTTCCGGCATCGGCCGCGCCACCGCCCAGGGCCTAGCCGACTTCGGCGCCATCGTCACTTGCGCAGACTCGAACGAGGACTCAGCCACCTCTGCGGCCGCCGAACTTCACGCCTTGGGTTACGAGGCCAACGCGGCCACGGTCAACATCACGGACGCGAGCGCCGTCGAGGACCTGGTCAACGGCATGAGCGGCCTCGACGCCGTCGTGTGCACGCCGTCGATCAACGTGCGCAAGCCACTGCTCGACATCAGTGGTGAGGAGTTCGACCGCGTCATCAACGTGAACCTCAAGGGCAGCTTCAACGTCATGCGCTCTGCAGGCAAGCGCCTCGCGGCCCAGGGCAAGGGCAGTGTCGTGTTCTTCTCCAGCATCCGCAGTCAGGTCGTCGAGCCTGGCCAGGGCGTTTACGCCGCCACCAAGGCCGGCACCCTGCAGATGATCCGGGCGTTGGCTTCCGAGCTCGGCCCGCAGGGCGTGCGCGCCAACGCCGTCGCGCCTGGCGTCGTTGAGACTCCCCTGACGCAACAGATCAAGAACCAACCGGAGTGGTACGCCGCGTACGCGAACAAGAGTGCCCTAGGCCGCTGGTCGCAACCTAGCGAACTCGTCGGCGCCGTCGTCTTCCTCGTATCAGACGCCGCCTCGTTCGTGACGGGCTCCCTCCTCTACGTTGATGGCGGTTGGACCGCACAGGACGGCCGCTTCACCCCACCCCTATGAGTGCAGAAGCTCGGGAAGCGGCCTTCCCGACCGACCTCGCTAGGCGCGCAGCTGCCGCCGTCGATCCGCAGCGGGTAGCCGACCTGGCGCAGGGGCTCGTGCGGGTGCGGAGCGTCTACGACGAGGCGCAGGGCACCACAGAAGCTGGGGCCGCCGCCTTCGTCGCCGACTACCTCAGGTCCGTTGGGCTCGAGCCCATCGTCGAGGAGGCCGCCCCAGGCAGGCCTAACGTCGTGTGCGACTGGCAGGGCAGTAGTTACGACCAGGCGAAGCACCGCACCCTGATGTTCGAGGGGCACACGGACGTCGTTACAGAGGGCGACCCAGGCAAGTGGCGGATCCCGCCGTTCGAGGGCCGCATCGTAGGCGACGTGCTGCACGGCCGCGGCACGGCGGACATGAAGGCCGGCGTCGCGGCTTGCCTGGCGGCGCTCGAGGCGATCAGGGCGGTCGCTCCGGACCTACCCGGTCGCATCCGCCTCGGGATAGTCGCAGACGAGGAGGGCATGATGCTCGGCATCAAGCACTTCATCAACCAGGGTTGGGCGGACGAGGTTAGCGGCTGCATCGTCGCCGAGCCGGAAGAGAACGAGCTGTGCCTGTTCCAGAAGGGCGCCATGCGCGTGAACGTGCGCGTCGTCGGCGTCATGAGCCACGGCGCGATGCCGTACGCCGGCGTCAACCCTAACCGCGGCGTTGCGGACCTCATCGTTGCGCTCCGTGACTTCGAGCGACGCGAGCAGGCGCGCCTCGGTGAGCACGAGTTCCTCGGGCTTCCATGGATAACCCCGACCGTCGTGCGTTCGCCCGCTCACGGCGAGGCGCAACTCAACGTCATGCCTGAAGAAGCGTACGTCGCGCTTGACATCCGCACCGTGCCCGGCCAGGACCACGCCGAGATAGAGGCCGAGTTGCGCCGGATCGGCGCGGCCATCGAGGCTGCTACGGACCGCCTGCACTTGCACTTCGACGTGTTCGAGTCGCGTCCATGGACCCAAACAGAGGCAACGGACCCGCTCGTCGCGGCGCTCGAGTCCGTCTACGCTGGCGTGTTCGGTACGGCGCCGCGCTATGGCGGAGTGCCTGGAGCGACGGACGGCACCTTCCTGTGGGCCTGGCGGGACATACCGGTGGTTACGGTGGGCCCAGGCGACCGCACCATCCCGCACCAGGTCGACGAGTTCGTGCGCCTAAGCGAAGTCGTTGCAAGTGCTCGCCTATACGCCGCCGCTGCGGTAACTTATCTGACGTCAGACAGTTGAGCCGGGCGGGCTAGGCGCCACGCCGACGCGCGCCGCCATGCCTACCGGCGAATCGACGACCTAGAGGAGTCAACACATGTCTACTCAACCTTCCAAGCCTTTCCTCTCCCGCGCGTTGGGTGCGGCAGTGCTCGCGTTCGCGCTGCTGGCAGGCACTGCGGTCGCTGAGGACCCTGCACCAGTAACCGGCGGCACGGTCACGGTGGCGATCACCGCCGACCCGCCCGGTTGGGATCCGACCGCCAGCACCTCACAAGAGATCCCGCGTGTCATGTACAACAACGTCTTCGAGGGCCTCGTCAAGTTCGACCGCACTGGCGCCATCGTGCCGGGGCTCGCAGAGTCTTACGACGTCTCGGAGGACGGTCTCACCTGGACCTTCCACCTGCGTCAGGGCGTCAAGTTCCACGACGGCAGCGACTTCAGCTCCGCCGACGTCGTCGCCAAGTTCGAACGCGCCCAGGACCCCGATTCCGGCCATACGCACCCCGAGTACTACGCGGACATCACTAACATCGCTGCGCCGGACGCCAACACCGTCGTGTTGACCCTCGGCCAGCCGAGCCGCGGCTTGCTCTACAACTTGGCGCGCCCTGACTCCATCATCTACCCGGCGGCTAAGGCCGAAACTCAGCGCTCCGAGCCCATCGGCACTGGCCCGTTCAAGTTCGCCTCGTACACCGAAGGCGCGGAAGTCGTGCTCGAGCGCAACCCCGACTACTACATCGCCGGCGTTCCGTACCTCGACAAGGCCGTCTTCAAGATCATCGGCGACCCCAACACGCGCTTCGCTGCGCTGCAGGCAGGCGACATCGACTTCATCGGCGTCGCCGTCCAACCAGAGCAGTTCCTGCAGGTCGTTAGCAGCCCCGAGCTGAAGGGGACGGAGGGCACGGCTACCACCGAGATCACGGTAGCGATGAACAACACCCGCCCGCCGTTCGACGATTTGCGCGTGCGCCAGGCCATCACCATGGCCATCGACAAGGACACCATCGTGCAGGGCGCCATGTTCGGCCTCGGCACCGTCATCGGCTCGCACATGAGCCCGTCGGAGCCTTACTACATCGACCTTTCCGGCACCTACCCATACGATCCCGTCCGCGCACGCGAGCTCCTCGCCGAGGCCGGTTACGCTGACGGCTTCACCATCCACTTCGAACTGCCGGAGCCTTACAACATCGAGCGCCGCAGCGGCGAAGTCGTGGCGCAGATGCTGCGCGAAGTCGGCATCACCGTCGAACTGAGCGTCGTCGAGTGGGCCACCTGGATAGAGCGCATCTTCCTTGGCGGCGATTACGACATGACGATCATCGGCCACTCTGAACCGCGCGACATCAACGTCTACGCCAACCCCGGCTACTACTACCACTACGACAACCCAGCCATCGGCGACCTGCTCGAGCGCGCAGAGGCCGCCGCAAGCGCGGAGGCCGAGACTGCCGCATACCAGGAGATCGCGGAAGTCATCGCCCTGGACGCCGTCAACGTCTGGCTCTTCTCGCCGCCCTACCTGGTGGCTGCCAGGCAGAACGTCTACGGTTTCTGGCAGGACCAGCCGACGCCAGCCATCGACGTTACCGAGGTCTTCAAGACCAACTGAGTAGGCGCATGGTCCCTGACGTGGGCCACTGAGCACCGCGGGGCGGCGCACGAGCAACGCGCGCCGCCCCGCCTGCTGCCCGCCCGGCGGGCCCACCCGTGAGAGGAAGTCAAGCACAGCATGTTGGCCTTCACCATCCGGCGCTTCATCACTGCCCTCATCAGCGTGTGGCTCGCCAGCTTGGTCGTGTTCTCCGCCATCATCGCCGTGCCTGGCGACCCCGCCGCCATCATCCTCGGCTTGAACTCGAGCCCAACTGCGCGCGCCGCCCTAAGCGCCAAGCTCGGCCTCGACGTGCCTGCGCCGCAGCGTTACGTGCGCTGGCTCGGCAACGCGCTCAAAGGCGACCTCGGCGAGAGCATCAACTACCAGCAACCCGTCGCCAAGCTCATCGGGGCGAGGCTCCAAGTCTCCGTCCCTCTTGCGCTTGGAGCGGCGCTAGTCGCCACACTGTTGGCCATCCCGCTAGGCATACTCGCCGCCATGAAGCGTGGCACCCTCATGGACCCGCTAGTCACCACCCTGTCGCAAGTCGGCGCCGCCGTGCCCAGTTTCTGGCTCGGCCTTATCTTCATCCTGTATTTCGCGGTTCAACTCAAGGTGCTGCCGGCAGGCGGCTTCACCCCGTTCGGCACCGACCCCGTCAAGTGGTTCAAGGGCCTCGTGCTACCGGTGCTTGCCCTTGGGCTCGGCCAAGCCGCCGTGATGACGCGCATGACGCGCGCCGCCATGCTCGACGTGCTCAGCCAGGACTTCGTCCGCACGGCCAAAGCCAAGGGCGTTGGGCCAAGGTCCGTCGTGTTGAAGCACGCGCTGCGCAACGGCATGGTGACCATCATCACCATCCTCGGCTTGTCGCTCACCAACGTGTTCATCGGCTCCATCGTCATCGAGCAGGTGTTCGCGCTGCCAGGCATGGGGCGGTTGGCGCTCACGGCCATCGGCACGCGCGACTTCCCCCTATTGCAGGGTGAGATCCTCGTGTACGCCGCCACCATCGTCGCGCTAGGGTTCCTCGTCGACCTCTCATACGGGCTACTAGACCCGCGCATCAGGTACGCGTGATGGCGCGCGCCCGCAAGCTGATCAAGCGCGCGAACCTCATCGTCGGCGCCGTGCTCGTCGGCACCGTGGTCGCCGCGGCGCTCCTCAGCTTCGTATGGCTACCCACTAACCCCCTCTCGATGAACTTCGCCAGCCAACTCAAGCCGCCGTCGGCCGCGTTTCCGCTCGGCACCGACCACTTCGGGCGCGACCTGCTATCGCGGCTGCTCGTTGGCGCTAGGTCGACGCTCTACGTCGGCGTGATCGCCGTTGGGCTCGCTCTAAGCGTCGGGAGCGTGCTCGGCGCGCTGGCTGGCTACCTCGGCGGCGTGGCCGATGAAGTGATCATGCGCGTCGTTGACGTGGCATACGCCTTTCCCGCCATCCTCATGGCGCTATTGCTCGCAGCCGTATATCAACCAGGCACGCTAACCGCGATGATCGCCATCGGCATCGCCACGGTTCCCGTGTTCGGGCGCATAGCTCGCGCCAGCGTGCTCAGCCTCAAGGAGCGCGAGTACGTCGAGGCGGGTCGCGCCCTCGGGGTTAACCACGGCAGGCTCCTCTTCCGCCACATCTTGCCTGGCGCCGTCGGCCCGCTCGTCGTGCAGGGCAGCCTCAGTCTGGCGGTCGCGGTGCTGGCGGAGGCCGCGCTCTCGTTCCTCGGCCTTGGCACCCCACCAGACGTGCCAAGTTGGGGCAACATGCTGCGCGAAGCGCAGGGCTTCATGACGATGAGCCCCTACCCCGCCCTCGTGCCTGGCCTGGCGATCGTCTGGACGGTGCTCGGTTGGAGCTTACTTGGTGACGGCCTACGCGACTGGTGGGACCCGCGCGGTTGAGGCACGGCGCCTGACGTAGACGGCGCCCCACAACAACCCGAAAGTGGCGGCGAGCAGCGAAGCCAACAACACGCCGAGCTTGGCGGCGCCGAGCAGGTTGGCGTCCGAGAACGCCAGGTTAGCGATGAAGATCGACATGGTGAACCCGATGCCGGCCAGGAGCCCGACGAGCCACACGCCGCCCCAGGTGACACCTGGCGGTAAGCGCGACAGGCCCGTACGCACCATGAGCATGGTCACGCCAACGACTCCAAGGGGCTTACCCAAGACGAGCGCCAAGACCACGCCTGCCATGACCCATTGCGCGCCGCCACCGCTGAGGTCCACGCCTCCGATGCTGACGCCCGCGTTGGCTAGAGCGAAGAGCGGCATTATGCCGTAAGCCACCCACGGGTGCAGTCCGGCCTCTACCCTCACGACCGGTGGCAGCAGTTCACGCCGCGCCACGCGCAACTGCCGCATGGGCGCCGCGAGGTTCTCCTTGTCGCCGCCACCAGCCCGCTGGGTCAGGTCGCTAGCGACGCGTTGCAGGGTGGCAAGCGGTCGTTCGCGAGTGCGCGCCGGCAGCACGGGGGTCATGAGGCCAAGCACCACGCCCGCGAGGGTCGGGTGGGCGCCCGTGATCAACAACCCGACCCAGATGACCGCTCCAGGCGCGATGTAGGCGTACGCGGCCCCAACCCCCAGCTGTTGCAGCGCGAGCACGAGCAGCACGCCGACCGCGGCGATGATGAAGCCCCTGTAGTCGAGTCCACCCGAGTAGAAGACGGCGATTATCAGCACGGCCACGATGTCGTCGATGATGGCAAGCGCGAGGAGGAAGATGCGCACGGTCGGGGGTATCGAACGACCGAGCAGCGCGAGGACCCCGACGGCGAACGCGATGTCCGTCGCCGTCGGCACCGCCCAGCCGAGCTGGCGCGTGGCGTCCATGTTCAAGCTCACGTAGATGAGGGCCGGCACGAGCACGCCGCCGAGGGCGGCCGCCACCGGCAACGCCGCGCTCCGCAAGTTGCTGAGAGCGCCCTCGTGGAGTTCGCGGCGGATCTCCATCCCGACGACGAGGAAGAACACCGTCATCAGACCGTCGTTGATCCAGAAGTGAAGCGACTTGGAGAACTCGAAGGAACCTACTCCGAAGGAGAGCGGCAGCTCCCAGAGCGCGTGATAGCTGGGTGCGGCTGGCGAGTTCGCCCAGATGAGTGCCGCGGCAGCGGCGGCAAGCAAGGCGAGGCCACTAACGGCCTCTATACGTAGGAAGCGTTCGAGTCTAGCGAAGGCGCGCTCCGCGAGCGCTTGGGCGCGCGGCACAACTTGCCGCTCGTCTTGCTGGTGCATAGTCGGTGTAACTCCCGCGTTCCGCGCGGCGGCCCGACCAGCGCATCAACCTGTTCGACCGCCTAGTGCGGCGAACACCCGGTGGCACTCTACCAGTAAGTTCTCGACCGCAGTGCCGCCCAGCCCTATAAGAGAGCGTGGTGCACTAGGCAAAAGCCTAGTGCACCACCATCACTGCAAGCCAGCTATGCGACAATCGTGAGAGCAAACACTAACGGCACCACAGGTAGGGATCGCCCCCCGCGTCAACTGGGCTGTCCCGCACCTACGTAACTTCCTGTTACGTCGTTTTCACAGGCTGTGAGGGGCAACCGGCATGGGAAGAGGCTGGAGGACAAGGGTTCAAGACGAGCTGACCCAGCTCCCAAGCAGGGCCCTGCTAAGTTGCAGCCGCCAGAGCGGTATCGAAGCCATCTGCGAGGCCTTGAACGGCAGGGAGCTACCGTTGGTGTCGGTCTGGGTATCTCAGACGCCGGTAACGGAAGGAGTGCTCGTCGCAGCACTCAAGGCTTCGATAGCCAGGTCGCTTGGACCGTCGCTAACCATCGATGCCACCTCGTTAGCCCAGATGAACGCCGTCTTGTGCGAGTACCAGCGCTACGTCGGACCCATACGCCTCATCATCGGTTGGGCGGGCGCGCTTGGGCCGTTCGTGACCGCGTTGACCAGCCGACTAGACTCTCGCAGCGAGCTGATCGTCGTCCACGACGAGGCAGAGCCGCCCATCGAGTTCGAAGGGCTAACGGCGTGCGAGTTGCCAAGCCTCAAACTAACGCTCGAGGAAGCCACCTTCGAGGCAGGCAACCGGCTCTCCCAGGCAGAGTTGGCTAAGGTCCTCGCGGCCTGTGACGGCAGCTACCTTGGGCTACAAGCCGCCCTCTTCGGACTGGCGGCACCAAGCAGTGGCGCGGCGCTCGAGCAACACGGCGCCAACTCCCTGCTGCCCGCTCAGATCGTCGATGGCTTCGTGAACCGCGCCATGTGGACGGCCGCCTTCGACTGGAGCTGCATGTGGACTCCCGACCGGCTCCCTGCCATCATCGGCCAAGCAGGGAACGCGCTATTCAACCAAGGCGAGCACGCGTACTTGCTCGGGCGGCTCTCAGGAGTTCCCAGCGAGATCAAGAACCACCCCGAGCTCGCCTTCTGGCGCTTCGCCGCCGCCAGCGCCGTCGGCCAACAGTGGTTGCTGATGCCCCGCGTTCGGCAGATCCTGCTGCAGGCCGAGGCGCCGCAGCTGCGGGCCACCGTCGCCATGGCCCACCCGGGGCTAGACATGTTGTCGGAGACGAGCAGGGCGATCGCTGGGGCAGAGACGCCCGTAACGCTCCGCGCGCACGGTTTCGCCCTCGGCATGCAAGGCGAACGCGACATGCCGCTCGTGATGTTCAGAGAAGCCATGCGCCTCGCCGAGTTCGAGGGCGCTCACCACCTAGTCATCGCCTGTGGCATCGACATCGCCCAACTAGAGATCCGCAGGGGCAGGTATCACGAGGCCGCCAACTGGGCCAGGTGGGCCGTCTCCGAGATGGTTCGCCGCAAAGTCCGCGACCATACGCGCAGGCTATCGGCAGTGGCTACCCTGGCGTACGTGACGTTGCTGATCGGAGACGCCGCCGAGGCGCGCGCCATCCTCGACGGGGTCGAGGCAGGCGCCGAGCTGATCAACGTGCCTGGCCTCGAGGCGCTCGTCTCCACCATGGGAGACGTCGACCTCGTCACCGGCGACCTCGGCAGGTCGGAGTCCATGTACCAGATGCACTTCGAGGCCGCCCCGATGGAGGTGTCAGCCGTAACTGCCCTAGACTTGGTGGCTCTGAGGCTCGCTCAGAACGACCTCGACCAGGCCGAGATGATCGCGGACCGGGCGTACGTGATCAGTAGAGGCGGCTCGGTGCAAGAGCGAGCGCTCGGGCAGCTCCTACGCGGCATGGTGTGGGCGAGGAAGCTCGACGAGAACGCCGCAACCGAACTACGGGCCGCGCTAGACGCACTGCTACAGGAGGGGACGGCGGTTCACATCGCTCAAGCCGCCTGCTGGGCCGCCATATGCAAGTTCGAGAGCAACGACCACGTGGCTGCAACGAAGATTCTGAGTGACTACGCGACTTACCTTGACCCACTAAGCGACTCCGGTTGGCAGCTCTTGAGCGCGAACCACCCGCGCCTAGCCGAACTGCGCGCGGTCAACGCCAAGAGTAGAGCCACCATCGGACTGCAGTTCCTCGGAGGACAACACCTGCAAACCCAGTCAGGGCAAGTGCAGTTGTCCAAGCGCAACTCCGAGATCATCGCGCTCCTAGCTGCGAACCCTGAGGGCCTCAGCGCAGAGCGCCTGCACGCGTACCAGCACGGCGACGAAGGCGACGCCAGCCGCACCAAGGTCGCCGTCTCGCGACTGAGAAAGGTGCTCCCCATCTCGAGCTCGCCTTACAGGATCGACTTGCCGTTCCGCGCCGACTTCGTAGAACTCCTAGATTGCCTAGCTAGCGGCGACTTCCAGGCGGCCCTCAACCTCTACCGCGGCGTGCTGCTCCCAGGCTCGGACGCGCCCGCCATCATCGACCTGCGGCAGTTCATCGAGGAGTCGCTCAAGCAGGCCATCTTGGCGTCAAACGACAGTGACGCGCTGATCCAACTCGGTACCACCCTAGACGCGGACCTGGAGGTCTGGCTCTCCGCCCGAGCCAGCCTCCCGCCAACCGACTATCGTCAGTCGGCGATCACCGCCCGCATCCGCAGGATCCGGGCCAACTGGAGCGACTGACGACGCCTCGTATGGTCCCGCCTTGACATGCCCTAAGCTCTGCGCGTAAACTGGCTTTTGCGTCACCAGCGGGCCTCAGTCCGCTGAGCGGATAGAGAACGGCGCGGGGTGGAGCAGTCTGGTAGCTCGTCGGGCTCATAACCCGAAGGTCACAGGTTCAAATCCTGTCCCCGCAACCAACGCACTCTTAGGGCCACCCAAGCGGTGGCCCTAAGACGTTTCGACCCGCACCGAGCCAAGGCGGGCCGCCGTGACCGCTTGCAGGAAGGCAGAATGAGTACCAAGCAGACCACCAGCGCGCTCAACCGCAGCTCTGCCAAGCAAGCTCGCGCGATCGCCCCCCTCACACTGCTGGTTGTCGTCGGCGCCCTCATGACCGTCAGCGCCCTCGCCACCGACGCCATGCTGCCCGCGTTCCCCGCCATGGCCGCCTACTTCGGGGTCAGTGACGCCTCCATCCAGAGCGTCGTCAGCGTCTTCATGCTGGGTTACGCCCTACCCCACCTCATCGTCGGGTCGCTAGCTGACCGCTTCGGCAGGCGCCCTGTACTCCTCGTCGGGCTCGGCATCTACCTGATCGGCTCCGTAGTGTCTTGGGCGTCCCCGACGCTCACCATGCTCCTCCTTGGACGCTTCGTGCAAGGCCTCGGCGCCTCGGCTGGACCGATCCTCGCCCGCGCCGTGCTGCGCGACCTCTACCAGGGTCGGGAGCTTGGGCGCATGCTCTCCTTCGCGATGATCTTCTTCGCCGCAGCCCCGCTGCTGGCGCCGGCCGTCGGGAGCCTGCTCCTCAACGTCGCAGAGTGGCGGGCGATCTTCCTGTTCCTCGTCGCGGTTGCCGTGGCCCTGGCACTGCTCGTGTGGCTAGTGCTGCCGGAGACCGCCGCGGAGCGCGACCCGAACGCGCTGAGGCTACGCGGTATCTGGACGAACGGGCGCCTCATCTTCACCAACCCGACCTCGGCCTGGACGGTCGTCGTCATGGCGCTCGCTTACGCGGGCCTCATGGCGTACCTGTTGTCCGCGCCGGCTCTATACATGGGCTACTTCGGACTGGACGCGACCGGCTTCGCCATCGTGTTCGCGGGCGTGGCGTCCACCACGTTCTTCGCTCAACCGCTGAACGTCAGGCTGTTGAGGCGCTACGCGCCAGCCGACATCCTGCGCTTCACCGCGCCTGCCTTCGTCGTCGTAAGCCTCGTGCTGGTCGCGCAAGTCGCGCTCGGCGCAGTCACGCTCTGGTCGTTCGTCGTCAACCTCATGGCGTTCTTCGTTACCTTCTCGCTCATCCTAGGGAACGGCACCGCCGTAGCGCTCGACCCGCACAAGCAGCGGGCAGGCATGGCGTCCGGGCTGATGGGCTTCGCCCAGCTGTCGTTGGGCACGGCACTCGGCAGCTTCGTGGCAGCGTTCGCTGACCAGGGGCCACTCCCGCTAGCGCTCGGCCTCGCTGTCCTCTCCCTGCTCGCGTATCCGGCCCTCAGCGCAGCTTTCAGGCGCAAGGCCGTCTGACAGGGCTCGCAAGCGGGGCGCCAAAGAACTAGCATGGTCGGTAGGCCGAGGTCGGCCGCGAGAGGAAAGACTTGAGCGAAGAACGAGTACAAGACGGTGCCGCCAACCCATTCGGCGGTGAAGGGCGACCGACGCGCAGTGGCTTCGTTGCCATCGTCGGTAAGCCCAACGTGGGTAAGTCCACGCTCCTGAACACCATGCTGGGCGTGAAGGTCGCTCCCATCACCCCGAAGCCGCAGACTACCCGGCGCGGCGTGCGGGGCATCTACACGGATCTCGATCGCCAGTTAGTGTTCGTAGACACGCCCGGGTTCCACAAGGGAGCTGGCAGCGCGCTCGACCAGGCCATGCACCGCGAGGTGCGTGACGCCATCATCGACGTCGACGCCGTCCTCTGGGTCGTAGACCTGCGCAGGCCACCGAACGACGAGGACAAGTCCGTAGCGCGGCTCCTCGGCGGTGCGCTTGGCCCCATCCCGCTGATCATCGTTGGCAACAAGGTCGACGCGGCCAAGTACCCGGACGAGGCGCTGCAGCTCTACAAGGACCTCGCGCCGCAAGCGAAGCGCGCGTTGTCGATCTCCGCCCTGAACGACCCGAAGGCCGTCTACGCCCTGCGCGACGACCTGATGGACCTCCTCAACGAGGGCCCCTTCTTCTATCCAGCCAACATCCGCTCGGACCAGTCACGTGAGCAGTGGGCTGGCGAGCTCATCCGCGAGGCGGCCATGATCCACTTGCGCGAGGAGCTGCCTTACAGCGTTGCCGTGCAGGTGACGTCATGGGAGGACGCGAAGGACGGCCACCCCATCGTGATAACGGCAGAGATCTGGGTCGAGAAGACGGGTCACAGGCGCATCGTCATCGGCAAAGGCGGCGCCATGGTCCGCGAGATCGGCAAGATGGCCCGCAAGCAGCTCGAGATCTTCATCCAGGATCAGATCTACCTCGACCTTGAAGTCGTGGTGCGCTCCGCTTGGCGCGAGGACCGCGAGGCCCTCCGCGAGTTGGGTTACGAGCCTTGAGGGCGTGCCGCTAGCCGCCCGGTGGCGGTCCCTCGAGCGCCTGCCAGCGCCCAGGGGGCGTGACGCCATGCCTGGCGTCTACGAGTTAGCTAACGCCGAGCGCAGCGTCATCTACATCGGCCAGTCGGCCACTGACGTTCCGAACCGCATCAGGCAACATCTCGCGAGGGGTGGTTGCGTCGCACAGAACGTCTGCTTCTGGCGCTACGCTTACACCGCAGTGCCGCAGGCCGAGGAAGCGCGCCTCCTAGAGGAGTACCGCGCGGCTAACAGTGGCGCACTGCCGACGTGCAACCGCGCGACGCCGCTACCGCGGGACGCCCGCAGGCGCGCAAGCGAGCGGTTCGGTAGCAGTAACTAGTAAAGATGAGCACAGCGTGGCAGTCGGCTCAAGAAACACCGATTCCCATCGGATTCAAGTGAGAACCCTGACTTGTCGCCTCGAAATCGGCGTGATATAACCGGGCAGGCGAGGAGAACGCAATTCTCTCTTCTCAGATTCGTTTGGAGGGTTCGCATGCGCAAGTTTCTGGTTACCCTGATCGCCGTCGCCGCCCTTGGTGCCGGTGCAGCCTTCGCCCAAAGCGGAATGTGGGCCGGTGTTAGCGCCGGTTACCCAGGTGCCGCGCTCCACTTCGGCATCGACGACGTCGCGCCCAACCTGGCCGTCCGCCTCAACGCGGGCTACAACTACATCGGTACCGGCGGCTTCGCCCTCGGCGCGGATGTCCTCTACGACCTCGCGGTCGACATGGGCGACGCCCCGATCCAGGTGTACGTCGGTGGCGGCGTCGGGCTCGGTATCGGCTCTGGCGTAGCGCTCGGCATCAACGCCTTCGTCGGTGGCGAGTTCAGCCTCGCTAGCGCTGGTCTCCCACAGGGCGGCGTCTTCCTCGAAGTCGGCCCGTCCATCGGCGTCATCCCGTCGTTCGGCTTCGGCGTCGCTGGCCGCCTCGGCTTCAACTACCACTTCTAAGCGCACTAACCCCTAATGCAAGGCGCCCCGCGGGTCACACCGCGGGGCGCTCTGCGTTAGGGAGCTGAACCGCTTAGCCGACCAGGTAGAGCAACTCCATGAGGGCCGCGGGGACCTCCACGTCCTTCAGCCCACGCTTCTTGACGCTGAAGCCGGGCGGGTAGCGCGTCGGCTCGACCTGAAACGGCAGGGCCTTCAGGCGCTTGGCGTCGTAATCGAGCGACTCGAGGTCATCGCGCATCGAAACCTGCACGTCCGTCATGTGCTCCTTGATGGTCGCGACGCCCTTCGCGCCAGCCAGCAGGCGCAGGCGCGTCAGCTCGACGAACGCCCTCACCTCGGGCGAGAACGGTCCGTACGCCTCGCGCATCTCCTTGGCTATGCGGTTGACCTCAGCCAAGCTGGCGGTGGCTGCTAGCCGGCCGTAGTAGTTGATGCGCACGGCGTCGTCTTGAATGTAAGTGGGGCTCAGGCGCGCGTCCAACGAGAGATCGACCGTCACTTGCGGCACCTCGGCCGCGCGCAGCTCGCCCTTGAGCTTGGCCACCTCTTCGGCCAGCATCTCCGTGTAGACCGCGAGCGACACCGCGCTGATGTTGCCGTGCTGCTCTGGCCCCAAGAGGTTGCCAACGCCGCGGATCTCCATGTCCTTCTCGGCTAGCAGGTGACCGGAGCCTAGGTCGTTCAGCTCCGCGATGGCGTAAAGCCTGCGTTGCGCCTGCTCCGTCAACCTGCCAGGGTAGAGCATGTATGCCCACGCTTCCGTCTCGCGCCTGCCGACGCGTCCGCGCAACTGGTAGAGCTGCGCCAGGCCGAGGCGGTCGGCACGTTCGATGAGCAGCGTGTTGGCGCCAGCGATGTCTAGGCCCGACTCGACGATGGTGGTCGAGAGGAGCACGTCGTACGCGCCCTCCTCGAAGCCGAGGATGATCTCCTCGAGTTCGGCCTCCCCCATCTGCCCGTGCGCCACACCGACGCGTGCCTCGGGCACGAGTTGCCCGAGTGTGCGAGCTCGAAGGCCGATGGAGCCGATACGGTCGTGGATGTAGAAGACCTTGCCACCGCGCTCCAGCTCGAACAGCACCGCCTGGCGCACCACCAGCGGGTCGTACGGTTGCAGCACGGTCTGGATGGGTTTGCGGCCCTGCGGCGGCGTCATGATCTGCGACACGTCGCGCAAGCCGACCAAGCTCATGTAAAGCGTGCGCGGGATGGGCGTGGCTGATAGCGACAGCACGTCGAGGTTCGCCTTGAGGCCCTTGAGGCGTTCCTTCTGCCCGACCCCGAAGCGGTGCTCCTCGTCAACGATGAGCAGGCCAAGGTTCTTGTACTCGATGGCCTCGTTGAGCAGCCTATGCGTGCCCACCACGATGTCGACGGTGCCTTCCTTGAGGCCCTTGAGCGCCGCCCGCGCTTGCGCGTCGCTCGTGAAGCGCGACAACATCTCGATGCTGACGGGCAGACCAGCGAAGCGCTCGCGGAACGTCTCGAAATGCTGGCGCGCAAGCACCGTGGTAGGCACGAGCACGGCCACCTGCGCTGAGTTGCCGACGGCGCGGTGCGCTGCGCGGATGGCGACCTCAGTCTTACCGAAGCCCACGTCGCCGGAGACGAGCCGCTCCATCGGCACTTCGCGCCCCATGTCTTGCAGCACGGCGGCGACGGCGTCGCGTTGGTCGCGCGTGAGCACGAACGGGCAGTTCTGCTCGATGAGCACGTCCCACTCAGGCACTGCTGGCAGCTTCGTGCCCTTGCTGACTTGGCGCTTCGCGTAGGTCTTGATGAGTTCGGCTGCTAGTACCTCCGCGCTCGCCCGCGCCTTCTCGCGCGCCCTCGCCCACTCGTTCGTGCCGAGGGTAGAGAGCCGCGGCGGGTCGTCGGTCGTGCCTGGGTGCCGGCGAAGGAGGGGCAGCAGCTCGACGGGCAGGTAGAGTTTGCCCTCGCCCGCATACTGCAGTTGCAGGTAATCACGCGCGACCCCGACTACGGTGCGCGGCTCGAGCGCCACAAAGCGCCCGATGCCGTGATCCGGGTGGATGAGGTAGTCACCGACGGTCAGTTGGGCGGCGTCGTGGACACGTTTGCCAGCGAGCTTGGTGGCCTTGCGGCCGCCCTGGTAGCCGTAGAGGAGTTCCTCCGTGAGGACGACTTCCTTGCGAGTATCCGACTTGTAGCCGCCAAGGGCGCCTGGCGCCAACATCAGCGTGATCTTGCCAGGGTGGTCTTCGACGTGGTTGCGCCAATGCGACTCGAACGTGTCGATGACGCGCTCCCTCAGGTAGCGGCCAGAGCGCTCGAACTTGAGGAGGAGCTGCACGGAGTAACCGTCTCGCAACCACATGTGCAAGTCGCTGGTGAGGTCGCTCAACTTGCCGCGGTAGTAGGGCAGCGCGTCTAGGCCGGGCTTGCTGTCCTCGAGGCCTACGAGTGGGTCGCGGCCGAACGACACGACATCGCGCTCGGCCAGATGCCGCCACAGCCAGTCGTTGGCGTCCGCGCTCAAGTCGCCTGGGTAGAGTTCCGGTGCGTCGAGGAACACGGTTCCTGGCACGGTGGCCAGCAGGCGGGTGGTCAGCTCCTCAAGCGTTGCCTCAGAGAGACTCCTTGGAGCCAACACGATGCGCTCCAACGCCACCCCTGCGCCAGTGAGGGCGTCCAGTTCATCGCCGAAGAACTCGAGCCGCACGCTGCCGGGTGGGGCGTCTGGGAACGTCGTGACGTCGTCATCGTCGGCCTCGTCTTCCGACTGCGGCAGCGCCTCGCGGTAGATGGTGACAGTGTCGCCACGCACCGTGAAGCCGGGAGCAGCGTCACGCGTGAAGCCGTACGCCACCAGTCGCTCTAGGAGGGCATCGCGGGCGTAACTACGGCCCTTGATGAGTTCGAAAGCGTAACTCTCCGGCCGCTCGGGGAACGCCGCCAACGCGTGCCCCAAGGTTAGTACGACCTTCTCGTGCTTCTCGTGCCAATCGGCGAGGGTCGGGTCGATGGAGCGCAGCGACCCGAACAGGTGGCTGTCCTGGAACAGTCCCACCCTGTCCGCGGTAGTGACGAGCACGGCGGGGCCAGAGTGGCGCGCGAAGGTCATGAGCCGCGCGACGGCGGAAACGCCGAGGTACCGCCCGCCAGCAGCTACCTCTGGTGCGGCTGCATTCGGTGCTTCGACGACTATGCTTGGCGCGCTGCCTTGTTCACTCACAGATCGACCTTCCGGTGGGCGGCATGCCTCCGCCCCCGCGAAGCCTTACTCCGTGCTGGAGTCGTCTTCCGGGTGGTCGAGGGCTAGGCGATACGCTTCGTTCCTTGGCACGCCGAGGGCGAGCAGCGCATCGCGCAATAGCCTACCGCGAACTCC
>DASSXV010000054.1:0-7071 GCA_035703635.1 Trueperaceae bacterium | reverse complement strand
GGTGATCCTGGCCGCGGCCGCAGTGGCCGCGGTGACCATGACCGCCCTTCTCGTGCAGTTCCTCGGGCCAAGCGAGCAGTCGCTGGCGTTGCGCTCGGTGATCGTGGCGTTGGCTGGCGCCGGCGCGGCGCTAGCGCTCGTCGCCATCTTGAACCTGACATTGGTTGCGGCGAGGCGCGCACCAGCTGGCCACGGGGAGGACCTCGACACGTGGGCGCGCGTTTGGGGCGAGGTCAGCGACGGGGCGCCACCTCCTGTCGTGCCACCCGGCGCCGCGCCGATCGCCTCGGAAGCAGCCGCACTGGTACTTAAGAACATGGTTGGCGAGGGTGCGGAGGCGGTGCGCGACGCCGTAGCCGCCAGCGGGGTGCTGCGCGCCGAACTCACTGCCGTCGGCCAGGCGGGTGGTAAGGATCCCGCGGCTCTCGAGCGGCTCGCTTGGCTGGCGTTCCCGGAGACACTTCCACTGTTCTTGCGCGCCGCCACTGGCGTTGACGCCCGCGCAGCGCACGCCGGACTCTTCGGAGCCTGCCGCGTTCTGGCTGGGAGAGGACCGGTTGACCGCGCCGTGCCGCAGGTAGCGCGCGCCATCGCGGATCACACTTGCGCATCGAGCAACCCGCGAGGGGCGCGGCCGTTCATCGCGGCCGCCCTAGTGGCTAGCGGCGTGCGCGTGACCGCGCTCTGCACCCAGCTCCTCTCGATGGGGGTTCAGGAAGAGGTGGCGGCGGCGGTGTTCGATGCCCTCGGCAGCGTGCAACCTCCCGACGCGGCGACGCTCGTCGGCGATGCGTTGATAGCCGGGCTCACTGGCGAGGCCGAGGCGGCGGCGTTGCGGGCGCTCGGCCGCATCGGCAGCGTCATCGACGCAGCGGTGCCCGCGGTTGTCAACGCGGCCTCATCCGAGCATGAGGGGGTAAGGGTCCAAGCGGCGCACACCCTCGCCGGGGTGAAGCTCACCGACTCTCTACCCGTCCTGTGGCGCCTCTTGGGTGATCGGTCATACGAGGTGCGTTTGGCCGCGGCCGCGGCCATGCAGCGTTGCGGGCGCGAAGGTGACGCCGCGCTCCACCTCGCCCAGAGCACTCACGAGGACGCCTTCGCGCGGGACATGGCTGCCATGACTGCTTCGCTCCCGCGCGGCACCAGCGCTGCGCTACTGCGCAAGACGGACTGGAGTGTAGCGGCCGCCAGCGCCCGCGCCTGAAACACCCATGATCATCGCCTTGCAGCTCGTAGTCTTAGCCACGTTCATCGTCATCAACGGGTCGAACGCCGCCGCGCTCGCGCTCGCCGCGCGCGCGTTGCTCCTACGTGGACGCCGCCTATCGCCACTCGAACAGACGCTCCTCACCCGGGCATCGACCTACCTGCCCGTCAGCTTCCTCATCGCCGCTTACAACGAGGAAGCGACCATCGTAAGCAGCATGAAGAGCCTGTTGGCCATGCACTACCCTGAGTTCGAAGTCATCGTCGTGAACGACGGCTCGCGTGACGCCACCCTGGACGTCCTGCGCGAGGCGTTCGCCCTCACCCCAAGCCTTCCGGGCCCGCGCCGCATGACGCAGCACGCCCCGGTACGCTCGGCTTGGCGCAGCAAAGTTCACCCGAACTTCCTCGTCCTAGACAAGGAGAACGGCGGGCGAGCCGACGCACTCAACGCCGCGCTCGAGCAGGCGCGCTATCCGATCGTGGTGATGACGGACGCCGACAGCCTCATCGACCCGGCGGCGCTTCAGAACGCGGGCACGCGCTTCCTCGAGGTGCCCACGCTCGTAGGACTGGGCGGCACCATCCGCGTGGTGAACGAGGCGGAGGTCGTGGACGGCGCGGTGCGCGAAGCGCGGACCCCGCGCAACTTCATCGCCCGCTGGCAGCAGCTCGAGTACCTCCGCGCCTTCTTGGCCTCCAGAAGCGCCATGAGTCAGGTCAACACGCTGATCTCGATCTCGGGCGCGTTCGGGATCTTTCGCCGCAGCGCGCTCCTCGCGGCCGGTGGCCTCAACGTGGGCACGGTGGGCGAGGACTTCGAGCTCACCATCCGTCTGCACCGCTATTTCCGCGACCGCAAGCAGCCTTACAGCCTCGAGTTCATGATCGATCCGGTGTGCTGGACGCAGGTGCCAGCGGACGCGAAGACGCTCCGTGGCCAACGTGATCGTTGGCACCGCGGCCTGTGGGAGACGCTGTGGCTCCACCGTGACATGCTCTTGAACCCGCGCTACGGTCGCATCGGCATGCTCGGCTTGCCGTACGCCTGGGTGGTCGAGGGCATCTCGCCTATCCTCGAGGTGTCCGGGTACTTGATCATCATCGGACTCGCCGTAACCGGCAACCTAGACGTCTCGTTCACCGCGGCGTTCCTCGCCCTATCTGTGGTCTACGGCATGATCGTCGGGCTCGCGAGCGCAGCCCTCGACCAGGCGCTTCCACACTCAGCTAAGCGCGTCGGGGACCGTTACCGGATGCTGATAGCCATCGTCACGGAGAACCTCGGTTACCGCCAATGGCTGGCCGTCGTGAGGGTGATCGCCATGTTCCGCATTCGGAGCAGTATGGGCAAGTGGGGCGCCATGACGCGCCGCCGTTTCAGTTGACGCTGCGTTCTACTTGCGTCCGATGACCTCGACGTGTGGGATGACGAGCAACCCGCTTGGGTCGCTTGCCCAGCGCAGCCACGCCCGCGAGATGGCGTCGAGGTCGTCGCCAGACGCCCAGCCCGCCGCGAGAAGTTGCCCGGCGAGGGCGGACTTGAGGATCCTCTCCGACCACATCTCGCCCCACCACGCCCTGGTCACGTCATCAGCGAAGCACCAGACGCTGGCCGTGACCGTCACCTGTTGGAAACCGGCTTGGTGCATCCAGGCAGGCAAGTAGCGGCCGGCGTCAGGCTCGCCGCCGTTCGCTCTGGCAGCGCGCGCGTAGAGGCTCAGCCAAGCATCCAGCTCAGGCAAACGCGGGTACCACATGAAGCCGCCGTAATCGGAGTCCCTGGCCGCAACCAGCCCGCCTAGGCGGCAGACGCGCCGCATCTCGGTTAATGCCCTGACCGGGTCGGCGACGTGCTGTATGACCTGATGTGCGTGCACCACGTCGAACGAGTCGTCTGGCAGCGCCAAGCTGTGAACGTCTGACACCAGCGTCCGTACGTTGGCACTGCGCTGCGCGCAGGTCGCGCGGGTTAGCGCCATGGCAGCTTCCGTTGCCTCCACCGCCGTTACCGTGCCGCCGGGAGCGACGAGCCTCGCGAAGTCCGCGGTAATGGAGCCAGGGCCGCTGCCGACGTCAAGCAGGTCGAGCCCAGGACGCAAGTGCGGCAACAAGTAAGCCGCTGAGTCTTGAGCCGTGCGCACGCTGTGGGAGCGCAAGACGGACTCGTGGTGGCCGTGCGTGTAGGTGCCGGCGCCGCTCGGTGCCGAAGCAGCACTAGGGGAGACGTCTTTCATCTGTTCCTTCAAGTTAATAACGGCTCCTTCTGGCGTGTTCGCGGCGCTGGACCTCGCATTGGCGCAGAGCTTACCGCCCTGCCGGCTTCAACCACAGTTCGAGGAGCGCTACCCAATCCGTACCTGTGAGGCGGTACCCGCGGCACTACCATGCGTCTCAAGGAGGTACTGCCATGGCCGAGCGTGACTTGGCGAAGGAACTCGACGAACTGAAGAAGAACCTCAAGGACCTTCAGAAGGACCTGCACGAAACCGCTGCGAGCAGTGGGAGCGTGGCGGGCGATGCGGTCGAGGCCCTCCGGGGGCGGCTGGAAAGCGAAGCCGAGCGTCTCATGGCCAAGCTGCGGGGCGCGGCGAGCGGCGCTGCGGAGACCGGCGAGCGCACGCTGCACAACGTCGAGGGCAAGATCGAAGAGCGGCCGTTCGCCTCGGTACTGACGGTGTTCGGAGTTGGGCTCGTCGTCGGTTGGCTACTGGGCCGCAAGTAGGGCCGTAGCAGACGATGCTTGAGCGGTTCACCGACTACTTCATAGCCTTCCTTGGTTTGCTGGAGGCCGAGGGGCGCGCTGCGCGCAGGAACATCGTCGCGGCTGGCGCAAGGCTCGCCCTGAGTGCTGGTGGGGCGCTCCTACTCACGGCGGCCTTCGCGTTGTTCGGCCTGGCTCTCTACCTGGCGCTTGCGCCACACTGGGGGCAGGCCTGGGCGGTGGTGGCTTGCGGCGCGCTACTTTGCTTGCTGGGGGGAGGCCTTTTGTGGCTCGCGAGCAGGTCAGCGAAGTAGCCCGCGCTAAGTCTCAGTTGCGCGCCGCGGCAAGGAGCTCGGCCAGAGGGTCGGCGCTGGTCAAGACCGCGGTGGGTGTTGTCGGTCTGTTGCGCTCCAGGCGCCCTCAGCGACGGCAGGATGGGACGCTAGCGGGGAAGACGGTAAGCGTTTCCCCGCGCCCGCTGGTCGTTCTGGCTGGGGCAGCGGCGGCGGCCTTGACAGCCGGGCTACTGCTTCGGCGCTCGGCGGGCGGCCGCTGAGGGTTACCACTCCTCGATGTCGTCGCCGATGGCCTCCGTGTCGATCTTGGCGTAGATGCGGGTCGTCTGGATGTCGGCGTGCCGCAAGTGCGCGGCTACCCGGCCGAGGTCGTTCGTCTGTTGGTAGTAGCGCGTGCCAGCGCTGTGCCGCAGGCCGTGCACGGCCGCGCCCTGATACTTGACGCCCGCGCGGCTGCAGAGTCGCCTGAAGCGGCGCCTGGCATGGTCCGCACCCCACGGGAGCACGCATTCATGTGGTCGCTGACGGTTCGAACCTTCTGGGATGCTGGCTAACGCTCGGAGCGCCTCGGCGAGGCGCCGCGTTACGCTCACGTCCGCCGCCTTTCCGCCCTTGCCAGACCTCACGCGCAAGGTGCCGCGCTCCAGGTCGAGGTCGCTCCAACGCAAGTCGCTCATCTCACCGATCCGCAGGCCGGCGTGGGCGCCAAGCAGGACCATGACGCGCTCGGCCGGTTCGGCGAGCTCGAGTAGCTCCTCGACCTCGGAGTCGCGGTAGGGTCGGCGTTTCTCCCACGCCGGCGTCGGGTCCTTGCCAGCGCTTACGTCCTCGAACGGTCGCGCCTCCGTTGCCTGCGACCACCTGAGCGCCTTGTAGAGCGTCCTGGCCGCCGCGAGCTTCACTTGCAACGTCGCTGGCGATGGCGCCTTGCCGCGGCTGCCGTCCGGAGCGACACCCGACTCGAGGCGCCGGAGGTACAAGACGCCGGAGTCGCGCCCGGGCCTCAGCAAGTTCTCGCCGTGCCAGGCCGCCAGCAAGTCGAGCACGCCGCGCTTGTAAGTCCTCAGCGTGTGATGACTGGCGCGAGCGCCCTTTGAGCCGTGCAGGAACAGGTACGCTTCGACGAGCGCCCAGAGCTCGACCGCGTCGCGCTCGGCCGCGGCCTTCGACGCCCGCCGCTTGAGTTCGGGAGCCGGGAGCGTTGCCCAGCTCTCGGCGCGTGACAACTGGTCGCCCGCGTAGCGCTCGATGGCGGACTTGGAGCCGGGTTCGTTGGGGTCACTTGGGGTCACGAAGACAGTTTGGCATAGGTCTGATAAGACGAGTTATCAGGTTTTTTACACCGTACAGCTCCCGCTCGGGTCGTCGCCTAGAACGAGCAGGTCCATCAACGAATCTGTACGACTGGCGGGGCCGCTCCCCAGTGGCCGTCCGCAGTAAGGGCCGGTGCCCCGAGCCGGTGTGCCAACGCCAGGCAGAGCCTGTCGGCCAACGACATGCCCGAGCCTGCCCGCCAGGACCTGGCCGCGCGTTCCGCGTCTTCCGCGGTAACCGGCTCGATACGTAGGTCGTACGAGAGCAACAGCGCCCGGCTCAGGTCCCAGTCGCGGCCACTCGCTCGGACCTTTTGGGCGACTTCGGACCAGTTCACCGCCGCGCAGTTCGCTCCAGACTCCAGCGCCTCAGCCACGACGCGGCTTCCGGCCTCGCCTTGCAAGAAGGCCAGCAGCGCCGAGGCGTCCAGTACCTTCATGCCGGCCCAGCGGTGACATCGTCACGGTCAGCTTCTGCCCGACGCTCCGCGAGAAGCGCGCCGACGAGGTCGAGTCCTTTGAGGTCCTGTCGCACTCGCTCCAGGAGCTGGTCGCGGGTGAGCAGCACCAAGCCCTCAGGTGTCTCAAGAAGCGTCAGCGCGGTGCCAGGAGCGAGGCCCGCCCGCTCACGCAGATCGGCCGGCAATACAACGCGACCGCGATCTCCCACAACGAGGCTGTACGTCCCACTCATGCATCGAGTATACCACACCTCGTGCGTTATCCCACGCACTGGTTGTAAGTACCATGTGACGACAAACTCCTGGCGCCGGGCATCACAAGACCACTGATAACCGTGCGCCCGCATCCCGAAAACCGCAATCAGCAAGCCCCTCGTGAATGGTGAGGGATAGAAGCTCGAGAAGGAGCGTCAGGACTTCCAGAACGCGTTGGTCGCGCTATCCTCTGCTGGAGACGAGGAAGCAATAGCTCGGCAGGGTATGTCTACGCCATCTCGAACATAGGCTCATTCGGCGAGACGATGGTCAAGAACGGAATGACGAGGCGCCTGGATCCGAAGGAATCAAGGAGCTGGGTGATGCATCTGTACCTTTCAACTTCGACGTTCATGCCCTCTTCTTCTCGGAGGACGCCGTTGGGATCGAGAACCAACTGCACACAAGACTCGCAACGACTCGTGTGAACCTTATCAACCTGCGGCGTGAGTTCTTCCGCGTGACCCCAATGGACGTGAAGACACATCTTGCCGAGCTTGCCGGTGAACTGCTTCAGTTCGAGGATGTGCCTGAGGCAGTTGAGCACCGGCAAACGCGAACGCCTGACCACCTGCTCGGCCACGCTGCCGTGTAGGAACTGGTCGAAGCTAGTGCGGCCGTGGGTCCCCATGGCGATGAGGTCGGCCTGCCACTTGTCGGCCTCCTGATGATCGTCCAGGCGTTAGCGCCCAAGGCCGTCAACGTCCTGTTCCGCGAACCCGGAATGACCACTGAGCGCCTGGCGCAGCTAGGCGTGCGCCGCGCCAGCGTGGGCTCGGGCCAAGGCCACCTGGCTGGCGTTCGACGAGGCCACCTCACAACTTGCGTCACAG
>DASSXV010000050.1:0-10653 GCA_035703635.1 Trueperaceae bacterium | reverse complement strand
ATCTTGGTCTGGCCGGTCTCCGGGTCGGACTCGACGCGGAAGGTCGGGTCCTCCTCCGTCAGCTTGATGAGGCCGTTGGAGAGCTTGTCCTGGTCGGCCTTCGAGGCTGGCTCGATGGCGACGGTGATGACGGGCTCCGGCACGTCGATGGACTCGAGGATGATCGGGTGGTCCGCGTCCGCGAGGCTGTCACCGGTCGTCGTGTCCTTGAGGCCGACGACGGCGCCGAGCGAACCCGCGTCGATCGAATCGACTTCTTCGCGGGAGTTGGCGTGCATCTTCAGCAGACGGCCGATGCGTTCGCGGCGGCCCTTGCTGACGTTGTAGATGTACGACCCTGACTTGAGGGAGCCCGAGTACACGCGCACGAAGACGAGCCGCCCAACGTACGGGTCGGTAGCGATCTTGAACGCCAACGCGGCGGTGGGGGCCTCGATGTCGGCGGCGCGGGTCTCCGGCTCACCGCTGTCTGGGTTGACGCCTGGGATCGGCGGGATGTCGAGCGGCGAAGGCAAGTAGGCGGCGATGGCGTCTAGTAGGCGCTGCACGCCCTTGTTCTTGAGCGCTGCGCCGCACACCACTGGGTAGAAGTCGAGCGCGATGGTGCCCTTGCGGATGGCGGCGCGCAGGAGGTCTTCCGGTACCGGTTCGCCCTCGAGGTAGAGCATGGCGACGTCGTCGTTGAACTCAGCCACGCGCTCGATCATGATGTCGCGCTTCGCGGTAGCGATGCCGAGGAGCTCGGCCGGCAGCTCTTCCACTTCGACGGTCTTACCTAGGTCGTCGTGATAGTAGATGGCCTTCATCTCGACGAGGTCGATCATGCCTTCGAACGAGTCCTCAGCGCCGATCGGCCACTGGAGCGGCACGGCGACGGCGCCAAGCCGGTCGGCCATGGACGACAGCACGAGGTCGAACGATGCGCCGGTCTTATCCATCTTGTTGGCGAACGCGATGCGCGGCACGTGGTACTTGTCCGCCTGGCGCCACACGGTCTCGCTCTGTGGCTCGACACCCTGGCTGGCGTCGAAGACAGCCACGGCGCCGTCGAGCACGCGCATGCTGCGCTCGACTTCCATGGTGAAGTCGACGTGCCCGGGCGTGTCGATTACGTTGATGCGGGTATCGTGCCAGAACGCCTGAGTTACGGCCGACGTGATGGTAATCCCGCGCTCGCGTTCTTGCGCCATCCAGTCCATCTGCGCCGCACCTTCGTGGGTCTCGCCCACCTTGTGTATGCGGCCAGTGAAGAACAGGATGCGCTCAGTGAGCGTGGTCTTGCCAGCGTCGATGTGCGCGGCGATACCGATGTTGCGTGTCTTGTGAAGGTCAGTGATCGTAGTCGTCATATCAAGTCTGTCTTAGTCGCTCTACCCATGCTCGCTGCCGTAAGCCAACGAGCGCGCCAGATTCACCAGCGGTAGTGGGCGTAGGCGCGGTTCGCCTCGGCCATCCGCTCGACATCCTCCTTCTTCTTAACGGCGCCACCGCGACCAGCGGCGGCATCGAGGAGTTCGCCGGCGACGCGCTCGACGGCGGTGCGCTCGGGACGAGCGTCACATGCGGCTACGAGCCAACGCAGGCTTAGCGACTGCGAGCGGCGAGGGATGACCTCGACCGGCACCTGGTAAGTGGAACCACCAACGCGGCGGCTACGCACTTCGATGCGGGGCCGAATGTTGTCGAGGGCTTGACGGAACACCTTGAGGGGCTCCTGACCAGAACGCTCCTGGATGAGGCGGCAGGCGCCGTAGAAGATGCGGCTGGCGGTGTTCTTCTTGCCATCGCGCATCAACTTGTTCACCAGGGCGGTGACGGTCGTGTCGGAGTAAACGAGGTCTGGTTGGAGCGGGCGGATCTCGGCGCGTCTTCTACGTCCCATGGCTTACTTCTTCCCCGCCTTCGGCTTCTTCGTGCCGTACTTGCTGCGGCTCTTATTGCGCTGCACGTACCGGCCGACACCGACGCCTTGAGCGTCGAGCGTGCCGCGGACGATGTGATAACGAACGCCCGGGAGGTCCTTGACACGGCCGCCACGGATGAGCACTACCGAGTGCTCCTGGAGGTTGTGCTTCTCTCCGGGGATGTAGGCGGTGACTTCCTGGCCACCGGCCAGGCGAACACGCGCGATCTTGCGCAACGCGGAGTTCGGCTTCCTGGGCGTCTGGGTCTTGACGGCGGTGCAAACGCCACGACGCTGCGGCGACCCCTTGAGTGCCGGGGTCTTGCTCTTCTTCTCGATCTTCCTGCGCCCCTTGCGGAGCAGCTGGTTGACGGTCGGCAGAACGATCACTCCCTCGTGTGGTCTCGCGCCCGAGGATTTTGGGCGCGGCGATAAGGCCGCGAACTCATAGCCTGAACGTCGTTCGCGGCCTTCGCGGCAGCACACGACAAACTGGCCCTGGACCCAACGCTGCGGGCCGAGGGCAAACAAACCTAGGTACTGTACACCCTAGGCTGGGGTTACCGCAACCGCCGTGTTACACGGCATCCGAGTCATCAAGGTCGGCCCTTGCCGCCAGCGCGGTCCGCTCGGCGGCGGCGGCGGTCGGGCCAACGGCCGTTACGTGGCCCATCTTGCGTCCCGGCCGCGGCCCCTGCTTGCCGTAGAGGTGCAGGCTCGCCCCAGGCCTCGCCAGCGCCTTTTCCCAGCGCGGTTCTCCACCGAGCCACATCTCACCGAGCAAGTTGGTCATGGCGGCGCTCGAATGAGCCCGGGTGCTACCGAGCGGCAGCCCACACACGGCGCGCCACTGTTGCTCGAACTGACTCGTGAGGCACGCCTCGATGGTCAGGTGCCCCGAGTTGTGAGGGCGCGGCGCGATCTCGTTCACCAGCAGCGCGCCCGCCGTTGTCACGAAGAACTCGACACACGCCACACCGACGACCTCGAGCAGCTCGAGCAGCTCGGCGGTGGCTGCAAGGGCCTCCGCAGTTAGGCGCGGCCAGGCGAGCCCCTCCATGGGCGGCTCGTTCGGCGCGGCACTGAGGACGGTCGTGTCGAGAATGCCCCCTACGTGGCGGTTGAGGAGCGGCTGGTAGAGGGCGACCGCGCCAGCGAGCGACCGTGCCCCGACGACCGATAGTTCGGCCGCCAGCTCGACGAACTCCTCGACGACGACGGGGCCGCTCTCCAACAGAGCCGCCACGCGCGCCAGATCCTCCGGCCCACGCGCGACTACCTGGCCCTTGCCGTCGTAACCGAAGCCGGCCGACTTCGCGACGAACGGGAATGCTGGCATGGCCACCGCTCGTTCGTCAGCCGGGCCCCGCAGTGTGACGAACGGGGCGTGCTGGAAACCGTTCGCCTTGAGGAACTCCTTCTCCCGTTGGCGGTTCTGGCTGACGTGCAGCGCCAACACCCCAGGTCTGACCGGCGCGTTATGCGCAGCGGCCGCGAGGGCGGGGCTCGAGATGTTCTCGAACTCGAGCGTCACCACGTCTACTTGCGCAGCGAACGCCGCGACAGCAGCCGCGTCGTCGTAGCGCGCCACGACCGTATGGTCGGCCACCTGGGCGCCAGACGAACCGGCGACGTCGCTTAGAACGTGAACGCGGTAGCCAGCACGGCGAGCCGACAGCGCGAGCATCCGGCCTAGCTGACCCCCGCCAAGCACGCCAATCGTCGAACCTGGGAGCACGGGTGCCGGCTGCGTCACGGCTCGGGGACGAAGTGCGGGGTTGGCAGCGTGCTCTTGCTGGCCGCATCGGTCTGTTCGTCACGGAACGCTATCAGGCGCCACCGCAACTCCGGCCGCGTCAGGGAGAGCACGCTCGCAGCCAACAAGCCGGCGTTCAACGCACCTGGCGCGCCGATGGCCAAAGTCCCAACGGGCACGCCGCGCGGCATCTGGACGATCGAGAGGAGCGAGTCGACCCCGCGTAACGCCTCGCTCATGACGGGCACTCCGAACACCGGCAGGTGCGTGTTCGCCGCGATCATTCCCGGGAGGTGGGCTGCGCCACCGGCGCCAGCGACGATCACTTGGATGCCGCGCCCGGCCGCCGACTTGCCGAACTCAGCCAGGCGCTCAGGGGTGCGGTGCGCCGATACGACCTGGCAGGTGTGCGGCACCTCGAGGCGCTCGAGCACCTCGGAAGCGTGGCGCATGGTCTCCCAGTCGCTGGTGGAGCCCATGACGACGGCCACCAACGGGGCCGTGCCCGGCGCCGTGCCCTTCGAAGTCGCGTGCTCGTCGGTCTTGTTCTGTTCGGTCATGCGCTCCTCCGAGCGACGGCGTCTGGCCTCGGCGCGCTCGCGCGTTCGAGCCTGTCGCGCACAGCCAGCCAGTTGGCGTCGTCTGGCACGCGCTCGATCACGAGGCGCGCCGGGCTTTCAGCGTCCAGTTGCCGCAGCGCGGTGTAGAGCCCGGCTCCATAACCCCGTGGATCGGCGGGCAACTGCACCCACGCTCCCGCGAAGCCAGCCGGGGCCGGGCGCAGCGCTAGTACCGCTGACTTCTCGTCCACAGTAGTTAGCAACTCGTTGATCGCCACCAGGAACGTCGGCGCGCCGGGGGCGTAGTGGCTGGGGAGGCTGCCTGGCACTCGCGGAGCCGCGGCGCCGTGGCCGATGGCTACGGCCTCGCCGAGGACCTCCTCCAGCTGGTCGCGAGCCACATCACCGGGCCGCAAGACCCGTGGAGTCGAACCGCTCAGGTCGATGATGGTGGACTCCAACCCAACGACCGACGCCCCGCCGTCCAGCACCATGAGGTCGGCGTCAGGGAACTCGCTGGCTACATGCGCGGCCGTGGTGGGGCTTACGCGTCCGAACCGATTAGCCGATGGCGCCGCTAGGCCGCCGCCGAAGAGCTCGAGTACGGCCCGGGCGACTGGGTGAGCGGGCACGCGTAGCGCCACGGTTGGTTGCCCTCCCGTGACTGCGTCTGGTACTGCTCGCGCCTTCCTGAGCACTATCGTCAGGGGCCCGGGCCACAGGGCCTCTGCGAGGCGCACGGCGCGCTCGTCCACCGCTGCCGACCACTGGCTCAACTGCCCGGCAGAGGCCAAGTGCACGATCAGCGGGTGATCCTTAGGGCGACCCTTCAGGGCGAACACTCGAGATATCGCTGCCTCGTCGAGCGCGTTGGCAGCCAGGCCGTAGACCGTCTCGGTTGGCAGGCCGACGAGGCCGCCGGCTCGCAGGCGCTCTGCCGCAAGCGCAAGGTTCTCAGGGGTTGGCGCCAGCAGTCGCATCGGCGATGAGCATACCCGCCGCCCGGCAACAGCCAGCGCAGCGCGCAGCACGTCAGCGCCTCATACCGCAGCGAAGAGCGCGACGCGCAAGGCGTTGACGTTCGTGTGTGTCGGCCCCGTCACCAACAGCCCGCCGACGCGCTCGAGCAAGGTGTGAGAATCGTGCCTTCTGAGGTAGTCGGCTACTTGAATGCGAGTTAGGCGCGCCGCCTGCTCGGGTCCGATGAGCGCTCCGGCGGCCGTGGAGTTGCCGTCGATGCCGTCCGTGTCCGCCGCCAGCAGCCACATGCCAGGCACGTCAGCCAAGGCGGTGCGGAAAGCCAGCGCCCACTCGCCGTTCGGACCGCCGCGGGCTCGATCGACGGCCTCGTCTTGCGGAGTGCCGTACGTCAGTTGCGCGCCGTGGCGCTTGACGGTCGTCTCCCCGCCGTAAACGACGGCAAGCGGCCGGTCACGGCTGGCGCTAGAGAGAATGGCGCGCACCTCGGCCGCCTGGCGAAGCGCCACTGCGGTCGAGTCGCCAGTCGACTCCGCGTGGCAGGCGATCACCTCAACGCCAGCCGCCCGCAGGTGGTCTGCTGCCGCTCGCACCGAGGTGGCGCCGGACGCCACGATCTCGTAATGGGAACGCGCTAGGCGCTCGTCACCCGGTTTGGGCGTCTCCGGCCGCTCTCCCCTAACCCCCGCCTCAAGTGCCCGGCGCGCCGCGCCAGCGCCTGGAACGTACGCGTCGAGGAGGGCGAGCGCCTCGGCGTACGTGCTCGGGTCCGCTACCGTTGGCCCGGAGGCGATGGTCCCTTGATCGTCACCGACCACGTCGGAAACCGCGAGGGTGACGACGGGAGCCGCCGATCGAGCAGCCAACCAGCCTCCCTTGACACCAGATAGGTGCTTACGCACGACGTTCAACTCGTGGATGTCGGCTCCCGCCGCCAGCAAGGCCCGAGTAACGGCCGCCTTCTCCGCCAAGCTCACCCCTGCTGGTGCGCACGCGAGCGCAGAACCTCCACCGGAGAGGAGGCAGAGAACGAGGTCGTCTGGTCCCGCCCCGTCCACGAGCCCGAGCAGCGTGCGCGTGCCGGCCACGCTTGCTGCGTCCGGAACGGGGTGAGCGCCCTCGAGCACTTGAACGCGCGGCGCTGCTAGCGCCTGACCGTGGCGCGTGATCACGGCGCCCCCGAAGCGTTCGACATCCTGGTACCCGGCGCTGGCCGCCGCCGCCATGGCAGAGGCGGCCTTCCCCGCCCCAACCACGATCAGTCTCCCGGCCGGCGGGGACGGTAGGTGCTTCTTCGTCACAGCAACCGGATCGGCGGCGCTGAGCGCCGCGCGCAGTGCCTCGGCAAGGAGCGCTGCTTCGTTCGAGCCCATGGCGGCTAGAATAGCCTCATGTTTGGAATGTTCAGGCGGCAAGACCCGCGCTTTCGCGAGGACGCGAACGCCCTTCACTGCCAGGTGCGCACTGACCGTAACGGCGAGGTCATCCGCGTGCGCCTCTCGAAGACGAGCGAGATGAGCCTGCAAGGCAACTCGTACTTCGTGCGCAAGTCGCTAGTTGGACCGCAGACGCTGGACCATGCCACGCTGGAAGTGAGCATGACGCGCAGCCATAAGGTCACCCTAGCCACCGTGGACGGCGGCGAGCTCCTGAACGTTCGCGACTGGGCGTAGTGGAAGCCGAACTGCGGCCGGCGTCAGGGCTGCAGCCGCTTGACCTGCCGCGCCTCGAGGTGCGGCCGTCCGTCGTCATCGAGCTGTGCTACGCCTACTATCACGTCCTCCGGCACGGCCGGCCGCTGGCGCCGCTCCCTTGGCAGCGCGAGCTGCTCGAGCACCCGCCGCAGTGGGTACTAGACGCGGCGACCGCGGCCAAGAACCTCCCCGGCTATGAGGCGCTGCTGCTCGCTTGCGCCTTCGGTTACGACGCCGACGACACCCCTGACCGCTTCCTAGCTGAGCTGCCTGGTCTGCCCGCGCGGCTGTTGGCCGAGTTCGAGGCCGTGTTCGACGTCTCGCGTTATGAGGACCTCGGCGACGATGCCAGCAGTCCGCTCGAGCGCCTGAGGGCGGCGTTCGAGGCGCTCGACGCACCGCGCACCGCCGAGCTGGCAGCGAACCTCACCCAACTCTGGGGCTACCTGCAGGTGGCGTGGGAAGTCAACGGCGCAGAGGTGACCAGCACCGCCAGTCAGCGCCTCGTCAGTGCGCTCGGGCCAACGAGCGACCTCGTCGCCGCGTTGCCTGCTCACCACTTCGTCAACTTCGAGGACAGCCGCGCCGACATCCGCTCGCACCAACGCCAAGGGCCCACTCTCGTGGTGCCGCTCTACTTCGCCACTCGCGGCGGCTTCAAGTTCGTGGTGCGCCAGCGCCTGTGCCTCGGTTACGGAGTGCGCTCGGAGGACTTCTACCGCGAGCAGAAGGACGACGTGACGCGCCTCGCCAGTCGACTCAAGGCGTTCTCCGACCCAACCAGGCTGTTACTCCTGTTCCAGGTCGCGCGCTTGGCGCGCTTTCCGCTGACGGTAGGCGACTTGGCACGGCAACTCAACGTCAGCCAACCGACCGCGAGCGGCCACCTGCGGCTGCTGCGTGAGCTGCAGTTAGTGCAGGTAGTGAGGCGCGGGAACCGCTCGTACTACCGCCTGGACCCAGGTGCAGTTCGCGAGATCCTCGCTGAGTTGGAGAAGCTCCTCATACCGAGTGGCTGAACTGCGTCCCGGCTGACGGTAGGCGTTACTGGGCGCTGGCCAGGTCGGGCCGCAAGCTCTTGGCCTCGCGGAGGTAAACGTGACGCATGCCCTCCGGGCCCTTTGGCGTGTGGACGAGCATCATCACCCGCACGCAGCGCGGCAGTCTGTCTGGTACCGGTATCTCCTGAAAGCAGAGTAGGGGCACCGTCGTCATGCCGATGGCCCGTGCGCCTTCGGCCGGGAAGGTTGACGTCAGGTCAGGCGTCGTCGTGAAGAAGACCGACGAGATGACTCCGAAGTCGGTAATGTCGTTCTGCTCCAGCATCTCCTCGAGCAGTTCGCGCGTGGCGTCCAAGATGAGCCCCGGTTCATCGTTTGCGACGGTAGTGGCGCCGCGGACGCCTCGCACCCAGTTCTGGGAATCCATGGCGCCGAGTGTACCAGGCGAGTGAGCCACGCACCGAGTGCGGGGTGGCGACGGAATACGTTGGGGTCATGCCTCAAGAGCAGTCGGCAGCACCGGCCTGGTTCGACCTCACGAGCGACCAAAGGGCGCTACTCGCTCCCCTGCGCGACTACTTAGCCAGCGCGGTAGCGCCAGGCGCGGTCGCTCGTGATGCCAGTGGAGAGTTCCCTCACGAGATAGTGGCGCAGCTAGCGCTGATGGGCCTGTTCGGTCTGCAGGTGCCAGAACGCTACGGCGGCGCCGAACTGGATTCCACGACCACGGCGCTCCTTATCGAGGAGGTCGCGGCGGTGGACGGGTCGCTCGCGTTGACGGTCGCGTCGCACAACTCCTTGTGCGTTGGGCACCTTCTGGTGGCGGCCAATGAAGAGCAGCGTCAACGCTGGCTGCCGCCCCTGGCGTCCGGCGAGCAGCTGGGCGCATGGGCACTGACGGAGCCCGCGGCAGGCTCGGACGCCGCGTCCCTCACGACGCGCGCTACTCCGACAAGCGGCGGCTTCGTTCTCGACGGCAGCAAGCAGTTCATCACCCAAGGCACGGTCGGTGGCACTTACGTGGTCATGGCCCGCACTTCCGAGCCTGCGGCTGGCGGGCCGCGGTCGCATGGGATCAGCGCCTTCGTCATGAGCGGCGCCACTCCCGGCCTCGTACGCGGCTTGCCGGAGAAGAAGCTTGGCCTGCACAGCTCCGACACCACACCCCTCAGTTTTGAGGGCGCGCGCGTCGAGGCGGATGCGCTGCTCGGCGAAGTAGGCGAAGCGTTCGCCGACGTGACGAAGGTGCTGTCGGGTGGCCGCATCGGCATCGGCGCCATGGCCATCGGCCTTGGCCGCGCCGCGTTGGAGCGTGCCGCCACGTACGCCCAGGAGCGGCGCCAGTTCGGTCAGTCACTCTCACGCCACCAGGCGGTGGCGTTCAAGCTCGCCGAGATGGCCACCGAGTTGGAGGCCGCCAGGTTGCTCGTACGCAAGGCGGCCGCGTTGCGCGACGCCGGCCGCGACTACACCATGGCCGCCGCCATGGCCAAGCTCAAGGGCAGCGTGGCTGGGGTGGCAGCGTGCGACGCCGCCATCCAGATCCTAGGCGGCTACGGCTACTTGAGGGACTTCGAGGTCGAGCGCTTCTGGCGCGACGCGCGCCTCACACGCATCGGTGAGGGCACAGACGAGATCCAGCACTTGATCATCGCGCGGGAGTACTTGCGGCAGTTGGCCTGAGCGGCTCATCCGCCACGCCAGGCGGTAACGCGTCGAGCGCCGCAACCAGTACTTCGACGCCAGCACCCTTCTTGTTGGCGCGCTCCGAGATGACGCGGCGCCACGCCTTACCGCCGGGCCGACCGTGGAACAAGCTGAGCAGGTGGCGGCTGATGGCGTTAAGGGGCGCGCCCGCCCTCAAACGCTCTTCCGTGTAGTCGTACATGCCCTCGACCACTGCCCTGCGCGTGCGCGCGAGGGGGGGCGCCGCCTCGCCGTCACCTGCCTGCGAGATCAGGTCATCGGCACCGACCAGCACGAACGGGTTCTCGTAGACAGCGCGGCCAAGCATGACGCCGTCGACAAGCGCAAGGTGCTCCCTCGCGCTTGTCAGGTCCGGCACTCCGCCGTTGAGTTCGACGACGAGTTCTGGCCGTTCCTCCTTGAGGCGGTAGACGAAGTCGTAACGCAGCGGAGGGATGGTGCGGTTCTCCTTAGGGCTGAGGCCCTTCAACCACGCCTTGCGCGCGTGCACGATGAAAGCGTCGGCTCCGGCCCCTGTAACCGTGTCGACGAAGGCGAGCATCTCCTCGAAGGATTCCTGCTCGTCAACCCCGAGGCGGTGCTTGACGGTGACGGGCACGTCGACGGCGTCACGCATCGCCGCGACCGACGCAGCGACTCTCACCGGGTCCTTCATCAGACAGGCGCCGAAGTTGCCGCTCGTGACGCGGTTGGATGGGCAACCTACGTTGAGGTTGATCTCGGCGTAACCGTGCTCCACCCCGATGAGGGCGGCGCGCGCCAGCAGGTCCGGGTCGTCGCCGCCGAGCTGCAGCACCACCGGACTCTCGACGGGGCTGAACGCCAGCAGACGCTCGCGGTCACCGTGAACGGCGGCGTTGGCCGTCACCATCTCGCTATAGAGGAGCGTGCTGCGCGTTATGCCACGCAGCAGGTAGCGGATGTGACGGTCGGTGAGGTCGAGCATGGGCGCCACAGACAGCGGCCGTGGCGCTTGGCGTCTGAGAGCGTTCAGGCCAGCGACTCCGCGCCAACCGGCGCTACTTTGCGGGGTTTGCGGAAGACGATGTTCTCC
>DASSXV010000014.1:0-23955 GCA_035703635.1 Trueperaceae bacterium | reverse complement strand
TGTTCGCGCGCTACATCCGCGAGGGCGGCGTGTACATGCCGGCGGTGGCGCCCGAGTGGAGCGACGAGCAGGTGACGGCGGTACTGGCCTACGTCAAGCAGTGGTGGGAACCGCGCCAGCGCGCCTATCAGCACGAGGTGTCGGAAGCGAACCCAGCCACTCCTTGAGTTCTAGGGTCACTGACTCGGTCTCGGCATTGCGCCTAACCTCCAGGAGCGGACATCGGAGGTGCCCCGTGAAGGACCGGCCGTACGCGACCCTAGGGCTCGCCGTCGCTATTCACTTCCAGATCATGTGGACCCTTACTTACGTGGGCGTGGCCGCGTTCGAGCACATTCACCTCAACTTGAACCGCTTCTACATGGCCGTGGTGATGGTGGCGCCCATGATCGTCGTCATGCTCGTCGCGATGCGGCACATGTTCAAGAACAAGCGCCTCAACGCGGTGCTTTATACCGTTAGCACGTTGGTGTTCCTGGGTGCGTTCACCGCTATCCGAACGCAGGCGTTCGTGGGCGACGCGCAGCTCTCCCTGTCGATGATCCCGCACCACTCCATAGCCATCAAGAACTGCGAGCAGGCCACGCGGCGAGACCCGGAGACCGTTCAGCTTTGCGAGGAGATCATCCGCGCGCAACGTGAGGAGATCGCCCAGATGGAGGGCATCCTGGAGCGGCTATCTCGCTAGCGCGCTGAACGACTGCCCTCCATCTGGCGCCGACGGTTGAGAACAGCAACCTGATCCGGCAATAGCAAGCGACCGCTCTCTCTGCTGCTTATCGCACTGCTAGTAGTTTCCGAAGAGGCGCACGCCGCCGGCGTCGAAGGCGACGACCTGGAACGGCGCGCTCTTGACGCCGTTCATCCCGGGCGAGCCGGCGGGCATGCCGGGCAGCGCGATGCCGGTCACGGCGGGGCGTTCGCTCAGCAGCCGCTCGATGGCCTCCAGGGGCACGTGGCCTTCCACGGCGTAGCCGTCGACCTCGGTGGTGTGGCAGCTCCAGGTGGTGGGCGGCACGCCGAGGGCCAGCTTGGCGCCGGCGGTGTCCTCGGTGTCGATCACCGTCACCTCCATCCCGCGCTCGCGCAGGATCTCGATGTAGTCGCCGCAGCAGCCGCACCAGGGGGACTTGGTGACGGTCACCTGCAGGCCCGCCAGCGGGACCGCGGCGTGGGCGGGTTGGCCGCCCAGCAGCGCGGTGGCGGTCACCGCCAGCGCTAGCAGCGGGGTCAGTGTCAGTAGCCATCTCTTCACGTTGGTGCACCTAGCCTTCCTCGTCGCGGGCGGCCTGCGCCGCTCCCGCGCGTTAGCAACCGAGAAGCAACCTCTTCTGCGCGCGGCATCTCAGCCCCGCCGTCCGGGCGGCGGCTCCGCGGCGGTAACGCCGGCCGCCGACTCCACCGCGCTTGGCGCCTGCCGGTCGGGCTGGGCGCCGGGGGCGGTGCTGATGTCGTGGCGGGAGAAGTCGGGGAAGAGCGCGCGCAGGAGGCCAAGCGCCAGCAGCACCAGGGCGACGGTGCCAAGAAGCATCCATAGTCCGTGGGGTGCCATGTGCGTCAGCGGCGCGCTCATGTCGTCCACGGTAGCGGCCGGTTGTTTCGGTCGCTTAAGCGTCGTGTAAGGTCCGCGTAAAGTCGCGTTGGGCGGATTGGTGTCCCGGAAACGGGTGTTAGTTTGGTGGTCATGAGCCGCATCCTGGTGGTGGAGGACGACGCTGACGCCGCGCAGGTGGTGAGCGCCTACCTGACGCGCGAGGGTTACGCCGTCGAGGTGGCGCACGACGGCGCCGCCGGCCTGCAAGCGGCGCTTACGGCGCCGCCGGCCCTGGTGGTGCTCGACTGGATGCTGCCGGGCGTGGCCGGCCCCGAGTTCCTCACCGCGCTCAGGCGCGCACAGCGCACGCCCGTCATCATGCTGACGGCCAGGAGCGAGGAGAGCGACCGCATCGTGGGGCTGGAGCTGGGCGCGGACGACTACGTGGTGAAGCCGTTCAGCCCGCGCGAGCTGGTGGCGCGCGTGCGCGCGGTGCTGAGGCGCAGCCAGGCGCGCGAGGTGGCGGAGGCGGACGAGGCGGTGGAGCATCGCGGCCTGCGCGTCGATCCGCTGCAGCGCCAGGCGAGCTTCGCGGGGCGCGAGGTGGAGCTGACCACGCTGGAGTTCGACCTGCTGTTCGCGCTGGCGCGCGCGCCGGGGCGGGTGTTCAGCCGCAACGACCTCATCGAGCGCGTGTGGGGCCCCGACTTCACCGGCGTCGACCGCGTGGTTGACGTGCACGTTTCAAACCTGCGCCAGAAGCTCGCCAGCGTGGGCGCGGACGCCCTGCTGGTGACCGTGCGCGGCGTCGGCTACAAGGTGGCATGACTAGCCCGATGACCCGGCCGCCCCGCTCGAGCCTCTACTGGCGCCTGCTGCCCTCCTACCTGGTGGTGGTGGTGGTGGCGCTGGGCACGATGTTCCTGGCGGGCGAAGCGCTGGCGCCCTACTTCTTGCAGCGCCACGTGGACGCCATGATGGAGTCGCTGCACGCCCACGGCGACCAGACGCTCGACGCCATGGCCGACGACCTGGCGGCCGGCTTCCGGCGCGCCCTGACGCAGTCGCTCTTGTGGGCGCTGGTGGCGTCCGGGGCTGCCGCCACTATGGTTGGCCTTTACGTCACGCGGCGGGTG
This sequence comes from Trueperaceae bacterium, assembly GCA_035703635.1. GTDB lineage: Bacteria > Deinococcota > Deinococci > Deinococcales > Trueperaceae > JAAYYF01. The sequence continues at coordinate 21,285 of DASSXV010000014.1, read as the reverse complement.
GTGCGGCCGCTGCGGGCGCTGACGCGCGCCAGCGGCCGCATCGCCGGCGGGCGCTACAGCCAGCGTCTGACGCAGCGGGCGCCGGGCGAGATCGGGGAGCTGGCGGCGGCGTTCAACACCATGGCGGCGACGCTGGAGAAGAGCGAGGAGCGGCGCGTGCAGCTCATGGCCGACGTGGCGCACGAGTTCCGCACGCCCCTGTCGAACCTGCGTGGCTACCTGGAGGGCCTCGAGGACGGGGTGTTCGCGCCCGAGGAGCTGGCGGCGCCGGCCCGGAGGCAGTTGCAGCGGCTGGAGCGCCTGGCGGACGACTTGAGCCTGCTGTCGCGCGTGGAGACCGGCCAGGTCGACCTGCACCCGGCGGAGGTGGCGGCCGTCACCCTGCTCGATGCCGTGGCGGAGGCGTTCCGGCCGCGCTTCGAGGCCAAGGACGTGACGCTGGAGGTGGCGGCCGCGCCCGACGTTCGCGTATGGGCCGACGCCGAGCGCAGCGGCCAGGTGCTCACCAACCTGGTGGCCAACGCCCTGCGCTTCACGCCTGCCGGGGGCCGGGTCAAGCTTGCGGTTTACGCGGTTGGCGAGGGGTGGGTGCGCTTCGAGGTCAGCGACACGGGCGGCGGCATCCCACAGGGGCAGCTCAGCCTGGTGTTCAACCGCTTCTACCGCGGCGACCAGGCGCGCGCCCAGCAGGAGGGCGGCGGCAGCGGCATCGGGCTCACGCTCGCCAAGCAGTTAGTGGAGCGCCAAGGCGGCGACATCGGCGTCAGCAGCCGCCTGGGGCAGGGCAGCACCTTCTGGTTCACGCTGCCGCGGGCGCCGGACGCGGGCTGAGCGCCGCTCCGCGTCCTGGGCGGCTTTACCGAAACCTTACACGGGCGTTATCGCCGGTTCACGCGCGCGCCCGAACATGCTCCTCGACAGGAGGAGCGCCATGACGCACCGCAAGACACTCTTCGCCGCGCTGCTCGCCGCCGCGCTGACCACCACCGCCCTCGCCAACCCCGACCACCACCCGCCCGGCACGACCACGCCCCCCGGCGCCGCCCCCATGGGGATGGGTGGCGCGATGATGGGCGCCGACGCGATGGGCGGCATGCACGGGCCCATGATGGGCCACATGCCAAGCGGCATGATGCGCCAGATGCACGAGATGATGGCCCAGATGCACGGGATGCCCGCCGGTCAGACGCCGGGCATGATGCACGGCGCCGCCGGCACGACAGAGCTGGGAGGCTTGGCTGGCGAGGAGTTCGAGGTGGCCTTCATGTCGATGATGATCGCCCACCACCAGGGCGCCATCGCCATGGCCGACTGGGTGCTCGAGCGCGGCGACGACCCCGAGGTGCTGGCCGCCGCGCGCGCTGTCAAGGCCGCCCAGGCGCCCGAGATCGAGCAGATGACCACCTGGCTGCGCGCGTGGTACGACGCCGAGGTCGACGGCGCCTCGGCGGCGACGATGGACGCCGAGATGAGCGGCATGATGACGGCCATGGCCGAAGGCCCAGACCCGGATGCCGCCTTCCTGACGGAGATGATCGCGCACCACCAGGGCGCCATCGACATGGCCCAGCTCGCGCTCGAGCGCGCCACGCACGCGGAGCTGCGCGACCTGGCGCGCGACGTCATCGTCACGCAAGCCGGCGAGGTGCACCAATACCAGGCGTGGCTGGCCGACTCCGCCGACTGAAGCCAGGGGCGTGTCCGGTCGCGGCGCGCTAGCGGCCGACCCGCCCCCACTCCTCTAGCCCGCCCGCTGCCCGTACGGCCGCTGCGGCCGCCATCCCACCGAACGAGGTTGAAGACATTGTCCCGAAAGCCCAAGCAACGCCGCCGCCCGCGCCCATCCACCATCGCCCTCGCATCGGGCGTCGTCATCATCGTGATGCTCGCCGTTTACGCCCGCATCGGCAGCGGCGGTTCCGGGCCGCTCACCTACCCCACCTATCCGGCCGAGCAGATCGCCCGCGGCGAGCAGGCGTACCAGGCGAACTGCGCCACCTGCCACGGCGTCACGGGCGCCGGCAACTCGCGCGCCGGCATCCCAGCCCTAGACGGCACCATGCACGCCTGGCACCACCCCGACTCGCAGATCGCCGCCATGATCCGGCAGGGCGGCTTCATGATGCCAGCCGTCGGCCCCGACTGGAGCGACGAGCAGGTCACGGACGTGATCGCCTACATCAAGGAGTGGTGGAAGCCGCAGCAACGCTCCGCGCAGGCGCGCCTGAGCGGGACGCCCTAGCGGGAGCGCGCTGGCTATGGCTCTGGGAGGGCTGGAACGGATTAGGAGGAACGCGGTGATCACCACGGCGGCGGAGTACGCCCGCGCCACGCGACGCTTGCGGGACGAGAGCGAGCACCTGGATCGACTGCGGGAGGCCTTGAGCCGCGCCGACCTGGCGGCCGAAGAGGTCGAGCGCCTCATGCGGCCGGCCCTTGACTATCACTCGGAGCTCCGCAGGGAGGTCGAGGCGTACGAACGCGAGCGCCCAGTGGAGCTCGAACCGCTCAGCCGCCTAACCGACATCGGCCGCTGGCTGACCGAACTGCGCTCTCAGCGGGGGTGGACGCAGCAGCGCCTCGCCGCCGCGCTGGGCACGAGCGCCCCGCTGGTCTGCCGGGACGAGCGCAACGGTTACCGGAACATCAGCACCCAGAGGGCGCAGCGCATCCTCGACGCTTTCGGGGCGCAGATCAGCGTGCGGATCGAACGCCTCGCGCCGGTCGAACAGTTGCCGGGCGCGTCACCCCTGGAGGTAATACGCGAGAGCCTGGCGCGGTTCGTTGGCGCCGACGAGGAGGGCCTGGAGCTGTGGCTGACGTCGCCGCATCCGCAGTTGGGGGGCACCTCGCCGCAGGAGCTGCTCGAGGCCGGCGAGGACGAGTTCGTCGCCCAGTTCGTGCAGGACATGGTGGCGAGCGCAACTACCAGCGGGGCCGAGGTCCATTAGATGCACTCCCGCCCGCTGGACTATGAACGCGGACGGTGCCCGGCCGTCTGCTCACCGCCCCCGCCAGGCGTCGGCCCGCGCGCTATTGGGCGCGGCCTTACGGCACCCCTGGGAGGAAGGGCAAGCAGGTATTGAGCGCCGTTGGTCGCGGTGAGGCGGCGGCTATCAGGCGCACCGTTTCGCAGCGAGCGCTCACCTCAACTCGCGCCCCGCACGGCGGGAGCCCCCGACGCCAGCGCACAGCGCCCGCGCGGCCGCTAGTGGTAGCCTCGACCAGGACGACAACATGCCACCGATAGGAAGGTTCGCCCCACCCACAGGCCTGCGGCCACCCACTTGCCTGGTTGCGCGCCCCTCGTCGCTCGCGCTAACGAGAGCGTGAGAGGGCGTCGTGATCCAGGCGGCCGCTGACGCCCAGATCGAGCAGGCCGCGGCCGGCGCCGGGCCGCGCGTGCTGCTGGTGTCGGACAACCGCGACAACGCCAACTGGGGCAGCCGCGCCACCACCATGGCGCTGCTCGAACTCATGGCCGCCGCCGGCCTCTCGCCTTCCGACCGCGTGCTGGACGCCGAGGTGCGCTCGCGCGTGGCGCTGGCCGACGGGCCGGTGGCGGGCCGCCTCCTGCGGCAACCGGCCCTCGCCCGGCTCGCCGTGGCCGGCCTGGCGCGCGGCGGCCGCACGCGCCTGTCACTGGAGCGCCTGGGCGTCCGCGACGCCGTCAGCGACGACCCCGCCGAGACGGTGCGCCGCTGGCGCCGCTCAGGGCGCGAGCCGCTGGCGGAGTGGATCGCGCGCGTGGAGCGCGCGGACGCGGTGGTCGTCAACGGCGAGGGGAGCATGATCTTCACCACCCCCTCGCGCCTGGAGCAGCGCTTCCACCTGGCCGTGATGCAGCTCGCGCACGAGGCGGACGTGCCCTTCGCCTACGTCAACGCGCTGGTCGCCGACCCGGCCAACGGGCCCCGCAACGCCGCCACCGTGGCGGCGACCCGGCGGCTGCTGCCCCAGGCGCGCCTGGTGACGACGCGCGACCCCTGGTCGCAGGCGTTCCTCCGCGAGGTGGCGCCCGAGGTGGCCTCGGTTTACGTACCCGACAGCGTCTTCGCCTGGAAGGGGCGCGTAGGGCGCGGGCGCGACCTCCTGGCGCGCCCCGAGTACCTGACTCCCTTCCACGAACGCCCCGATCGGCTGGGGACCTGGGACTTCCAACGGCCGTACATCTGCGTGGGCGGCAGCTCGGAGGCCGCCAAGGACCCTAAGCGGGCGGCCGCCTCGTACCGGCGCCTGCTTCAGGCGCTGCCGGAGCTGGGGTACCCGCTGGTGGTGACGGTGAGCTCGACGGGCGACGCCTTCCTGGAGGAGCTGGCGCACGAGCTGGGCCTGCCGCTGGTGCCGGCGGACACCAACGTCATGGTGGCCACCGAAATCCTGGCGCACGCCGAACTGGTAGTGACGGGCCGTTACCACCCCGCCATCCTGGCGGGCTTGGGCGGCGTGCCGGGCGTGCTGCTGGGCGCCGACTCGCACAAGACCGCCAGCGTGCAGCAGATGCTCGGCTACCCCGACATCCACGTGTTCGCCGAGCAGCCCACGGCCGCTGACGTTAGCGCCATCTTGCAGCGGGCGCGGAGGGTGCTCGCGGAACGCCAGCGCTGGCAGGAGGCCATCGAGACGGCGTTGGCCCTCCGCGCGGCCGAAGCGCGCCGCCTGACGGGTCACCTCGAGTCGCTCGGGCAGGTCAGCGCCTGACGAGCCAAAGCATCTTCAGCATTGACTTATGGGCGCACGGCTCGCAGCACACCCTCGCGTCCATGGCTCAGGCCGGGATGGCGTCCAGCAGGGCCTGGCACGCCTGCTCGCACGCGCGGCAGGCCTCGGCGCATACGCGGAAGTGCTCCATGTGCCCGGCGTGCTTCTCGCACTCGGCGCCGCACACCTGGCAGGCCGTGAGGCACGCCCGCACCTGCGCGCGCAGGACGCTCCAGTCGGCCTCCGTCACGCGCGAGAGCATCTCGCCCGTTGCGAGGCACGCCGCCTTGCAGTCCTCGTTGAGGCGGATGCAGCGCACCAGCTCAGCCACGTTCGCTTCCCCTAGGCAGGCGTCGGCGCAGGCGGTGCAGGTCTGAGCGCAGGCGTAGCATTCGTCGACGCACTTCGCCAGCACGGAGATTTCGACCTGGGATTGGCGCGGGTGGGTTCGAAACATGTCGGCTGCTTGCATCATGGGTTACCTCCCGAACAAACACTAGCGGTGCAAACATTGGAGTGGGGTACGAGTGTTGGGGGGCGGAAATCGCCTTGTCCGGCTTCAGCAGGGCACGGACGAGTCGAGCTGCGCGAAACTTGGTTGCGCACCGACCCGGAGTGCCTGGAGGCCCGCGAGCGCGCCGCCTGGCGCGACTTGCGCAGCGTGGCCCAAGTGCGCGGCACGCGCACTACTGATGGGCAGGTGAGCGTGCAGTAGCGTTACTTCCTCACGAACCACACTAATGCGGAGAAGGTGGCGTACGCGGTGCGGCGGCATCGGGGCATCGACAACGGCCTGCATTGCGTGCTGAGCATCGTGTTCGGTGAGGACCGGAGCCGTGCGCGGAAGGAGAACGCGCAAGCGAACCTGGTGATCGTACGCCACCTCGCTCTCTCACCGTTGAAGCGAGTGCCCAGTAACGGCGGGCTCAAAGGCAAACGCAAACGAGCAGGCAGGGACGACGCCTGCTTCCTCGCCGTCCGACATGGGTAAGGCTTGGTTCGGCTCTACCAGCCGAGTTGCGCCCTGCGCCGGTACCTTATAATCTAAGGTATCCTTACATTACGCGGCTTGGGGGCGCACATGAAGATCTCAGTTTCGTTCCTTGACAACCGACTCGTGCTTCACGAAACGGTCCCTATAAACGACGCTGCTGGCCGCGACTTTATCGGGTATCACTCCATTCGCAAGATTCCCGCCTACAAGGGGCAGGGCCACCTTCCCGGCTTTTACTGGTTCAGTGGCCTCAACCAGCTCGTGCCCTACGCAAGTCGTCTCGAGATGTTCACCCTGATGGGTTTCGATTTCGATGGCGGAGTGATCGGCGTACTCGCCCAACCTCTCATGCTTCATTTCGAGCGAAGTGGGGAGACGTTTAGGCACGTGCCCGACTTCCTGGTTTGGCGAGAGGGTGGTGGTGTCACGGTGGTGGACGTGAAGCGGTCAGAGCAGGCAGGCGCGAGCCGGAACCGGCGAGCTTTCGAGAGCACGGAAGTCGCGTGCCAGCACCTGGGGTGGGGTTTCGAGGTGCGCACCGAACCCGATGACACTTACCTCGCCAACGTGAAGTGGCTGGCCGGGTACCGGCGCCGCCCACCGCGGTTCGAGGCGACGGCGAGAGAGTTGGTCGGCGGCTGTGCCGATGGAGCGGTGTCCGTACGCCAACTGCTCGCCCAGATGGAGCAACCGCTCCTGGCGCGCCCAGCGTTATTCCACCTCCTTTGGAAACGGGTCCTGAAGTTCGACATGACGGCGATCCTTGAAGAAGGTTCGCTGGTCTACCTGTCTACGAGCGAGTTGATGGCATGAGGTACCGAGCGAAGCTCGAGGTCGGCGCCAGGATCTGGTGGGATGGAAAATCCTGGACCATCACGGGCTTCTACGCCGGCGAGGTCGAGGTGCAGGACCCGCGCGGCAAGCGGGCGCGGATCCTAATGGGCGTCCTCACCGAGGCGCCCGACTTCAAGGTCCTGTCGGACGTTGAGCCCGGGGAGGGGGAGTCGAGCCCCGTCTACCTGGATACGGTGCCGCCGGAACTGCTGCGGGCAGCCGAGGAGCTGGAGCGGCACCTCATGGAGGCCCTAACCGGGTTCCAGCACGGCTCCAGGGTGCTGGCGCTCGAACATGAGCCGAGTCCGCAATACGATCCTGAGTTCACTACCGTGCGGCAGCGGACTACCGCCAAGGCTCGCGAGTTGGGGATCGGTTTCAGCACGCTCTGGCGCTACAAGCAGAAGTACGAGGAGCGCGGCCTAGTGGGCCTCGTGGACGAGCGCAAACTGAGTCCGCTGAAGGACTTCGCGCGGGTGGACGACCGCGTCAAGTTGGCTCTCGGGGCGGTGCTGGACGAGTTGACGGACGAGTCGAACATCCCCAAGACGCAGTTGCGGCGGCGCACGAGGCGGAAGCTCAAGGACTTCTTCCCGGACGAAGCCGTCGAGTTGCCGTCCGAGAAGACGTTCAACAAGCTTGTCGACCGGATGGCGGCCGGGCGCGGCACCTTCGGGGCGGCCAAGGCGCGCCGCAGCATCGCCAACCGCCCTAGCAACCTCTACCGCTACTTCCAGGTGGTGCGTCCGGGCGAAGTCGTGCTGATCGACTCGACCTCCTTGGACGCGTTCGCTCTTGATCCGTTGACCTTCAAGTGGGTGCAGGTGCAGTTGACCATCGCCATGGACTTGTACACCAACTCGCTTGTGGCGTGGCGGTTCACGCCCGTCTCCACCAAGGGCGTGGACGCCGCGCTGTTGCTCTACGACGTGGTGAGGCCCAAGTTCATGCGTAACGGGTGGCCAGAGAACGCCCGCTGGTCATACGTGGGCCTGCCGGAAGCCATCGTGGTCGAGCTATTGGGCGATGCGGATCAGAACCTCGACGGGCAAGCGCTAGGCGGTCTGGCTGGGGTTCCGTTCCTCAACCCGGAAGCCGTGTGGGTGGACCGGGGGCGCGTGTTCATCTCGCGGGCGTTCCGGGACGCGTGCGTGCGGCTTGGGATAGACCTGCAGCTCGCCCGCCCCTACACCCCGACGGACAAGGCGCAGGTGGAGCGGCTGTTCCGCACCATCCGCGATAACTTCGTGGTGAACCTCAAGGGTTACAAGGGCCCGGACGTGTACTCCCGCGGCAAGGACGTCGAAAGCGAAGCGTTCTTCTTCATCGACGAGATCGAAGCCGAGTTCGCCGGCTGGGTCGCCACCTACTGGCAGAACCGCACCCACGACGGTCTCGAGATCCCCGACCTTCCCAAGATGGACCTGAGCCCCAATCGGATGTACGAGGAAGGGCTAATGCGGGCGGGCTTCACGTACGTGCTGCCAGATCCCAACCTGTACTTCGAACTGCTGCCGACGGAGTGGCGCAAGATCCAGCATTACGGCATCGACCTGCGCGGCCTGCGTTACACCAGCGAGGTCCTTGACGAGTGGCGCGACGCGCCCTCGCCCTACCCAAACATCCGCGACGGCGCTTGGCCGATCCGCTACGACCCCCGCGACCTGTCCGAGGTGTTCTTCCACGATCCTACGCTGGGCGAGTGGCATGCCATCCCCCGGCATGGCGCTTCCCCCGTCAATCGCCCCTTCAACGACGCCACCCTCAGCTACGCGAAGTCCTTGGTCATCGCGCGCGGTGGCGCCACGGCGGCGGACCGCCGCAGGGAGCTGAACCAGGCGCTCGACGACCTGCTGGATAGGATCGCGGCGCTGGAGGTCGAGGGTCGCAAGGAGCGCCGCCTTGCCGCCGTGCACGCCATGCGCACCATCGAGGCGCATGAGGAGCGGCGGCGCGCCGCGCCCCAGCGGCAGGTTGACAGCGTGATGGAGCCCGACGCGGAAGCCGACCTCGATGACCTCTTCGGCCCCGACGAGCCCCTGCAGAATGCGGGCTCACTCGGGCCCGAAGGCGCGACCGTTCAGGGCTTCCCGGCCGCAGGCGAGCTCGACCCTGAGCCTGAGGAGCCCGGGAGCGAGCCCCGTAAGCGCCTCGCCGTGCTGGACCCCGATGACTTCAGCGTCTAGCGGGGGGCGCCGCCTGAGAGCGGCACTGGGAGGTTGATGACCATAGCCGACGTGGTGGACAACATGCTTGCCAACTTCTCCGACCTGTTGGCCGAGGACGTTCCGTTCGCGCGGGAGAACCCCGAGAACTACGTGGCGTGGCGCGAGTTCGTTGCCAGGCCCGATCCGAAGAAGCCGCTCTTGCCTTCCATGGCGCAGTACCAGGCGATGAGCGACGCGGAGAAGGCCTCGTTCGACCTGGCGCGGAAGATGTACCACAACACCTTCGGGCCGCTCACCTCCCGCACCATGAAGAAGGTTCACGACCAGGTGATCCGCCTCGCGTGGGACAACCTCCGCACCGCTCCCGGGGCCCGTCAGGGCGCGATCGTGGACGGGCAAGCCACGCTCGGCAAGACCACCATCGTGCTGCACATGGGCCGCATCTACGAGGGGCTGGCGCAGCGCGCCTACGAGGGCAAGGGCCTGCACGGAACCCACGTCGAGTTCATCCCGGTGGTCTACAGCAGCGTTCCCTCGAGCACCACGCCCAAGAAGCTGCTGCAGGCATTGAACAAGTTCTACGGCAATCCCTTCGCGGAGCGCGACTCCGAAGCGAAGCTGAAGAGCCGGCTACACGACATCGCCGTGCAGTGCGGCACCAGCCTGTTCATCCTCGATGACATCCACAACCTGCACCGCGGCAACAAGAGCGCCGACAGCGTCAACGACCTCATCAAGGAACTCGCGAACCTGATCCCCGCGACGTTCGTTTACGCCGGCATCAACTGCGAGGACTCGGTGCTGCTGATGGACAGCCGCACCGGGGGGAAGGGCCGCTTCACCCAGACCCAGTACCGCTTCGCTCTGCACAAGGTCGACCCGTTCCCGTACGACGTCCATCTGGCGGGCAAGTCGGCGTGGCTGGAGTTCCTCGCGAGCGTCGAAGAGCACCTGTGCCTGATCGAGAACAGGCCCGGCTGGCTGGTGCAGCAGGAGCGCTACCTCTACCTCCGTACCGAAGGCGGCATCGGCAGCCTGATCCGGCTGGTGCGCGCCGCCGCCAACGCGGCGATCCGGGACGGCAGTGAGACCCTGTCCCGGGCTGGCCTTGAAAACATCCGGCTCGCGGAGGGCGCCGAACGCTACTACGCCGAGAAGAAGGCGGCCCTCGCGGCCATCAAGGACTCCCCGGAAGCGGTCGCGCGCCTCCTCAATGCCTCATGAACCCACTGCCACCCGCGCCTTCGCGGCACCCCATGCCGTTACCGCGTTCCCTTAGGCCAGTGGCGGGGGAATGGTTCGCCAGTTATATCGACCGCTTGGCTCACCACCTCGACGTTCCACTCATCACCCTCCTCCAGCGCGTCGGCATCACGAGCACCGAGCGGATGAGCGACGTGCCATCCGGCTACGGGGCGTACCTCGCTCCCGAAGCCCTGGCGGCCTTCGCGCGCGCCACGCATCTCACCACCGCCCAAGCGAGGGCGCTGCTGTTGGAGCGGTACCACGATGTCTGCCTCGACTTCAGCGCGCTCTACCGGGGCGAGGTGACGCAACTCGGGGCCCTCGGGCTTAGCGAGTGGGTGTACGCCTCCGGCTCGCACCTCTGTCCTGCTTGCATGGAGGAGGACGGCGGCGCGTGGCGGGTGGCGTGGAAGCTGCCGTGGTCGTTCATGTGCGTGAAGCACTCGAACCTCCTGGCGGCAGAGTGCCCGCAATGCGAGCTGCGCTTCGCCGCCTGGCGGCGCGACGGTCAACTGCGGCCCATGTTCGGAAGCCAAGTTCCCAAGCCTGGATTGTGCACGAACACGGGCCCCTCGAGCGGCAAGCGCGGCGTAAGAGCGGGCCAGTGTAGGCACGACCTCAGGACGGTCGACGTCGTACCAGTACAACCCGGGTCGGAGCTATCGCGGGTGCAGGCTCGGATTGACGAGGTCTTGGAGGCGGGCTCGGCGACGCTGGCGGGTACCACGGTGGCGGCGCCAGAGTTCTTCCGCGTGCTGCGCGGAACGGTGGCGTTGATCATGTACGCGGCATCGGCCAAGGATGTGTCGAGCCTGGTCGGAGAGACAGCGCCACGCGAGGTGAAAGAGAGCCTGGAGCGCTGGTTCGACACGCGGGATGCGACTCTCGCTAGGCTGCAGCGAAGCAAGGAGGTCGCCGCCCAGGCCGGCGAGAAGCGACGCATCGCGCCGCAGAAGATGACTGCCTTCGCACCAGCCGACCCCGCCTTGATGGGCGGGCTGCTGAGCGCAGCCACCGCGTACCTCGATGCTGGATCGGTCATGGAGGCCGCTCACAGAATGGCGCCCTTGCTCGAGATGGGTAGCGCACGTGGCGGCGGGACCTCGAGCTTCATCACCCGGCTGGGATTGCCGCCGTTCTTCATGCAACTGTATTCGCTCACGTTCGACACGAAGCGCGAGTACCTGTTCGATCCACGCCGTCCCGCCCAGACGGCCTCCAAGGGCAGCTACGCGTTCGAACCGCGCCACATCCCCCAGCTCTTCTGGCGCGGCGAGTACGCCTCCCGGTTCCGGAAGTTCTTCGATGGCCTGGCCCTCAGGGAGGAGACCGTACGGCTAACCCTGTCAGCCCTTCTCGCGGAGCTAGTGGTCGGCGGTTCGCGCGCGGAAGCGCTCAAAGCGCTCGGAGTAGAAAGAAGCGCCGTTCGCGGCGGTGTCGATAAGGCCATCTTCCTGTTACGAGAACGGGGCGCGGCCCTTGAGGCGTTCGCTGAACTGCACGCCGTGGCTGAAGCGCTGTCGACGAGCGAGCGGCTAGTGGACTATGCCCAGCGCCGGACGCGCTTCGCCACCTTCACGTGCGTCCCGCCGGTGGACTGGGCCTTCATCGCCAAGCGGGCGACCATGAACCCCGGTCTAGCGGGCGGTCGAGACGAGTTCGCCGCAACGATGGCGTGGGAGCAGTTGACGGGCAGCGATTGGCGCGGCGCTCCTGCGTTGCGCTTCCGTACAGGGAACGAAGGGGCCTCGCGCGAGACTTACCTCCGCTTCGCGAACTCCGCCACGGCAGAGTTCGCGGCCATGATGGCGCTTTACGTGCAGTACCTCGCCGACGGCGGTGAACTGGACGGGTTCGTGTACTGGGCCAGCCCGGAGATCCTGGAGCGCCACGGCATGGAAGGAGGGTACGGGTTCGGGCCAGTACACGTGCCTCAACTCTTCTGGCGGGACCAGTACGACGCGCACTTCGAACGGTTCTTCCAGGCGCTTGGCGTCTCTGCGCCCACCGGACGCGCCGCGGTCTCCGTGGCGCTACTCGAACTAGTTCTGAGCATGCCGAGGGCTCAGATCGGCGCGCTGATCGGCATCGACGAACGAAACATCAGAGGCGGCGTTTCGGCGGCATTACAACGGATACGGGCCGGTGAGCATGCGGCCGCCTTCGAGGAGCGCCTCACAGCCTCTGCTGCGGCATTGGGGCGCAACGAAGCGAGAGTGGACTTTAGGGAGCGCGGTGCTCGCCTTGCCGGCTTCACGAACATTCCGGAAGCCGAGTGGCGGGACATCTGCAAGTGCGCCGGCGTGCATGTCGGCCGAAGGAACGTACGTAGCGCACACGCGGCCGCCTGGATCTGGGCAGAACTTATGCAACAGGACGTACGTGACTCACCAGCGTTCAAGGCGCTGGTGCGAAACACTCACCAGGACTACGGCATCCATCAGAAGTTCGTTCGCGAGCAGGCCCCGATCATGAAAGGCACGCTCCTGGAGTACGGCGAATCCCTTCTCCACCCTTAGGTCGTGGATGATGTCTGGATGACGACGGTCGCAAGGCCACGCCGATCGCTGCTTCGCTGTGTTTCACGGCGAAGCAGAGAAACACCTGGTGTTTCTCTCGCCCTGGAACCGCTTGCCTTCGCGGGCGTTGATTGGTCGGGTGCCTTCGAGAGTAGGAAATCCTCACTTCAAGTTCCGGGTTGTGCTCTCAGATCATCTTCGGGGCTTGCCTGAAACTTCGTGATTCATCGCTTGTCTGTTCTAAGTTCTAGCGTCATGTCTACAGTTGGGTCCAGTAATGGCGGGCTTGCGGTCCAGCTTGTCCGGGAACCTCTTCCGCCAGTAATGAAACGTCTGCGGAGGTAGGAACGTGCAGCCACAACATTGGATCTTGAGTAATGAGATGAGCCAGCACGCTGACTCCACGGTCTACACCGCATGCATGCCTACTTCTGCAATAACCCGATCGAAAGCATGTTCGCGCAGCTCACGACGCACCTGAAGCGGGCGGCGGCCACCACCCATACCGCCCTGAGCCTGGCCACGAAAGCGGCCCTGGACGCCGTGACCCTCACCGACATCCAGGGCTTCTACTCGCTGCTCGACTTCCCCCGAGAAGTGCTATGAAAAACGCTTCAAAGCAGCCTGCGGTGCTGGTCTTGAGCCGCGGTGAGCTTGTCAGCGAGCTTGGGTGGCGCGAGCTCCTTGAGGAGGTGCTTGAGATCCCTCCTCTCGTACTGACCCAGGCCTCCGCACGGCACCGCGAACTCGCTGAGCCGCTCGTTGGCCCATTGCCGTTACTCCTCGGTGAGATCGGGCTTCGTGCGGTTCTTGGCGGTCTGCTTGACGTGCTGCGCGAGGCGCTTCTGGTGCTGCCGTTGTTGGCGCCGCTGCTGTTGGAGCTGACGGCGTGCCTTCTTGGAACGCGAGCTTATGCCACCTTTGGCCCTATTGCCCAGGGCAACGTATGGAATCGCTCTCGACGGGCCTCGACGAGGACAGGAACGTGGTACCAATGCTACCGACCCTCAGGTAAGCGCCGGAACTCGACTGTACGCTGGCTGGGTGATGCCGGAGGGGACGGCCTCGTCAATGGTGCGATGCGTGTCTGAAGGTGGACTTGGTGTCGGCTCCAAGCGAGTCCGGCCAGGCCGATCACGCGACACTGGCCGGACCCTTCACTAGCCGGTATGGCTGCTGGACCCTAGAGAGCGTTCCCGTTGCGGCGGCGTGCCCGCCGCGTTTCGCAGGATGGTACGTCGTCCCCCCCTTTCTGCGACAACCAGTACCGCTATGGGGATGCACTCCCAAGACCGAATGGTCGCCCTCGTTCCTGTTGGAATGAGGCTCAGTCTAGTTCGTCGTTCCAGCACAAAACGACAGCCTCATTCCACCACAGGACTGTCTGGAGAGTCTCATCGATAAAGTCGTCGTCCGTCCATTCATCCTCATCATCGATGTTTACCGTATACGTTGAAGTGTAACCAGGCAGGTACGTCGCGGAAGTGATGTCGTAAACCCCGTACTCGACGGTGGTGGTCCAGGTGGCGTAGTTGCGTACCTTACGGAGGTTTGGGGTTATGGAGCGGTCGCACCAGGATTGCGTGGACGAGGTGTAGTAGGTGTTGTAGAAGCGGCCCTGCGTCCCGGTAGGCGGCCTCCAGGCTCCCTCTGCCCACCTGATCAAGACGCTTGACATCTGGTGGCTATTTGGAACGGTGCAGTCGATAGTGAACGGGAAGCTGTGTATTTCCGTGTCGCTGTTGAGCGCGCGAACCGTAGTGGTTTGCATGACTTGGCCGAACTGGCCGCAGTTGAACCAGGTGTCGACACCAGAGGGGTTGTGAGCGCGGACGATGGAGACCCTTTCGGAGGGACCAGCGTTGACCGTCACGGCAGGCGGGCTGAGAGACGCCCAGGAGTCGTCTATCGTGAAGTCGATGGTCCGTGGGGCCCTGCCGCAGTTCCGTAAGTCGAAGAACGTGCGCGACGACCCGGCGATGGAGGGCATGTGGTAGGCGAAGTTCAAGACGTGATAGTCGCCTGTGGGGCGTACGTTTACGCATGGCTGGTGCACGTTACTGGTCGCGGTGTCGATGCTGATGTTGAAACCGTTCTCTGGGTCTTCTGCAGTTGGTGACCCGCCGTCGACCTCGTAGGCCTCTTCGATGCCGTCAGACGGGCAAATGATCAGGAATTCCGATTGGTTGGGGTCTGTGAAGTCCCAGGGAGTGGCGTTGTTGTAGGTACCGTTGACCGGGTTCCACATGGCGACCTTCATGTCGTAGATGACGATGTCCGGTATGCGGTTGTTGGCTGTAGGTGGGAATTTTTGGCTGCCGTAGTTGATCTGGATTGTGAATGTCGCGTCGTCACCGTCGCCTGGCACGCCTAGGATGTTGGGGACTTGGATAGTGCGCTGAGTATCGCGGGCGTTGGTGTCGACGTTCAGCCACTCCGTGTCGCCGGTCGCTTCTATGACGAGCTCTAGCTGACCGTCGTCTGCCACCCGGAGTACCAAGGCGCCGGTCAGCGGCTCGTCCGTGCCGCTGTATTTGTTCCTGAGCCGCCATTGACCTTCTGCTTGCCAGCCGTTCACGGCGTCGTATGAGAAGGGGAACCAGTCGAAGGTGCCGCCCACCCTCTGGTACGTCAGCCCTGCGTCTACGGGATAGTGGTGAGGATCCGCGGACCATATCGGCGCCATCAAGTACGCACCTTGTGCTTCGTGATCGTCGGGTAGGTAGAAGTCGACGTCCTCTGGGGCAGGAAGGATGAACTGAAACAGGACAGCGTTGAACCGCTGGCCGGGCTTGTTCGCGATCGCGCTCCCGAAGAACGTACCTAGGTCAGTTGAGCTGGTCCACTCGGATTCGTCCAGGGGCACTTCCGGACAGGCGAACGACTCCACGTACTGAGGGGAAAGGACTGTCTTGCTGGGGTAGGGCAGCAAGACTGGTGCAGGGTGGAAGGTGCCTGTGGTAAACACCAACCGCCCTGCACGTACCGCTTCCTGTTCCTCCGGAGAGAGCGCGTCGTACGCGGCCTGCCACTCGTCTTGTGGCAATCCGTACGCGTCTTGGCGCGTGCAGGCGATGAACAGAAGGCTGATAGTGATGAGCGCGACTGGAACAATCCCCCTCATTAGCACCCCCTAGTATCATTCCGCGAAGTGGCTCGCGTGATTTGGTACGATTCTCCGCAAGGCTACGACTAGACGTTGTGAAAGCTGTCACTGCGACCGTGTGGAATTCTGAGTATGAGGCGGGCAGGTGTTGGGGTGTGAGCGATATCTTTCGAGAGGGTGGTCGGTGGGTGCCTTAGCCGCCGTGGCAGCGCTCTGGATCTCCGTCGCGAGCGCGCAGGTGCTAGGAGGGGCCTGTGCCGATTCGGCGTTCCTACACGTCCCCGACGCTGGCCTGAGAAGGGCGATCCACGAGTCGCTTGGGTGGGAGTTCGGCTTTGAGGCGGTCGGGGACCTCAAGGGGCCGGATGAGACCACCACCGTCCCCTGCGAGCTGCTGGCCCGCCTCACGCGCTTGGAGGCCGCGACACCGCACCAGAAGGTGCGCTCGCTGGAGGGTTTGCAGTACGCCACGAGCTTGGAGGCCTTGACCCTTCGGATGATTCCGTTACCCATCCCGGGTACGAGCGAGCCGCATGCGGTCGAGAGCCTCGAGCCGCTGAGAGGCCTACCGAACCTCAGGTACGTCAACATCGTGAGCGAGGGCGAGCTGGACCTTGAACCGTTAGCGAGTCTTCCGGTTCTGGAGGAGCTGTACTTGACGGGGGTGAGCATCGCGCGCCTCGAGGCTCTCCTCGAGCTCGAGGTCGATACGGTGGTACTCCAGTACGCGGGGTTGACGGACATCACGGCCCTCGCCGACTGGGAGAGGCCCCCGGGGCACCTCGGCCTGTCGCTCAACCGCATCCGCGATCTGACGCCCTTGGCGTCGAACCCGAGCTTCGATAGGGGGCATACCGTCGACCTGAGCTACAACTGCGTCGAGAGGCCGGCCCCCCTGTCCTTGGATGAGGGGACGTCGTCTCACCCGGTTCGCGTGTTGCGGGGCCGGGGAGTGCGCTTGATCTTGGATCACCAGTCGGTCCGATGCGGTGCTCCTGACGGGGCGCTGGAACAGGACAGGTAGGTGACCGCCCGGCGCGTGCTGTCGGGTCGGTGGGTGGCGCCGGCACCCCGGCATCTAGGGTCGCAGTGGCTGCCCACACCATTTGCGTGTGCCGCCGGAGGTTGGGCCGGCGGCGACTTCTGGGCAGTGGCGCGGACGCGCAGGTGGGTGTCATCGAAGAGCGCCTGGTAGGCCCACACGGGGATGTTGCGGCTAAGGGCGAGTGCGGCGCGCACGCGCGGCTCGCGGTGCGTCAGGAGCCAGTGGGTGATGGCGCCCGGCTGCCCGCCGGTGAGGGCGAGGAGCGGCGCGATGCTACCGATGCGGAGTGCGACCAGGTACGCGAAGTTTACCGAGGAGTCCTCTGGAGTTCAGCCGCTTTGATGAACAGCTACGAGCTTATCAACCTGCTGGCTCTTGACGCTAGTTTGCCTACCTTCGAACTCCAGGGGTGAAAGGTAGCCGAGGCGGGAGTGGCGCCTTGCTCCTTAGCGGTAGGTCCATAGATGGCTGTAAACGAACGCGGCACGGAGTGCGTTCTTACCGTTGCTGGCGGTGTAGCGAACGTAGGACCGCTCTTCAAGGGATCGGCCGCACAGTCAGCCAATTAGAAGCTTGGGCTTCAGGTAGCCGTCGTAAAGACTGCACAGGTATTGAGAATCGATGGTGCAGAGTATTGAGACCGAAAATGTCTTGCTCGATGGCGGCGCGATGTATAGCTGCCACGCTGGCTTCGATAAGTGGAATCAACATGATAGCAGGTTGAAAGCGAGTGGGGAAGTGGATTTGAGAGCACTGCCTCTCCGGCATGCCTCGCTCTAGGGGAAAGGTCGACCTGTGGATTGGGCCCATAGAAGTGGCTATACAGACCTTCGGGTCCCTGCGTGTCTTCGGCGTAAATGTTGGCATCAAGTTTGTGGCCGCTGGTTATGAAGCGGCCACAAACAAGCGTTTAACCCTTACGGGTCAGCGTGGGCCTATCAGGGTTACCCATTCCGGGCCAACCTCGTAACCGAGTTTCTGGTTGAGACGTTTCATGGGGGCGTTGGTTCCGCCGCCGCCGGTTCCGTTCTCGGTCGCGCCTAGCTCCTTGGCGACGGTAAGCGAGCGCACCTTTAAGGCGGTAGCGATTCCGCGGCCACGGTACTCGCGCCGCACGCCTGTGAGGCCGGAATCGATGATCTCAGCAGAGGAGGTGCGTCTTAGGGAGGCCATTCCCACGAAGTCGTCCTGCTGGTTCACGGCGACTATCAGGCCTGCGGGGAGGTACTCGTCTCCTAGGATGTCGCCGCCGCCGCTCGGCACGATCGGGTCGAATGAGAGAACGTCGCGGTCCAGGTCCCGCTTGAGGTCAAGGAGCTTCCGGTCGTTCTCATCTGACCGGAGTTCCGCGTAGGAGATGAGCCTGAGCCCTGACTGCTGGAGGCGCTCGATGACTGCATCGAAGCGGGTGGGGTCGAACACTCTCAAGTCGAGGTGGGCGCCCCACGACCTGAAGCGCTCCGCGAAGCCGAACTCCTCTAGGAAGTCGGCGTGCTGCAGGTGGTCTTCCCGGATGCAGGTGGCGAGTTCGCCTATCTCGGCCCCGAGTTCGGCGATCGCGTACTGGAGCATCCGCGTATCAAGGCCGCGTCCGTGCCACCGTGGGACTAGCGAGATGGTCACCCAAAAGCGGCCGGGCTGGACGACGCCGTCCCAGTTGCTCCTGATAGCGCAGGTGCCGACGATCTTGTCAGCGGTTCTGGCGATTACCCTGCCGAAGGAGGGATCGATTTCTGCACTGCCCTCATCACTTTGGAGCAGGCGTTCGTTGAACCTTAGTGAGGAGTCGTCTTGCTTGTCATGGGCGTCAAGGTAATCCTCGGGCCGGGCGTACCGTACTGAGATCATCAAGTTGGTTTCCAATGGCACTGATCCGAGTTGGTTGCTGTTGCCTGTAGGTACTCAAGCAGGTCATCGGTGCGCCTCCATTTGTGGAATAAGTCAGGCTAGCATGAGACCTCAGTAGTTACCAGAAGCGGCACTTGTTCTTAAACCATCCCCAGGTGCCTCGGTGAGAAGGGTCGTAGAGCGGAACATGATAGTGATAGCAAGGAACTTGAGTTGAGAGCAGACCGATAACGGGCGGAAGTTGAGTTGATAGCGTGACGTCGTCACTTGTCTTGCGAGTAGGCTTGAAGACGCCAATTGCGGCTTCTTGCTCAAGAAGGTCATCGAGAACCGCGGGCACTTCCCCTACGACCAGGTGGCCGTGAAGCTCATGTGCGGGCGTCCTGGATGGCAACGCTCCGCAATCCCCACAAGGTCGTTCTGCTCTTACTTCACTAGCCTGAGCGACAGCGGGTAGCGGTAGTGCATGCCCCTCTTGGCTTGAACGGCCGCGACTATGGGCATGACCACCATTAGGACGCCCACGACAATCAGGACGAGGGCGCCGATCACGATGCCAACTACCGTCAACATGAGCAGTATCGAGGCGATCGCCGCCAGGACCATGGTGATCTGAAAGTTAAGGGCTTCGAGCGCCTGCTCCTTGATGAACTCGTCGTCGTCGCGCTTCCAGAGCCATACGATGAGTGGACCAAGCACGAAACCGACGCCGTTCCCAAGCAGCCCGACCAGGGCCGAGAGATGCGCGATCATCGCCCAGTCGCGAATGGCACTGGTGGCCGGATCTGGATTGGTCGACATGGTTCAGCATAGGCCATGTGACCTAGCCGCTTGGCTGAGCCAACGCTCTATCGGTCCATGACCAGCCGCGCTTGATGGAGCTGCGCGGTGCGGCGCCGTCAGTACGGGAACCCGCCCCGGCGCCCGCCGCAAGGTTTATAGTCTGCCAAAGTCTGAAAGAAGAGGTGAGGCATGCGAGCAATGGTTCGTTCGGCAGTAGTCCTACTCGTAGCTATCGTGATAGGTGCAGCGCTAGCGGCGCCGCCAACCAGTCTGAGAATCATGGCGCCAGCCTCTCCTGGCGGCGGGTGGGACGGCACTTCACGCGCAATGCAGGCGGCACTGCAGGAAGCCGGCATCATCGGTTCCGTGGAGGTCTTCAATGTGCCCGGTGCAGGGGGCACCATCGGCCTTGCGCAGTTGGCGACGGCCGAGAAGGGCAAGGACGACATCCTGATGATGATGGGCCTCGTGATGGTGGGCGCCATCCTCAGCAACGACGCCCCAGTCACGCTCGCGCAAACCACGCCGATCGCCCGCCTTACGGCTGAGTACGAGGTCATCGTGGTGCCAGCCAACTCGCCACTACAGACGTTGTCTGACCTGGTCGACGCGCTCAAAGCCAATCCCGGCGCGGTCTCGTGGGGCGGCGGCTCGGCGGGAGGCACCGACCACATCCTGGTCGGTCTGATCGCCAAGGCAGTCGGCGTCGATCCGAAGGCCATCAATTACATCGCCTTCTCCGGCGGCGGCGAGGCGCTCGCCTCCATCCTCGGCGGTCAAGTCACCGCAGGCGTGTCAGGCTACTCGGAGTGGGCTGGCCAGATCGAGTCTGGTGACCTACGGGTTCTCGCCGTTTCGTCGCCCGAACGGCAGGCGGGCATCGACGCTCCAACCATGCGCGAGGCAGGCGTAGACCTTGACCTCGCCAACTGGCGTGGCGTCGTGGCTCCCCCAGGCATCAGCGACGAGGCAAGGAACGCACTTGTGAGCACCATGGACGCCATGGTGGCCAGTGACGCGTGGGCAGCGAAGCTCGAGCAGTTCGGGTGGACGAGCGCGTACATGAGTGGCGACGAGTTCGCCGAGTACCTCGTGAACGAGGACGCACGCGTAACCGAGATCCTCAGAGACATCGGCCTCGTCGACTGACCATAGTGCCAGACGACAACGCCTCGAAGTCTAGCCGCATCTCCGGGGGCGACCTGCTGGTCGCCCTCGGAGTCCTTGGCCTTGGCGCGTTCTTCCTGCGCGGCGCCACCATCATCAAGGTGCTGCCAAGTTACGCGCGCGTAGGTCCGCGCTTCTTTCCGTTCAGTGTCGCCCTCGCACTGCTTGCTTGTGGAGCGGTGCTCGCGTTCATGGCGCTGCGCGGCCAACGCGGCCTACCGGAAGACACGGAGGACGCCGACGCAGAGGCCGACACCGACTGGAGGGTCCTCGCCATCATCGGTGCCGCGCTCGTGCTCGACTTGCTCCTGATCAAGCAAGCTGGCTTCGTGCTCTCGTCAACCGTGTTGTTCTGGGGAGTCGCCATCGGTTTCGGCGACAGGCGCCCAGTGAGGACGATACTCATCGGCTTTGCGTTGTCGCTCGTCGTCTACCTGGCCTTCACGAAACTCCTCGGCCTGACGCTGCCCGCCGGCATTCTGCCGCTGTGAGGCGAGCAACTAACTACCCCGGCGCCTACGGCGCCAACTCGCCGGGAGCCACATGGACACACTGACCGCCCTGCTTCATGGCTTCTCTATCGCCCTCACTTGGCAGAACCTGCTGTGGGCGCTGGCCGGCGTAACGCTTGGCACCATGGTTGGCATCCTGCCCGGCATCGGGCCCGCGCTGACGGTCGCGCTCCTGCTGCCCGTAACCTTCAACCTCGACCCCGTCGCCAGCTTCATCATGTTCGCAGGCATCTACTACGGCGGCATGTACGGCGGCTCGACGACCTCGATCCTCCTCAACACCCCAGGCGAGTCCGCCTCGATAATCACCGCCATCGAAGGTAACCAGATGGCGCGCAGGGGGAGGGGAGCGGCGGCGTTAGC
>DASSXV010000074.1:0-64863 GCA_035703635.1 Trueperaceae bacterium | reverse complement strand
AGCGCGCGGCCGGCTTTGGCGTTCACGAGCGCGTCGTCCTCGGCGTGGTACGCGCGGCGCTCGGAGTGGCCGACGACCACGTAGCGCACTCCCAGGTCGGCGAGCATGGCGGCCGATACCTCGCCCGTGTATGCGCCCTCGGAGTGGGCGCTTACGTCCTGGGCCCCCAAGGCCAAGGCGCTGCCGAACGCGAGGTTCGTCATGGCCTGGAGGTGGGTGAAGGGCACCATCAACGCGAGCTCGCCCGCCGTGACCGGGGAGCGGTCCAGGCGGGCGAGCAGTTCCCGCGTCCAGGACGCGGCTTCAGAGGGGAGCCGGTGCATCTTCCAGTTACCGGCTATGAGGGGAAGGGGGCGTGACATGCGGCGACGATACCGCAGGCGCCACCGCCCGAACTCCCTGTGCTTACGTCAGGCGCGCACCCCGCTAGTCGCGGCGGCGCTGCGCTTGCGCTTCGGCTTGCCGGGCTTCTCGTCGTTGCCTGAGCCGCCGTTGGCTGCCGCCAAGTGCGCCTCGAGCGCGGCCAGGCCGCCGACGAGCGCCACGTCCAACACTTGGTCGAGATCGGCGACTGGGTGCATGGTGAGCGACTTCGTGAGGTGCGCCCCGATGTCCTTCATGTCGGCTTCGTTCTGGGCTGGGAAGACGATGTGCTTGATGCCAGCGCGCTTGGCGCCGAGGATCTTCTCCTTCAGCCCGCCGATGGGCAGCACGCGGCCACGCAGCGTGATCTCGCCGGTCATGGAGACGTCCTTGCGCACCGGCACGCTCGTGAGGGCGCTGATGAGCGAGGTGGCGAGGGCAACGCCTGCGCTTGGGCCTTCCTTCGGCGTGCCGCCTGCTGGGACGTGGATGTGGATCTCGGAGTCGTCTAGCAGCGCCTGCTTGATGCCGAAACGCGCCGCGTTGCTCTTGGCGTACGTGAGGGCGGCGCGGGCGGACTCCTTCATGACGTCGCCCAGCTGACCGGTCAGCACGAGACCGCCCTTGCCGGGGGTCACCGACGTTTCGACGAACAGGATGTCGCCGCCGACGGGCGTGTAGTACATGCCTGTTGCCACGCCGACGAGGTTGTCCTCCGCCTCGGCTTCCGGTGTGAAGCGCTGCGCCCCGATGAACTGCTCGAGGCTGCGCTCCGTTAGGCGGATGCGCTTGGCGTCGCCATCCGCGATGCGCCTTGCCGCCTTGCGCGCGAGGGTGCCGATGAGGCGCTCGAGGTTGCGCACCCCGGCCTCACGCGTGTACGACGTGATCACGCGGGAGAGGGCGCCGTCCGTGTAGCTGACCTGGTTCGGCTTGAGGCCGTTCTCTATGAGCTGCCGCGGCACGAGGTAACGCTTGGCTATCTCGAGCTTCTCCTGCTCGATGTAGCTGGAGAACTCGATGGCCTCCATGCGGTCGAACAGCGCTTCAGGAATCTGCTGGGCGTAGTTGGCCGTGGCGATGAAGAGGACCTCGGAGAGGTCGAAGGGCACGCCGAGGTAGTGGTCGACGAAGTTGGAGTTCTGGGCGGGGTCGAGCACCTCGAGCAGGGCGGACGACGGGTCGCCCTGGTAGGAGGCGCCTAGCTTGTCTACCTCGTCGAGGAGGAAGACGGGGTTCTTGGCGCCTGCCTGGCGGATGCCCTGGATGATGCGGCCGGGCATCGAGCCGATGTAGGTGCGGCGGTGGCCCCTGATGTCTGACTCGTCGCGCGCGCCGCCCAAGCTGATGCGCACGTACTCGCGACCAAGCGCCTTGGCGATCGACTGCGCGATGGACGTCTTGCCTACGCCAGGGGGGCCGACGAAGAGGAGGATGGGGCCCTTGTTGACCTCGAAGGCGTCGAGCTCACCCTTCGCTGCGCGCTCGCTCTTGAGCTTGCGCACGGCGAGGTACTCGAGGACCCTGTCCTTGACCTTCTCGAGGCCGTAGTGATCCTCGTCGAGGATGGTGGCGGCCTTGACCATGTCGAGGCGGTCCTCGGTGCGGGTGTTCCATGGCAACTCGACGATGGTGGTTAGGTAGGTGCGGATGACGGAGGCCTCAGCCGAGTCTGGGTGCATGCGGCTGAGGCGGTTCAGCTCGCGCTGCGCCTCCTTGAGCACGGCTTCGGGCAGTTCGAGCGCGAGGAGCTTCTCCTTGAACGCCTCGACTTCGTCCTCGTCCTCGTCGGAACCGGAGAGCTCCTTCTGCAGCGCCTTGATCTGCTCGCGTAGGAAGTACTCGCGCTGGTTGCGGTCGATCTCTTCCTTGACCTCGCGTTGCAGGCGGCGCTGGGTCTCCTGCAGTTCGATCTCGGTGTCGATCAGGAGCAGCACGTGCTTGATGCGCGCGGTCACCGTTTGGGCCTCGAGCACGGCCTGCTTGTCCGCCAGCTTGAAGTCGAGGTGGTAGGCCACGTAGTCGGCGAACTGGCCGGGGTCCTCGAGGTTCATGACGAACTGCGCGACCTCGTTCTGCACGGCGCGGCTGCCGTTGTCGATCAGTTCGCGGAACTTCTCCTTGAGTTCGCGGAAGGCGGCCTCGAGCTCCACGGCGTCACCCGCGGGCACCTCGATGGGCTCGACGAGCGCCTCGATGACGTCGGCGCCCACGTACTGGAGCACCTTGACGCGCGCGAAGGCCCGCACCAGCATCTGGATGCTGCCGTCTGGGTTCTTCTTCATGCGCATGATGTTGCACACGGTGCCGACGTTGTAGAGGTCGGCGGCCGTAGGTTCTTCTACATCGCGGTCCTTCTGGCTGACGATGACGATCGTGCGGTCGCGGTCGAGCGCCGCGTTGATGGCGCGGATGCTGACGGGCCGACCGGCGTCGATCGGCATGACCATCGTCGGGAAGAGCACGGAGCCGCGTACCGGGCAGACGGGAATCGGGGTAGTGAAATCGGTTCTGTTAGTGACCTCTGCCATGCTGGTCTCCTATTCTTGACCGCGGCAAGCGGTGAACTGGAATGCGGCTCTTGGGGCGCGCCCGTTAGTGGGGGCGAGTGTGGCGTAAGGGAGTTGAGTCAAAGTAGCTCAAGTTTACTGGTAATCTCCCGCTCAGGTTGATCGTGAGACACCAGGCGCCGAAGCGGCGAGGCTGAATGGCCGAGCTACGAGACACGATTCTACACGCTGGGCGGGCGAGCCGGGGCTACTGTGGTAGCGTGGCGCGGTCATGAAGGACGTCATCTCTGCCCTGCAGCACGCCGTAGAAGAGGCCGCAGCCACCCTCGGCGCCCCGGGGGCAAGTGCTCCCATCCAAGAGGTGCCGGACGGTAAGCCAGGCGATTACGGCACACCGGTAGCATTCAGCCTGGCGAAGACCCTCGGGCGTAACCCTGCCGCCATCGCCGCAGAGATCGTGGCGGCAACCAAGCTGCCGCCAGGCGTTGCTAGCGCCTCGGCCGTAGGTCCCTACATCAATTTCCGAATGGACCCTGGCGCCTTCGTACGCGCAGTTACCACCGACCTGCGCGCGCCAACCGCCGAGCGTCTCAAGGTCGTTGTCGAGCACACGAGCGTCAACCCGAACAAGGAAGCGCACGTAGGGCACCTCCGCAACATCGTGTTAGGCGATGCAACGGCGCGCATCCTCAAAGCCGTCGGTCACGACGTCGAGGTGCAGAACTACATCGACGACACCGGCCGCCAGGCAGCCGAGAGCATCTTCGCCGTCACCTACTTCAACGCCCGCTACCTAGCTGACGGCGGCCGCAAGTACGACCACTGGCTAGGCGAGCTCTACGTGCGCCTGTCCGCCGCGAAAGAAACCGACGGTGAGGCCATCGAGCGCGGCGTTACCGAGGTCATGCACCGGCTAGAGCGCGGCGAGCTACGCCTCGAAGTCGAGCGCGTGCTAGCCGCCCAGCTCGAGACCTACCACTCGCTTGGCGTCGATTACGACCTGCTCGTGTGGGAGTCCGACATCGTGCAGGGTGGCCTGCTCGAGCGCGGGCTCGCCGTCATGGAGGCCAGCCCGAGCGTCTCGCGCCCGACCGACGGCAAGTTCGCCGGTGCGCTCGTCATGGACGTCAGCGCTTTCATCCCTGGCCTCGAGGAGCCGCAAGTCGTGCTCGTGCGCTCGGACGGCAACGCCATGTACGTGGCCAAGGACATCGGCTACCAGTTCTGGAAGGCGGGCATCTTCGAGGGCTTGACCTTCGAGCGCTTCGCGGTGCAGCCGACCGGCAAGCCGCTCTACACTTCCAGCCCGCGCGGCGAGCTCCACCCGGATGGCCGCTCGTTCGCTCACGCTGGCGAGATCATCAACGTCATCGACGCGCGCCAGTCGCACCCGCAGACCATCGTGCGCACCGCGTTGGCGCTGTCCGGCACCGCCGCGGGCCGCGCCGCCTTCGACAACTCTCACCACCTCGCCTACGAGGTGGTCACGCTAGAGGGCCAGGCCATGAGCGGTCGCAAGGGCATCACGCTCTCCATCGACGAGGTGGCCGAGGAGGCCGCCCGCCGCGCTCGCGCCGTGGTGCAGGAGAAGAACCCAGGCCTAGCGCACATCGACCAGGTGGCACGGCAGGTGGGTATCGGGGCGTTGCGCTTCGGCATGCTCAAGAGCGAGGCGAAGAAGGTAATCGACTTCCGCTGGGAGCAGGCGCTCTCGCTGCAAGGCGACTCGGCGCCTTACGTGCAGTACGCGCACGCCCGCGCTTGCAGCATCTTGCGCGCGGCCGCCGCGGAAGGCGTTGACATGAAAGCGGCCCGGGCGGGCGCCGATTTCGCGCTCCTCGGGCCGCTCGAAGTGCGGCTCGCGCGCGTGCTCAGACGCTACCCGGAGGTGGTGGAGGGCGCCGCCGCAGCGCTCGCGCCGCACCAGGTGGCGCAGTACGCGCTTGACCTGGCCACGGCCTGGAACTCGTACTACAACCACAAGGACGAGAACGGCAAGCCAGACACGCAAGTCATGCGCTCAGGCCATGGGTTGCGCGAGGCGCGCCTCGTGCTGGTCGACCGCGTGCGCACTACGCTGGTCGCGGTGCTAGACCTGCTCGGGATCGCGGCGCCGCCTGAGATGTGAACGCGGGATCGAGTTGAGGGCGCCTACCGCAGCCCCGAGACGGTAGTGAGGCTGTAGATGCGCTCAGCGCGCAGGCTGCCGTCGGTGCCGCGCACGTAGTGCTGCAACACGCCGTCCAACTCGAAACCGCAACGTTGCGCCACGGCGGCGCTGGCGAGGTTGCGGTCGTCACAGCGGAGCTCGACGCGCTGCGCGCCCAACTCCGCGAAGGCACGGCGCGCCAACTCCCTGGTCGCCTCGGTGACGTAGCCGTTGCCCGTCTTGCTGCTCAGCAGCCAGTACCCTATCTCCATGCGCGGCACGTCCCACTTGATCCGGTGGTAACCGGTGGAGCCGATGAGTTCGCCGGTGGCCCTGTCGAACAGGTGGTAGCGGAGGTCTTCGCGCAGCGCGAACGCGGCGATGGCCTGGCGTACGCCCTGCTCACACACGGCTTCGCCGTAGTCGTCGGTGGCCCACGGCATCCACGGTTTCAGTTCAGGCAGCGAGGCGCGCACGGCGGCCGTGAGCGCTGGGACGTGCTCAAGGCGCGGAGCCCGTAGCTCGAGGCGGTCGGTGACGATGAGTTCGGGGATGTGGGGTGGGGTCGGCAGTGGGGCGTTCATGGCACGACGATATCCTTCGCGCTCAGGTACTGCGGCCTGGCAGGCGTCCGCCACTCACATCAGGTTCGCCGCCAGCACCTCGACGGGGTGCGCTGCCTTCTTGCCGGTGCCGTCGACGATCTGGTGGCGGCAGCTGAAACCGGGGGCGGCGGTGGTGCCTTGGTGTTCGCGGACGGCGGGGAAGAGGCGTTGCTCGCCGATGGTGAGGCTGAGGTCGTGGTGGGCGTAGCCGAAGGAGCCGGCCATGCCGCAGCAGCCGGCGTCGAGCACCTTGACTTCGCTGCTCACCCACTCGAGGACGGTGCGGCTGGCGCTGGCGCTGACGGGTAGGACGGACTTCTGCTGGCAGTGCCCGTGGAACTGCACGGCGCCTGCGCCCTTGTGGAACACGTTCTCGGGTTTGAAGCGTCCGCGCGTCCACTCTTTGGCGAGGAACTCCTCTAGCATGCGCACGTTCTTGGCCACGGCGGTCGTCTCGGGGCTAGGCGCCAGGTCGGGGTAGTCGTCGGTGAAGGCGGCTACGCAACTAGGCTCGAGCCCGACGACGGGCACGCCGCGCGCCACGTACTCGTGAAGCGTCTTGACGTTCTCGCGCGCCATGCGCTGCGCCTCACGCACTAGGCCCTTGCTGACCTGCGGGCGGCCGCAGCAGCCGTAAGGCACGAGCTCGACCTGGTAGCCGATGCGCTCGAGCACCGCAACGGCGGCGCGGCCCGTCTCCGGCTGGTTGAACATCGTCCACGTGTCAGCGAAGAGCGCCACGGGGCCGAGCGCGCCCGGCGCGGGCCGCGGGCGGCGGCGGAACCAGGTGTCGAAGCGTTGCGCGGCGTAGCGCGGCAGCATGCGGCGCTCGTCTACGCCCACGGCCTTGCTCAGGAGCCAACGCACGGGCCGGAGCGGGAGGAAGAAGTTGGAGACCGGCGCCAGCGCCTGCGCGAGCGGCGCGACGCGCCCGACGTTGCCCATGGCGCGGGCGGAGAGTGGCGTGCCGTGCTCGTCGTAATAATGCTGCAACCACTCGTATTTCAGCTTCGCCATGTCTACCCGGCTCGGGCACTCCGACTTGCAGGCCTTGCACTCGAGGCAGAGGTCGAGGACCTCGTAGACGTCCTTGCTCGTCACGCCGCCTGGCAGCCCGCCCGTTAGCGCCTCGCGCAGCACGTTGGCACGACCGCGGGTGGAGTGGTCCTCGTCGCGCGTGCCCATGTAAGACGGGCACATTGTGCCAGCCCCCACCTTGCGGCAGGCGCCGACGCCGGTGCACGCCTCCACGGCGCCGAGGAAGCCGCCCTGCTCAGAGAAGTCGAACACCGTGGGGAGTTCGACGCTGGGGTAGTCGGTGCCGTAACGGAGGTTCTCCGTCATGGCGGGCGCTTCCACGATCTTGCCTGGGTTGAGCAGCCAGTCGGGGTCGAAGGCGCGCTTGAGCTCGACGAAGTCTTGGTACAAGACGTCGCCGAACAACCGGCGGTTCTGGTACGAGCGGATGAGGCCGTCACCGTGCTCGCCGCTCCACGAACCGCCGTACTTGACGACGAGCTCGAAGACTTCCTCGCTGATCGCCTGGAACTGCGCCAGCCCGGCCTGTTCTTTGAGGTCGATGAGCGGGCGCACGTGGATGACCCCCACGGAGGCGTGGGCGTAGAACACGGCGCGCGTGCCGTGGCGTTCGCACACTGCGATCACTTCGGGGATGTACTGCGCCAGGTGCTCTACGGGTATGGCGGCGTCTTCGATGAACGGGGTGGGCTTGGCCGCGCCAGGCATGGTGGCGTAGATGCCGAGGCCGTCGCGGCGGAAGTCGGCGATCTCCTTCTGCTGCTTCGGGTCCTCCGCCACGTAGGCGTCGTACGCCAAGCCAGCGACATCCTCGTCTGCTTCCATGTGCGCCAGCGCGGCGCGGCACTCCGCGAGGTCCGCGCCGTCGAACTCGACCAGCAGCACGGCCTCCGGGTCGCCTAGCACCCAGCTCATCATGGGCGCCATGCTGGGGTTGCTGCGGCCCAGCACGATCAGGTCGCGGTCAATGATCTCCACCGCGGACGGCCCATGGCGGTTGATGAACTTGACCGCCTCGAACGCCTTCGTTAGGGACGTAAAGTGCACCATGCTGATGAGGCGCCGCTGCGGCACGGGGTGCAGGGCCAGCTTGAGCTCCAAGATGACGGCCAGCGTGCCCTCGCTCCCGCTAACGACTTTAGCGAGGTTGAAGGGGCGCTGCCCCTCACCGCCAGCGTCGGTCAGCTCATCGAGGTTGTAACCGCCCACGCGGCGCATGACCTTGGGGTAACGCGCTTTGATCTCGCCTGCGTGATCGGTGACCATCCGCATCACGGCGCGGTAGATGTCGCCTTCGCGGCCCGTGGCCTCCAGCTTCGCCTGCAGGTCAGCGCCACTCTTGGGTGAGAGTTCGAGCTCCGTGCCGTCCATAAGAAGCACGCGCAGCGCGATCACTTGGTCGACGCTCTTGCCGTACTTGATCGAGCGCGTGCCAGCCGAGTTGTTTGCCACCATGCCGCCTACGTTCGCGCGGTCAGTCGTGGCCACGTCAGGCGTGAACTGCAGCCCGTGCGCGGCGAGCTTGGCGTTCAACTGGTCGCGGACGAGCCCGGGCCGCACCCGCACCCAGCGTTCGGCGGCGTTGAGTTCGATCAGCTCAGTGAGGTGCTTCGACATGTCGATCACGAGGGCGGCGGCCACCGTCTGGCCAGCCAGGCTCGTTCCCCCGCCTCGCGCCAAGACGGGCACCTTGAGGTCGTGCGCGGCCTTGACGGCGGCTTTCACGTCTGCCTCGTCGCGCGGCACGACCACACCGACCGGGCCCATGCGGTAAGGGCTGGCGTCGGTGGCGTAAAGCGCCCTGGCGCGGGCGTCGAAACGCACCTCGCCCTTCACGGTCGCGCGCAGGCGCCGCTCGAGTTCGGCCGCCACGTCCGCGCTTGCTGGGTTGGCTAGGTGGGGCCTTAGGCCCGTGCGCTGCGTGCTTGAGACTGCCACTCGTTCAGTATATGGCGTGTGGCACGCGCTCCGCCTCGGTTGGCCCGGCCGTGGATGCGGGCGCGTCGCCGAACAACCGCATGATCGTTACTGCTAGGGCATCTTCATCTAGGTGCCGGTAGGCGTGCACGAAGGTGCGCAACTGGTAGCGCCGCACCAGACCAGCCATGAGCGCTGGCGACTCGTAAGGGGAGAGGCGCGTACCCGCTGGCAGCCTCAGCGGCCGGTCATTGGCGTCCAACGTGCCGAGCTCCCGCAGTGCTGCCAAGATGCGCCCGGCCTTCGGTTCTAGGAACGGCGACGGCGCTGCGCGCCTCCGCGCGACGAGCTCGCGCCGCACCTCAGCCACCGTCGGGTAGTCGCGCGCCTCCCGCTCGAGCTCGTGAACGGCCGCTGGGGTGAGGGCAAGCACCGTGGGAGCCTGCTGCCGCGCGAGCCCCTCCAAAGTAGCTACCGGATCCGGACCGAGGTCGTCTACCACGCGGCCAGCACCCGAGCGGCGCACGTTGGCCGCTACGACCTGGACCGTGGCGCCGTTCACCTCGACTTCGGGCGCGAGCGGCAGTGGGGCGGCCGGGCGCACGCCAGCGGCGCGGAACTCCAGCGTGCGCTTGTCACGGAACTCGTTCTCCACCAGTTCCACGGCGGCGTTCACGTTCTCGCCGATCGGCAAGCTGGTTGCGAGGTCGCCCATGCGCCATGCCACGCCCTTGACTCCGCCGATGCGCAGTTGCAGCGTGTTGCCGCCCTGCCCGACGGCGCGGGCGGCGTCGAGCCTGTCCGTCAGCGCGAAGAACGGCGCTGGGTGGCCCTCCCCGAACGGTTCGAGGTCGAGGATGGCGCGGTAGAGCCCGTCGTTGACCTCGTCTGCACCGATCACCGCGTCGGTTACGACCGTGGGAACCGGCCGCGGGTGCTGCGCGGCGAAAGCGTGGATGGCGTCGCGGAACCCCGCGAAGTTCGCCATGTCGAGCGCAAAACCAGCAGCCTGGCGGTGACCGCCGAAGCGCAGCAGGTGGGGGGCGGCCGCCCGGAGGCCCTCGACGGCCGAGATGCCGGGCGTCGAGCGCACGCTGCCCTTACCCGCCGCCGCGATGAACACGGGAAGGTAGTAACGCTCGAGGAGCTTGCTAGCCACGATGCCCATCACCCCTGGGTGCCAACTTGGGTCCTCGAGCACGATGGCTGGCGCCTCCGGGTCGGCTTTGAGCAGCGCGGACTCGTACATGGCGTCCTGGATCTGGCGGCGTTCGCCGTTGCGGGCATCTAAGTAGATGGCTAGTTCGGCGGCGCGCCGCTCGGAGCGCGTCGTGAGGAGCTCGAGCCCGATGTCAGCCTCGCCAAGCCGGCCCGCCGCGTTCAGTCGCGGCGCAAGCACGAACGCCACGCTGCGCGCGTCGATCGGTGCGCTGAGGCGCGCTTGCGCCACGCTGGCGCGCAGTCCAGGCCAGCGTGAGTCGGCAAGGCGCGCTAATCCTTCGCGGATGAGGGCGCGGTTCTCGCCCAACAACGGCGCTACGTCCGCGATGGTGCCGATGGTCGCGAGGTCGGCGTACTCGAGCGGGGCCTCCTTACCGAGTTCCGTGTGCAACGCCCACAGGAGGTGGAAGGCCACGCCCGCGCCGGTCAGCTCAGGCAATCCGTGCCGAGCGGCGGGGGAGAGCCCGGGGTGAACCACGAGGCAGTCAGGCAGTGCGCCACCAGGCGTGTGGTGGTCGGTGACGATGACCTCCACGCCAGCGGCTTGCAACGCCGCGATCTCTGATAGGTTCGTGACCCCACAGTCGACCGTGATGAAGAGGTCGGCACGGGCGATGTGCTCAGGCACGCGCTGCATGGCCACGCCGTAACCGTCCGTGAGGCGGTCGGGGATGAAGGCGGCGACGTCTGCGCCAAGCTCTTGCAGGCCGAGGTAGAGGACGGCGGTGCCGCTGATACCGTCTGCGTCGTAGTCCCCGTGAACCAAGATGCGTTTGCCGCTCCGCACCGCCGCGGCCAGCCGCTTGGCGGCCTCCACCAAGGCGGGGTTGGGGCTGAGCGCGAGGGCAGGAGCGAGGTGGTCAGGCGCCTCATCGCGCAGGCCCCTAGCCCAGAGAAGCGCGGCCAGGGCAGGCGGAACCTGCAAAGCGCGGCTTAGTGCCGCGACGGCGCTCGGCGGCGCCGGTGGCCGCACGGACCACTGCGCTTCAGGTACGCCAGTCGGCATCAACCGGCTTCGTCGTCAGTAGCGTCGGGCGCATGATACGGGCTACCGCGGTCCGGTATGACCGGCACGTCTGGTTCTGGCGCCACGTAGGTAGTGCGCGGGCCAGGGTGTTGGGTTGGGCTCGGCGGCCGCGCCTGCAATGGCGGCTGGCTCGTGCCCTCCCACTCGGCCAGGCGGGCGCGGAGTTTCGTGAGTTCGCGACCACGGCGCCAGGCGCGCAGGTTAGCCGGGATGAAACCGACCGCCCAAGCGAGCACGAGGGCGACGGCCAACACGTACGCCACCGGTAAGGGCGGCAAGAAGTAGTTGAGGATCGGGAGTTCGACCTGCACCCGATTGGCACTGTGGAAGAGCCACAGGTAGGCGATCAACGCCAGGAGCAGGATGACCCGAACGATTCGGACGCTCTTCATGGGCACCTCCAGACCCGATTCTACTATCGGGCTCGAGCAAAGGGAGGCTCAGCCCCGCTTTGTCTATTTGGAGCGAGGCGACCGCGTGGGAAGAACGCGCGCAGCTACCGTCACCGGGTGCCGCTCTGCGCCTGGTTATAGAGCGCGTACGCGGCGTCGAGCGCCGCGGTGGCTTCTTCGACTTCACGGCGTGCGGAGTTGATCGCTTGACGCAACTCGAACTCGCTAGCCATCACTTAGTGTCGGCTGGCACGCGGTGGGTGGCAGTGAAGTTCTCTGCTCTCGCTCCGACTCGCCCTTAGCTTGCCTCGGTAACCTCGGCGCCCGCCACCAGCCGCCACTACACTTACAATCGGCTGCTGTGAGCACTTCGACGCTGCCCTCACCAACCGCCCCAACAGTCACGCCAGTCAAGGTGCTGGCCGCCATGTCTGGTGGTGTCGACTCGTCCGTTGCTACCGCCATCCTCACGGAGCAGGGGTACGAGGTCGTTGGGAGCATGCTGCGCTTCTGGCCTGACGACAAACCGCAGGGCGCCTTCGACCTGTGCTGCAGTCCGGACGCCGCTTACGACGCTCGGCGCGTGGCAGACAACCTGGACGTACCGTTCTACCTACTCGATTTCCGCGAGACGTTCCAGGAGATCGTCATCGACCCGTTCGTGCCGACCTACCAAGCTGGCAGCACCCCGAACCCGTGCGTGTGGTGCAACCGCCACATCAAGTTCGGGGCGTTCGTGCAGCGCGCGCAGGCGCTCGGCTGCGAGTACATGGCATCCGGCCACTTCGTGCGCCGCATCGACGGGCCGCACGGGCCGGAGCTGCACCGCGGCGTAGACGACGACAAGGATCAGACCTATTTCCTGTGGGCCCTACCACGCAGCATCTTGCGCTACCTGCTCTTCCCGTTAGGCGACCTCACCAAAGCGCAAGTGCGTGCCATGGCGGCCGAGCGCCACCTCCGCACCGCAGAGAAGAAGAGCTCGTCCGGCCTGTGCTTCGTGCCGACCACCGTCAAGGCGTACCTCGAGGAGGTCACGCGCGCGGTGCCAGGCAAGGTCGTTGACGCGTCGGACGGTTACCGCGAGGTAGGCGATCACAAGGGCGTGGCTTACTACACCATCGGTCAGAAGCGCGGCCTCGGACTGCGGCAGTCGCACCTCGAACGCTACGTCATCGAGTTGCGCTCCGAGACCAACGAAGTGGTCGTCGGCACGCGCGATATGTGCCACTGGCGCAAGTTGGAGGCGACGCGCGGCAACTTCCTCGTCGAGGAGGAGCACCTACCGAAACGCGTCGAGGCGCAAGTGCGCTACCGCCAGCGCCCGGAACCCGCCACCCTCACGCTGCTTGGCGCGGAGCGCTTCAGGCTCGAGTTCGACGACCCGCAGTTCGCCGTCGCAACGGGGCAGAGCGCGGTCATCTACAGCGGTGAGCGCCTCCTCGGCGGTGGGGTCATCTCCTCGCGCGAGGCGTGAACGGCAACCGTGTTCGGCGCCGCTAAGCGCCTGCCACGCGGCTGGCCCGATGCACTAGGGCGCTTTCCGCTACAATCGCCGCAGGAGGTTCAACCATGGGAGGCCTCATAGTCCTCGTAATCCTGGTCGCGTTAGCTTTCTACGCGGTCTCGATATACAACCGCATAATCGCGTACGAGAAGCGCTACCAGAACGCCTGGAGCCAGATCGACGTGCAACTCAAGCGCAGGTCCGACCTCATCCCCAACCTCGTAGAGACGGTGAAGGGGTACGCCAGCCACGAGAGCACCGTGTTCGAGGAAGTCACGCGCGCCCGCGCAGGCCTCATGAACGCTCACTCCGTCAACGAGTCCGCTGACGCCGCCAATGTGTTGACCGCCGCCCTTGGCAAGCTGTTCGCCGTGGCCGAGGCCTACCCTGACCTCAAGGCCAACGAGAACTTCAAGATGCTGCAAGAGGAACTCTCCGGCGTCGAGAACAAGATCGCTTACGCGCGCCAGTTCTATAACGACGCGGTCATGCAGTACAACACCCTCATCGAGACCGTGCCAGCCGTGTTCCTCGCCGGTCCGATGGGCAAGAAGCCAGCCGTGTTCCTGCAGATCCCGGAGGGCGACAAGGCGGTTCCGCAAGTGTCGTTCGGCGCAACGCCAGGCGCCACGCCAGGCACTAACGCTTGAACCAGAACTCACAAGCGCTGCACGGCTCCGCCCCCAGACCGCCTTCGGGCGGAACTGGGGGCGCTGTCATTGACTTCGGCAAGGGCCACCCGTCGGCCGACCTGCTGCCGTTCGACGCCATGGCGGAAGCGGGCGCCGTAGTCATGGAACGCCACGACCCGACCACGCTGCAGTACGGCGCCGAGCGCGGCCCGCTCGGCCTGCGCGAGGAGATAGCGGCGTACGCCAACCGCAGACAAGAGCATGGCGCCGCCCTGGCGCCGGACGGGCTGGTCGTCACGGGCGGCATCTCTCAAGCCCTCGACCTGCTGTGCACCCTCGTAACCAAGCCTGGCGACGTGATGCTAGTGGAGGAACCCACCTACCACCTCGCCAAGCTGGTCTTTCGCGACCACGGCCTGAGGCAAGTCGGCGTGGCAAGCGACGCCGGCGGCATGGTGCCAGAGGCGTTGGACGAGGCGCTCAGCCGCCACCCTGGAGCCTCCGTCTACCTCGTGCCAGCCTTCGGCAACCCGACCGGCGCCAGCCTCGACCCCGGACGCGCCAAGCGCATCGTCGAGGTAAGCGAGCGCCACGGCGCCTGGCTGTTGGCGGACGAGGTCTACCGTTACCTGAGCTTCTCCAACCAGCCGCAGGGCTCGCTGGCTGGTCACGGCGCCAGTCGCGTCGTTGCCCTCAACTCCTTCTCGAAGATCCTCGCACCCGGGCTGCGGCTCGGTTGGCTCGTCGCCGCGCCGGAGGTCATCGCGCGCTTCGAGAACTCGGGGCTGCTGCAGAGCGGCGGCGGCATGAACCCTCTCGTCGGCGCCTTGGTCGAGCACGCCTTGCGCAGCGGAGCAGCCGACGCGCACCTAACGAAGCTGAACGCCGCCTTCGAGCAGCGCGCGGCCGTGCTGAGCGCAGCGTTGCGCCACCACCTGCCAACGGCTGAGTTCATGGAGCCGCGTGGCGGGTACTTCATCTGGTTGCGGGTGCCCGGCGTGGCCGACACCGCGGGCGCCACGCTGCGACAGGCGGTGGCGAACGGCGTAAGATTCGCTCCTGGCGCGGCCTTCTCGACAAGCGACGTGCAGCACGACCGCCTGCGCCTCTCGTTCGCGCACTACGCGCCGGCCAACCTCGAGCTGGGGTCCGCGCGCCTCGCCGCGGCGTTGACTAGCGCAAGCGCGAGTAGCCAAGACCCCACCTAGTTGCCACTTGGCGGCCCCGCCGCCACCGGAGGTATCGATGAGCATCCGTCTACGTTCACTCCTCACCGTCGGTCTCGCCGCGCTGTTAGCGCTGGCTTCGTTGGCCGCTGCGCAGCCGCGCTCCCTGAAGATCGGCGTGTACGGCGGTTACTTCAAGGACAGCTTCGACGAGCATGTCTTCCCGCTCTTCACCGCCGACACCGGCATCGCGGTCGAGTCGGTCGCCGAACCAACCGGCGAGGCTTGGCTCGTGCAACTCGAGGCCGCCGCCCGCGCAGGGCAGACGCCGGCCGACGTGTCGATGATGGCCCTGGGACCACTGGCTCGCGGCATGGGCTCCGACTTGTGGGCGCCTCTCACCGAGGCCGACCTGCCGAACCTCACCTACATGCGCCCGCAACTCCTCAGCTACGACGGTCAGGGCCGCCTCGTCGGCGTCGGCGCCGTGTCGTGGTACATAACGCTCGTCACGAACAGCGACGTGTTCCCAATCGCGCCGACCTCGTGGTCTGAACTCTGGGGCGATCACCCCAATCAGGAAGGCCTGCTGGCGCTGCCCATCAACTCGTACCTGCTCGAGATCACGGCTACCACCTTCTTCGGCGGTACCGACATTCTGGACACCGAGGACGGCATCCTCCAAGTAGTAGACAAGCTCGCCGAACTAGCGCCGAACGTGCAGCTCTGGTACCGCGACGAGGGCCAGTTCCAGCAGGCGCTGCAGTCTGGCGAGATCCCGATGGGGGAGTACTACCACGACGTCACTGGGTTGGCGGCAGCCGAGGGCTTCCCGGTGCGCTCAACCTTCCCGGTCGAGGGCGGCGTGCTCGACTCCGGCGCCTGGGCCGTTAGCCGCGCCAGCGCGAAGCTGCCAGAGGCACTCGAGTTCATCAACTGGTTCATGCAGCCGACCGTGCAGGACCTGGTCGCCCGCAAGCTGGGCACCGCCCCGACCGTCCAGCGCGAGTTCCTCACCCTCACGGACGAGGAGTTCGCTAGCGTCTCTTCCGACATCACCCCGATCATCCCGCGCTACGACATCTACCTGGAGCGCGGCGACTGGATCAACCAGGTGTGGTCGGAGCGGGTCACCCGCTGAACATGGCGCGCCCTGGCACGCAGCGCCGACCCCAAGCCGCTGGCGAGGGGTCGGCGCGGGCGCTTGCGGTCAGGGGAGTGTCGAAGGCGTTCGGTAGCACCGTTGCGCTCGACGACGTCAACCTAGAACTGCCTGGCGGCAAGCTCATCTGTTTTCTTGGCCCGTCCGGCTGCGGTAAGACGACCCTCCTACGCACCATCGCCGGGTTAGAGACGCCTTCGAGCGGCAGCGTGTACCTCGGCGACGAGGACCTCACGGCGTTACCTGCGCACCAGCGCAACATCGGCATGGTGTTCCAGTCCTTCGCGCTCTTCCCGCACCTGAACGTGGTGGAGAACGTGGCGTATGGGCTCCGCATTCGCGGGGTGCCGAAAGCCGAGCGCACGGCGCGCGCCCAGGAACTCCTCGAGCTCGTGCGCCTGCCTGGCATGGGCGCCAGGGGCGTAAGCCAACTCTCTGGCGGCCAACGCCAGCGCGTTGCCATGGCCCGCGCCCTCGCCCTCGACCCGAGCCTGTTCCTGTTGGACGAGCCGTTGTCTGCGCTGGACGCCAAGCTGCGCAGCGCCATGCAGGTCGAGCTACGGCGCTTGCAGCGGGAGCTTGGGATAACGACCATCATCGTCACGCACGACCAGGAGGAGGCCCTAACGATGGCTGACCTGGTCGTCGTCATGGGCGCCGGGCGCGTGCAGCAGGTGGGTGCGCCGCTCGATATCTACCGCCAGCCCGTGAACCGCTTCGTGGCCGACTTCATCGGCACCAACAACCTGCTGCCAGCTACCGTCACCGGCCCCAGCGAGGTGAACGTGCTCGGCGTGCGCCTGCCGGCCACCGTGCGGCCAGGCGCTGGCGGGAGCGTATGGTTGTCCATCCGCCCTGAGGACGTGGTCCTCCACCCGCAGGCGCCTGCGGGCGTGGCGCTTCAGGGCCGCGTGACGTTCGTGCGTGACCTTGGCCGCCTGGTCGAGAGTTACGTGCGCGTTGGCGACATGGAGCTGACGGTGGTAACGGGCCACGGCGTCCGCGAGGGCGCGGAGGTGTGGCTCGAGTTGCCGCCTGGCAAAGCCGTGGTGTTAACGACATGACGCCTGACGGCGCCAGCAGCAGAAGGGGCGTTGGCCCTAACCTACTCCTTGCCTGGCCAGCGCTGGCGCTGTTCGTGCTGTTCGTCGGCCCGCTGGTCGTCATCCTCGCCGTTTCCTTGTTCCGTAGGGTGCAGTCCGCGTTCTTCGAACCCGCGGTCGTGCTCGACAACTACGCTCGGGCCCTCGAGCCCTTCTATCTGGAGCGGCTGTGGGTAACTGTCGCCATAGCCAGCGGCGCGGCGCTCGTGTGCCTCGTGATCGGGTTGCCTTTCACTTATCTGTTGGCCCGCCTGCCGCGCAGGCGGCAAGTCAAGTATCTCGTTCTCGTGCTTGCCTCGCTGTCGTTATCCGAGGTCATCGTGGCGTTCAGCTGGTCGTTGATGCTCTCGCGCACCTCCGGCGCGTCGAACGCCCTCGTGTGGCTTGGACTCTTGCCGTCACCGCAAGCGTGGAGCCCCGGCCTGGCGGCCGTGCTCCTCGCTCTAGTGTTCATCGCGTTGCCCCTCACGGTGCTCACGTTCTACCCGCCCGTCTCGCGCCTCAACCCGGAGCTCGTCGAGGCGGCCGCCACGTTGGGGGCGTCGCCGCTGCGCGCATTCATGACCGTGGTCGTGCCCGTGCTGCGCAGAGCCGTCGCTGGGGGGCTGGCGCTCGTCTTCATCTTCGTGCTGGGCGCGTACGTGATACCGCAGTCGTTGGGGCGCCCCGCGCAGTGGACGCTGCCCGTGCAGATCACGGACCAGGCCATCCTCAAGTCGAACCTGCCACTGGCTGCGGCGCTTGCCGTCGTGCTGTTGGCGGCGGGGGCGGCCGTCAGCATCGCCATTCTGGCTTTCGGCCTCAAGCGCCAGAGGAGCGAAGCGTGAGGGTCTGGTGGCGGCGCGCGTTCATGGGGCTCGTGGCGCTCTACTTGCTGCTACCCATCGTCGTCATCGCCGGCGTGTCGCTCAACGCCAAGAAGGTACTGTTCTTCCCGCCGCAGGGAGTGTCGTTGCGCTGGTACGAGGAGTTCTTCACCTCGTCTGACTGGTCAGCGCCTGCGGTGCGTAGCCTGATCGTGGCGGTGCTGGCTGGCCTGATCGCCGTGTCTATCGCCTTGCCGTTGGCTTACGCCGTGTGGCGGTGGGGCACGCGCTGGGCGCGCGCCGTCATGCTGTTGGGCCTCGCGCCGTTCGCGTTGCCGCCGGTGGTCACCGCCCTCGGTGCGTTGGTCCTTTGGATCGTGCTGCGGAGCTTCGGGCAGCCTTACTCCGTGGTGTTGTCGCACGGCGTGTTCCTCGTGACCCTCCCCCTCGCCACCATCACCCTTGGGTTCGCTAGCCTCAACCGCGAGGTCGTCGAGGCCGCCGTGACCATGGGCGCCACGCCCGGCACGGTGGCGCGCACCGTCGTGTGGCCTAACCTAAGACCTTACGTGCTTGCCGGTTACATCTTCGCGTTCGTGCTGTCCTTGAACGAGTACATCATCGCTTACATGACGGTTGGCTTCACGTTCGAGACCCTGCCCGTCAAGATCTTCAACAGCCTGCGTTACGGCTACAGCCCGGTGATGGCAGCCATCTCGCTGCTCTTCTTCCTGGTGGCAACGGCGCTGTTCGCGGTAGTCGGGCGCGTAGGCGACCTGCCGCGCTTGCTCGGCGCGGAGGCGCGCTCGGACTGACGCGGCACGGCACGCTAGGCGCTCTCTCGTTGTGCGTGCCGTAAAGTGGGCGCAATGCGGCCAATCGACTCGAACGCTGGCGGCCCGACGGTCAAGGGCGATGTTAAAGCCGACGCCGTTGCTGGCATCCGTTCTCTTGGCGATCAGTTCACCATCCCCGGTTCTGGCCGGCGCATCAACCTCATCGACTACCAGGCCTCCAACAAGCGCAGCACCTGGGTGCTCGCCTTGTTCACGGTCGCGTTGCTCGTTGCGGCCGCTTACTTGCTTTCGCGTGCGGTGGACCCTACGGCGGCGGTGTTCTTCATGGCCGTAGCGGTGCTGGTGGGTTTCGGGCAGGCGGTGGCTGGCTTCTGGTTCTCCGACCAGATAGCCTTGGCGGCGTCCGGGGCACGCGAGGCCACCGTCGAGGAGCACCGTTACCTAGTGAACGTGGCTGAGGCGGTCGCCATCGGCGCTGGCGTGCCGATGCCCAAGGTGTATGTCATCGATTCGCCAGCTCCCAACGCCTTCGCTACCGGCCGCGACCCGCAGCACGCCTCGATCGCGGTCACCTCCGGCCTGCTGCAACTCCTCGAGCGGCAGGAACTCGAGGGCGTGGTGGCACACGAGCTGGCGCACGTGCGCAACTACGACATCCGGTTCATGTCCATGCTGGTTGCCACCCTCGGCGCATTGCTTG
The DNA here is from genome assembly GCA_035703635.1 of Trueperaceae bacterium. Lineage (GTDB taxonomy): Bacteria > Deinococcota > Deinococci > Deinococcales > Trueperaceae > JAAYYF01. Next base: position 45,768 of record DASSXV010000074.1, on the reverse strand, counting down.
TGCTGCGCGACCTCGTGCTGCGGTGGGGCATGTTCGGGGGCGTGGGTGGCGGGTCTTCGCGCCGCTCGGGCCGCTCCGGCGGTGGCAACTCGGGTGGCGGCATGGGCCAGGGTCTGGCGCTCGTCCTGCTGGTGGTGCTGCTCGTGCTTGGCCCGATCGTAGGCATGTTGTTGCGACTGGCAGTCAGCCGCAGGCGCGAGTTCTTGGCGGACGCCACGGGCGCGTACATCACTCGCAACCCGGAGGGTTTGGCGCGGGCGTTGGAGAGGCTCGGCAGCTACTCTGGCCAGCGAATGCAGGTTAGCGAGGGTGTACAGCACCTGTTCATCGTCAACCCCGCCATGCAGGCGAACCAGGCGAACGGTGGGGAGGGTGGGTTGTTCTCCACCCACCCTTCTCTCGCGGAGCGCATCAAGCGCCTGCGCAGCATGTGACGCCGCCAGGTTGGCGCGCTGCGCTACCAGGCCGCCGCCAGCAGTTCTAGTGAGCGCATGCGCGCGTCGTGAGAGTGGACCATCGTCGAGAGCATGATCTCGCTGGCGCCCGACTCCTTTCGTAGTTCGGCAAGGCGGCGGACGACGGTGGCGGGGGACCCCAGCACGTGCTTGCGGCGGTTCTGCTCCACGAAGACGCGTTCGTGGGCGTCGTAGTCGTACGCGGCCGCTTCTTCGGGCGTTGGCACGGGCCCGAACTCGTTGCGCCGCATGCGCAGCCAGGCCAGGTCGAGGGAACCGGCGAGGTAGTCGGCTTCTTCGTCCGTTGGTGCGCAGATGACGGAGAGCGCGAGGATGGCGTGCGGTTCCGGGAACGCTGCCGATGGCGTGAAGGCCTCCCGGTAGGCGTTCATGGCTGGCGCGGCTGGGGTCTCGCTGAAGTGCCCAGCGAACGCGTAACCGAGGCCGAGGCTACCCGCGAACGCGGCGCTTGCACCGCTTGACCCGAGGAGCCACACTGGCGGCAGGTCGACGTCCGCTGGTGTTGCCCTGACGGTGTGGAACGCGTGATCGGGCGGAAAGCCGCCGCGCGAGAGGGCGAAGAGCTCGTGTAGTTGCGAGGGGAACTGCTCGGCGTCGAACGGGCGCATGGCCGCCATGGCCGCGCGGTCGGAGCCGGGCGCGCGGCCGATGCCTAAGTCTATGCGGCCAGGGTGGAGCGCCTCGAGGGTCTGGAACGCCTCGGCGATGCGTAGGGGCGCGTGGTTGGGGAGCATGATGCCGCCTGACCCCACGTGGATGCTGTCGGTGGCCGCGGCGGTGTTGGCGATGAGCACTTCTGGTGCGGAGCTGGCGATGCTGCGCATGCCGTGGTGTTCGGCGTACCACACGCGCCGGTAGCCAAGGGCTTCTGCGTGGCGGGCGAGGGTGACGGTGTTTAGGAGGGTGCTATGCGAGTCGACGCCGCTGGAGATGTGGGCGAGGTCGAGGACTGAGAGGGGTACCCGGGCGGCGCTGGTCATATCTGGTCACGCTATCAGCGTGGAGCGCGCGGTTGCGTAGCGGTGGGGTGCAACTAGAACAGCCCCGCGCCTGCTTGCGGCGCGGGGCTGTTGGTTGCTAGTTGCTTGGCGCTCGGCGCCAGCGTTGTTTAGGCCTGGGTGTCGTCGTCGTCTGACCCGTAGTCGGCGTCCGCGGTGTGCGTTTCTTCTACGGTGTCGTGGTTGGCGTCGGCGTAATCGGCCACTGCGTCTGCCGCCTCGTCTGCCGCTGCGCCTGGGCGCTTGCCTTGGCGGAACGCGGCGGTGAGGAGGGCGGCGGCTTCCGCGGCGTCGATGGCGTTGGGGTCGACGGGTTCGTCGGACTGCGCCTTGACGGCTGGGGCCGGCTTCTCGGCCTTGACGGCCGGCTCGGACTTGGCTGGGGCCTTAGCGGCGACTTCCTTGGGGGCTTCGGTCTCGGCCTTGGTGTCGCCAAGCCCGAACTGCGCGAAGAGGTCGGCGTAGACGTCGCCGAGCTTGGTGGTCGTCTTGCTGCTTGCCGCATCGGTGACGTAGCTGTAGTCGTAGTCGATGTCGCGGCTGCGGCGACCACGGCGGCCGCGGTTGCCTCCTGCGGCTGCGCCGCCTGGCTGCGCGTAGCCTCCGGCCCTGGCGGCGCCGCCTGCTGGGGCGTTGCCTCCGAACTCGGCGGCGTTCTCTGGGGTGAAGGGCAGCATGCGCTTGCGGGAGAGGCTGGCGCGCTGCTCGACGGGGTCGATGTTGAGGATGACCGCGGTGACTTCGTCACCCTTCTTGAAGTGCTCGGCGATGTTCTCGATGTGGTCGTGGGAGAGCTCGGAGATGTGCACCAGGCCTTCGATGCCTTCTTCGATCTCCATGAACACGCCGAAGTCGGTGATGCCCGTGATGGGGCCGGTGACTTCGGTGCCGGGCGGGTAACGGTCCGGCAGGCTGCTCCAGGGATCAGGCTGGGTCTGACGTAGACCTAGCGAGATGCGCTGTTGCTGCATGTCGATCTTGAGGATCATCGCCTCGACCTGCTCGCCTTCCGAAAGGGCTTCCTTCGGGTGGCGGATGCGCTTGGTCCAGCTCATCTCACTGACGTGGATGAGGCCTTCGAGGCCGGGCTGGATCTCGACGAAGGCGCCGAACGGCGTGAGGTTCGTGACGGTGCCCGAGACGCGCTGCCCGATGCTGTAGTGGGCGAGAACGTTCTCCCAGGGATCCGAGACGAGCTTCTTCATGGAGAGGTTGATGCGCTCGCGCTCGAGGTCCATGTCGAGGACTTCGACCTTGACCATGTCGCCGAGCTTGACGACGTCACGCGGGTGGCTGAAGCGGCCGTGCGTGAGTTCCGAGCGGTGCACGAGGCCGTCTACGCCGCCCAGGTTGACGAACACGCCGAAATCGGTGATCTCGACGACTTCGCCTTCGAGGCGGGCGCCTGGCTCGAGCTTCTTGAGGGTGTCGTCCTTGAGGTGAGAGATCTCGTCCTCGAGGATGCTGCGGCGCGAGATGATGACGCGGTTGCGGCGCCTGTTCAGCTCGATGATCTTGACCTTCATGCGGCGGCCGACGTACGGCGCCAGGTCGTTGACGCGGCGAATGTCCACCTGGCTGGCGGGCAGGAACGCGCGCACGCCGAGGCTGGCAACGAGGCCGCCGCGGACCTTCTCGACGATCTCTACTTCAACGGGCTTGCCGTTGTCGTGGATGTCTTGAAGGAGGTTCCAGGCGCGTTCTTGATCAGCGCGCTTCTTGGAAAGCGTGATGGTGCTGTTGGGGATGTCGGACCGCACGACGTAGACCTGGATGTCGTCACCAGGCTTGAAGTACTTGGCGGCCTCTTCGGCGTTGGACTCGTGCTCGAAGAGCTGGTTGTAGGGGAGCATGCCCTCGATCTTGGCGCCGACGTCAACGACGATGCCTTCCTGAGCGAGCATGATGACCTGACCAGTGGTGATCATGCCACGGTGAACGGGCTTGCGGGCCAGCATTTCATCGCTGGCGGCGAGCACGTCTTCCATGCTGATCTCGTCGTCCTGGGCGCGGGCCGGAGCGGCGCTGGCCTGGACGGCGCTTGGCGTGGGGGTTGCAGCCGGTTCGGAAGTAGCCAAATCAGGGGAAATGTTCGTTTCGTTGTCAGCCTGCGTGCCTACTCCCTGTTCGGCGTTCGCGGCTGCGACCTGGTTAGGGCTTTCTTCCTGGGCTGGGACGGTGCCTGGGGCAGGGCTCCCCGCGGCGGGGTTTACTTTCTCATCCATGTAAGGGGGTTCCTCCTGAAGTGGTGTCTTGCGACAAGTGTTCATTACACCACACCAGGACCCCAAATTGCAAGGTGCCAGGGCACGTTTGGCCGTTGCCCAACGTGGCGAGCGCACGCGGCGCTTGGACAGGGGAGAAAGGGCGAACCCCGCGTGGGAGGCGCGGGGCTCAGTTCGGAAGAGGATGGGAGGAGGTAATGGGAGTGTTACCTCAAGTCCACGGCTCTAGGTTACGCAGTGGGACTTACAAGTTTCTTACACGCTGGCACATGGAGGGGCGAGAACCCGGCCCAGACGAGCAGTTTGCGCCGTGCTGCACGTCATTAAATGGTCGAACCCCGCGTGGGAGGCGCGGGGTTCCGTTCGGAAGAGGATGGGAGGAGGTAATGGGAGTGTTACCTCAAGTCCACGCCCCTAGCCTACAAAGCACACATGACGGGATTCTGACAGGAGCATGGCGGGGGCCTCATGCACGGCCATGATGCCAGAACCAGCTGACGCGCCGCTGTGACGTTCGCACGTGCCAGGCAGTGTTTAGAGCCCCGAGCGGAACTTGTCGAGATCTTGGTCAAGCAAGTACGCCCACTCGTTGCCAGACGATGGGAGGAAGATGCCCGTCTCACCCATAACGCGTCCTGCACGCAGTTCACTTACGTCCCACAGCACGTCGATCTCGCTCTTCAAGCGGTAGAGCTTCGATTCAGAGTCGTACTCGATCTCTACACCGTTAAGCGACTCACGCAGCTGGTGGCGGAACTGGTGGAAGTAAGACTTGGCCGCCGAGGGTTTCTCGTCGGGGAAGACGTCTAGCAGGACCTTCTTCAACGACACGGCCCTGTACTCAAGGAAGTACGCCATGAGCTCCACGCCGCGCCTGAGCGGAATGTGCACCGGCTTGTCGTCCAGCAGCATGCGCTCGTCACCCATGGTGAAGATCTCGAGAACCTCGACGGCCGTGCCTGCAATGCGCGGGTGCGTACGGAACGCAATGTGGTGCAGCTCGGGCAGCAGCGTCCACTCCCTAGCGAGCAGCGCTTGGTTCTGGAGCGAAACGCTGAGGGCCTGAAGTTCATCTAGTTGCCGTTGCCAGCCATCCCGACCGCTGATCCTTAGGAGGTCCGCGTAGTGCAGCTGAACCGCCGCCTGCTCCTGCAGCAGACCCATCTCGCCGAAGGCCTGCATTAGTCCCTCGAACTCCTGAATGGCGTGGCTGACGGTGTAACGCTTGGTCCAGAAGTTGAGGAGCACCTCGCGGAAGCGAAACGTGAGCCTATCCGACTTATCGGAAATGAGCGTTTGCGCGCGCATGAGGTGGTCGTACGCCTCCGCGTGATCACCGCGGGAACCCAAGATGCACACCAACGGCAAGCGGCAGAGGAACTCCTCGTAGTTGAACTGGAGTTCGGTGGCAATATCAATGGCGGCCAAGTAGCGTTTTATTGCTAAGCCCATGCTGCTACTGGCCCACGCAATTTCTCCCAGTAGCCAGTTCCGTTCAGCTTGAAAAGTAGCTGGAGCACTTTCCAAGTCAAATGAATCTAAGTCAACATGAGCTTCACGATGACGCCCTAGGTTGATCAACACAGCCGCGCGTCGTAGCTTAACTTTGGCTTGTTCGGCTCCAGAAGTTCCAACTAGGCTTCGCTCAAGAAACCACAATGCGCGTTGTGACCGCCCAATACGGCCATACAGCACCGCCAGTTGAACGAGGATTGACGGCGCCAGGACGTTGTATTCAGGTACGCCCTGGATTCGACGCCAGGCAATTTCTGCAGCCTTCAAAGCTTCGCGTAGGTTTCCGCTGGTCTCTTCGCTGATACTAAGGATTCGGTAAAAGAGAGCGGTGTCGTAATTATTCAGTCTGCTTAGGTCAACCCGAGCCATCTCGGACTGGGCGTCCTCACGTCGTTCAACGAAGGGGAGCACGTGTCCCAGATAGACGCGTGCCCCTTCTTCCCCGCGGTCTACAGCCCGATAGAGAGCTTCAAGGGCGTCCATATCGCGCAATGCTTGGAAATAGCAAACTCCGACCCAGCGATCATCTCTTGCGGTAGGTTCTGGAATTGCAAGGTAGGCCTCAATTCCATTCTCGAACTGCTCGAGGAACGCCCACCCCTGCACTTCGCTTTCCAGGCGTACGCCAGGAAATCTAGAGGAAACGAGTTCGTCAACCCGGCTCCTTAGTGCCCCAGGAATCGGAACCACGGCTAAGACGCCGCTTCCTGGAAAGGCATGAAGGTTTGCCAGCGGAGCATTGCTGTGACTATATACGACGGGACGGCGACCTTGCCAACTCACGGTATTCGTAGCGCTACACCCGGTCGGGCCGCATATATGTGGTATCCGGGGTTGTAACATTGAGCGGGCAGGTCTTGCATAATGTCGTCGGCCTTGCTAAGGTCTTGTCAGTCGCCTTGATTGGGAGATCAGGATCGACTCGCATCGTGGGAGCGGTGCGTGTTGGAAGAGGCTGGGAGGAGTCGGGAGTTCGAGCTCCACAGCGACAAATCCCTTCAGATTTTTGAGAGGCGCGCCAGTGGTGCGCCTGGCTGGGACACTAGCTCCCGGCAGTTGCGTACAAATGCTCGGGAGGCTGTACGCAGCGCTAGACGCCAAGTGTGGCGGACTTCGGAAGGATGGGATTTGGGATGAAGAACACTGGTAAGCGCATCTTCGCAGCAGTAGTTTTTGCCATCATTGTCAGTATGCCAATTATCGGCTCCGCAGGTGTACTCTTCTCGCAGCGGTAAATCAGCCGATTTGGCTGAATTGTCGAATTAGACGGCTCGAACCCGACGGGGTTCGAGCCGATTTTGTTTTGGGCCGTTCTTCTTAGGTCCCCCTCGGGTAATCACGGCCAAGTGTGACTATGATTCGGCCACTTGAGCAATAGTACGGAGGCCAAACACGCTCGCTTTTGATGGCGGCCTCTTGACTCTTGAATACCGGAACTGACCTGAACCTGACGGACTCGAGTTCCGCGCTGTAACTCCTAATGGTATCTCGAATCGTGAAGGCCGGCCTTACAAAGTAGGGGGAATGGGTCCACCCTTCTATCCGGATGCGGGCGATTCATCCCTTCTAGGCGGCGACAGATCCCGAATGAGAATGAAGTTGGAGGCAGCCCGCTGGTTGCCCCCATCTCGAATGTCACGGAGCGCTAAGACTGGTCGGGATGATGTCTTACTAGCGCAGCAATGTATTGGGTTCGGGAGTCTAGCCCGAGTTTGCTGAGAATGTTGGAAATGTGGGCGTTTATTGTCTTCTGGGAGATTCGCAGCGTCTCGGCGCTCGAAGGAGTATCGAGTCCCTGAAGTATCAGTCGCGTAACTCGTAACTCCATGTAAGTAAGTCCAGATCTCCATTGATAAGTCTTGAGTGACGAAGCGGCAGCGTATATTCCAGCTATCAATGCACGTAAGTCGTTCGGCCCGACTACACCGCTCACGTGGAAACTTGCCATTAGGTCCATATATGCAGAATGCGTGCCTTGCGTAACGACAAGGGTTCTGGCTCGATCCTGGCTGTTCATTTCGGTCAACTTCCCAATGGCCCAGGTCATCGGAAAATCTAGCAGGAGATGGGCAGTATTTGGGTTGGTCATTGCAGATGTCTCCGCCTCAATGTGATCTAAGGCGTGTTGCACCAGCTTGTGGTACGACTCATCGGCGGCGATTATGTTTACGAATGGTATCCGGCGCTTCATGACTTGCCTCCGCGAAATGTATTCCCTCAAGGGGCTTTTATCGTGCCGGATGGAGGGTTACATTTGGGTTACATCCTTGGAAAGCATCTGGAAGGCGTACACCTTGATTGCAGATGACTTCAATGCCGGGCTACCCGTGTTTTGCCAGCACTTGACTGGCATCAGAGGACTGGACCAATAAGTCTAGGCATTCGCCGATTGACATGGCCATCCCCTGGTCAAGCGCTATCGGAAGCCATTTCTACTTGAGCCAAACACAAACCTTTGAGATTGAGTCCGGCTCCCGCGCTTCGGCGGGACCTAATCTGGGTAAGTGTCTAGAGAACGAACGGAAGGTGACCGGACGAGCCGACTATTGGCGATTGCTCCGTCAGTAACGTGCAGAAACATCCTCCAAGGAACACGGCCTCTCATCCCGCCAGTCGCCAGATGCCCAAACACCCGACTCTCACGCCAATCACCGCAGCTAAGCGCAGACCAAGCCTAGGAAACCTAGCCGAGCCCATCGTGGGCCAACGCTCTAGAGTCGTTGGCCCACAACTCACTTGTCGTCGGTGCTTAACTCACCGAGCCCGCGTGAACGTCACGTTGCTCACGGGCACCACGCCCGCAATGGCTACGGTTCCCACCAGCTTGTCGCCCACGAAGTTGCCTTCGAACGTCAGGACGTTGGAGCTGCTCTCTAGGTTCAGGTGATCGTCCAGGCCAAGGCGGCCGTTGAGTTCGATGATGCTGGGGCTTTGCAGGCGGAAGATGCCGGCGTCGTACTGCAGGGTGGCGTTGGCGGTCACTTGGTTGAGTTGTTGGCTGAAGGTCAATGCGAGGTCAACTGGCAGCCGGATCGTCGCCAGGCCAGCGGGGCGAACCTCGACGTCGAACCGGGCGCTCCACGTCTGGCCGTCAATGAACCTAAGCCCAGGCACCGCTCCGGGCACGCAGGCTGCGAGCGTCATGGCAACTACTGCCGTAATCAGGATCAATCTGCGGGGAAGTCTCATTGTGGTCATCTCGTCCCTTCGTTGCTGCTGGCCCGCTCCGGTTGGAACTCGGTCACCAGTTAGTGCTGACTCTCATTCTGCACCGAGGTGCATGAGACGCTCTCACATTGACTGCGTAGCCTATCTCGCTTGGTAGCTAAAGGTTCCTGCTGGCAAGAACGCCGCGGCAACCGCCACGCAGTCCCTGAACCCAACCCGGCGCTGGGGAGCCAGCAGGTAGACGGGCTCCCACATGTCGGGTTGGAACTTGCGCTTGAACTCGTAAAGCCCCCTGAAGTCGTAGAAGGCGCCGCACCATGTGCGTGCCACCCACTCGGCGGTGCGTAGCCACGCCGGTTCGAGCTCGGCCTTCCGAACGCCGGCATTGCCAGCCGCGAGCGGCGCGAGGCCGAGGGTGATGTGCGTGGCGGTCGCCCCCAACTCCCTAACGGCCACGTCCAACAACAACTCAGTGGTGCCGTTCGGCGCGTGGGGGCTGCGCACGACCTTATCGATCAGCCACCCCTGGCGCTCCGCGATCGGCGAAGCGGTTAGGTAGCCGACCACCTTCTGCTCAGGCGCCGCCAAGCCCAGGCGGGCGACGAACAGGCGCTTGTCGTACTGCGCCTCGCTACATAGCGCCTGTGGACCGGTCTGAGCCAGGAACCCGAGTGGCGGCAAGCGCTTGCTCTTGCGCCACGCCCCGAAGCAGCTTGCTATGTCGGCGCCCAACTCATCTGCGCTCGGCGACTCGCGAACACTTACGCCCTTGTTGGCTGCGCGGTTGCGTTGCGCCCGCAGGGAAGCGCTGCCGTCGAAGCGCGCTGCCCACGACGCCGGCGTCCACGTCGGCTGCGCCCCGATGATGTGCGCGCCGTACCCACCAGCGCTGCGCAAGCGCTCCTCTGCCGCGAAGTAGCAGACCACTTGGCCAGCGGCGCTGGCGTTGGACTCGAACTCGGCCGCCACCGCCGCCAGGCGCTCAGGTGCCGCTACCGGGGCGCCCGCCACGACCCTCACGCCAGCGAAGGTGGTGTACGCCACCATGGCGTCGCCAGCCGCGCTGAACCAATGCCGCAACCGCACGTCAAGCGCCTGGTGGGCAGTGGAGTTCCACCCATACTGCAATACGAGGCTCCGGGCGTGGGCTAGCACGCTGCCGTCTTCGTGCTGCGGCTTCGCGCGTTGCCGCCTGCGGAAGGTGCTGCCGGGGTCGTTGCTAAGTAAGCGGCGTGTGGAGGCTGGGACGAAGGCTAGATGACGCACCGTGGCAGCGTATCGCCTGGTCGCTCCATTACGCGTGACGCTAGCGGGCTAGAAGCCCGGCAACGTAGCCTGCACATCGCCGCCCGTGGCAAGCCGCTCGCGCTCCAGCAAGGCGCGTTTGCGGTCGACTCCCCAGCGGTAGCCCGTCAACGCGCCGTCCTTGGCTACGGCGCGGTGGCACGGCACCAGCACCGCTACCGGGTTCGCGCCGCAAGCAGCAGCAACGGCCCTCACCGCCGTTGGCCCCGCCACTCGCTCGGCCAGCTCCGAATAGCTGACGGTTGCCCCGGGAGGCACCTCCATCAGCGCCCGCCAGACCTGCCGTTGGAACTCGGTGCCGTGCAGGTCGAGCGTCAAGTCCGGTTGGGCCTCGGGGTGCTCCAGGAGCTTGAGCACGGCGGTCAGCTCGGGCATCGCGCCGGCAGGCGTCGCCGCTGGGAAATCGCGCTTCAACTGCTCGACCAGTTGGTGCTCGTCGTCGGCCAGGCCAACGGCGCACACACCCTTCGCTGTCGTGGCCACGAGCAGGCTGCCGAGCGCGCTCGTACCGATGGCGAATCGGACCGGCTCAGCCGCCTTCACTCCAGCTCCACTGCCAACGCGTGAAGCAGGCCTACGGCCTCAGGCAGCGCAACGCGTAGGCCACGCACGTTGTTCGAAACGGGAGAGAAGATGTAATTGCGGGCGCTGCGCAGGTCGGCCCCCGCCAGGTCGTTCTTGTTGAAGCTGCAGCGCGCGAGGTCGCTGCCGCTGAAATCGACGCCTGTTAGGTCGCAGCCAACGAACTCCGACTCCCACAACCTGCTGCCGATCACCGTGCACAGCTTTAGGTCCAGCCCGCGGAACGAGCAGAAACTGAGGTCGCAGCCGCTGAAGCGCACCTCTGGCAGGAGCGGTAGTTGACTTATCAGCTCGAAGCGCACGCCAGTCAAGCGGCACGTGTCGAAGGTCAGGTTGCTCAGTACGGCGCCCTCTAGGTCGATGAGCCCCAACTCGCAGCCGTCGAACTTGCAGTCGGTGAACTGCGTGCCCTTGAACGACGCCTCGGTGAGGTCGCAACGCACGAACTCGCAGCCGGAGACGATGGCGCCCTCGAGGTCGAGCTCGCCTTGCTGCACGCCCTCGAAGCGGGCGCCCTCGTGCCGCGGCGCGTCCGCGAAGGACCGTGCGGGCGGCTTACGCGCCATTGGGGTACTGCTCGAGAGCGAACTCTTTGGAGGTAACGACCAAGTCGGCCAGCACGTCAAGGTCGATGGAGGAGAGACGCCCAAGGTAAAGGCAGCCCTTGCTTGCCCTGTGTTTGCCCAAAGACGCCAGCTGCGAGGCGCTTTCCGCCAAGCCGGGCGTCAGGTAAACGACCATGTTGGCCTTGCGCGGCGCGAAGGCCGCGAGTGGGGCATCACCCTCGTGTCCGCTGGCGTAACGGTAGTGGTAACTCCCGAACCCGATGATGCTCGGACCCCACATGCGCGCCTCAAAGCCCGTGATGCGCTCGAACAACTCGAGCAACGTGATGGCGTCTTCTCGGCGGCCAAGGTTCTCGACACTGTTTATGTACTCGGTGACGGCGATGTCTGTCGGCGCTAGGCGTGGCAACTACGTCCTCCTGGCGTTGAGTTGTTGCCGACGATAACCGGCCCCGCACCAGGAGCGTGCCTGGTGCAGGGCCGGGGCTTGGCGTTTAGGCATCGCGCACGTGGCCGATCAGGAGGTGCCAGGCGGTGGCGGCACGGGTTTCCATGTCCGCCAGGTCTGAGCGTAGTGCCAGTAGCGCTGCTTCTTTGAGGCGTTGGCGGCGTTCCGTGAGGATCGCCTTGACGACCGCGTGATGTTGGGCGCGGTGGCGTAGGTCGGTTACGCGTCCCTGTGCTGCTCGGATAGTGGATTGCTGCTCGAACATTCTGTTTGCCCTCCAGAGGGCTGTGTGCAGTGTGCTCGGGCGAACGCGTTCTCGCGTTGGTCAGCTTGTTCGCCCGTGACCTAGGTTCTCGCTGTGGTTAGTGCCGTGACTCATGACCATGTCGGCTCCTTATGCTGGCGCCAGGGCAGTGGCGGTTGCGCCAGCCCCGAGCGCAGTGAGCGGAACTCACGTGCCAAGCGGGTTTAGTTGCAGTTTGGTATGGGGTCGGCCGCGAGGCGGCGCTTGCCTGGCTTCAGGCGGGCACCGGTGCTTAAGCGCGGTGCGCAGCGAGGTAGCAGGCGACAGGCGCCGCCCCACAGCAGGACCCTAGAAGACGGTTACTCAATGTCGCTCACCTCCTCACAACCCCGAACTCAAGGACTCGGGGTAGGGAAGCCTTGGCTTCCGCACAGGAAGTTAGCAGACCGCGGGTCGCCTGTCAATGAGCACTGCACGAACTGCTCAGTTCCTGAGTCGGCGTGGTTGCCTTCAGGCGGTCGCGCCGATCCCCCGCAAGACGATGAGGGGCTCCGGCTCGGCCGCGTTGGCAATTCCGTAAGCGCTGGTCACTTGCTCCTGCGCCGCGCCTAGACCCCGGCCGCCTCGGTGCCACAACGTGGCGAGGACTTCGCCAGCGGCGACCTCGTCGCCCACCTTGGCGTGGAGTTCGACGCCGACACCAACATCTATTGCGTCGCCTTTGCGGCTGCGGCCGCCACCGAGCAGGCCAGCGGCGCGACCAACGGCGAGGGCGTCTACAACGGCAACGGTCCCGGAGCGCGGCGCGCGCAGCAGCCACTGGTCTGACGCCCTCTCCAGGTGGTCGAGGCTGCGCAGATCGCCGCCCTGAGCACCGATCCAAGCCTCGAAACGCTCCATGGCGCGGCCACTGCCGATGGCGGCGAGCAGCTCCTCACGGCCGGCAGGCAAACCGGCAGCCTCGAGCACTTCCTGGGCGAGAACGAGGCAGAGCTCGAGCAGGTCAGCTGGCCCCTCACCGCGCAGGCAGCCGATGGCCTCCGTGACCTCCATGGCGTTGCCGACCATGTGCCCGAGCGGCTGAGCCATGCTGGAGAGCACGGCGTGCACGTTGCGCCCGTTGAGGCGACCGATGCTAACCATGGCTTCCGCCAGCGCGCGCGCGTCCGCCACTGTCTTCATGAAGGCGCCACTGCCGACCTTCACGTCGAGCACGATCGACTTGGCCCCGCCAGCGAGCTTCTTGCTCATCACGCTGCTGGCGATCAGGGGGAGGGACTCGACCGTGCCCGTGGCGTCGCGCAGCGCGTAGAGAAGCCCGTCCGCTGGCGCTAGGTCCTTCGATTGACCCGTAACCACCACGCCAACGCCGTGCGCGACCGCCAGGAACTCCTCGTCGCTGAGTGAGGCGCGGAAGCCGGGAATGCTCTCGAGCTTGTCTACCGTGCCGCCCGTGTGCCCAAGGCCGCGCCCGCTCATCTTGGCCACCGTGCCACCCATGGCGGCCAGTAGGGGCGCGAGGACGAGCGTCGTCTTGTCGCCAACGCCGCCGGTGGAGTGCTTATCCACCGTGTTAGGCAGGTCGGCTAGGTCGAGCACGTCACCCGAGTGAGCCATGGCCTGCGTGAGGTCCGCCGTCTCCTGCTGCGTCATGCCGCGCCAGCAGACTGCCATCAACCACGCCGCCACCTGGTAATCCGGCACGGCGCCAGCCACGTAACCGTCGAGGAACTCCTTGAGCTCCGCTGCCGAATGCTCGCCGCCTGCGCGCTTGGCGAGGATCAACTGCAACGGGCTGGTCATGTGAGGCTCGGTAGGCAAGGTGCGCGGCGAACGGTCATGCGTTCAACTCTAGCGAATGTCGCCGCTGCATGCGGCAGAACCTACTCGGCGAGCGCAGCGCGCGCCTCGGCGGCCTCGTCCCACGGGAGCGTCTCCGTGGCCCGTTCAAGGGTGCGCTCGTGACCCTTGCCGGCCAGCAGCACCACATCGCCTGGCCGCGCGTGCCGCAACGCCAACCGAATGGCCGCCGAACGATCCGGCTCGAGCAGGTAATCGGCGCCCTCGCGGGCTCCGGCGGCGGCGGCGCCCTGCGCCATCTGCGCCAAGATCTCCTCCGTGCTCTCCGAACGCGAGTCCTCCTCGGTGAACACGGCCAGCTCTGCGCCCGTTACGGCGGCGTGGCCGAGCGGCGCGCGTTTGCCTGGGTCGCGCTCGCCTGCTGCGCCAACGACCACGATGGTGCGGGCGCCCTCACGCCGCACGGCGCTCAACGCCTTGGTGAGGGCAGGGGCGGTGTGCGCGAAGTCGACGATGACGGTCACCGGCTCCGCCTGGATGAGCTGCATGCGGCCGGGCACGCCCGGGAAGCTGGCGAGACGCAGGGCCGCGACGCCAGCGGGCACGCCCTCGAGGCCAGCGGCGGCAACGGCGGCAGCCGCGTTCCAGGCGTTGAAGGCGCCGACCAGCGGCAGGTTCACGGTGAACGCCTCATCGAACGCGCGCAGGTCGAACACCAGCCCGCCTGGCGTTTGCATGACGTTCCCTACCCGAACGTCCGCGCCTGCGGCCGCGCCGTAAGTGACTGGCTCGTGGCTGGCAGCCAGGAAGTAGCTGGCGTGCTCGTCGTCGAGGTTGACGACGCCGCGCGCCGCGCGTCGCAAGAGCGTGGCCTTCGCTTCGCGGTACTCGGCCATGTTGCCGTGGTGGTCGAGGTGCTCGGGCGTAAGGTTCGTGAACACGCCGACCGCGTACTCGACCGCGTCGAGCCGGTGCAATGAGAAGCCGTGCGAGCTGGATTCCAGCACCACGTGGCTGGCGCCAGCGCGCAGGAAGCGGCCAAGTAGCGCCTGCACCTCGCTCGCCTCAGGGGTCGTGAAGTGCCCGGCGAGTGGAGCGAGCGGAGTAGTGCCGATGGCCATGCCAGCCGTGCTGAGAAGGGCAGCTTGGTGGTTACCGAGGAGCAGCCACTGGAGGAGGTAGCTCGTCGTGGTCTTGCCGTCCGTCCCGGTAACGCCAAGCACGCGCAGCTTGCTTGACGGTTGCCGTTCGAACGCGGCGGCTAGGAACGGCAGGGCGCGCCGAGCGTCGGGCACCGTCAAGTACGGGGCGCCAAGGTCGGCGGTTTGGGGCGTCTCCCCGATCAGGGCTACTGCGCCGGCGGCAACCGCGGCGCCCAGGAAAGCGTGGGCGTCGAACTTGGCGCCACGGCGCGCCACGAACAGGTCGCCTGGCTTTACTCGCTGGTGGTCTTGGGCAACGCCGGTAACACGCGTGGTGTATTGACTGGTCTGTCTGGTGTCACTTTCCGCCGTGTTCACCGGGAACAACTCAGGAGCGAGGGACCGCGCCGTGGCGAGCAACTCACCCAATGCGAGCGGCCCGGGTCCGCTGGCGTCCTTGGCAAGCTCCTCGGCTTCGCGGCTCATAAAAGCCCAACTAACCGACGACGGGCGCCGTCAGTCCATGGCGCTCGAGCAAGTCGAGGACCTTGCGCAGGTCCGCTTGGTCGTTCACGAAATCGAGGTCGTCGCCAGGCACGACCACTACCGGCGAGAGCGTGTAGTCCTCGATCCAGCCCTCGTACAGGTCGTTGAGGCGTTGCAGGTAGCCGTCGTCGATGTTCGCCTCGTAATGCCTGCCGCGCTGCGCGATGTGGCGCTTGAGCGTGCCGAGGTCTGCGCGCAAGTAGATGAGCAAGTCGGGCGGCCGTAACGCCGCCAGCACCGCGTAGTAGAGGGTGCGGTAAGAAGTGTGGTCGCGGTCGTCCATCACGCCGTCGTCGTGGAGGAGCCGCGCGAAGATGGCGGCATCCTCGTAAACGGTGCGGTCCTGGATGACGCGCCTGCCAGGGTTGACCTCGCGCAGGTGCTGCTTGAGGCGCGCCGCCAGGAAGAAGACTTGCGAGTGAAAGGCGTACCGCGGCATGTCGGCGTAGAAGTCCTCGAGGTACGGGTTCTCGTCCACCGCCTCGTAAACGGGCGCCAAGTGGTAGCGCTGCGACAACACCCGCGTGAGGCTCGACTTTCCCGCGCCGATGTTGCCTGCCACGGCCACGTAAACCCCACCCGCGTTCATCTCGCGCCCGCCCACGTGCGGATCTGCGTTAGCAGTTCCAGCCGCTCGTCCTCGTTGCCGACGAAATCTATGGCCCCGGCGTCGATGACCTTGACGGGAGTGTGCCAGCGGCTGAAGAACTCGTCGTACGCGGCAGTTATGCGCTCTAGGTAATCGGCGGCTATCTCCGTCTCGAACGGCCTGCCGCGCTTGGCGATGCGCTCGAGCAGCACTTCCGGCTGCGCCCGCAAGTACACCACCAGATCCGGGAGGGGGAGACGCGACCTGAGCTGCTCGAACAGCTCGCGGTACAGCTCGAACTCGTCACCGGTAAGCGTCAACGACGCGAACAGGAACGTCTTGTCGAACACGTAATCGGCTACCGTGTGCGTCTGAAAGAGCGGCGCCTGCGCCAACTCCGAATGCTGCCTGAAGCGCGACAGGAGGAAGAACGTCTCCGTCTGAAACGCGTAACGCGCCGGCTCCTCGTAGAAGTGCGCGAGAAACGGGTTCTCCTCGACCACCTCGACCAGTAGCCGCGCCCCCAGATCGTCCGCTAGGTAGCGCGCTAGGCTCGTCTTGCCAACACCGATGGGACCTTCAACGACTATGGTTGCCATCACTCTGGCGGAGCATACCGCGCACTTACAACGGTCGTCCGCTGCGTTCTGCTGGTCGGCTTGGCCGTGCTACAATCCCCGGAACCGATGGAAGACAACCCTCCGGAACGATCATCGCGCTTACGGCGCGGCTTACCCCTCCTCTTAGTCTTAACCCTCTCTAGCGTCGTCATGGCGCAGGCGCCCGCGACTGGCGCGGCGGGCGTAACCGCGCTGCAGATCGTCGGGCTCGTGCTGCTGCTCGCGGCCTCCGCTTTCCTCTCGACCGCGCACACGGCGCTCACGATGGCGGGCGACTGGAAGCTCAGGCGCTTGCGTGAGGAAGGCGACGTGCCGACCGGCGCGACGGCGCTCCTAGAGCGCAACCCCGCCCGCTTCATAACCACCCTGCTCATCGGCAACACGGCCGTCAACGCCGCCATCGCTGCCCTCGTCCTCGACTTCTTCCTGCTGAACGCCAGCGCCATGGGCATCGGCCAGGTTGGCGCCGTGGCGTTGGCCATCACCGTCGCTTCTATCGTCATCCTCTTGTTCTGCGAGTTGGCGCCGAAGTCCATCGCCGCGCACGACCCGGTGCGCGTCACGAAGTTCGTGCTGCGGCCCGTGTACGCCCTCTCGATCGTGCTCTACCCGCTCGGGTTGGCGTTCAACTGGTTGACCGGGCAGTTCCTGCGCGTCTTCCGCATCGAGCCGACGCGCGCCGCCCTCATGTCGGAAGTCGAGCTGCGGCACATGCTGCAGAGCGCGGAGGAATCCGGCGTCATCGAGGCGCAAGAGCAAGCCATGATCAAGGGCGTCATAGACCTCGAAGAGACGGTCGTCCGCGAAGTCATGACCCCGCGCGTTGACGTGGTCGGCATCAGCGGCGACGCGGGGCTCAAGGAGCTCCAGGCCCTCGTCACCGAGCACGGCTACAGCCGCCTCCCCGTTTACGGCGAGGGCGTCGACGACATCAAGGGCATGATCTACGCCCGCGACCTGCTCCCTTACCTCGGCCAACTGGAGGCCCTCGCCACCACCAAGGTCAGCGACCTCATGACTGCCGTCCAGTACGTGCCTGAGACGCTCTCCGTACTCAGCCTCCTGCGCGAGATGCGCCAGCGCAAGAACCACATGGCCGTCGTCGTCGACGAGTTCGGCGGCACCTCCGGCGTGGTCACCCTCGAGGACATCATCGAGGAGATCACCGGCGAGATCTACGACGAGACCGACGAGGATGAAGTAGAGGACATCGTCGACTTGGGCGAAGGCAAGTTCCAACTGCAGGGCGGAACGCACATCGAGACCATCGCCGCGAAGCTCAAGCTAGAGTTCGACCCGAACGGCGATTACGACACGCTCGCGGGTTTCCTCATCGACCAACTCGACCACATCCCGCAGGCGGGTGAGGAAGTCACCCTTCAGGGAATGCGCTTCGAGGTCGAGCAGGCCGACGAACGCCGCGTGATCAGCGTGGTCGCCAGCCCCATCAGCGAACCTGCGCCGCCGGTGGAACCCGAGCGGGTGGAAGGCTAGGTCGCGTCAGTTCGAGTAGACGCGCTCTACGCGCGGCATCAGCCGGGTCAGCAGTTCGTACGACACGGTGTTGATGCTGCGCGCCAACTCCTCGGCGTCCGGCCCGGAGCCGCCCCACATGGTGGCGCGATCGCCAGCAGCGACCGGCCCGGCAGCTCCGACGTCGAGCAGGAGCTGGTCCATGCACACGCGCCCGATCACAGGGCAGCGGACGCCGTTCACACTCGCCCAACCCAGGCCGGTGAGGAGGCGCGGGTAACCGTCTGCGTAACCGAGCCGCACCGTGGCCACCTGCGTGGTGTGCGGCGCCTGCCAAAGCGCCCCGTACGACACCGTCGTTCCGGCAGCTACGCGCTTCACGAACGTGATGGGTGCGCTAAAGCGCATGACGGGCGTGACGCGCGGCTCCATGGCCGCGATCATGTCGCTCGAGTGGTAACCGTAAAGCACGATGCCAGGCCGCACCATGTCGTAATGCGCTTCCGGGTAGGCGAAGATGGCCGCCGAGTTCGCCACGTGCCGCAGCGGCACCTGGATGTAGTGCCGCGCCAGCTCCCGCAGCGCCAACTCGAACGCCTCGATCTGCGCGAGGGTGGCGCTGCGCGAAGCGGCGTCGGAGTCTGAGAAGTGCGTCCACACCCCCTGCAGCTCGAGGTCGTGCCCGTCGAGGATCTTGACGGCGACTTCGGCCGTCTGGCTCCACGGCAGGCCAAGCCGGCCCATGCCAGTGTCGACCTTGAGGTGGAGGCGCAACGTTCGCGGCAGGTCGGCGGCCAGGTAGGCGTCGACCGAGGCCTCGTCTGTCGCTACCAGCGCAACGCCGAGGTCGCAGAGTTCCGTGATCGTGGTTCTGTCTCGAACGGGGCTCAACAGCAGTATCTCGTTGCCCAGCCCGGCCGCGCGAAGGGCGCGAGCCTCGCCAGGGGTAGCCACCCCGAACCACTGCACGCCGCCGGCAGCCAGGCGCTTGGCTACTGCAGGCAGGCCGTGGCCGTAACCGTCGGCCTTGACCATGGCCATGGTCTTGACGGCCGGTGCAACGCTCTCCCTCACGAACGCGAGGTTCTGCGCCAACTTTCCGAGGTCGACGTGCGCCACGGGGTTCTCAGACATGGGTGAGTGTAACAGGCGCCCGGACGGCTCCTAGCGCGTCCAGCTCGTCCTGCGCTCGACGGACTTCGCGACCGATGACGCCATCAAGGTCAGGATGATGTAGAGCAGGGCCACCGTGTTGAACGGCGGGAAGACCTCGAAGTTCGCCGCCTGGAACTCGCGGGCGCGCTGAGTGATGTCGCGCACGGAGAGCACCGAGAGGAGCGAGGTGTCCTTGAGCATGGCGATGAACTCGTTACCGAGCGGCGGCACCACGATGCGCAGGGCCTGCGGCAGCACGACGAACCTCGCGGTCTGCCAGGTCGAGAGGCCCAAGCTGCGCGCGGCTTCGGATTGGCCGCGGCCGATGGCCTCGATGCCCGCCCGGAAGATCTCGGCCATGTAGGCCGCGTAACCGAGGCTGATGCCGACGATGCCGCGCGTGACCCGCGACATGTCGATGAAGCCGCCCGTGGCGTCGCGAATGGCGCCCTGCAAGGGGAAGCCCACGTACAAGATCACCACCAGCATGGGAATGCCGCGCAGCACGTCGACGTAGAGCTCAGACAGGAGGCGCAGAGGGTGGTGTTCGCTCTGCCAAGCAGCGAAAGTCAACGCCAGCCCCAGGACCCCCAAGACGAGCATGAGCATGGCGGGCCGCTTGAGGGCGGGGGCGAGGAACGACGTGCTCCACAGCACGTTCGCGCCTGCTGGCACGTCGGCGCTGGGTATGAGCGCGGAGCTCACTTGGCCGGTCGCCAAGCGGTCGAGGGCGGTGGCGGAGTCGGTTACGGCGCGCACCGACTGCGGGCCAACCGCACCAGGGTAGGTGCCGAGCTTGGCGGGATCGGTCGCGCTAGTCGGCGTGCCCTGCACTATGGCGAGCCGCCCCTCCGGCGAACCGATCAGCACGAACTGCTCCTTGGGGAGGGCGAACACGGCGGCGGCCCCCACGAGGAGGGCCGCCGAGCCGATTAGGAAGTTGCGTAACGTGTGGTCGCCTAAGCGCAGGAGCTGCAAGCCAGCAAGTAGCAAGCCAAGAGCCGAAGCGGCCAGGTAAGCGACGACGGTGACGAGCACCGTCGTGCCGACGCCAGGGAGTAGGAACTTGAGAGCGGCTTGGTAGCGCTCAGAGGACGCGAAGAGGTAGACGACGAACGGCAGCGCCGTTAGCAGGATGAGATAACTCGGTCGAATGCGACCTAGGACGCCGCGGCGTAGCGCCGCACGCCGCGCGCTCATTTACTCCTGCCGAAGCGGACGGCCTTGGACCGCCGACGATGCATCGCCTAGCTCCGATTAGGCCGTTACTGTTCTTCGCCCGAGAACCACTTGGCGCCAAGCTCCGCGAGGGTGCCGTCGGCCTTGATCATCTCGATGCCAGCGTTGAGCGCGTCGACCAACTCGTTGCCCTGCTGCACGGCGAACCCGAGCTTGTCGCCGGATTCCACGTTGCGGATGGGCGCGGCGATCTGGCCGGCGTACTGCTGAACGAAGGCGTCTGCCGAGGTGTCGTCGATCATGACGCCGTCGACGTCGCCGTTGATGAGCGCCAAGATGGCGGCGTTGAAGTCGTCGTAGATGCGCGTGCGGTCACGGCCGACGAGTTCGAGGGCGAGGTCCGCGTTCGTGGTGCCGTTCTGGGCCCCGAGGATGAGCGAGCCGCCCGTGAAGTCGGCGAGGGTGAGGTCGGAGTCCGCGGTGCGCACGGCGACGGCCTGGTTGACCTCGTGGTACGGCTCGGTGAACTCCACGACCTTGGCGCGCTCAGCGGTGATGCTGATGCCCGAAGCGATCATGTCGAACTCGCCGTTCGCGAGGGCGGCGAAGATGCCGTCCCAAGCGGTGGTCTGGAACTGCGCGACGCAGTTGATGCGCTCGCAGATGGCGTTGACGACGTCGATGTCGAAGCCGACGATGTTGCCGGACTGGTCGACGGTTTCGAACGGCGGGTAGGTGGTGTCCGAGCCGACCACGATGGTACGGCCACCGAGGTCAGGAGCCTGAGCGAACGCCAGCGAGCCGGCCACGACTAGGGCGAGCAAGGTCGAAAAGATGCGCAACATGTGATTACCTCCGCAGGTGAGCGCGCCGCTGCGCGCCAGCAGTTTTACTGTCCCTGCGAGCATAAGCGTGAGCAGCTAGTGGGCGCAACCGCCGCTCGCTCGCGGTTGCCCGTCAGTTAAGAAGAGGTTAGCTCGCGGCGTAGACTTGCCGTGCATGAGCACGACCCTCGACCTGGACGCACCACTGACCGCGAAGACGGTCGACCTCGGTGCGCAGGCCCCCACTAAACTCGCAGCGGTCGGGCTGACCAGCTACCGCGACGTCCTCGGGCACCTACCGCGGCGCTACGAGGACAGGCGCGCGCTGCCGGACTTCGGCAACCTGGTCGATGGCGAGACGGCGACCGTGTCAGGCACGGTCATGAGCCGCGTAGGCAACCGCTCACGCCGCGGACTGCACGTCTTCCGCGCCGGCATGACCGACGGCCGCGGGCAGCGCCTGACGGCGGTGTGGTTCAACCAACCGTGGCTCGAGAAGCAGGTCTTTCCTGGCGTGCGGCTCATCCTGTCAGGCCGCGTGAAACGCCAAGGCAGTCGGCTCGAGCTGGCCGTGCAAGGGTTCGAGGTCGACGACGACAGCGAATCGCTCTCCTTCAACCGCATCGTCGGCATCTACCCGACCACGCAGGGCCTCAGCCAGGCCTACCTGCGCCGCGCCGCCAAGCGGCTGCTCGACGCGCTGCCGACCCTGCCTGACTACTTGCAGCGCTCCATCCTCGAGGCCAACGACCTCGTGTCGCTCGACCGCGCCATGCGCGCTGGTCACTTCCCTGAGTCAGAGGAGGCGCTCGCCGCCGCCCTGCGGCGCCTGAAGTTCGATGACTTCCTCTTCTTGCAACTCGCCCTCCTGCGCAGCCGCGACCCTGGCCGCGTGGCGCGCAGCTTCGAGGCTAGGCAGGAGTACCTCGACGACTTCAAGGCCTTCCTGCCGTTCTCCCTCACTGAACACCAGGAGAGCGCCCTGCAGGAGATCCTCGCGGACTTGACGGCCCCGCGGCAGATGGCGAGGCTGCTGCAAGGCGACGTCGGCTCTGGCAAGACGGCCGTAGCCGCCGCCGCCATCTACATAGTGGTGCGCAACGGCGCTCAAGCCGCGTTGATGGCGCCGACGGAGATACTCGCTAGGCAGCACTTCCTCAACCTGCAGCAGTACCTCTTCCCGCTCGGCGTGCGCATGGAACTCCTCACGGGCACCTTGACGGCAGGGGAGCGGCGGGCGGCGCGGGAGCGCCTGGCCTCTGGCGAGGCCGACTTCGTCGTTGGCACGCAGGCGCTCATCCAAGAAGGCGTGGCGTTCGCGGACCTTGGCCTGGCCGTCATCGACGAGGAGCACCGCTTCGGGGTCGAGCAGCGCCGCAGCCTCATAAAAGACCTGCCAGACGTGCTCGTCATGAGCGCAACGCCGATCCCGCGGTCGCTCGCCCTGACTAGTTATGGCGACCTGGACCTCACCACCATCGCTGGCCTGCCGCCAGGCAGGGTGGCGGTCAAGACGGCCCTCGTGCCAGCCACCAAGCGCCTCGAGGTTTACCGCTTCGCGTGGGAGCAGGTTAAGGAGGGGCGCCAAGTGTACGTCGTGACGCCCCTCATCGAGGAGTCGGAGGCGCTCGACGAGGTGCTGGCCGCCACGAGCCTCGAGGCCGACTTGCGCCAGATTCTGCCGAGCGCGGCGCGCATCGGCCTGCTGCACGGGCGCTTGGCTGGCGCGGACAAGGACGCCGTCATGGCGGCGTTCCGGCGCCACGAGCTCGACGTGCTCGTCTCGACCACCGTCATCGAAGTCGGGGTGGACGTACCCAACGCCACCGTGATGGTCATCGAGAACGCCGAGCGCTTCGGTCTGGCGCAACTCCACCAGCTACGGGGCCGCGTTGGCAGGGGCGCGCACGCGAGTCACTGCGTGCTGGTAGCAGGCGACGCCAGTCGTAAGACCCGCGAGCGGCTCGGCGCCCTCGTCAAGCATGCCGATGGCTTCACGATCGCCGAACTCGACTTGCGCCTGCGCGGCCCTGGCGACATCCGCGGCACGCGCCAGTCCGGACTGCCGGAACTCACCATCGGAGACGTCGTCAACGACGGCGAGATCATCGAGGCCGCCCGGGCGCTAGCCGAGCGCATGTTGGCTGCCGATCCCGAACTGACGGCGCCGTGGGCCGCGCGCCTCGTCGTCGAGTTGCGGCGCCGCAGCAGGGCGGTGATGGTGCGTGAGATCATCTGACGTTGTTCGCTTACGCTGGCAACCAGCCCGGGGCGCCAACCAGCCAGGGCGGGTTCTCAGGGAGGTGGTCGTAGCGTGAGGTTGCTCGTGCGCTTCGGGTTCTTCGCTGTGCTGTTGGGTGCGCTGCTCGGCGTGCTGCTGCGCGTAAGCCTAGGCCGCAAGCGCTTCTCGCTAGTCGCGGCGCTGGCGCTACTGCCTTTGGCGGTGCACGCCGGCTACCTGCTGGTGCTGGCGGTCAGGGCAGGGGTAGGCAGCGTTCCTATGCTCGTGTTCGCCGCCATCACGCTCGTGTTGCTGGTGGTGGCGGCGCTGCTGGCGCGCACCTGGACCACCACGCGACCCTGGCTCGTGCCACTCGCGCCGCTCGCGGCCGCGCTCGTCTACTTCTTCCTCGCCACCCTCGCCCTCACCCCGTCATGGGAGAACCTCGCGTACGCCCCGGACGCCGTGGCGGGCGCCGTTTACGCCCTAGCCACCCTGTTCGCAGCCGCCGTCTTGCTGCCGTTCGCGCCGCGGGCCGCCGCGAGCGCGCAGCAGGTAACGGAGCGGTCTGGATAGTAGACTCACCTCGTGGCACCTGAACGCCAACGCGCTACTCGCGCCGCTCTCCTACTGCTGCTACTCGTGGCGGTGCTTGCCGCTTGTGCTCCACGCACGGAGGTGCGCACGGTCGAGGCCATCGGTACGACGCTGCCCGTCGACCTCGAACTAGTGTCTGGTCAGACGAGCATCGAACGCTTCGACCCGCCCGGTGCCGGCGGACGCCTCGAACTAACCGTTGGCACCTTGGCGCGCAACCCTAACGAGTTCGGCGTGCGCCTCGAGACCATCAACTACGTCGTCTTCCTCGAGGGCAAGTCCGTCGCGCGTGGCGCCATGACCCCAGACATCTACCTGGAGGCGGCAGCCACCGCCCCAGTCCGCTTCGACATCGCCACCAGCCTCGCTGGGCAAGCCGACCTCCTCAAGGCCG
Organism: Trueperaceae bacterium; assembly: GCA_035703635.1. Taxonomy (GTDB): domain Bacteria; phylum Deinococcota; class Deinococci; order Deinococcales; family Trueperaceae; genus JAAYYF01. The sequence goes on along the minus strand of DASSXV010000074.1, from coordinate 21,701 downwards.
CGGCGCGAGCGTTCGCTGACCGTCCACTGCAGTTCAAGGTGGAGGGCACCATGCGCTTCGCTACGGCAACGCACGTATACGAGACCCGCAACAAGGTCATCGTAAGTGGCGCCACGTTGGCGCGCCAAACGGTGCAGGGGCCGGTGCTGCGGCTCTCGGAAGCAGACAGCAAGGTGTTCATGCTCCGCCCCGACGTCCCCGTCGTGCAGTTAGTGCTGCAGGCCGTGAACCCAGGCGACATCGGCTACTTCCTCTACGGCAAGGACTTGGGCCTCACCCTCGGCAACTGGCCGATGGCGACGGAAGACATGAGCCCAGTGCCGCTAGCCGCCGGTCAGAGTTCGCGGATCGACATCCTCTTCTACCCGAACCTTCACGAGCTGACGGACGACGCGCGCGTGGCGCTCGAGGCGGCCCTCGGCGGCTACACGACCCTCGTAAGACTGGACGGCGAACTGTTCATGGATGTCCTCGGGGTCGACAGCTTCCCGGTACCGGGCGGCTGGAGCGTCACGGGCTTCGTGCGCTGAACGGCACGAGAGTATGGCGCGTGAGCGCCACCATGACGAGCGTCCGGCCTGTGCCGCCCTAGCGCCCGGCGGGTGCTACAGTTTCGCTTTATGACGCGAATCCTCGTCACCGACTCCATCCAACTCGGCACCGTGAGCGACCCTACTGTCACGGTCGACGACCGTGCCGGCATCAGCCGCGCGGACCTACTCGCGGTCGTCGGTGAGTACGACGCCATCATCACTAGAAGCCGCACGCAAGTCGACGATGAACTCCTCGCCGCCGCCACTCACCTCAAAGTCGTTGGGCGCGGCGGCGTGGGCGTTGACAACATCGACCTGGACGCCGCCAGCCGTCGCGACATCCTCGTCGTGAACGCACCGGACGCCAACAACGTCTCGGCGGCGGAACTCGCACTCGCGCTCATGCTAGCCGCCGCCCGCGGCGTGGCCCGCTCCGACCGCCTCGTGCGCAACGGGGAGTGGGACCGCGCGTACCTCGGCCGCGAACTAGACGGCGCGCGCCTCGGTGTCGTCGGGTTGGGCCGCATCGGGTCGCTCGTCGCGCGTCGCGCGCAGGGCCTAGGCATGAAGGTGGCGGCGTACGACCCATACATCAACCAGCGCCGCGCGGAAGAGTTGAAAGTCGAGCTGTTCGACGACCTCCACGCCATGTTGGCGCGCTCCGACTTCCTCACGGTGCACACCCCCCTCACTGACGAGACGCGCGGCATCATCGGGCGGCGCGAGCTGGACGCCCTGCCAGAGCGCGCAGTCGTCGTGAACGCGGCGCGCGGCGGCATCGTGCAGGAAGACGCGCTGCTGGCCGCGTTGGAGAGCGGCAAGCTCTTCGCGGCTGGCCTCGACGTGTTCGTGCTCGAGCCGCCAACCGCGGACCACCCGCTGCTCGGCCGCGATGACGTGGTGCTCACGGCTCACCTTGGCGCCAACACGAGCGAAGCGCAGGTCAGGGTAGGCACGCAGATCCTCGACCGCACCCTCGCCGTGCTCAAGGGCGACTACTCGGTCGGCATCGTCAACGCCCCGGCGCTAGCTCCGCAAGTCATGGCCGCGCTAGGCGGCTACCTCACCCTCGGCGAGCGCCTCGGGGCGATGGCGGCGCAGTTGGCCAAAGGCCGCGTTCACGCCCTCGAAGTAGAGTTCTCAGGTGACTTCCCCCTCGACCCTGACCCGGTTGCCACGGCCGTCATCAAGGGCCTCATGGAGCCGTTCCTCGACACGCCGCCAAGCTACGTCAACGCACCGTCGTTGGCGCGCGACCGCGACATCAGCGTCAGCAAGGTCACTTCGAGCAAGGACCACGGTTACACCTCACACGTGCTCGTCACCGTCACCACGGCGGAGGGAGCAACGCGCGTCGGTGGCACGGTGCTGGCTGGGCAGCCGCGCATCACGAGCATCGACGGCTACAACCTCGAGATCCGCCCGGAAGGCGCCATGCTCGTCTGCTCCAACTACGACAGGCCGGGCGCCGTCGGGCGCGTTGGCACGGTGCTGGGAGACGCGGGCGTGAACATCAACAGCATGCAGCTGGCGCGCGTCAGCGAAGACGGCCTTGCCATGTTCGTGATCACGCTTGACAGCGCGCCGTCAGACGAAGTCATCGACGTCCTCGGCGGGCTTAGCGACGTCATCCAGAGCCTGCGCCTGGTGCGCCTGTGACGCGCGAGTTCTTCAAGCCGCGCCTCATCGCGCCCGGCCCCGTTGAGGTACCCCCAGCCGTGCTCGAGGCCATGGCGCGGCCGGTGCCGCACCACCGGGCTCCCGAGTTCATGACTACCTTCACGAGCGCTCGGGTACGCCTCGCCGAGGTCTTCGCCGTGCCTGGCGACGACGTGATGATCCTGACGGGCAGCGGCACCGCCGGGTTCGAGGCGGCCCTGGCGACCAGCGTGCGAAGCGCCGGCAGCGTGTTAGCGCTGCAGGCAGGCAAGTTCGGGGAGCGCTGGGGCGACATGGCGGCGCGGCTCGGCCACCGCGTCGAGCGCCTAAGCTCCCCAGCAGGCGTCGACTTCGACCGAGACGCCCTCACGGCGAGACTGCGCGCCATGCCAGACCTGAGCGCCGTGACGCTCGTTCACAGCGAGACCTCGACGGGCGCGTTGCACGACGTGCGGGCCATCGCGGAGCTGGTGCGGCGCGAACGACCGGACGCCCTCGTGCTCGTCGACGCCGTCACCAGCCTGGCTAGCGCTGAGCTGCGGCCCCGCGAGTGGGGCCTTGACGCCGTGGTGTCCGGCTCACAGAAGGGCGTGATGACGCCCCCAGGCCTGGCGTTCGTGTGGCTGTCAGAGCGCGCCTGGGAAGCGAAAGTCGAGCGCGGCAGTTACTACCTAGATCTGCACCGCGAGCGCGCCGCGCAGGCGCAAGGGCAGACGGCGTACACCCCCGCCGTGTCGCTGGTGGCTGGTCTGGACGTGGCGCTCGGCATGCTCCTCGCCGAGGGGTTGGAGCGCGTGTGGCGCCGCCGCGGCGCGCTCAACGCCGCGCTGCTGGCCGCGGGCGCCGCCCTCGGCATGCGCCAGCTTGCCGCGCACCCGAGCCCGGCAGTCGCGGCGCTCGTCGTGCCAGACGGCGTCAGCGCGCCTGCCGTGGTGCGAGCCGCGCTGGCGCGCGGCGCCACCTTGGCTGGCGGCCAGGACGAACTCAAGCCAACCCTGTTGCGGCCCTCCCTCCTCGGCTACTCCGACCGTTACGACGCCGTCGCAGTGGCGCAACTCCTCGAAGACGCGCTGAGCGACGTTGCGCCAGCCACGCCACGCGGAGTCGCAGTTGCTGCGGCTTTGCGGGCGTTGGAAGAGCGCTCGTGAGGAAGGCCGTCCACGGCGACCTCGTGATGGTTAGGCACGCACCGACCACGCCGGCGCCCGGCGTGCCTTCGAGCGCGTGGCAACTAGCGCCAGGCGCCATGGAGCGCACGGCCGCTCTGGCGATGGCGCTGGCGAAGGTGCGACTCGCCGTGCCAGGCGACGAGGGCGCGCTCGGTACGCTAGACGCCATCGTCTCGAGCGTCGAGGCGAAGGCGCTCGGCACGGCCAAGACGCTCGGCCTCGTCCTCGGACTGCAGAGCGTGACGGGAACGGACTTGGAGGAGCACCGCCGCGCCAACGTGCCGCACATGGCAGACGCCGAGTTCAAGCGCACCATGCGGCGCTTCTTCGCGCGCCCTGACGTGTTGGTGTTCGGCAACGAGACAGCAGACGAGGCCAAGCGGCGCTTCCTAGCTGGCGTGGGCGCCGCCGTCAGTGCGCGGGCAGGCAAGCGCCTTGCCGTCGTTTCTCACGGCACCGTCATCGCTTTGGCGCTAGCCAAGGCCAACGACGTCGACCCGTTCACCTTGTGGGAGTCGCTGCGCCTGCCCGAGGCGATCGTCGTGCGTCAGTCCGATTGGCGCATCATCGAGCGCCTGGCGTTGGAAGAGTGATCAGCGGCTAGCCGAGCCAACGATGGCGAGGCTGCTGGCCAACAACCGCGACTTGTCGAAGCCGCCGAACAACCTCACCTGCTTGAAGCCAGCCTGCGCCAGCGCGCGCTCCAGCTCATAGCGGTGGTAGTAGCGCTGCAGGAGCCGCGCCGTGCGGCGCCGCACCAAGCCGTCCGTTAGCACCTCGTCGAAGTAGTAGCGGCTCTCGACCAGCTGCGCCTCGGCGTCGTGGTGCTGGATCAGGAAGAGTTCGGTGCCCTCTGCTAGCTCGCCCCACGTCTCCTCCCGGCGCATCACACCTAGCGCGCCAAGGTGAGGTTGGTAGACGTCGAACGCGAACGTGCCGCCCTGCGCCAGGTGGCGGTGTACTCCTGCCAGCGTGCTGTCCTGTTCGCTAAGCGTGTACGCGTGCATGAGCGTGTTGAACGGCGCGATGACGAGCGCGAACTGTTGCCCTAGGTCAAGGGCGCGCATGTCGGCCTCGACGAACCTCACGTTGGGCGCCGTCACGCGCGCCCGTGCGCGCGCGAGCATGGCTGGCGCCGCGTCGACGGCCACCACCTCGTGGCCCGCCCGCGCCAACGCTTCGGTCAAACGCCCGGTCCCCGCCCCTAGCTCGAGGATGGGGCCGCCGAGGTCGTCAGCTAGGCGCAGGTAGTGCGGCACGTCATCGCGGTAGGCGGCGTACTGCAGGTCGTAGAGGTCGGCCGCGTCGTCGTAGATCACGCCTTCACCGCCGCTTGCCCCTCGGCCATGACAACCACGTCGGCGCTGCGCGCCAGGGCGGGCCGGTGCGTTACGGCGAGGACCAAGCGCTCACTGGCCAGGCGCACGAGGAGGGCGACGATCTCGGCTTCGCTGGCGTCGTCGAGGCTTGACGTCGGCTCGTCTAGCAGCACGGCGTCGGGGCGGCCGAGGAGGGCGCGGGCTATGGCGAGGCGCTGCCGTTGCCCGCCGGAGAAGCCGCCGCCGTCCTCGCCGAGCTGCGCACCCAACTGTTCGGGCAGCGCGCGCACCGCCGCCGCCATGCCGACGGCCTCGAGCGCCCACCACAGCTCGGCGTCGGTGACGTCCCTGCCCATCTTCAACGCCGCGCGCAGCTCGCCAGAGAGGAGCTCGTGCCCTTGCGGCACGTAGGCCAGTCGCGTCCTCAAACTGGCCTCCTCGACCGTCGCTAGGTCCTGCCCAGCCAGCGTCACGCGGCCCGCGCTCGGCAGGGCGAAGCGTAGCAGCAACCTGAGCAGCGTCGTCTTACCGCTGCCGCTCGCACCGCCGACCACCACTAGACCGCGGTCCGGGAACGTGAGGTTCACGCCGGACAAGACCTGGCGCCCGGGAGCGTAGCCGAAGCTGACGTCCTGCAACGTCAACAGGGGAGCAGCGCCCGCGAGCGCAGGCGACTGACGTAGCGCCCTGAACCGCACCGCCGCCGGTTCGCTGGCGCCAAGGTCGGGGGTGGGGCTTCCGCCGCGGTACAGGTCGTTGAGGCGCGTGGCGGCCGCCCGCGCCTGGCGGTACATGGCGTAACCCTGCGGTAGGAGCTGCGTTGGGGTAGCCGCAAGGGCAACAAGGGTGAGGAACGCGACGACGTCGCCGACCGTTAGGGCGCCGCGCCCGACGGCGTTGACCAACAGCACTACCAGCAACCCTACGGCGCCGAACACGATCAGTTGCGTGAGTGGCGTCTGCAGGCCGGCGATCAGGCTGCGCCGCGCCGTCGCCCGCGCCGTGCGCCGATTGGCGGCCTCGAAACGCGCAAGCATGGCGCGGTTGGCCCCGAAGGCGCGCACGAGCTCGTGGTGCTTCAGGCCCTCCTGCAGGTGGTGAGCGACTTCTTCCGTGCCTTCGAGCGCCCCACGGGTGGCACCCTCCAACCAGCGGCCGACGAGGCGCAGCGCGAACGCGGCGGGCAAAGCAAGCGCGAAGAGCGCGCCGGCCGCACGCGCGTCGGAGCGTACGAGCAGCGCGAGGATCAGCGCCAAGGTGGCGCTTTCGGTGATGAGCGTGCCGAGCCCGTAGCGGAAGTACGTCTCTACCTCGCGCAGGTCGCTCACCACCCTGCCGGCTAGGGCGCCGCTCGTCCCTGGCAAGCTGCCTGGGGCCGCGGCGAGGAGTTTGCCGTAGAGGCGCTCGCGCCACAGTGCGCCGACGTGTGCGGCCGCACGACCGAGGAGCGCGTCCTGCGCCCACAAGGCGAGGCTGCCGCCAAGCGCGATGGCGCCAGCTACCAACAGCACGCGCGGTAGCGCGGACACGTCCTGCGCCTGCAGCACCTCATCGAACAGCGGCGTGATGAACAGCGGCACGATGGCCACCCGCATGCCGGCGCCGATCAGCGCGGCCGCCACCCCAAGCCAGGCGCTAGTCGAGCGTGGCCACAAGAGCGCGCCCGGGCCGCTGCCGCCCCCTGGCTCACTGGCACTCATGGCCTCTGCTCCGCCTCTCCCTCATGCATGACTTCCGCGAGTAGCGCGGCTGCCGCACCGCGTCGCGGCATGGTGGCGGCCAGGCGCTCGCGGCGCCGCGCCAAGTCGGCTTCGTCCGCCAGCATGTTCGCCACGGCGTTCGCTACCCGTTCTGGGTCGACGTGGCCACTTAGCTCGACCATCAAATCCTCGCCTGCCATGCGGTTAGGCAGCGATACCGGCACCTTGAGGCCACTGACGAACAACCTAACGGCGTGGCGCTTCAGGTACTTGCCGACGAGCGGCACGAGCCCAAGCCAATGACCCGCGCCCTCGAGCGGGATGAGTTCTGGTCGGTTCAGCGGAAGGAGGACGAGCGCGGGAACGCCCGCGATGCCCAGCTCCAAGGTGTTGGTGCCGGGGATGGTGAGGGCGATGTCCGCCGCCAGCATGTGGGCGTAGCGCTCTTCTTCAGGCAGCAGTTCTATGCGCCCGCCGGACGGCGTGACGATGGTCCTGGTGGCGCCGTCGTCCTCGAGCTCACCAGCCATGCCGCCGAGCGTGGCTGCATGCTTGCCGGCAACGCCGTCGCTCAGCGTCTTCGGTTGCAGGAGGCGGCTTACCGGCCAGACGAAGCGCGCGCCTGGCAAGGTGGCGTTCAGGCGGTCGACGACCCCGATGAGTAGCGGGATCACGTGGACGGCGAAGGCGTCGCGGCTGCCAGCGAAGAGCAGGACGTGCGGATCGCCGGGCGCCGGCGCGGGCTGGGCGTCCTCGACCGCGTCCGCCACGAGGTTGCCAACGACGCGCACGCGCGCTGCTGGCGCACCGCCCTTGAGTGCCCGCTGCCTCACGCGCTCGTCTGGCACGAGGAGCGCCTCAAGGCCGGCCTGCCAGTTGGGCTCGAAACTGTACCGGTACGTCGGGTAGCCGAGGCGCTTGCCTAGCGCGACCGCCAGCGCCACGTTGCCGCCCAACCCGACGACGACGCCGCGTGCCGGGCCCTGCAGGCTCTCGGGCGCCGCCCCCACCGCGGCGCCCCTGAGGTACTGAGTCGGGGTCGTTAGAACGTCGGGTTGGAAAGTTCGCGCGATGCTCGCTTCGTTCCCGCCAGCGAACTGGCACGGCACGAGGCTGATGGCGGCGCTGACGTCCGGCGCGGAGCGCCGCAACTCCTCCAAGACGGGCCGCACCCAGGTGTAGAGCTCGCCCGGGCCGTTGCTGACGAGCACGACCTGGTAATCAGGTCGGCGGTCAGGCGTGCTCATCCGCCGGCCGTCACGAAGCGCGCCACGCCGCGCTCGCTGGCAGCGATGAAGTCGAGCAGTTCCTTGGCGTCGGGGCTTGTAGCCGCCAGGTCGGCCAACGCGGAGAGCTCCTTGCGGCGCACGTAACGCAGCGCCCGCTCGAGGTCGCGGTAGCGTTCGCCGCTGATGCCGTTGCGCTTCAAGCCGATGCCGTTCAGGCGGTAGTGCCTAGCGGGGTTGCCGCGCGCCATGCTGAAAGGTAGTACGTCTTGGTTCGCTGCGCTCGCTGCGCCGAACATGGCGTACGCGCCCACGCGCGTGAACTGGTGGAGGAGCGCCCCTGAACCCAAGACTGCGTGGTGCCCGATCTGAACGTGCCCGCCCAACTGCGCCGCCGTCGTGATCACGGCGTGCTCGCCGATGACCGTGTTATGCGACACGTGAACGTAACTCATGACTAGGCTGCCCGTGCCGACGCGCGTGGCGCGGCCCGCGCCAGTGGCGCGGTGCACGGTGACGAAGTCGCGCAGCGTAACGCCGTCCTCGACGACCGCGTACGACTCCTCACCGCCGAAGTGCGAGTCCATCGGCTCGCCGCCAACCACGGCGTACGGGCCGATGGTGCAGCCCGCGCCAACGCGGCTACCTGAATGCAGCACGGTGCCAGTCAGCAAGCGCGTGCCCGCACCGACCTCGACGTCGTCCTCGATGACGACGAACGGCCCGACCTCGACGTCGAGCGCCAGGCGCGCAGTTAGCGAGATAACGGCCGTAGGCGAGCGGCCGGCAACGGCGCCCGTCATCAGCGGGCGTACATGAACGACAGGCTCGCCTCCGCGGCCACCTCGTCACCGACGAGCGCGCGCGCTTCGACCTTGCATAGCCCGCGCCTGAACATGACGATGGTGCCCGTGAGGCGCAGTTGATCGCCAGGCACGACCTTGCGGCGGAACTTGGCGGCCTCCACCCCTGCCAGGTAACCCACTCCTGGCTCCGCGGTCTTGCCCTCACGAACGGCCAGCCCGACGGCCGCCGCCTGCGCCAGCGCCTCGATGATGAGCACGCCGGGCATGACGGGTTCGTCTGGGAAGTGCCCGACGAAGAATGGCTCGTTGTGGCTGACGTTCTTCAGGCACTCGAAGTCGTCGCCCTCTTGGCTTACGAAGGCGTCGACCAGCAGGAACGGGTAGCGGTGCGGGAGGATGCCGCGGATGTTTACGGCCATATCGATCAGTGTACCGGTACGGGGCGGTCGGTCGGCATCGCGGCGAGGATGCGCGTCGCGAGTTCCAGCGAGCGCAGATCGTCGGCCAGCGTGCCGATGGGATCGGCCTTGCGGCCGATGCGCGCTAGGAAGTGCTCGAGCTCCTTTCGCAGCGGGTTCTCGTCGTGCACGAGGTGACGATCGAGGTTCACGTGGCCCGTGCTGAGGACGGCTCCTGGCGTCCGGAAGAACTGCACCTCGCTGTAAGGTTCCTTGCCGAAGTCGACCCTCACGGTCTTGTCGCGCGCGGCGATGAGCATGGTGCGCTCGGGGTCTGGTGAAACGCGGCTGGCGAGCAGGCGCGCAACGCAGCCGCTCTCGAAGGTGATCTGGGCGGCGGCGACGTCCTCGAGCGGCGAGCCGTTGAGCGGCAGGCCCGTAGCTGCCAGGTCGACGACTTGGCTGTTGACGAGTCCGAGGAGGATGTCGATGTCGTGAATCATGAGGTCGAGGACCACCCCGACGTCCTTCACCCGCTGCGAAGGCGACAGCCTGCGCGCCTCGATCAGGTAGGGGTCCTTCACCTCGCGTGCGAGCAACTGCACGGCTCCGTAGAAGCGCGTGATATGCCCGACCTGCAGCACTAGGCCGCGCTCCTTGGAGAGCTGCGCGAGGGCGCGCGCCTGCGCGACTTCGGTAGCGACCGGCTTCTCGACTAGGACGTGCACGCCCGCGTCTAGCAGCATGCGCGTCACTAGGTAGTGGAGGCTGGTTGGCACGGCAACGCTGGCTGCGTCGATGACCTCGCGGGCGAGCATCTCCTCGGCGGTCGCGTAAGTAGCGCACTTGAAGGCGCGGTGCGCTTCTGCCCGCCTGGCCGGGTCGGGGTCGACCATGGCGACGAGGCGCACGTGCGGCAGTGACAGGTAGTTGGTGGCGTGGTGGCGGCCCATAACGCCGGAGCCGATCACGGCCACTCGCAACGTGTCTGGGTGGTCCCCCAGCGCGCTCACTCCGTTACCGCGCTGCGCTCGAGCGCTCGGGCCAGTTCGTGGTGGAGGGCGTGTGAGCCGCGGTCGATGCTCACGCGACCAAAGACGGGACGGCCGAGGAGCGCCAGGTCGCCTAGCGCGTCCAGTGCCTTGTGGCGTACCGGCTCGAGGGGGTGACGTAGGGGACGCGAGGGTCCGTCCATCAGGAAGACGATAGCATGCTCTTCGCTCGCTCCTAACGCCATTCCTTGCGCCTTCAAAGCTTCCCAGTCGCTCTCGAACCCGAAGGTGCGCGCGTCCAGTAGCTCGGCGTACGTCCCAGGCGTGCCGTGCCACGTTTGCGCGCCGATCGCCGGGTGGTCGAAAGCGATGCCGTAGCTGAGCTCCTCCTGGCCAGGCGCCGCGCTGGCGACGCCGCCGCGAGCGCTGACTTCGAGGCTGCTAGTCACGACTATGGCCGGTGGTGGGGGAGGCGGGGCCCCGAGTTGCGCAACAGCCTCGACCCACGGCGCCGCGGAGCCGTCGAGGATCGGCAGTTCATCAGCGCTCGCCTCGATCAGCACCCCGGAGTAGAAGCCCGCTATGCGCAGCGCGGCTAGCAGGTGCTCGACGAGGTGAACGCTGGCGCCGTCGGCGCCCAAACTCGTGGCGCGCTGAGCGCCGATCACGTGGTCGAGGTCTGCTGGCACGCTGACTCCTGCCCGTAAGAAGCGCGTGGGGCCGGCTACGCGGTGGAGGGTGACGCTGCAGGTGCGGCCGCTATGGATGGCGAGGCCCTTGACGTTCGTCACTCTTCGGTCGACCCCTCTCGCTCCTCGCCCCTGGCGCCAGCTTTGGCGCGCCGCCACAGGTCCTCGAGCTTGCCCAGCAGGTAGAGCTCGCGCACGAACTCACGATGCGGCCGCGCGGGGAAGCCCGCCCAGGTCGCGCCCGCTGGCACGCTCTTGGTCACGCCGCTGCGGCCAGCTAGGCGGGCGCCGTCACCGATGGTCACGTGATCGCTGATGCCTACTGCGCCCCCGATGATCACGCCTGAACCGATCTTGACGCTGCCAGCGATGGCGGCCATGCCTGCTATCAGGGTGTCGTGACCGATCTGCACGTTGTGGCCTACCTGGCAGTGATTGTCGATCTTGGTGCGGGCACCGACCACCGTGTCTTGCAGCGTGCCGCGGTCGATGCAGGTGTTGGCGCCGACTTCCACGTCGTCTTCCAAGCGCACCCCGCCGACGTGGTGGACCTTGACCGCGCCGGCAGGACCGGCGGCGTAACCGAAGCCGTCCGCGCCGATGACGCTGCCAGCGTGCACGACCACCCGGTCGCCGAACACTACGCCAGGGTAGATGGTGACGTTCGGATAGAGGCGGCAGCCAGCGCCGAGCGTTACCCCCTCGCCGATCACGCTGCCTGCCCCAACGGCGCAGTCTTGGCCAAGCACCGCGCCAGCGCCGATGACCGCGTAAGCAGCCACGCGCACGCCGGCGCCGAGCGTGGCGCTGAGGTGAACGCTTGCCCGCTCGTCCACGCCGACGGCAGGCAAGTGCGGACTTACGAAGTGGGCGCTGGCGTGCGCGAGCGCGAGGCGGGCGTCTGGCACGCGCGCTACGGCGCCGTCGTAATCCGCGACCCAGGTCGTGGTGGTTGGCACCACGAGCAGCGTCGGCTGGCTGGCAGGCGGTCCGCCGACCACCTCGGAAGCGCTCATGACGCACAGGCTCCCCTCGGCGTTGGCGGCCGTCAGCATGCTGGCGTCTACCAACCTGACGAGGCGCCCGCCAAGCGCACTGGGCGGTCCGTGCTCCAGGTTCGCCCCGATGGCGCCGAGGAGCGCGGCCACCGTTACGCTGCCGAGGTCACTCATCACTGCCGCCTTCCGGTGGGAGGCCCCCACTTTCGGCGTCGTCCTCACTCGGTGCGCTCGCCGGCGCGGCCACCGTGAGGTCGAGGCTCTCCCTGCCTTCCACTACGAACGCGAACGGCGTGCGCAGCAGCCGCAGCACCTTGCCGTCTGGCGTCACTACCTCCACGACGAGCTCGCTTGCCTGCACTTGCTGCCGCAACGCGTCGAGGAGCTCGCGGTACGAGCGGGGCCGGTCGACTTCTTGCTCGTCGACGTCGGCGTCGCCCGTGTCACGCGCGACGTCGCCGCCGCGGATGAGCAGCGTTACCTCACCCTCTAGGTCGGCTGGTAGCGGAACGCTGATGTTCCTCACGATGGCGCTCTGCCTGTACGGCTGCAAGCGCAAGTGGACGATGGCGTTCTCGCCCGCCGTGACGACCGGTTCCTCGGCGACGGCCTCCTCAAGGGAGGCGACGCGCTGCCTGTCGTCGATGCGGATGGCCAGCGCCACCTGCGTGACGTTGCTCTCGCTGAACTGGTTGCTCGCCAGGATGGCTAGTGGTGAGAACGCGAGGACGGCGGCCCGATAAGCGATGTCGTCAGGGTCGTTGGTCTGCTCGAGCACGTTGACGCGCTCTCCACTAGCCAGGCCGATCTCCCACGCCACCTCTGCGTAGCCGCCGGTCGTGGCGCCAAGGTAGCGGTCGAGGAGGGCAAGCACGCCGCTTCCGACGATGTTCGGGTAGAGGCGGTCGTCGGCCGCGGTCTCGAACGCGTAGGTCGTGGCGGGTCCGCTGCCGACCAGGCTAAGCTCGACGCGCACGCTTGCAGGCGCCACCCCGAGACGCCCAGCGATGGCGCCAGGTCGGTCCTGCTCGATGGCGCCGAGGACGGCAGTGCCGGCGTTCGCGAGCTTGAAAGGCACCTCCGTGCTAGGCACGATGGCGGTGATGTGGGCCGGGGCGATGGGGAAGGCCACCTCGCCTAGGCCGAGGAATGGGTGCCCGAACGCGAGGACCTGGTCGCCTTCCACCGTGGTGACGGTGCCGATCGCCTGAATGCTCACGTCGCCCCACGCGAGGGAGACGGCCAGCGGTGAGCCGGGCACGAGCTCGCTGGCCAGCGGTGTGCCAGGCGGCAGGACCCCGCCGCCGCCCTGCGCGCTAAAGAGTTCGAAGCGCGTGTCCTTGACGAGCGGCCCCAAGAGTTGCGCCGCGCGTGCAGACACGCCGGTCATGAGGATCGGCGTGGCGGCGGGCACGGCGACGCCAACGCCTGGCACTTCGACGAAAGGAGGCATGCGCTCGGTAACTGCCTTGCGCATGACTCCGATGGGCGTTACCAACGCCAAGTCGTGGTCTGCGCGCGGGAACACGTAACCGATGGCGCCGATGAGGGCGTCACCCCCTTCGGTGACGATGTAGACGGGGCTGCCGCTCATGCCAGCCGCGACACCACCGGTGGCCTCGATGAACGGGCCGCTAGCGCGCACGAGGACGAGTGGGAAGCCTGCGCCGCCATCCCACTGCACGCCGATCACCTCGACCGGGAAACGTTCGAGGACGTTGCCCGCCCCCGCTGTAACGGCGTAACCCTTGTCGCCGACGACGAGTCGCTCGACGCTCAGGTCGGTCACTTGGCCCCGCGGCGCCTGCGCCAGCGCGAAACTGACTAGCACGGCGAAGCCAAGGCCGAAGCCGAGGCTCCGGCCCTTGGCCCGGTGACTTTGACGCGCGGCGCGCTTGTGCGCCGCCACTCTCAGCGCCTCAAGAAGTGGTCTGAGATGAGCGCGTCTTGCAGTACGTGGATCATGTCGAGCGCCTGGCCGGTGCCGAGCGCGACGGACTCGGTGGCGTTCTCCGCCACCATGACCGGGATGCCGGTGGTTTCGCGCAGCAACTCGTCGAAGTTGCGCAGCAGCGCCCCGCCGCCAGTCATGATGATGCCGCGGTCGATGACGTCGCTGACGAGTTCAGGTGGCGCCTGCTCGAGAACGCGCCTCACGCCGTCTGCGATCTTGGCGATCGGCTCCTTGAGGGCCTCGACAACGTCGCGCGTCGTGACCGTGATGCTCTTGGGGAGGCCGTTGATGAGGTCGCGGCCGCGGACTTCCATGCTCACGTCGTCATCCGGCCCGCGCAGCATCGCGGCGCCGACTTGCGTCTTGACGTTCTCCGCCGTGCGGTCGCCGATGAGGAGGTTCTCCTTGTGGCGGATGTAGCGGATGATCGACTCGTCGAACTCGTTGCCAGCGATGCGCAACGATTCGGAGACGACGATGCCGCCGAGGGAGATGATGGCGATGTCAGTCGTGCCGCCGCCGACGTCGACGATCATCGAGCCGGTTGGCTCCGCGATCTTCACCCCCGCGCCGATGGCAGCCGCAAGCGGCTCCTCGATCAGGAACGCCTTGCGCGCCCCGACCTCACGCGTCGCCTGCAGCACCGCGCGGCGCTCCACCTCGGTGACGCCAGACGGCACGCACACCATGATCTGCGGCTTGAATAGCCTGCTCGGCCCCGTAAGCACTTTGCGTACGAACGCCTGCAGCATCTTTTCGGTTAAGTCGTAGTCGGCGATCACGCCGTCACGCATCGGGCGCACTGCGACGATGTTGCCAGGCGTCCTGCCGAGCATGCGGTAGGCTTCCTCGCCCACGGCCTTCACCTCGCCCGTATCGCGCACCATGGCGATGACCGACGGCTCGCGCAGCATTATGCCTTTGCCTTTCACGTAGATGAGGACGGTCGCCGTACCTAGGTCGACCCCCATCTCTTGTCCGAGTTTGAAGAACATGCTCACTCCCGCCCCTTGGGGCTCACGGCTCAACGACGTCGCCGGGGCCGCTCCGACGCCTTAGCGTCCGTTAGATGGGCGAGGCAGGCGGTTGCGGTCCACGAAGACGCCGACGTCTCGCGGTGAGGCAGTATAACGCCACTTAGAGGTAGTAGGGACTGACCTCGCGGCCCGGCGTTGCCGCCCACGCGACGGCGGCGGCGTCGGGCGCGACGCCCTCGACCTGTCGCAAGCCCGGGTACGTCACGGCCAAGGCCTCGCGTGCGAGTTTGCGCGGTTCGTCGAGCTCCTGGTAACGGGCCAGCCACTCAGGAGTCGGCGAGCGCCGCAAGCGTTGCGCGTAGCAGTTGCCGCGGCGTGCGTCACTGAGCGCCACGATCTCCTCACCCATGTCCGCATGGTAGCCGGCCAGGGCGACGAGGCTCGAGACGCCGGCTAGCGGCACGCCCAAGGCGCTGCTTAGCCCTGTTGCGCTGGCAACGGCCACGCGCACGCCCGTGTAGGAGCCGGGGCCGACGCCAACGCCGATCATGCCGATGTCGTGCTTGGCGACGCCCGCGCCGGCCAAGAGCCTAGTTAGCGCGTCGAGCAGCTGCGCAGCATGCGCCCTCCCGACGTCTTCCGCAGCACTCGCCAATACGCCTGCCGTTGGGCTGACGACGGCGATGGCGAGGTAGCTGGTGGCGCAGTCGATGCCGAGGCGCAAGTCGGGGGCGGCGCTCATGGGCGGTGGCGCCACAGCGCGTACCGCCGCCTGGCCGCCTCTGGGTCGGGGCTGGCCAGGGAGTCGAGGAAGCCGAACTCGAGCCACCAGGCGTCCGGGTACTCGCCTAGCAGGTCCTCGCCCCACTCCACGACCACGAGGCGCGCGTGTTCGAGGTAGTCATCGAGCATGGCGCCAGCCAACGGCGCGCCGCCGCCGAGACGGTAAGCGTCCAAGTGCACGAGCGTGCCTGCGGGGGAGGGGTACTCGTGCGCGAGGGTGTAAGTCGGACTCGTCACCGGCGCCGTGACGCCGAGCGCGGCCGCGACGGCCTGCGTGAACGTGGTCTTGCCTGCGCCAAGTGGCCCCGAGAGGAGCAGGAGCGCGCCGCTTGGCAGCGCGGCCGCTACGGAGCGCGCCAGCGCGCGCGTGTCCTCGAGGTCGGTTACCTCCTCGGCGCCTAGCGGCAGGTCTTGCGCCCCGGCCGTGCTCACACGCCGAAGGCGCGCGACGGCTCAGCCGCCAGTGGCCAGGTGGTGGCGTCGCGCCTTACCCGGTTGACCATCAGACCAGCCAAGTCCGGCTCGGCTAGTTGGAGAACGAGGCGCTCGCCGTTGGGCAGCCACGCGATGACCAACGCCGCGGCGTCGGTCTGGAGGCAGGCGGTGCTCGTCTCAGGCAGCACGGCGGCGACCGCGGCCCCTAGTGCGGTGAGGGCGCCGCCGCCGGCCGCTACCACCTCTGCGTCGCCTGCCAACAACTCGCCGGCCGCGTCGGTCCACGCGCCCGCCTCGACGTGTTTCTCAGCCAGGTAATCGGCCAACACTGCCGCGCGCGAGAACGAGCTACGTTCGGTCGTTGGCGCATGCTCGTCGGTTGGGGACTTGAAGAAGCCGAGGACGCCGTCAAGCAGCCCGCCCGCGACTACCTGGTCAGCAACGAGGCGCGTGGCCTCGTACTCGCTGCGAAGGTCGACAAGCATGCGCTCTGACTGGCTGAGCGCCTGCTCGAGCTGCAGTTGCAACCCGCGGGACAGGCGCGGGAGGGCGTCGCGCTGCGAGTCGAGATGGTAGAGGATGCGCCGCACCGTCGTCACCCCGTCGCTGTTGAGCTTCGATACCGGCTCCAGCGCGATGAGGGCCGCGTCTAGGCGAGCAGGCAGGCCAGCCAAGCGCGCGTCCGCCTGCTGCTCGAGGTCCTTGACGAGCTCGGCAGCGCGCTTCAGCGTCTGCGCTGGCTCGCCAGCCTCGATGCGCGCGCGGGCGTCTGCCAGCAGCGTCTTCAGCTCGGCGCCGCTGTCGAGGTTCTCGAACGGTGCCGCGTCCTGCGATAACCGCTTGAACTCGTCGAGTTGCTCCTGGCGGTGCGCCTCGCGCTCCTGCCGCAACGCGGCCTGGAACTGCGCGAGGTCGGGATAGCGGTCGAGTTCGAGGCCAAGGAGGGCGCGTTGGATGTGCTCGATGAGCGGGTGGTTGCCTAGCTCGGTAGCTTCCTCGGCCAGGCGCATGAGCCGACTGCGCAAGCTGCTCGTCAGCTCGAGGCGGAGCGCCTCGATCTCGGTGCCGAGAGCCTCAAGTTCAGCCTCGTCCAGTGCTGGCGGGGCGGTGACGTCGTCTAGGAGCAGCCCGGCAACGGCCGCGGCGTTCTCCTGCGCCTGCAGCAGCCGCTGCACTTCGCTACGCAGCGCGGCGGCGCGGTCGGTGACGGTGGCCGTGACCGGCAGGCGCTCGAGCTTGGCGCGAAGGGCGGTCAGTTGCGCTAAGAGCCTCTCGGACTCCTCCGTTGCGCGCGCCGCGAGGCTGCGTGCCAGCGCCTCCTCCGCCTGGCGAGCCGAGGACACTAGCTCGTGGGCGACGGCGTTCTGCGAATGCGCCAAGCGCAAGTGATCGAACTCGGCGCGTAGCCGCTCGACTTCCTCGCGCACGTCCTCGTCGCCTTCGCGGTTTAGGAGCGTCATCTCCAGGCGCTCGATGAGTTCGGCTTGCTCCGCGAGGCCGGCGGCGCGCTGCTCGTCCTCGCGCTTGAGGACCTCCTCTTGCTCGCGGACGAGCTGGTAGAGGCGCCTGACGTGCTCCACGTCCGAGCGGTTAGGAAGCCCAGTGCCGAGGATGCCGAGGGTGACGCGCAGGGCCTGATCGAGTTCGGAAGTCCCGACGTCTTGGCGCATCCCGGCGAGGGCAGCGCTTAGCTCCTCCAGCTCCTCGCGCAGGTCGTCGCGCAACGCGACGGCACTTGCCTCGAGGTCGGTTCGCATGCCGGAGAGGACGCTAGCCACCGAGCGCTCGGCCTCCAACTCCGCGCGCAACTCGCTGATGTGCGCGCCTAGTTCGGGGAGGTACTCGAGCAGGTTGGCGTGGTCGCTCTCGAGGGTGCGGAGGTCGTGCAGTTCACCGTCGATGTCGAGGCGGTGGACTCGTCCTACGGCCTCGTCACCCTCGCTTGGCTGATCGTGGGTGCGCCCTAAGTCGTCTGTGTTGTCTGCGAGGTCGACGCGCGTCGCCGCCAGCGGCTGTTCAAGTGCGCCGGAGCGCTCTGTGGGCGAGTCATGCGCGGCGGCTGCTGGCGGCTGCTGGCCGTCCTCGCGACCAGCCTGGGCCTTGAGGAGCTCGCGTGCCAAGCGGTGAGCGCGCTCCAGTTCGGCCTGCACGAGGTGGCGTTGCTCTTGCGCGGCCACGACCTGGTTGACGAGCGTCTCGAGGCGCCGCTCACGCGGGTCGTTGCTACCACGCACCTGGTCAAGTGCGTCCTTGACTACGACCAGGTCGCGGGCCTGCAGCACGAGTTGGTCCTCGAGCTTCTGCTTGACGACCGCCAACTGGCTCTCTGCCTCACCGAGTAGCCCCGGTGCTTCGCGGCCAGCCGCGTGGTCGCTCTCAACGAACTGCACTTGGGCGCGGAGCTTCTGCACTTCGGGCCACTCGAAGTAGAGGTTGAACGGTTTCAGCTCTGACTGCAGAACGCTGAGGCGCTCACCTTGAGCTTCGAGACCGCCGCCCTCCGCGGGCGTGCTCGCTCCGGCAGCGGATGCAGCGAGGCGCTCCAGGATGCCCGCCACCGTGTCCTTGGCTTGCGTTACCGGCATGAGCACCTGTAGTTGGCGGTACACATGCGACTTCATGACCTTCTCGATGTCGCTGAGGTCGGCCGTATCTGGCGAGCGCCCGAGCTGCCTGAGGCCGTCCTTGAGCGCCCGCGACACGATGCGCGGCGACAGGACCTGCTCGAGTTCTGTTACGGCAGTCTGGTAGACAGGGTTGACGAGAACGCTCATCGCGCTCTAGTCCGGCGGGCGCCCTTGGTGGGCATACCCCTGTCAACCACGCGGTTCATGTTCAGAACTCCTCGTCCCAGTCGATGGTGGTGTGACCGGTGTTGCCCTTGGCAGCCACGGCAGGCGCCTTGCTCGGACTGCTCTTCTTGCCGCCGCCGAGGAGACCGAACTGAACGCAGATGCCGCGCAGGCCGACGATGGCGAGGATCAGCGCGATGAGGACGAGGAAGGACCAGCCGACCTGGCCGGTCAGGCTGTCGAACATCGACCAGCGCGTCAGGTCGGGGAACCAACTCATGTCGACGACGCTGCCGAGGAGGTCGACGAGCCCAAGGACGCCCTCGTAGAAGACGGGCACGAGCAGGAGGAAGAGCGCCCAGCCGACGAGGCGCCAGTTGCGGTTGCTACCACCGAACGCCATGTTCAGCAGCACGAGCGGGAAGATGGCGAGGATGCCCAGGATGAGGAAGACGACACTCCGCGTCATGCCCGACCAGAACTTGGCTACGCCGCCTTCGACGTTGTCGGCGGCGGTGGGCGCCGCGCCAGCGTATGCGTCCCGGATGACCGCCGTGCGCGCCGCGAGGAGGCCGGCGTCGGCCTGCGTGAGGCGTTGGCTGTCCTTGAGGGACGTCAGGAGCGCGGTCGTCGACTGCCCGAGGCTAGGATCGATCTGGTCGATCACGGGGGCGACGTCCTGTTGGTAGCTGGCGCTAAGGTCGGCGAGCGCGGTGCGTGCGCTTGACGCGTCACCGCGGCCAACGCTGGCAACCACACGGCCAGCAGCAGCCTCGAGCTGCTCGAACACGCCTGACAGGGCGTCGTATCCGCGGGCGGCGAGGCGGGTAGCCGTGGCGCCAGCGAACTGAGGCGGAAGCCCGGCAGCGGTGAGCTCCCGGGTCAGGCCGTCGAGCTTGGCCTGCTTCGCCTCTTCGGTTAGTGCCAGCACGCGGGCCGCGACGGCGGCTTCCAGGGTGCTCTCGTCGACGGCGGCAGCGGACTCGCCCGGAGCCGTCGCGGCCGCTACCGCGGCGTCTGTAGCGGCGGCGCTGGTGGCGGCACTCTCCGGCGCGGTGCCTTGTGGCTCGGCCGCGCTCGTGGCGGCATGCTCGTCGTGCGTAGCGGCAGGAGCCGCACCGGCTTCAGGCGTGTCGCTGCTCGGTGTTTCAGCTAGGGTTGGCAGTTCTTCCGGGGCGGGAGAGGAGAGCGGACCCTCGGAGGCAGGCGTGCCTTCCGAGCCGCTTCGCGCTGCGCTCGCCAGGCTGCTTAGGCTCGCTTGAGCAGCCTCCGCTGCGGTTGCCAAGGCGGCGGCGTCGTTGGCGACGAGCGCCTGCGCGGCGCCGACGAGGTTGCGGTTGAGGGATGCGTCAACGCGTGGGGAGTCCTGAACGAGCAAGGACTCGCCGTACGCCTTGGCGAGCCTCACGTACGCGGCGTCGGGCTCCGTTGCCACCAGGCCGTCTGCGGTGGTCAACTCGGTGGAGATGGCTCCCGCTGCGCCGGCCTCGAACGCCAGTCGTAACCCAGCGGCCGTCGTAGCCGCCGCCAGCGCGGCCTGGTCGCCTTGCGCGAAGCTCAACCGTTGGGCGAGGTGCTGGAGGCGCCCGCGTGCCGTGTCGAGGTCACCGTTGCTGGCGGCCAGGTAAGCGGAATCCATGACGAGGCGGCTGAAACCACCGGCTAGTACTGCCGTCTGAACGGCGATGTCCGTCTTGCTTTGGTTGTCGACGGCGACGCGCGTGCGCTCGAAGGTGCGCTCCATCGCCTGCACGAGGCTGGTGCTAGTGGCGTCGCGCGAGAGGGTCAGGAGCGCGTTGAGGGCGCGCTCGAGTTCGTCACGTGCCTGCGCGCCGTCTTGCGGCACGCTTGCCGACGCCACCTGCAGGTTCTCGATGGCGAGGTCGTAACGTTGGAGCACGGAATCGCCTTGCGCGAAGGCCCCGCTCAGGCAGGTGAGCACCACCAAGACACCAGTAGCGAGAATCAGTTGACGCCGTATCATGCAGCCTCCTCGAGAGCGGCGCGCGCGTTCAGTACGGCACCGATGTTTACGTTGGCGTTGGTGACGACGACTACGCTGTCCTCACCGAAAGGGAAGAGGAAGAGAACGCCACCGGCGCGCTCGACCGAAAAGGCGCGCAGGTCTCCCGAGCGCGCCAACAAGTGACGAGATGAAAGTACCAAACCTGGGAGCCGCGCTGCTTCGATACCGTGGCCGCGCTCCAGGACAACTTCCTGGCGCCTGACCACGATCACTTGCCGGACCGTCTCGATGTCGCCGAAGAGCTGGAGCGCCTTGCTCAACGCCTCCTCGCTCAGGCGAGCGATGACCTTGGCTGGCGCAGGGGCACCTTTGCCGGAGCGCTTCGACTTCGCGGGCGTTGCCCCGGCCTCAGCAAGCTGGGCGAGGTTTCGGCCAGGCAGGCGCCCGACGCCGGCGGCCGGAGCGTACGGCAGAACCGTGACAGGTGCGAGGCGGGGGGTGACGACCTCAGCGCCCTGAGCTAGCGCGCCGGCGGCGTACTGAGCCTCCGGTGGCTCTGCCACTGCCGCACCGCTCGCTGTCTCAGCGACCAATGCCGTAGAGGCCGCTGCCGCCGCGACCGCTGCCTCAGCGACCGCTGCCTCAGCGACCGCTGGCGAGGCGACGGCCACCGCAGCGCGCGACGCTTGCGCCATGAGCCGCTCGGACGTGAGGCTGATCATGGCGTGCTCGGCGTCTACCTCGGCGATCAGCGCCTCGGCGACTGGCGCCGAAGGGCCAGCGCCGAGTTCGGAGTTGGTGGCAAGCTCGTCGGCGAGGCGCTTTAGGGTGCTCGTTAGGCCTGCGCGGGGCAAGCTCCCGCTGAGCTCCTTGCGCACCCTGCCAGCCAGCAGGTGACGCATCGCGCTGGTGGTGACGGTGTCGCTGTCATGGCCCTTGGCGGCCATCGCGGCCTCGAGAATCGCGTGAGCCACACGAGGCGAAACGAGGGCCGATAGCGCCGCGTGCGTGTACCTGTAAACGTCGTTAGGCATGCCCCTCCTTCCGCCTCCCCCGCTGCGGAGCATAGTGCCGCGAGGCACGTCGTGGTTGTGAGATATTCCGTTGGGAAGCGACTCGGGTAGCCTCTTGGAGACCGAGCACCGCGCCGTGAGGTCAGCTGTTGGCCGCGGTGCGGCCGTCGGGGCGTTCCAGCGCTAGCGCGAGGCCCTGCGCCACGGATAACGCGGCCGGGTAACGCATGCGCGCAGGGCCAACGAGTGTCAGTTGGCCGGTCGAGCGCCCGAGCGAGAACGAGGCGCCCAC
>DASSXV010000030.1:0-4464 GCA_035703635.1 Trueperaceae bacterium | reverse complement strand
TGCGCGCGTGGCGCCTCGCCTACCCACCGGCGTGGCCAACCATCGTCGGGCCAGCGGCCACCGCGAACGATCTCGAGCCCGCCCTTATCTGGGCGGTCATGCGGCAGGAGTCGGCCTTCAGCCCGGTGGCGGTCTCGCGCTCCAACGCCATGGGCCTCATGCAGGTCGTGCCAACGACGTGGAACTGGATAGCTGAACTGCGCAAGGAAGCCCCAGGCGACCCGTTCGACGTGACGAGCAACATCAATTACGGTGCTACCTACCTGCGCTGGCTGCTCAACTACTTCGATGGCGACGAGGAGCTGGTGATCGCCGGTTACAACGGCGGGCAGGGCTACGTGCGCCGCACCCTGGAAGGCGACGTCATCAAGAACGACCGCGACGACTTCTACCGCCTGATGGACCGCAGCGAAACGCGCGAGTACCTGCAGGTGGTCTCCGAGAACATGGCCATCTACCGCGTGCTCTACCCGGGGTTAACGGCGCAGGCGCTCAGCGCAGGCGCAGCACCTTCTGACTTGACCACGGCGCCATAGGGTTCAGGTGGGCGACCAGGTGCTGAGGAGTTCGAAACCTCGGGCCACGACCTCGTGAACCCAGCGGTCGTCAGACCGCCTACCCTCCAGCAGCACGTTCAGTTCGGTGGCGCTAAGCCAGCGCCCCTCGACGTGCTTGCTCGCCTCCAAGCGCGGCGCGGCCAGGTTGCCCGCGACCGTTACGAGGAAGTCGACCTCACGGCGCCTGATCCCGCCCGCCTCCCAGTCGAGCACCTCGACGACTGGGCCGAGCGACGTTAGCTCCCAACCCGTCTCCTCGTTCACCTCGCGGGCCAGTGCTTGGGTGATGGTCTCACCCGGCTCTTGGTGACCACCAACGAGGTCCCAGCAACCGGGGAACACGGCCCTTGTGAGGCTACGGCGTTGCACATAGATGCGGCCCGCGCCGTCCGTTATGAGCGCGCCGACCACCAGCCTCGATCCGTCAGCGCTCGCGGAGGCGGCGAAGCGCGCCAGCGCGGCCTCGTCAGCCGTGCGGCCGATGACAACTTCGCCTCTTGCTCGCGCCTCATCCCTCGAGGTAGCCATGCCGTGAACGGTACCCCCAAAGGCGAGGCGTTGGGACGACTCGCCTCGTCGTCCCAACGCCTCGGTCCCCGCCTTAGGGTCAGAAGATCAGTACCCAGACGAGGGTGACGAAGTCGCTGCCAACGTTCCCCGCGGCGTCGGTCACGGTCAGCCGCACCTCTACGCTCCACGTGCCTTCCTGGTCGAAGGGGTAGGTGGCGTGCGGCGTCCACTGCACCGTGGCGCTGTTGCCAACCACTATCGGGGCTTGAACGCCGAGCTTCACGGTCCACTGGTAAGTCAGTGGCCCTTGGTCCTCGGGGTCGACGGCTGTGCCAGACAGCGTGAGCGGCTCGTCGATCGGCGGGGAGGTGCCGTTCGCGGGGCTCGTGACCTGAACCGTTGGCGGCAGGTTGGGCGGCGGGTCTACCACCGTGATGCTCACGCTGGCGCTCCCGCTCGCGCCCATGCCATCTGTACCGGTGAGGGTGAGGGTGCGCGCGCCGTTAGTGGCGAAGGCTGCTTGGGCGATGCAACCCGTTAGCGGGAAGGGATCCGAGGCGTTGCTTGACGTCCAGGTTAGGGCCGTGCACGCCAACTCTTCGTTCGGCTCGTTGCGGTCGGTCGCTGCCCCGCGCAGGTTGACGGTGGCGGTGCGGAACACCTCGGCGCCTGGCAGGGGTGCGGAGATGGTCACGACCGGCGCATAGTTCACGACGTTCAACGTAATGCTCGCGGTGCTCGTCGCGCCTCCCGAGTCCGTGGCGCTGGCGGTGATCACGCGACTGCCGACCGTGGTGAAGGTGTGCTGTATCTGCCAGTCGGTGCCGAGGACGCCGTCGCGGCTGGACGTCCAGGTCAAGCTGCAGCAGGGGAACGCGTCTTCAAGGTCCGTCACCGTCGCCTCGAGGAAGACAGGCACGTTCATGGGCACGTCGCCGCCTGCGCTGAGCGTTATGGCGGGCGGCACGTTGCCGAGCACGGACTTCACGGCGCCGAGCGCGTTGACGTGGCGCCGCACCTGCGAGTCGGAGTTGGCATGCGCCGTGGTGAGGAGCGCGTGTTCGACCTGATCGGCGCTCAGGCCAGGGTTGGCGGCCCAGATGAGGGCAGCAACCCCGGCAGTGAATGGCGATGAGAAGCTCGTGCCGTTGAGGGCGCGAGCGGTGTTGTTCGGCGCGCTTGGATCTGGACCAAGCCAGAGCGTGAAGGGCGCGAAGATGTCGACCTGATCGGCGCCGTAGTTGGAGTCGCCCGCCCTCATGGTGGAGTTCGCACGCATGCCGCCGACGCAGATGACACCTGCGTTCTCACACGGGGTTACCCAAGTGCGTTCCCAACAGGCGCCGAGAGTACACTCTTCCCCATCGACGTTCTTCCCGTCGTTGCCTGCCGCCGCGAACAGCAGCATCCCCGTTTGGCGGAACGCATACGTGGCTGCTTCGAACGGCAGCACACTCCACCCCAAGTACCAGGGAACTGGCGCCGAGTAGCTCATGTTGGCGATGCGGGCGCCGGCGATGCGCGCTTCACCTAGCGCCGTGATGGAGGTGAAGAAGTCGTAGAGCGTGAACACGAGCACCGCGTCTGCGACCGGGCCGGCGGGGCCAGCTCCGCCGAAGGCGTTATCCGCGCGGGCCATCGCGGCGCTTGACACCATCTGGCCGTGCCATGGGCAATCGCCTCCACCGCAGCTCAACAGGTTCTCCGTGCCGGTAGGGGCATAAAGCGGAACGTTGGGGATCGCCAACCAGCCGCTTGGCGTGTCCGTGTCTGGCTCGAAACCCATGTCGAGGATGGCGAGCTTCACGCGGTTGCCCAACTTGCCTGCGAGGTCGAGGGCGCGCCACGCTTCGGCAACTCCGATCTCCTGAGGGGCCGTGGCGGAATGCGACGGCCAGTTGAAGGCGTTCGGGTCGTAGGCCACACCGCCAAGCGCCTGCCCAGTGGGGGCCTCTGCCGTCGTGCGGTCGAGGAACGGGCCGGCACCGGAGCCAACCCAATTGACCCCGACCTTCAAGCCGGCGGCCGCCTCGTGGCTCGTCACGCCAAGCAAATTGAGGCCTTGGGTACTAGATACGCGGTGGTCGCCGGTGGCGTGCTTATCGAGTGCCCGTAGGTCGGCTGCCAAGCTGGCAGCCGGGTCTGGGTTGGCGCCCACGTCGACGCGCACCAGGTACTGCGTGCCCACGTCGGTCAGGCCAGCCGCCTGAGCATCGAACGTCTTCAGCACCGTTCCGCTCCACCGCGTTAGGAACGCTTGCAGCTCGGCGGCGTCATCGGTGACGAGCCAGACCTCGTTCGCCACGAAGTCGGCGGCTTGCCCGTCCTCTCCCGTAACGGCGGCCAGTGGGCGCGGCTCGCCATCCTCGAAGCCAGGCAGGCTGGGTCGGGACGGAGCGAGACTACCGTCAACCGTAATGTTTATGTCCGGCAACGGCGGCGTTGGCTGCGCGCAAGCCGCAAGGGCGACGAGCGCGGCGAGCAGGATGACGCGCACGAACATCCGGTCGGCCCTGAGGCGGAACCGCGGTAGGGGCATCACTTACCTCCTAGACAACGGATACTAGGGAGGCAACGCCACGAAACCGCCACAACTCAGCCACAACAGGGGCGCTGGCGTGATCTGCGCCACCCGCGCCGCTGCTCCTTGCGCTAGACTCCCCCGCAGTTCTGGCACAATCGCCGGGCTCTAACAGCCGTCATCTGGGAGGAATTGTGGCGCACCTCAAGCTCATGGGGGGTCTCAGCCTCGACTCGCGCGTCTTCACTCAACCGAAGCCGCTACTGTTGCTCGCCTATCTCGCGCTCGAGGGCGCGCAACAGCGCAGGCACTTGGCGGAGCTCTTCTGGCGTGACGGCCACCGGATGAAGAGCTTGTCGATGGCCTTGACCCGCTTACGGCAGGGCGCCGGTGCGGTCATCGCGAGCGACGACCACCGGGCGTGGAGCACGTCTTCCAGCGATGCCGCCGATCTCCTCGCGGCCCTCAATCAGGGAGACTGGCGCCGCGCAGTTGATCTGTACGACGGGGCGTTCCTTGACGGCGTCGAGCTGCCACACTGGCGACCCGAGCTAGAGGACTGGGTGCTCGAGACGCGCGAGTACCTGGCCGCCCGCGTGCAGCACGCCCTCATGGAACTTGGCGAGGAGTCTGCTCGCAGAGGCGATCACGCGGCTGGGGCTGCCTTGGCGCACCGCGCTTTGCGCTTGGCGGGTGCGGGAGCGACCGAGCTTGCGCTGTTGGAGCGCGGCTACGGCCTCTTGGTGACAGCCGGCCACGGGAGGGCCAGCCATGTGCGGCGCGAGTTGCTAGCGCTACGCGCGGCGAACGACCCAGACCTACTCCCGCCTGTCACTAAACCGCGGCCGATCACGTGGGCGCCTGCGCGGCAACGGG
>DASSXV010000035.1:0-37104 GCA_035703635.1 Trueperaceae bacterium | reverse complement strand
ACCTGCTCACGGAAGAGGTTGTAAGGAACCTCGACGGGACCGCGGCCGGCGGGGAAGAAGAGCGAGACGATCAGGTAGTTGGCTACGAACAGGCCCACCATGAGCAGTAGCCACGTGCCGCAGCCCCGCGGTTGACCGCTCGAGGACCCCAAGCCGGGTCCACCGGGCATGTTCGGGTCGCTCGATCCGCCTTGGGACGGGCCTCGGGGTCGTTGCCGCGTTGGGGCGCTACGTTGGTCAGCCATGCTCTGAGCCTAGCTCTCATCGCTCATCGAACCGTATGGGCCAGCTTCACGGGTCGCCGCTAGC
Source organism: Trueperaceae bacterium (assembly GCA_035703635.1). GTDB lineage: Bacteria > Deinococcota > Deinococci > Deinococcales > Trueperaceae > JAAYYF01. The sequence goes on along the minus strand of DASSXV010000035.1, from coordinate 36,795 downwards.
GGACCTCTGACCAGGAAGACCCACCAGTTATCGGCGATGAAGTCGAGCATCATGCCCCTACCTCGCGATCGCGTGATGACCAGTGCTTCTCGCGATCGCCGCAACCGTGCGCTCTTGTGACTATAGAAGAGTGCAGCGTGATCGGAACGACGTCGTCTAGAACGTGGTGGGCCCTACTGGATTTGAACCAGTGACCAATCGATTATGAGTCGACTGCTCTAACCGCTGAGCTAAGGGCCCTGACGTAACGCTGGCGGCGCAAGCGCGGCTGCGCTCATGCGCGCGTTCGATTGTACAAGACGCCGAGTGCGGGCGGCGCTGGCCGCCCGTCGCGCCGCCCCTAGACCCGAAAGCTTATAGCCGTATAATCCTCCCCGGACGTTGCCCCTCGGCGACCGGCGCGGAGTTCTCCTTGCGCCTCGCCCGTTCGTCAAGCCAGAGTCGGGCAGCGTTCAGGCCCGCAGTATTCGGGTTGTGAAGAGGAGCAACGTGGCGAAGGAACCGATCCAGATGACCGCTCGCGGTCTCGAGAAGCTGAAAGAAGAGCTTCGTTACCTGAAAGACGAGAAACGCCAGGAGCTCGCCGATTACATGGGCGCCGCTCTGGCGGACGGCGACCTGCGAGAGAGCGCCGCTTATGACGAGGCGCGCCTGCTGCAGAGCGCCAACGAGGCGCGCATCTCCGACCTCGAGGAGTTGGTCCACCGCGCTGTCGTCGTGGAGTACGAGGCTGGCGCGGAAGCCGTAGCAAGGCTAGGCGCTTCCCTCACCCTGAAGGCCAACGACGGTGAGGACGTGGTGTTCCACCTGGTAGGCACGCACGAGGCCGACATCCTCGAGGGCCGCGTAAGTGACGAATCGCCCCTCGGCCAGAGCCTGGTTGGCAGGCGCGTCGGCGATTCCGTGACGGTGCAGATGCCGCGCGGAGCAGCCGTTTATAGGGTGGTCTCGGTCTCGTTCGACTGAAGCTTGGTTTGAAGGCGCGCACGCGCACTGCAGGGGCGGCGTTCTAGCGGTCCCTGCCGCGCTGCGTGAGGGTTCTATTACCGCCCTAGTCACGTTTCTCAGCCCCTAGCGCTGGTAGATTCGCCTCATGGTTCGCTGGGCGGTCATAGCTTTCGCGGCGGTGGTGGCGCTGTTGGTCATCGCGGCCCTCATTCCGGGTCGCCAGACCGCAGTCCCGTCCGCCGCCATCGAGCTCGACTCGGTGCACCTCACGCTCTATCCACAGTCGGACCCGAAGGCCGTTTGGTACTTCGTGGCGCCTACCGCGGAGTACTACCCTGACCGCCAGGAGACCACGCTCGCTCGAGTTGACGACGGTCGCCGCACGGTGGCTGGCGTAACGGACTTCACCCTCACCGCCGAGAGCGTGACCATCGACCGCGCTGACAACCTACGCGGCGAGCACATGCACGCCCATCTCGTCGAGGACGACCTCGACCTCGACATGAGCAGCAAAGGCTCGCGGCTGGTGCTCATCGACCAGCGTGCTGGCCGCTTCGAGGTGCCGCGCGCCGTCATGTCTGGGCCAGACCTCGGTGATAGCGTCTTCGAGGACATGCGCATCTCTTTCGATTTCACCGAGTTCGAGGCGGGGGGTCCCGGTACCGTCGGGTACGCCCAGTTCGTCGTCGACTCGCCTGGGAGGAACCCGTGATCAACCGCCTCCGCGCCAAGTGCGGCGCGCCGTGCCAGCTGCTCCTATTGTTGATAGTGCTCTTGTGGTCCGCGGCCCCGGCCCTGGCCCAAGCGCAAGCCGAAGCCGGTGCGCGCCGCATCATCACCATCGACGGTTCGGGAGGCACGCAGAGCGGCAACCTGCGCGCCGGACCCATCATCTACGACCACCCGGACGCCTTCGGAATCAAGGCAACCGTCTCAACCCTCACCATCCTCGGGCAGCACGCGGAGCTGACCGCGCCGGCTGGCACGTCGATAACTCAGGGCGGAGAGCGCGTGGCTACGTTCACGGGCGGCGTCAGCGTCGAACGCGGGCGCCTCACGGCCGAAGGCCCGGGCCTCACCTACAGTGAAGCGACCGGCCTTGGCGTCCTGGCGGGGCGAGCCGCGGTGGTGGTGGCGCCCGACAGCGCGGATGGCGACGATGTGAGCATCGCAGCGGACGCCGTCGCGTTCGACGTGGACACCGACCGCTCCACCAGCACCGGCAGCGTCGAGCTCGTCAACGGGCACCAGTCGGCGGCCGCCGACCAGCTCATCTACGAGGAGGACCGCGAGCTCGCCGTCCTTACCAGCCAGGGCAGGCAGGTAAGCATCACCCGCCAAGACGACGACGGCAGCCTCACGGTCATTACCGCTGACGAGATCCGCGTGCTCACGGGAGCGAAGCTTCTCTACGCGCGTGGCAACGTGACCGTGGTCGACGGCCCCATCACGAGCAGCGGTACGGAAGTGTTCTTCGATGACAGCTCCGGCATCGCAGAAGTGATCGGGACCGCCGCGGCTCCCGCACGCGCCGTGGACAGCGACTCCGGCGCCACCCTCGTCACCGACCGAATTCAGCAGGACGTCGAGTACGACTTCTTCGAGGCCATCGACGCCTCGGTCACCAGCGCGTACGACGCGAGTGCGTTCGACTTGACGGGCGCCGCCTCGGAGTGAGGCAAGGGCGCGGCGACCCTCCAGCAACCCGCCGCCGAGCTGCTCAGCCCCCGGCGCCCAGGCGGAGGTTCTGGCGCGCTGCGCTGATCGTGCCGCTGGCAGCGGCAGGTTTGGTGCTGGCGCAGACGAACACGACCTTCACCATCTTGCGTGACACCACCGAGATGATCGTCACGAACCTCGCTCGCGCTGCCGATGGGGCCCGCACCATCGGCAACAACAGCAACTGCTCACCCGGCGACCGTACGACCATCGTCTACGGGCCGACACCCGGGCACGTCGAAACGCGCGTCGAGGACGCCATCCTCACGTCGCAACTTGCGATCATCACCACCCCGGACTCCGCGCAAGCGAACGCGGGGGAGGAGACCCTCGAGTTGAGCGGCGACAGCGTCACGTTCTCTCGCCCAGGTTGCATCGATGAGCGCACGCCGTCACCCACGCCCGCCGTGACGCTCGTGCAGGGCAAGACGACGGTGGTCGGCACGAGCTTCTTCCTCGACCGCGAGACGGACCTTGGTGAGATGACCGGCCCCGTCGCACTCGAGCGCACGGCGGAAGCTGGCGCCTCGCCTCTGCAGGCGACCGCAGACGCCCTGGAGTTCGCCGTCGGCGACCAGCGCGCCACGTTGACGGGCACGGTCATCGTCACGGACGACGATCGCACCACCACAGGGGACCGCCTGGAGATCGACGAGGAGGCGGGCACCGCCGTTCTCACCGGTAACCCCGCCCGCAGCGTGAAGGGCGAGGACGTCCTCACGGGCAACCGCCTGCTTTACTACCTGGATAGCAACGACGTGGTCGTGTTCGGCAACGTCAGCGGCGAGATAAACGTGGACCTAGAGTGACGCCGGCTACTTCAGTTTAGGGAGCTTGACGACCAGGACTCCGGCAGTGAGGTGCGCGGTAACCAACTCGCGATCGACGGGGCTGGGCAGCGCGAACGAGCGCTGGAACGGACCAACGCTTCTCTCGGAGAAAAGTATGCGCCCGCCTGACAGGGGCGGCTCGCGCAGGCCAGCGACGAGCAGGTCGTCACCCTCGACGGCGATTTCGAGGTCGGCCTGGTCGATGCCCGGCACTTCCAGGTGGAGTTGGTACGCGTCACCGGCGTCTATGAAGTCCGCTCGCGGCAGGCTGGCTTGGTTCGTGTTCGATTGCGCCACTAGCTCGTCGATGTGGTCACGAACGGCCAGGAGTTCCTGGATATCGCCAGCCGTTCCGTGCTTCTCGATGTTCATGGCGCGAGTCTAGCACCCGGGCGCAGGCCGTCTGTTAGCGTTGGCCCATGCCGCCTCTCACCGTAGGTGACGCCTTGTCTGCGGCCGGGGCCAACTGGCAGACTCCCGTGCTCGCAGGCCCGACGGCGTCGGGGAAGAGCGGGGCGGCGCTAGCGCTGGCGCGCGAACTCAAGGGCGACGTCCGGGTGGAGATCGTCTCCGCCGACGCCATGCAGGTCTACCGCGGGCTAGACATCGGCACCGCCAAACCGACGGCCGCGGAGCGCGCCGCGGTACCTCACCACCTGATCGACGTCGTCGACCCGTCCGAGCCGTTCTCGGTCGCGACCTACGTTGCGCTTGCCGAGGCCGCTATCGCCGACGTGCTCGCGCGCGGCGCCATGCCGCTCGTTGCCGGCGGGACGGGCTTCTACATGCGCGCATTGCGTGAGGGCCTGCCGACGGTGCCGCCCGCGAACCGCGAGGCGCAGGCGCGCATGTGGGAGGACGTGGCGGCAGGGCGCATCGCTGAACTAGACGCCGAGTTGCGCGCCGCCGCGCCCCTCGACGCTGACCGCGCAGCCATGAACCCACGCCGCGTGGTGCGCAGCCTCGAGGTCCTACGGTCGACTGGCCTACCGCCGAGTGCGTTCCCGCCTCGGCCGCCGCGATTCAGGTACCGCTCGGCGCACTTACACCCTGACATGAGCGTGCTGCGCCCACGCATCCTCGCCCGCACCGACGAGATGTTCGCCGCGGGGCTGGTGGAGGAGGTCGCCGGTTTGCTGCGCCGCTACCCTGACCAACCGACTGCCCTGCAGGCGATCGGTTACAAGGAAGTAGCGGCGCACGTGCGGGGCGAGATAAGCGAGCGCGAGGCGCGCGCGGCCGTCGCGGCGGCCACCACGCGCTACGCGAAGCGTCAACGCACCTGGTTCGGGGCGGAGACGCCAGAACTGCGTCTCCTCACGACGGGCGAGGAGGCCATGCCTGAGCTGCGGAGGTGGTTAGCCGCACTCTTGGGCGGGGCCTAGGCGGGGACGGAGCTGTCTTCTCCCTTATCCTCGCCGCGCGCTTCGGCCTTCTGGTCACCTTTTGACCCGCGACCCTTACCGCGCCCGCGTTGCTTGCCCTTGAAGAACTCACGCACCTTCTCGACGACGGTCTCGTTCTCGGCGACGTCTTCGCCCACCTCACCGGCGTACGCGGAGAGGTGCTCGCGGGCCTCGGGCGAGAGCTTGTTCGGGATGATGACCTTCACCGTGACGACCTGGTCGCCCGTGCCGACTTGTCTCAGGCGCGGCATGCCCTTGCCGCGCAGGCGGAACTCGCCGCCGGGCTGCGTGCCTGCCGGCACGTCGATGCGCTCGGTGCCGCCGAGGGTTGGCACTTCGAACGTGGCGCCAAGCGCCGCTTGGGCCATGCCGACCTCGAGCGTGTAGTGCAGGTCGTCCCCCGCTCGCTCGAGGAACGGGTGAGCTTCCATCTGTAGGTAGAGGTAGAGGTCGCCCGCCTGGCCACCGTCGACGCCGGCGTTCCCTTCGCGTGGCACGCGCAGGCGGTAACCGCCGTCGATGCCGCGGGGGAGTGTAACCGCCACGCTGTCTTCGCTGCGTTCGCGGCCGCGGCCGTTGCACAGCTTGCACGGCGTGGTGATGATCTGGCCCTCGCCGTGGCAGTCGGGGCACGTGCGGGCCGTGATGACGGCGCCGAAGATGGATTGGGCTTGCACACGTACCTGGCCCGCGCCGCTGCAGCGGGGGCAGGTGGCCTTGCCGTTGCTGCCCGGCTCGGCGCGCTCGCCGTGGCAGTGGTGGCAAGCGCGTAGGCGCTCGATGTTCACGTCGACGGTGGCCCCGTCGCGCGCCTGCTCGAGTGTCACGGTCAGCTCGGCCTCGAGGTCCTCGCCCTGTTGACCATGCGCTCTGCTGCGCCCGGGGGCGACGTTCGTGCCGAACACGGAAGCGAAGATGTCGAAGATGTCTCCGCCCATCGGCATGGTCTCGTCGACGCTGCCATAGCGGTCGTAGCGTGCGCGCTTCGACTCGTCCGAGAGCACGGCGTAGGCCTCGTTGATGACCTTGAACTTGTCCTCGGCGGCCTTATCGCCCGGGTTGCGGTCCGGGTGGAAGGCGAGGGCGAGCTTGCGGTAGGCGGCCTTTATTGTTTTGGCGTCTGCTGAGCGTTCTACCTCTAGTACGGCGTAATAATCCGGCATGCGGGGGCCAGTATACCGGAGGTCGCTCGCATTTCTTGAGCGTCAGGTTGCACTCTTCTTGGAGAGGGCCTGCAGGCGCTTGGAGGCCTCGTCCGCTCCGATGGCACCGGACTCGAGTTGGTCGAGAATGCTCGCGCGTTCCTCCGACACGTCTGGTCCCAGTTCGTAACCGAGGGAGAGGAGGAGTTTCTCGAAACGCAGTCGCACCGTCGGGTAGCTGAGCCCGAGGATGCGCTCGACTTCCTTGAGGTTCCCGCGGACCTTGACGAAGATGCGGAGGAACTCCAAGTGATCGCTTGGCAGCAGCGCGAACTCGTTAGGGGTGAAGCGCCCCTCGATCACGACTCCGCTGTCCTCGCACTCGAGCCGCGTGACCATGAGCGGACCGCCGGTCACTGGGCAGGCGGTTGGCATGGGTAGTTTCTTCATTGCTAGTACTCCATTTCACAAGCGCCCTGGCGTGGCCGCCTCGCTTAGGGATGAGCTCGAGCCGCCGCACTCCGGCGGCATGCAGTGCCGCGTGTCGCTCACACGACCTCGATGACGACGGTCGTCGTGCCGCCGCCCTTGTCGTCCTCTGCCTCGATGTCGACGAGGCGACCGTCTGGCACCTCGTCCCCGAGGTCCTTGAGGAGCTGAGCGAGGTCTATGCCTTGTGAGGAGAGTTCGGCGCTCGCATCGCTCGGCAGGAAGCGGGCGGCGTACTTGGCCAACGCCAGCGGGATGTTGACGCGGACCTTGGCCCCCGAGCTCCCGCCGGTGGCGGGTGCGTCGACCACGATGCGCAGCATGCGGATGCCGCCGCGCGGCTTGGTGGGGGGCGTCACCTCGTGCGACTTGGCTGTTGCGCTGCCGACCGCCTTGAGGAGGTCGGTGGCGGCATCGACGGAGATGCGCCCGGACGCGAGCATGTCTAGGATGCGCTTGCGTGAGTCCGCGTTGGAGTCACTCATCGTCGACTCCACTCCTAACCTCGATGCTGCCGGCCATCACCCGCAAGTCTAGTGCGGCAGTGCCCGTGCCGACGGCGCCTTCCGTGCGTTGGCCGACCGTTCTGCGTTCCGTCTTGAACGGAGCTTCCGCAGAGATCTGCCCTACTGAGACCTCTGCCTTGACGGTGGCGTTCGACCCAGGGAGGAGGACGGCTTCGATGTCACCCACCTTGGTGTCGACGCGGTGCCGGCCCCCCGTGAGGGTGAGGCTGACGTAGACGTCCCCGGCCAACGCCGTGAAGTCGACGCCTTTAAGCCCGAAAGCGTCTAGGTCGCCGGCCGAGAGCGTGCCTCGCAGGTAGGGAACCCCTCGCAGCTCGATGTCACCGGCCGTCTTGGCCAGCTCGACGCCGAAGCCGACAGGCAGGCTAACCGTGAAATCGCCGGTGCGGAACTTACCTAGGACGCCCCCGAAGATGCCCTGTGGCCCGGAGGAAACTAGGCGGTAACCGTACGAGGTTGCTTCGAAGCTCAAGTCGCTTGACCCCGAGCGCCCTGCTGGCGCCGTGAGCGTGGGGTCGACGTTTACCGTCAGGTTGCCTGCCAACAAGTCGACTCGTACCCACTTCGTGCCAGGCGCGGCAAAATCGTCGTCTGCAGCGGCGTTGCCGCTTGTGCGCGCCTGCATTGGGGGGCTGCCAAGGGCCGCGGCTTCCGGCACGGCGGCCGTTGGACCAAGGGGCGGGAGCGGCGCCCGTGGCGGGGCCGCAGGGAGGGGTGGGAGTGGCGGCGCTGGCTCTGCTGGGACGGCGTCTTCTAGATGGGCCGTCGTCTCGTCGAGTTCTTCGCTCGTGGCCTGCACGGACCTTAGGACGGCTATCAGGCGGTCGCCCTCCTCGGCAGTTATGCGCCCGTCGGCGACCATCTGCGCTACGCGTTCTAGCTCATCCATCTCTACTCCTAAGTGGTGGTGTGTTGGTTCACGGCCTGGCTGGCCGCCGTGATCGAACGTTGCCGTCAGCGAAAGGAAGGGACGGCTTGGCGCAACTCTTCGAGCACTACGCCGCTTTCGGTGCCGCGGCGCTGCATGTGGTCGAGCCGTGCCGCCAGTGCGTGTAGTTGCCTGGCCAGTCGCGCCGTCACTGGCACCATCACGCTGCGCGCCAGGTGGTCGTTCGCTGCTTCTGCTCTGAGTTCGATCGGGCGTTGCTCGGCGCGGCGTAGATCTAAGTACGAGTTCACGTCTGGCCTCCTTGAGTAGATGATAGGGCCAGGTTATCAGTTTGTCAAGTGCGGTTTTCTATCTTCTCAACTCGGCTTTGTCATTCGCTGATAGTCGGGTTAGCAGATAGGCCCCAGCGACCACCCGCGTCGCTGCATAGCCTGACGCGAAGAGCGTGATCATGACGCTCCCGAGCGCGGCCCTCCACCTCGTCGCTAGCTCCGGTGCGCGTGCGAGGAGGAGCGTGACGTCGCTCGGCATCGTCACCAAGAAGGGCGTGCCGCTAGCGACCATGGCGCCGTCCAGTTCTTGCGGCAGAGGCTCCGCGAGTGGGCCCGTCCCCGCTGCTCGCAGCGCCCACACTGCCCCGCCGGCGTCGACTTCGGCGGGGGCCGCCCCTTGGGCTAGGCTGGCGACCTCCGGCTCGTCCAGTAGCCACAGCGCCAGCAGCCTGTCCGTCTGTTGGCCGCCTCCAAGAGAGCCGCCCATCGGTCCGTAGAAGTTGGGTAGGTACTCGGCACCGATGGCGCCGAGGTGCCTGAAGTTGAGGTTCGCGTTGCGCGCTTGGAGCGGATCGAATGTCCATGTGAGCCAAGGCAGGCCGTGCTCGAGGCACCAGGCGCGTTGATCCCATTTGAGCGCCTGTCCTACCCCGCGACCCCGCGCCTCTTGCCTGACTGCCACCATGTGAGAGTGCAGGCCGAGGCCGTGCATGCCGCGCCCGTGCGGCCGGGCCAGGAAGCCGTACGAGAACCCGACCATTCGCTCGCCGAGAAACGCCCCCGCGAGCTGCCCGCCGGCGTGCAGCACGGCCCTAACTTGGGCCGCTGGCACGATCTCCAGATCGTCCATGCCCCAGACCTCACGTTGAATCTGCTCGACCTCGAGCAGGTCATCGTGGCTCGTCAGCTCTCGAATCAGTACCGCTTCGCCGTGGTGGGCGCCGTCGTTGGTCTCCACGTGACCCCTTCGCTGATCGCGGCTGGAACTGGCCAGTCTGTGGAGAGGTTACTACGTTGGTTTCGCGCCTGCGACTCGCTCAGTCCTGCGCGCCGCCGCTCGGCGGCCTACCGGTGAGGCTGAAACGCGGCTCGTCGACGACCCAACCCGTCTGCTCCTCGACGTAATCCTTGAGGAAGCGGCTGAGCGGCACCCCGTTGATCAGCGGCGCAGGCACGTCCTGCACCTCGCCCGTCGTCGGGCAGACCACGTGGTAGTGCGGGCTGACGTTGCTGTCGTACAGCGACTGGCCCGTTGCCCCCCTGAACTCCCTCACCAGCCCGGCCTCGGCCAGGGCGGAGAGGTTCAGGTAAACCGTTGAGAGGCTGAGGTCTTCACCTCGGTGTTTGAGGTCGAGATAGAGGCTCTCGGCACTCACGTGGCGGTCCTCTTCGAGGAGGAACGTGAGGATGACCTCTCGCGGCCTGCTGTAACGGAGTCCGCGCTCCTTGAGAACGTCGCGCGCATCGCTCTTGTGAGCGTGCTCGCCGCCGTTGCCAAGTTCGCGTTCAGGGTTGTGAGCCATAACTTTCAGTGACCTCTCCGGCGGGTGCTTCGCGCTCCCCTGCGGCCCGATAATAGCATGTCGGAATGACTCCGACTTATCGCCGTGGAGAACTCCGCCCTCCATGTCCAAGAATACCAGGTCGCAGCGCCAGTCGTTCTCGGTTGGACTGCGACCTACGTATCCGCTTACAGGAGGTCCTCGACGGCCTCCCGCTCTTCGCGCAGTTCGGCCTCGGTCACCTGCATGCGGCGCCTTACCTCGTCGCCGACGGCCAGGCCCTCGACCACGGTTACCTTGCCGCCCTGTACCGTCACCGGGTAGGAGTAGACGATGCCTTCCGCCACGCCGTATGCGCCGCTCGGAATGCCCATGCTCACCCAGTCGTCGGCGGCAGTACCTAGCGCCCAGTCGTGCATGTGGTCGATGGCAGCGTTGGCGGCCGAGGCCGCGCTCGAGGCGCCGCGGGCATCGATGATGGCTGCGCCGCGCTTCTGCACCGTCGGCACGAAGACGTCGTTTACCCAGGCGGCTTCGACGAGCTCGGCAGCTGCGCGGCCCGACACGGTTGCGTGGCTAACGTCGGGCACCTGCGTGTTGGAGTGGTTGCCCCAGATCGTCATCTGGCGCACCTCTGCCACCTTGGCCCCGACTTTGGCGGCGAGTTGGCTCTTTGCGCGGTTGTGATCGAGGCGCGTCATGGCGCTGAACTGTTCCGGTTTGAGGTCGGGCGCGTTGCGCATGGCGATGAGGCAGTTGGTGTTGGCCGGGTTGCCGACGACGAGGACCTTCACGTTGCGCGAAGCATGGTCGTTGATGGCCTTGCCTTGCACGGTGAAGATGGCGCCGTTGGCCTGGAGCAGGTCCTTGCGCTCCATGCCTGGGCCGCGGGGCCGCGAGCCGACGAGCAGCGCATAGTCTGCGTCCTTGAACGCCACGGCGGGGTCGTCGGTGGCAACTACCCCGTGCAGTAGCGGAAACGCGCAGTCGTCTAGTTCCATGACCACGCCGCTCAGCGCCTTGAGCGCCGGTGTGATCTCGAGTAGCTGCAAGATCACGGGCTGGTCCGGGCCTAGCATGGCGCCGGATGCGATGCGGAACAGCAGCGCGTAGCCGATCTGGCCTGCGGCACCAGTGACTGCGACGCGTACGGGTTGCTTCATGACGTCACCTCTGTTCGGTGCGACCGCGGTACGGCTGCCTCAAGACAACGGCTCCGCGTGCGTCACCGTGGTGAGAACCGCCTGGAACACGTGCCAGTCGGCTCTTTGACAGCATCGTATCACCGTGCGCTGTAGGACAAAGGTCGGGACAGGCTGACAGAGTACGCAGCTATTAGGGGCTTACCTTACGGTCGTTAGCCTTCGTAACCGAGCAGTTCCAAGAGTCTCTGAAGTTCATCCTCGTTATGGAAGTGGAGTTCTATTCGGCCCTTCTTGCCGCTGCCAGCCACTTTCACGCGCGTACCGGCGAAACGGCTGAGGTCCTCCTCCAACTTGACGTAGCGGCCAGCGGCCTTACGGCGCTCTGCCTTGGCGCTAGGGCGCTTGAGGCGCTCGGAGTCGCGGACCGTGAGGCCGAGGCGGACGATCTCGTTGAACGCCCACTCGCGGTCCCCCTCTGGCTGAGCGAGGATGGCGCGAGCGTGCCCGGCCGCGATCAAGCCGGACTCGATGCCGTCCTGTGCCGCTTGTGGGAGGGCAAGGAGCCTAAGGGTGTTGGCGATGGCGCTGCGGCTCTTGCCGACGGCCTCTGCGACGCGCTCCTGGTTCATGCCGAAGTCGAGGAGCAGTTTGAAGGCCCGTGCTTCCTCCATGGCGTTGAGGTCCTCACGCTGGAGGTTCTCGACGATGGCGATCTCGAGCGTTTCCTGGTCGTTGAGCTCCTTGACGATAGCGGGGATGGTCTTGAGGCCCGCACGCTGAGCTGCCCTGAAGCGCCGTTCGCCAGCCACTATCTCGTAGCCATCGGCAACCGGCCGCGCCACGATGGGTTGGATGACGCCCTTGCTAGCGATGGAGTCGGCGAGCTCGGCGATGCCGGCCTCATCGAGCTTCTGCCGCGGTTGAAATGGCGAGGGGGTGAGCTGGCCGATTTGCAGCTGCTGCACGCCGCCCTTGTCGACTTTCGGGAGGAGGGCATCTAGGCCCCGCCCAAGACCCCTAGGCTTGGCTGACACGTAGGATCACCTCCTCGGCTAACGCTTCGTAAGCTACTGCACCTTGGGACGTTGGCGCGTAGGCAAGCACTGATTGACCGTACGACGGCGCCTCCGCGAGCCGCACCGTGCGCGGGATGATGGTGCTGAAAACGAGGTCTCCGAAGTGCTTGCGTACGTTCTCCTCGACCTCGTTCGATAGCCTGGTGCGGCCGTCGAACATCGTAAGCAGAATCCCGAGGATCTGCAGGTCGGGGTTGACCGAGCCACGGACGCGTTCGATGGTGTCCATCATCGAGGCGATTCCCTCTAGGGCGTAATACTCCGTCTGCAACGGCACGATCAGTAGGTCGGCGGCTGCGAGCGCGTTAAGGGTGAGGATGCCCATCGAAGGTGGGGCGTCAACGATCACGAAGTCGTAGTTAGGCCTCACGCCCGTCAACCCGCGAGCTAGCAGGCGCATGTTCTCGCGGCCAGCGTCGACCTCGACCTGCACGCCAGCTAGGTCGGCTGAAGACGCCAGTAGGTCGAGGTTCGGAGTGCTCGTGCTGCATACCGCATGGCGCGCGGAGACGCGGCCCGCGACGACGTCGTAGATGGTGCGCTCCGGCGCGGTTACGCCCACACCGCTACTGGCGTTGGCTTGCGGGTCGAGGTCGGCTAGCAGAATGCGGCGTTTGGCTGCTAACGCCGCGGACAAGTTGACCGCTGTGGTGGTCTTGCCGACGCCGCCCTTCTGGTTGATCACGCCGATGATCGGCACGCAGAACCTCCGGGGAGCTTGATAGCGACGAGGCTACCATGAGGTTCGAGGCTCTCCTCCACGACATCGGCGATTGCCAAGGTGTTCTCGGCTGACGTCCCTGTCGGGGTTACCGCTGGGCCGAGTGCGTTGGCCACGTCTGCCAGCCCATCCCGCCAGCCGTCTCCACGCCGCGACACGAGCCAGCAAGGGTGGGCCCTGACGGAGTCGGTGAGTTTAACTAGGTCGACGAGTCCTGCTACGGCCTGGGCGGTTACGACGTCGGCACTCACTCCATTCAAGTGGCGCACGTCGCCAACCACCACGCGGGCGTTCGTCAGCCCGAGTTGTGCCACGACCAGCTCGAGGAAGGCCGCGCGCCTGCTACGCCGCTCCACCAAGTAGACGGTGGCCTCCCGTAGCGCGGTAGCGATGACCACGCCGGGAAGGCCGACACCTGAACCGACGTCGACCACGTGTGGCCTCTGTCCAGCCAAACGCTCGATGAGCGCCGCGTAGCGCATGCCCTCGGCCAAGTAGCGATCGAATTCTGCCAGCCCGCTCGGTGAGATCAGGTCGAGGGTGCCGTGATAGCGCTCGACCAGCGCCTGGTAGCGAGCAAGCTGCTCGGTGACTGCGGCAGGAACCGCTACTTCACTCACGTCAGAACCGGCCGTGCGGCAGCGCAGGGCGGCTGCGCGGAATGCGGGAAGGCGCAGCGATACGAGCCACCAAACGGTACATCCGCGACCGCCCTAGCCGCAGTTAACGACGTCCCCAACGGCGCTTCTCTCGATTGTTTCACGTGAAACATTCTCGCTATCCGACCAAGGCGTGGTGGGCTGGTTGACGCCGACCGCGAAGGTGAACCAGCAGCGCCGCCACGTCGCTGTCTCGCACACCACGCACGCGCTGAGCGGCGCCGAGCGTGAGCGGGGCTGCGCGGCGCAGCGCCTGGAGTCCTTCCGTCGACAAGCTAGCGACGTGCTCGAGATCGACTCCCTCGAGGCTCACCTTCTCGTATGCCGCCCTACCATCAAGCTGCTTGCGTGCGCGCTCGATGTAAGCCGCGTAGCGCACCAGCGTTACGACCCGCTCAACCTCATCTTGCGTTAGGTCGTCGGCGGCGCTGCCCACGAGGTCGGTCACTGCAGCGTACTCGACGCCTGGACGACACAGCATGGTCGTGGCCAGGTCGCCGCCATGGCGGGAGCTGCCCAGCCGCCGCAATTCGCGCTGTACGCGCTCTTCAGAGGCCTGGTGCCGGGCCAGAGCGGCGTCAGGGACCAGGCCCCACTCGTTTCCGACTCCCATCAGGCGCTCGTTCGCGTTGTCTTGGCGGTGCAGGAGCCGGTACTCGTTCCGCGAGGTGAGCATGCGGTACGGCTCCTCGATGCCCCAGCGCACTAGGTCATCGAGCATGACGCCAAGGTAGCCCTGGTCGCGGCGCACCGTAACTCGGCTCATGCCGGCAGCGTGTCGAGCGGCGTTGATGCCAGCTATGAGCCCTTGCGCTGCGGCCTCCTCATACCCGCTAGTACCGTTGATTTGGCCGGCGGAGAAGAGCCCTGGCAACTTGCGGGACATAAGAGTCACGTCAAGCTGCGCAGGGTCGAGCGCGTCGTACTCGACGGCGTAGGCATAACGGTGAATCGCTGCTCGCTCAAAACCTGGAAGCGTCTTGATCATCAGGTCCTGCACCTGAGGCGGCATCGAGCTCGACAGTCCCTGCAGGTAAAGCTCGCTCGTGTCTAGCCCGTCCGGTTCAACGAACAAGAGGTGCTGGTCCTTGTCGGAAAAGCGCACGACCTTGTCTTCGATAGATGGGCAGTAACGCGGCCCGGTGCCCTCTATCTCGCCGCTGTACATGGCCGACTCGCCCAGATGCTCATGAATGAGCGCATGTGTGGCCGACGTCGTCCGGGTAAGCCAGGTAGGGGTGCTCGTCATGCGAGGCCCGGGCACGCCACTGAAAGTGCGGGGTGGGTCGTCCGATGGGACTTCCTGAAGCACGCTGAGGTCCACGGAATCAGCCCGGATGCGCGGCGGGGTCCCAGTTTTCAGGCGGATCAGGTCGTGCCCGGTAGCGCGCAGCGACGCGGACAGGTGCCGAGCTGGAGCCTCGCCCTGCCTCCCCGCCGGCCGTTGCCGCGTGCCGTACCACACGACGCCGGCCAGGAACGTCCCCGTGCAAAGCACGACCGTGGGTGACGCCAGAACGCGACCGTCGGTCGTGGAAACGCCGACTACCACGCCGTTTTCAGTGAGAATCTCCGCCGCCTCCGCCCGCACGATCTCGACGCCAGGCTGGTTCTCTACCAAGGACTTGGCTGCCGCAGCATAGCCGTCACGTTCGTTCTGCACGCGCAATGACTGAACGGCTGCGCCTTTCGAGGCGTTCAACGTGCGGGTATGGATGGCGGTCTGGTCGGCTAGCCGCCCCATAACGCCACCCAGCGCATGCAGCTCGTACACGAGTTGCGACTTGCCTGGCCCACCGATGGCAGGGTTACAAGGCATGACCCCGATCTTGTCTGGGTTCGGCAGGACCATGGCGGTACGTGAACCCAGGCGGCCGGCGGCAACCGCTGCCTCGATGCCTGCATGCCCGCCACCGATGACGACAACGTCGAACTCGAACTTCATCTGCCCCTCCGTTCTGGGTTCCCACCTCCCACGGCCTACCAGTCCCTAGTGGCCGCGGCCATGAGCGCACCAGAGTATAGCGACAGGTGAGCCGTCGCTCGGTAAGGCCAACGGCTCGAACACCAAAAGGCCATGAAGGCGGCCGCTCGGTTCCGTGGCGCGCTCTGCCGTCGCCAGGGGCGGGTGCCGCCGCCATCTCTGATACACTGCCCTGGCCTGCGGCGCACCGCGATCAACGACGTGTCCCACGAGCACTCGGGCGCGCCTCGAGGTGTAGCTTCGCCCCACGATCTCAGGACTTGGAGTCTACTAACGGCCCTTGGGCTTGGATGAAGCTGCTGGGGCGGGTCTGCGCACGCGCCTGACCGACCGCCTCCGAGGCGCTTGCCCCAACCGGGCGGTGGGTGCCAGAATCGGTGTCCCGCGACTTGGCTGGCGCGAGCAGTTAGGGGTCAGCGGAGCAGCGGGTCGACGCCGAAGGCAGTCGCGCTTGCGGCTAAGGCGATAGAGGACGAAGGAGAGGTAGTGCGATGGCGGCCAAGCTGGAGGGGATGTGGGACGACGTCATCGCGCTCGTTCGCGCACAGATCCCCGAGGTAGAGTTCCGCACCTGGTTCGCCCAGGTGACGCCGCACGGCTTCGTCGACGGTGCGTTCGTCCTTGCCGTACCTCACGGCTTCGCTCGCGATTGGCTACGCACAAACTACACGGAAGTCATCGAGGAAGCCCTGCGCGGGCTCGGCATGGACTCACCGAAGGTGACGTTCCAGGTCGTGCCTACGCAGGTAACCGAGCAGCGGGACATGTTCAGCGCGCCACCTATAGAGCTGGTGAACAGCGAAAAGCCCATCGCCAGGAAGCCGACGCTCAACCCCAAGTACGTCTTCGCCAACTTCGTCGTCGGTCCGAACAACAACCTCGCCAACGCCGCGGCGCGCGCCGTGGTCGAGGCCCCTGGCCGCGCATACAACCCTCTTTTCCTCTACGGCGAAGCTGGGCTCGGTAAGACGCACCTCATGCACGCCGTCGGGCACGCGGCTTTCGAACGCCAACCGAACCTCCAAGTGGAGTACGTGACCACCGAGGCGTTCACGAACGACCTCATCACGGCCATCCGCGAGGACCGGATGACGCAGTTCAGGGACCGCTACCGCACGATCGACGTGCTACTGATCGACGACATCCAGTTCATCGCGGGCAAGGAGCGCACGCAGGAGGAGTTCTTCCACACCTTCAACGCGCTCTACGAGTCGGGCAAGCAGCTTATCGTGTCATCCGACCGGCCCCCGAAGGACATCCCGACACTAGAGAAGCGCCTGCGTAGCCGCTTCGAGTGGGGGCTGATAACCGACATCCAGGCACCCGAGCTTGAGACGCGCATAGCGATCCTGGCGATGAACGCGGAGTATCGGGGTGTGAAGGTACCTGCCGAGGTCATCGACTACATCGCAAGGCACGTGACCTCGAACATCCGCGAGCTGGAAGGCGCGCTCGTCAGAGCCATCGTCTACTCCTCGATGAACCAGTCGCCGCTCAACCGCCAGACGGTCGCCAAGGCCCTGTCAGATGTCTTCGCACCAAGCGAGATAGCGCTGACCATGCCCGACATCCTCAAGCGAACCGCTGATCACTTCGGCGTTAAGCCAGACGATGTCCGCGGCAAAGGCAGGCGACAGGAACTCGTGGTGCCGCGCCAGATAGCCATGTTCCTGATAAGGGAGTTGACGACCCACTCCTACCCCGAGATTGGCGGCTACTTTTCGGGGCGCGATCACTCCACCGTCATGTACGCCGTCCAGAAGATCCAGAACACGAGCGACAGCGATAGCGACCTGGCAAGAGCCGTCCGTTCCATCCGCGAAACCCTCGTATAAGTCGTCGACCTACTTCGCAGCGCGGGCGGCCGTGGGCCGCCCGCAGTCGAACGTATATCTGAACACAATGTGCCTGTGGACAACTCTATGGATAACCTGTCTACAAGCTGTGTATCCAGTTGTGGATTATCTGTGTGCTAGACGCGCTGTGGACGAGAGTGGAAGACCAGCGTACTTATCCACAACGAGGTGCTAGTTATCCACATTTCCCTCAACAGCCATTACCTCGGCCCAGACTCAAACAGGGTACCTTTCCACAGTTTCCACACCCCCTACTATTACGGGTGTTCCCCTTCAAAATTGAGAGATTCCTAAGTCACAACCTAGAGCACCTAGGCCTGAGCCTAGCAGCCAAGCGAAACCCTCGCGCCACGAGCTAACCTCAGCCAACCAAGCCAATCGAAGCGCTGGCCCACACAACTGCAAACGGCCCGCCGCGCCAGCTACGTAGCTCACGATGTATGCTCTAGCCCGGGTCGCTCGTGAGACCCAACGCCTGGCGCTATTGCCCCTCTTGATCAGCCACGACGACTTTGGCGCTTAGCGGAATGAATCACAGGAGTGTCGTATGAAGGTGCTCGTCCCAAAGAAGAGCCTTGCCGAAACGCTCGCTCGCGTTGAGCGGATCGTTCCCAGCCGCTCAAGCAACCCAGGGTTGAGCTTGCTGCGCATCGATGTCAGCGAGGACGGCATGGAACTCAGTGGGTCGAACATGGACGTTGACATCCGTGCCCGCTTCGCGGCCGACTCACCTGGGCGCGGTAGTTACGCCGTCCTGGGCCACGTGTTCAGCCAAGTCGTAAGGGCTCTACCGTCAGACGACGTCGAACTAGAGTTCGCTGAAGACGAACTGCAACTGCGCTCTGGCGGCTTCGCTACGAAACTGCAATTGATGGCGCCCGGCTCCGCTCCCATGCTCAACTTCGCAACCGAGTTCTCTGGCGCGCTCGACGCACCACGGTTCGCGCGTGGCCTGGCCGCCGTCAAATATGCCGCGGCTGTAGCTGATTTCCAGGCCGTCTTCCGGGGTGTGAAGCTCGAACTCGCCGACGGTCGCACTCGCACGGTGGCAACGGATGGTTTCAGGCTGGCCTACTTCGATATAGCAGAGAGTTCTGGCCTTCAGGCCGACATCATCGTGCCGGCACGCAGCGTCGAAGAGCTACTGAGAGTGCTCGACGAAGGCGAGGTCAAGCTCGCCCTCGAGCCCGGCCAACTTAGCGTGCAGCACGGTAATTACGCGCTAAACCTCAAGCTCATGGAGGGAACCTTCCCTGACTACGAGCGGGTGATCCCCAAGAACTTCCCCGTCAGCATCACTCTCGGATCGACTCGCCTCGCGGAGGCCGTCGCCCGCGTGGCTCTCATGGCTGACAAGACCACCAACAACCGCGTAGACCTGTTCATCAAGGATGGTGAACTGCAGATCACGGCCGAAGGGAGCTTCGGCCGAAGCCAGGAGGCCATCCCCGTCATACAGGAAGGCACCGACTCAGAGATCGGTTTGGCTTACAACAGCAAGTACCTCGTCGATGCGGTTGCGCCCGTGAACGGCGACGTGCGCCTGAGCTTCTCAGGCACCAACTCGGCGCCCAGCGTGATCACTGACCTTGGCGACCCGAGTTACCTCGCGATGGTAGTACCCCTCAGGACTGCGTAAGCCTGGGTTCCAGGAGGATCAATGACAACCATAGAAGACGTACGCGCGCTAGAACTGCTCGATTCGCGCGGTAACCCAACCGTGGGCGCCGTGGTTACGCTCATGGGCGGCGCGAGCGGTATGGCTGCCGTGCCGTCAGGTGCAAGCACCGGAGCTCACGAAGCCGTCGAGCTGCGCGATGGAGGCGGACGCTACCTCGGTAAGGGCGTCCTGAAGGCCGTGCAGAACGTAAACGAACGCCTCGCTCCAGAACTGATCGGCTTCGACGCGCTCGAGCAAGCGGCTATCGACCGCGCGATGTGTGAACTGGACGGCACCCCGAACAAGGGCGAGCTTGGCGCCAACGCCATCCTTGCGGTGTCACTCGCCACCGCGCGCGCCGCAGCAAACGCCCTGGAACTGCCCCTCTACCGCTACCTCGGTGGCCCAAACGGGCGCCTGCTGCCCGTGCCGCTCATGAACGTCATCAACGGCGGCAAACACGCTGACAACGCCGTCGACATGCAAGAGTTCATGCTCGTACCGCACGGTTTTCCCACGTTTGGCAGCGCCCTGCGCGCAGGCGTCGAGACTTTCCACCACCTCAAGAACGTACTCTCCAAGCGCGGCTACAACACCAACGTCGGTGACGAGGGCGGCTTCGCGCCAGACCTCAAGAGCAACCGCGAAGCCATCGAGGTCCTCCTCGATGCCATCGAGAAGGCCGGGTACGTGCCGGGCGACGAGATGGGCATCGCGCTCGACCCCGCCAGCACCGAGTTCTACGAAGGTGGTCACTACCACCTCAAGGCAGAAGGCAAAGTACTCGACTCAGACGGCATGATCGCTTACTGGCAGGACTGGGTCGACCGCTACCCGATCGTGTCCATCGAGGACGGCCTCGCAGAAGACGACTGGGTTGGCTGGGCGAAACTGACCAAGGCCGTCGGCAAACGCGTTCAACTCGTCGGCGACGATCTCTTCGTCACGAGCACCGGGCGGTTGCAGCGCGGCATCGACGAGGGCGTTGCCAACTCCATCCTCGTCAAGGTGAACCAGATCGGCACCCTCACGGAATCCATGGACGCCATGGAACTAGCGAAGACGTACGGGTACCGCAACGTCGTAAGCCACCGCTCGGGCGAGACGGAAGACACCTTCATCGCGGACCTCGCCGTCGCCGTCAACGCAGGCCAGATCAAGACAGGTTCGGCCAGCCGCTCTGACCGCGTCGCCAAGTACAACCGCCTCCTCGCCATCGAGCAGGAACTCGGTGACGCTGCCCGCTACCTCGGCAAGGCGGCATTCAAGAGATGATGCCGAACAACCGTAGCACCAAGATCGTTGCAACACTCGGGCCGGCCTCCAGCTCGCCCGCCATGCTCGAGAAGCTGCTGATGGCGGGCGTGAACGTGTTCCGCCTCAACTTCTCTCACGGCGCGCAAGAGATGCACCGCAGTACCGTCGAATCCATCAGGTCAACTGCCGACAAGCTTGGCATGGCCGTCGGTATCCTCCAGGACCTGCAGGGCCCCAAGATTCGCGTTGCCCGCTTCGCAGATGACAAGGTGACCCTGACACCAGGTGAGAAGTTCAGCATCACCTGCGGCGACGACAGCCCAGGAGATAACACCCGCGTTGGCGTGACGTACACCAACCTCGTTAACGACCTGAAGATCGGCGACATGCTCCTGTTGGACGACGGACGCCTGGAGCTGCGGGTCACGTCGCTCGTCGACGATGTCATCAACACGGAAGTCGTAGTAGGTGGGGTGCTCAGCAACAACAAGGGCATCAACATCCCGGGCGCGCACCTCAGCCTGCCCGCGCTGACTGACAAGGACGTCCAGGACCTACGCTTTGGCGTCGAGTTGGACGTCGACTGGGTAGCGATGAGTTTCGTGCGCACCCGCGACGATCTCCTCCTCGCGAGGCATTACCTGGCGCGCGCCGGGTCCCAGGCCAAGCTCATGGCGAAGATCGAGAAGCCAAGCGCAGTCGATCGCTTCGATGAGATCCTGAAGGAAGTCGACGGCGTCATGGTAGCGCGCGGCGACCTCGGCGTAGAAATGGCCGCTGAACGCGTGCCCCTCATCCAGAAGCACCTCATCCGCGAATCCATGAATGCGGGCAAGCCCGTGATCACGGCAACGCAGATGCTCGAGTCGATGATCACCAACCCAACGCCGACGCGTGCAGAGGCGTCAGACGTCGCCAACGCCATATTCGATGGTACGGACGCCGTCATGCTCTCTGCCGAGACGGCAGTTGGGGCCTACCCAGTCGAGGCCGTGCAGATGATGGACCGCATTGCCCGGGCGGTTGAGGCCTCCGGCGAGTACCGCGATGGCATGCGCCAGATCGTTCCGAAGGGTGATACCTCTACAGCGGACGCCGTAGCGCTCGCCGCGGTCGAGATGGCGTACAACCTGGATGCGCAACTGATCGTCACCTTCACCTCGAGCGGTAACACGGCGCTGCGCGTGTCACGCAACCGGCCCCCAACGTCCGTGCTTGCCATCACCCCTAGTGCACGTACCGTGCGTCAGATGATGGTGGTGTGGGGCGTCGTACCGCACCTAACGGAGGACATTCACGACACGGACGAGATGGTCGCGGTGGCGAAACGCGCCATCCAGGCGACCGGCCTGGTGGCGCCCGAGTCGCGCTACGTCATAACTGCCGGGGTACCGTTTGGCATGCGCGGCACCACTAACCTCATCCGCGTCGAGCGTTTCCGCTGAACTGAACGAAACGCGGCGACCAGCGCCGTAGGACGACATAAAGAAAATCAGCCGCGGTCGATGTTACTCGACCGCGGCTGATTCTTGACTAGCGGCAAGCGCCGCATATCAATGGCGAAACTCAGGCTTCTTCGTCGGAGACGACGAGCACCTTGAGATCGATCGTGACTTCCGGGTGCGGGCGGTACGGAACCGCGTACTCGCCAGTTACCTTGATCGGCTCGAGGAGCAACACCTTGCGGCGATCGATCTCGACGTCGTAGGCGGCCTTGAGGGCATCCGCGATATCGCGGTTGCCGACCGAGCCGTAGATGCGGCCTTCGCCAGCCTTGACGCGGATCTCAACGTGGGCGTCACCGAGCATGCTGGCGAGGCGCTCCGCGTCGGACTTGCGCTCCGCCAACTGGCGTGCGCGTTGCGCGAGGCGCGCCTGAAGTTCGGCCTGGTTGGACTTCGTCGCTGGCAGCGCTAGGCCGCGCGGGACGAGGAAGTTACGGGCGTAGCCGTCCTTTACACGGACGACTTCCCCTGCTTCGCCCAACTTCTCGACGGGCTCAAGCAGGATGACGTTCATTTCCGCACCAGCTTCTCAGTGATGGGGATGATCGCGAGCATGCGCGCACGCTTGATCGTGGTGGCGAGCCGACGCTGGTGCCTGGCGCATACACCGGTGCGACGACGGGGAAGGATCTTGGCGGTATCGGAGATGAAGCGCCGAAGCACCCGACCGTCGTGGTAATCCATGATCTCGTATTCACCCGCGCAGAACGGGCAAACGCGTGGGCGACGACCGCGACGGCCGCCTCCACGTCCACGGCGGCGATCGCGATCGCCGCCCTTGTCTCTTGCTTCTCTAGCCATCTAGAAGGGTAGGTCCTCTTCTGGTGGAAACTCTTCGTCGATATCCAACTTCGACGAACTCGCCTGGGCGCCGGTAGCGACGGTGCGCTCCGTACGGGTTCCGGCTCCACCGCTGCCGGGACCGCGAGAGAGGAACTCGACGCGTTGTCCTTCTAACCGCGTCGTGAACCGACGGTTACCTTCCTTGTCGGTCCAAGAATCATTGACGAGCCTGCCGATCACGAACACACCGTCGCCTTTGCGAAGAGCCTCGCAACCTTCCGCGAGTTCGCGCCACACGGTGACGTCCACGAAGTGAGTGCGCTCCTGATCGTCTCCGCCTTTGCCCCGAAAACGCTCGTTGACCGCCACTCCGAAGCGCGTGACGGACGCCCCTGAGGGCGTTGAGCGCATCTCGGCGTCGCGTGTCAGGTTGCCTACTATGAGCACCTGATTGAGCGCGTTCTTGAGCCGGTGCTGGCCACGCGCGTCGATCACGGTGGCTTCGCCCGAGCGTACGCCCGGGGTGACCACGTCAACGCGTTGCGCGTTCACGTCGAGAGCTGAGCGCCTCTGGCCGTCCTGGGCATCCCAGGTGCGGTAGTTGAGGCGTCCCTCGACGAACACGGCGGTGCCCTCTTGCAGTTGGTCGGCCATCATCTCCGCTTGCGCCCCGAAGAGCGTTGCGCGGTGGTACCAGGCCAACTCGCGAGGTTGGTCGTCATCTCCCATGACGTTGTCATTGCCCGCCAAGTTCATCTCCAAGATGGCTAACCCACCGGGGGTGTAGCGCAGATCTGGTTTCTGAACCAGCGTGCCGACAAGGTAAACGTTGTTCAAACCACGTGCCATGAGATGACTCCCCAACCGCTCGTCAATAGATTCTTGGCTTAGGCAGCGGCCTCGGCCTTGCCTTCGACCTTCGGTTCTTTCTTCGTCTTCCACTCCGGGCGTTCCCGGACGACCAGGACTCGCATGACGTTATCGCGTTGGCGTAACGCAGCTTCGATGGTCTTGGGGCTTTCGCCGCTCAGGTGTAGGCGATAGATGAGAAAGTAGCCCTCGTTGCCTTTGCGGATCGGGTACGCCAGACGGCGCATTCCCCACTCGTCGACAGAGAGGATCTCACCTCCCGCGCGCTCGACTTGGAGCGCAACGGCGTCTTTCTCCGACTGGACCTGCTGTTCGCTAAGGCTCGGGTCAAGGATGACGTTGAGATCGTACTTGGTGGTGTTTGACATGTGCACCTCCTTCCAGGCTGGTGGCACTCGGTCTCGTGAGAGACGCGCGCTGTGCTCTCCACACGCGGCTGCGTTCGGAGCGACACGACGCGCCAGGCCGACCTCCGGCCTGCGCTCACCTTCCCCAGCATCGGCTCGCCACCACGCATCGTTGGACTAGCCAGACTAACGCGCGGCAAATAAGGAGTGTAGCACAGCCCGCGCCCAGCTTCCGAGCCGTGGCTTGCAGGCGGTTCCGAGGGACGCTGCCGTGGGACTACTGCCAGGTCCAGCCCACAGCGAACCGATCGGATACTAGTGCGGCTCCGGCACCGCTGGGGCTCTCATATGAGACGACTGGGTAGAAGAATGCTGGCAGTTGTGGCCGCGTCGGGTGAAACGAGCCCTGGTCGATGACGATCAAGGCGGCCTCGGATGATCGCAGCACGATCGAGAGCGCGTCAGCGTTGTCAACGGGCAGGTTGCCGCTAGTTACGAGCGCGCGTTTGGCGCGCTGGAACTCGTTCACTTGTGCCGCGCTAGGTGTTCCGCTCAGCGCGGGCGGCTGGACGGCGGGGCCAGTCATCACGCGCACCCTGCCGGTGGCGGCTTGGGCGGGGGCATACTCGACGCCTGTGACGACTAGGCTGGCGGGGCCAGGGTTCACGACGACGAGCTCGGCGTACACCCCCGCCGCGGGCCATGTGGAGAGGTGCACTTGCAGGTTGGCTGGGTTGCCTGGCGCTTCGGCAACCCGCACGGCCCCAAGTTGATGGAGCGCCTCGGCGCCCGAGCGGCAGCGTGCGAGAGCCGTTGAACCCAGGTCACCAATCGGCAGCGGGCCCGTGAGGCGGGTAGTCGGTAGGGAGTAGCCGACGTCAGGGTCGGCGTCAGCCGTGATGAGGGCGGCGCCCGTGAACTCGACGTCCTCCCTGGTCCCGCGCAGGGTGAGGGCGGCCACGGGGTCAGCTGGCGTGCAGGCGTGACCGTAGAACGTGAGGCTTCCGCCGGTAGCGCTGGTCCAACCGAGATAGCTGCCAGCGCTCAACGCTGCTTGTGCCGGCGTGTGCGCGTCCGACCAGGGGGGCAGCGCGGTGGCCTGGAGAGACACTCCGACTAGCTTGTAGCGCACTAACTTCCAGGGGGCGGACTTGGCGAACGGCAGGCCATGCAGGGTGCGGCCGACCCAGTACGGCGGCGGCGGGAGCCACCGCGGCAGCGTGGCGGAGCCAACCCACAGCTCAGAGAAGGCAAGCAGCGCGAAGCCGACGACGATTGCGAGCGCAGCGCCACCCACGACCCGGCAAGCGGGCGCGAACTCACCGAACCGCGCGCCCTGAGGGCGCCTCATGGCAGCGCGACCTCGCCTGCGCGCACCGTGCCTAGCGCGCCGACGCCGCAGAGGACTTGTAGGTCAGCCAACTGCGTTGCAAGGGTGAGCTGCGCGAAGGCGACGTCGGCGCGGTAGCTCACGGCGTGGAGCTCGAGCACTGGGTTGTCGAACGTACGGCTGGCCAGAGTTCTGGCGGAGTCTAGGTCGAGCGCGTCTGGGTGAACGTCAAAGGCGAGCCACAAGAGCTGCGCCTCCGCGTTTTCGACGGCTGCTGTGGCGTCCGCGTAGGCGCGCAGCTGGGTGCTTGCTTCGGAAGTCAGTTGCGCGAGCTCCGCCGCCAACACGCCGCTGGCGTCTTCCAGTGCCGCGGCGTGACCTAATGAGTGCGCGTTTCGCCTTACCGGCGGCCAACTCAGCGAGAGAGTCTGCTCTGCGCCGCCGAGGTGCGCCGTAGCGCCGACCTCGCCGGACACGGGCCACCCATCCGGCATGGCCAGGCGCACTGCGACCCCAAGTTGTGCTTGAAGTCCAGCTACCGAAGGCGCCACACCGGTCGCGCCGGCCCCGAACCCTCCTTGGTAGCCGACTTGCCCGAAGAGGTTCACCTCTAGCTCGGTCGTGCGCTCGAGCGTCAACCCGAGCAGGCGTTGTTCGAAGCGTTGGCGCGCTGCGCTAGCTTCGGGTCCGGTGGCGAGGCAGGAGTCGAGCGTGGGCGGCGCCATGTCGAGTGCCGCGATGGCTGCGGCGAACTTCGGTAGCGGCAAGTCCGTAACGGAGGTGCCGAGCGTGCGCGTTAGTTCGCGGCGCAGTTCGGCAGCGTTGCCCGCTGCGAACTCGGCGAGGTTCACGACGCTGCGGTAGAGCGCTAGCAGCTCGCGCTCTGACGGGGCGACGTGCAGGGCGTCGGCCAGGTTGGTTGGCGGCTGCCAGACCTCCGCAGCGAACCTGGCGGTGGCCGCGGTGGCTTCATGCTCGAGCTCCTGAGTGAGCGCCAGTGCCAGGACCGTCAGGACGAATTGCGCGCGAGCGGCAGCCGCGGCCGCGGCTGCGCGGGAGGCCTGGGTGGCCTCGCGGTGAGCCTGCATGGCAGCGGTTGGCGCTGCAAGTGAGCGGTAGATGGGTAGCTCGGCGGCGAGTTCGAGGCTTATCCCGAGAGCGCCGTAGTCGTGCCACGCCAGCCTTTCGGTGGCGGAGAAGGAGGGCAGTTGGGCGAGCGAGGCGTCTCGAGCCATACCCGCCAGGGCGGCGGCCTCGGCTTTCAGTGCGGCTGACGGGGCGTAGGCGGAGTCGAACAGCGCCAACAACGTCCCGAAGGGGCTGAGCGCGGCGCCTGGTGTTGACGCAGCAGCCGGAGAACCGGTTTGTGCTGCGGCCATAGCGAGGAGCGTGCAGAGCGTGAAGCGCGTTCCAGCTCTGGCGCCCATGCGCAGGCAAGCGCGCAGCGCCCACCGGGCCCCGTCAAGGGGTGCCATGCGCTTGGCCTTCGAAGTAGTAGGTGGCCACCGCTCCAGTTAGGTAGTAGTGCTCACCGGCTAGCTGCACGATCGGTAGCAGGCCAAGCGTGATTGCCAGGCGTTCGCTGCCCCGTCCGGCCTCCGCTCCGACGGCCACGGCTAGGGTCGCGGTGCCGCCTGGTTGAAGGCTAGCCAGTCCCTCGCCTCGAGCGGCTCGAATCTGCGGGAACCTAGCGGGCGAGACGGGCTGGTAAGCGACCGTGCCGCCCGCTTGATGAAGTGAGAACGTGGGGCTCAACGATGCTAGGCGGTCGGGGTCGACGCTCAAGCTCATGATCGCGATGGGCGCCGCCGCGCCGTTCTCGAAGGTGAACTCGGCGATGGTGGTCGCGTGCTGCGCGTAGGCGTACGGGGCCTGAGTTTCGGTTACTTCGAGCCACGGTGTGCGTGAGCCGTAACGGAGGGTCAGCCCAGCGTCGGGGTCCAAGGGCGCGGCGTCTGTGACGGGGTTGAGCGTGATGAACAGTAGGCCACTCCACTCGCCAGCACTACTCTGTGCGCTGACGGTGACGGTGGCATGGCACGCCTCCCCACCTAACAGGGTTGCCGGTAGGCGCCAGATGTCGAAGCGGGTGTTGTAAAGGTCGCCGACGCTGAGGCAGGCGTCGTGGGAGGTGGCCGCGAAGCCTGTTGGGTCCGCCAGCCCAGGGTTCGGCAAGACGATGGTTATCTCGCCGGTAGAGCCGGGTTCGAGGTCCTGGTAGTGAATGCCGACCAGCGGCGTGGCGGCAAGTGCCGTGGTCGTCAGGGCGCAAATGGCGCTGACCGCCACCCACTTGAGGAGCGTCCGCGGGACTGGCCTACGGCGGTGTGCGGCGTTGGGGAGCTCGCGCATGTCTCTCCTTCCGAGCATCGGGGGTGGTGGGCCTTTAGGTTAGGCCCACCACCGTTGTCGTGCCTAGAGTGGGTTGGAAATGGTGTTGTAGCGGTAGTAGCGGGTTTCGGTCGTGCCGCTGTCGGAACGGCCGGTGCGGGAGGTCGATCCGTCGCTGTATACGGCTAGTTCGTGGGCCACGTAGGTGGCGAGTTGGCGCATTGCGCCGCGGTAGAGCTTCACGCGTGTGCGGGGAGCAACGGATATCTCCATGGTGTCCTGTGCAGCGCACTTGTACACGGTGCCGACCGAGAGGTTAAGGGAGGAGGAGATGCCGATGCCGCCGCTTGTGAGGACGTGCGTGCACTCGTCGCTGTAGGTGAAGGTGTAATTGACGTTCATGGTGGACGAGTTGACGTATTCCCGTGCGAGCGCGTAACTGAGCTGAGTTGGGGCGTAGTGCTTGGAGCTGGTGAGCTCCCACACGTAGCCCGTGAGCTTGGGTGGCTTGGGCGGCTTGGGGTCGGCCGGCTGTTCTGGCGGGCAGTTGAGGCAGATGCCCGCCGTGACGTTCACGAGCTCGAGTGCACCGACTGGCGCGAGGTCGGCTGCTGCGGTTGCCGACTGGACGGGGCTGGCGAGGAGCATGAGCAAGAAGGTGCTTACGGTCCATAGGGCGAGGCGTTTCACTGGTACTCCGAGCATGGTTACTCCGATCGGGTAGCGAGGGGCTTCAGGTTGGCTGCGGTAACCGACTTGCACCCCCCTTTAGCCCCGCAACGCCCGCCATGCCCGCACTAGCCAGGCAGGCGAGCACCCCGACCCAGTCCCCGTAAGTCAAGTACGGGGTCGAGCCGGTCCCTAGCCTCGTCATGGCGCTCAGCACCACGGTCTCTCCGAGCCCGGAGAGGACCGCGAGCCGCCCGGCTGGGTCGATGAGGGCACTTGGTCCGCCATTGGAGGCGAAGGCCAACCACATGCCGCTCTCGACCGCGCGGAGCTGCGCCACGCGTAGGTGTTGAAGAGGAACGTCGCTTCCGGCGGCGAAAGTGTCGTCCGTGAGAACGGCGAGCAACTCCGCTCCGGTGCGCGCAGCTGCGCGCACCGTGGCCGGGAAGGCAACGTCGTAACAGATGAGCGGCGCCACTAGTACCCCGCCCAGGCTCACGACCACCGGACCGGTGGACCTTGCGAGGCCATCCTCAGCAAGGGGAACTGGGTGCCGCTTGTCGAATACATGCGTGAGGGTCGTGCCTGTCAGGGTGAACGCCGCGTTGCTAGCTGCGCCGGTGAAAGTGTGATGGCTGGCGGCGCCAAGCAGAATCGGGGGACGGTTCGCCAGTTGCCCTGCTACGAGGGGTGAAACCGGCGCAGACAGCGTGCCTGCGTGCCGCAACCGGCCGGGCCATACGGCCTCGGGCCAGATCTCGAGTGCGGGCTCGAGCGGCGTGGCGGGTCCTTGCCTCTCTCCCCCGGCCGGCGTGCTCAACTCCGCCAAGTGGGCCAGCAACTCGCTAGCGACTCCAGGGTGGTGCAGAGCCGCGCCGCGCGCCGCTGCTGGCAGGCCAGGCTGCAGCACGCTAACGCGCGTGAGGGCGTCAGGCGTGCCGCCAGTGTGTAGCGGCGGAGCGGTGCGCCACGCCAGCCACACGGCTAGCGCCACGACGGCCAGCCCGAAAGCGCCGCGATGACGCCCCGAGCCTTGCAGCCACGTGGCCAGCGCGCCGTTAACCACCAAGATGGCGAGGCTGACGGCGGTGACGGAGCTGAAGCGCGCGAGGTGCACGGCGGCGCTGCCTGACTGCGTGTAGCCGATGGCCGAGAGCTGCAAACTCCAGCGGCCGAGCAGCCACTCTTGGCGCACGAACACCTCGGCCGCGCACCAGAACGCTGGGTAGGCCAACAAGGCGCTGCCAGAACCGAGGCGCCTAACGGCCCAAGTAGCAGCGGCAGCCGTCAAGCCGAAAGGCACCGCGGCGCCGAGGACCACGGCAACGTAAGCCGTTAGGGAGAGGCCGAGGACGGCCTCGTACGCCACGGACGTGAAGCCGATGGCGGCGATGAAGCCCGTTGTGCCCGCGATCAGCGCCCCGCGGTTGCGCCAAGCGGCTAGGCACATTGCTAGGAAGGCAGGCACTAACGCCACCCACGCAAGGAACGCCAGGCCCCAAGGGCGCGTAGCGACGGCCAACAGCGTGGCGCTGACCAGGCCCGCAGTGAAGGAGCGGGTCATGAGTCGGTCCCCAAGAGGTACGCCCTACCCGTGTAACGGCGCGCGAACTCGGCGAGCGGCACGACGCTGGCGCCGACGGCCGGGTCGGAGAGGAGCACCGCGCCGCCGCCGGCAGCCCACACGACGACCAGGTGGCCGAGTTGCGAAGCGCCTGGCGTGCCGGTAGCGGCTGTTACGTGAGCAACGAACGGAGTTCCGACCGTCGTTAAGCGATCGGCCTCAAGGTGGTACCAAGCGCCCGGCAGCCCGAACGCCTCGGCAACGCGAGCGAACTCGCCCAGGCTGATGCCGTCTGGCCCAAGGCGTGCTGCAGACGTGATGGTCGCCAACGGTGTTGCCCGGTCTGCCCAGATGAGGAGGGCGGCCAGAGCGGCGGGTCCGCAGTCGTTACGCGCCGCTTGCAGCACGACGGGCACGGACGAGACGCTGAACGGGGTGGCGTTCCAGGCCCGACTGGCGCGGGCGCCGAGGTAGGCGGGGGCGGCAACTACGGAGCCGGCAAGCAGTATGCAGAGCGAAAGCGGCGCTGCCCAGCGCCTAACAAGAGCCTGACCACAGGAGCGGATGCCGCTAGCAACGGGTTGTTTGGTCGCTTCGTGCACGCCGGTCTCCTCCTGGAGTGAGACTAGGCGAGGGGGACCTTCGAGGTGTCGGGGAAGTTGGCTGCAGCCTAGGGGGAGTAGGCAGAACCCCACCGATGTGAGAACCCTAGCTTCGACTTCTCCGCCAACGGCCGACAATCCAAGCTAGGCGCCGCGCACGTTCAGGGGGTTGAGACCGCGCGCGCCGTCGTTGGAGGGCTATGAGGACTTCACCGACTATCCCGGTGTCACCGGCAGCCGGGGGGCTGTTAGAGGGGCCCGTTGCCCGGCGGATCGGTTGGTTTGCGGACACGTTGTGGTCGCCGCGCCCGGCCTGGAGGTTGGTGCTTACGGCGGGTCTCGTCGCCACGCAGTTGGCGATCGCGGCGCTCGTGCTGGCTACGGGTGGCACGCAGCACTCGGCCCTTCACCTCATGTACGTGACGATCGCTGCGTCCGCGTTCCTTTACGGCACGGGCGGCGGCCTGGTAGCTGGCGTGACTGCGGGCCTGCTCGTCGGGCCGTTCACGGCGTTGGACACAGCTGAGGCCTTACGGCAGCCGACGGCGACGTGGTTGTTCCGGCTGCTGCTGTTCGCGTTCACTGGCGTGATCATCGGGGCGGCCGCATCGCTCCTGCGCGTGCGGTTGGCCCGCTCTGAGCGGCTGCAGGCCTCGCTGTCGCAGACCTACTCGCGGAACCTGCGGCTGTTCGCAGGCATGGTCGCGCAGCGCGACGAAGGAACTTCGGGCCACTGCGAGCGCGTCGCCGAGAACGCCGTCACCATCGGACGCAGGCTCGGTTTGGCGGAGGACGACCTCAACCAGCTCTACTGGTCCGGGCTGCTCCACGACCTGGGCAAGATCGGCGTGCCTGAGGCCATCTTGCGCAAGCCAGGGCCGTTGACTGACGAGGAGTTCGCGGTCATGCGTCACCACGCCCGCCTCGGCCGCGACATCTTGGTTTCCGTGTCTGACGCGTTCTTGCAGATAGGCGCGGGCGTCTACTCTCACCACGAGAAGTGGGACGGCACGGGTTACCCGCGGAGGTTGGTCGGCAGCGAGATCCCGTTGTTCGGCCGCATCATCGCGGTGGCCGACGTGTTCGAGGCGATCACAAGCGAAAGGCCTTACCGCCGGCCGATGCCCGTCGAGGAAGCGCTGCAGTTGCTGGACGAAGGCAGCGGCACGCACTTCGACCCCGAGGTGCTGCGAACCTTCCAAGCCGCGTTCGCCGAGGGCGACATCAGGCAGCAGAGCGACAAGTCAACCTCGTACGACACCTTCATAGCGGCGTTCGTGGCCCACGAGGGCGATGGGTTCGAGGCGCCGATCAGCGCTTCCTAAGGCCAGGGTGGCTGCGACTCACACGGCGGGTTCCATCGTGCCGTGAACCTTGCCGCCCGTCCTGGGTGCCCGCGGTGCATAGCCGAGGAGGCGCAACCCGTTCATGACCACCAGGATGGTGCCGCCCTCGTGCCCGAGCACGCCGAGGGGCAAAGGCAGCGACCAGAACAGCGTGGCTAGCACCATGACGAGCATGATGCCGAGCGCGAAGCCGAGGTTCTGGCGGATGATGAGGTTCGCGCGTCGAGCAAGGTCGTGCGCCTCAGGCAGCTTCGCGAGGTCGTCCGAGAGGAGGGCGACGTCGGCTGCTTCGAGGGCGGCGTCGCTGCCGGCTACTCCCATCGCCACGCCAACGGAGGCCGTTGCTAGTGCTGCGGCGTCGTTCACCCCGTCGCCAACGAATGCCACGCGGCCGACGGCGGCGAACTCCTTGACCAACTCCACCTTCTGCACTGGGAGCAGGTTGGCGTAGATGTCGTCGCGGGCCAGACCCAGGTCGAGCCCGACGTTCTGCGCTACCTCGTCGTGGTCGCCCGTTAGCATTGCCACGCGCTTGACACCGTGGTCGCGCAGCGCTTGGATGGCTGCGGCAGCAGTGCTGCGCACCGTGTCAGCCACGGCCACGAGCCCGATGACCCGGTTGGCGTCGCCAAGCATGACGGCCGTGTGCCCGCGACCTTCGAGCCGGTTGAGTGCTGCCTCGACGTCAGCGCCGAGGTTGACGCCGGTCGCGGCGGCCAGGCGGCGGTTGCCCGCCCAGTGCATGGAACCGTCGACCGTCGCCGTGACGCCCATGCCGGGCACTGCGGTCACGTCCTCGACCGGGCCGACGAGCGCGCCTGGCGCGGCCGCCGCGACGATGGCCTTGGCTACGGGGTGCTCGGAGGATGCCTCGATGGCGGCGGCCAGTTCGAGCACGGCTGCCGAGCTAGTTCCGAAGGGCACGACGTCCGCAACACGCATGCGGCCCTCGGTGAGGGTGCCGGTCTTGTCGAACGCCACCACCTCGACGGCGCCGAACTCCTCCAGCGCCGCGCCGCCCTTGAAGAGCACGCCCATGCGCGCGGCGCGCGCTAGCGCCGCCAGAACCGCGGCGGGCACGCTGATGACGATGGCGCACGGGCTGGCGACCACCAACAGCGTGGCGGCCTTGTAGAACGCCAACTGTTGCCCCATGCCGGTCAACAAGAAGGTGACGAGCGCCACGAGCGTGCCGACGAGCACGAGCACCGTGTAGCGCTCCCCGAACCACTCGCTGAAACGCTGGCTAGGCGAGCGCCCAGCCTGCGCCAAGGTAACGAGCTCGATCATGCGCGAGAGGGTCGAGCTGGAGGCGTCCTTCGTGACGCGCATCTCGATGGCGCCGTAACCGTTGACGCTGCCCGCGAAGAGCTGGTCGCCAACGGACTTGTCGACGGGAACCGCCTCGCCCGTGATGGGCGATTGGTCGAGGCTGGAGGTGCCCTTCAGCAGCACGCCGTCTAGCGGCACGCTCTCGCCCGGGCGGATGAGGATGGTGGCGCCGATCGCGACGTCGGCGGCGGCCACCTGGCGCAGAGCGCCGTCCTCTACGAGGGTGGCGGTCTCCGGCTTGAGCTCCATGAGCGCCACGACGGCACGTTTGGTATTGGAGAAGGCGTAATCCTCGAGGGTGCTAGCGAGGCTGAAAAGGAAAAGCAGGATGGCGCCGTCGCGCGCCTCGCCAACCAGGGCGGCGGCCACGGCGGCGAGGACCATGAGCAGGTCGATGTGCAGCTTGCGGTCCCTCACGAGAGCAACTGCCGCCTTGATGCCAGCAGGAAGGCCGCCCGCGAGGAACGCGAGCAGCAGGCCCGCTGCGGCGATCACGCCAGCAGATCCCCCTGCGCCAACGTAGTCTGCGACCCAACTACCATCGGCCGGCGGGCCGACCAACACCGCCACGACGCCAACGGCAAGGCCAACTGCCGTTAGGCCCGTGTACACCGCTGAACGCCAGATCTGCCTGCGCTCCGCGGCTAGTTCGGCGAGGAGGGTCTCGGAGGGGGTGGGTTCGTTCTCGTGCACGCATCCATCCTAACTAGGAATCGTTCCGATTACAAGGAGCGGGTGGTGTGGGCCGGCGGATCGGGGCCTCCACACCGCGGCTACACCGACCCGCGTTAGGCTTTGGCGATGCCTGGACGCGCCGCCGCCACCGCCCTCACCGTAGTCCTTACGGCGCTGTTGGCACTAGTGTTCATCGTCCCGACCGCCTGGTACCTCCTCTACCTGACGTTCGCAGACCGCTGGTGGTGGCTGTTCGTAGGCAACTCGCTTGCCCCGATAATGTTCATGCCCGTGCCCATGGCGCTGCTCGTGGCGTGGCTCACGAAACGGCGCCAGCTCGCGGCCGTCGGCCTAGTGCCGGTGGCTATCGCCACCATGTTGTGGGCTGGGTCGCTACTACCTGCGAAGACCGATGGGCCGGCCGTAGTCGACGCGCAGAGCACCATCACGGTGATGACCTATAACGTCATGGCGGGCGACAACGACCCGGACGCCATTGTCGGCGCCATCCTCGCATCCGGCGCACAGGTCGTCGCGCTGCAGGAGCTCAATGGTGATGTAGGGCTCGAGCTCGCCGAACGCCTGGAAGCAACGCACCCCTACTACGACCTCGCGCCGTGCCCGGCCTGCGGCGACTGGGGCAGCCTCGGGCTCTTCTCAGCCTTTCCTGTCGAGGCCGTCAGCGCCGACCTTGGCGGCCCGTCCACCCGCAACCCTCAAACGACCCTCCTCCACCACCCGCGCGGGGACGTGCTCATCGTCAACGTGCATAACTTGTCGACGCCGCGCTTCCCGCAGATCTGGCCGGAGGAGATCACGCGCGCCGTTACCTCGCGCGAGGCGGTCGCCGTCGCCCTCGTCGAGCTGGTCAGCAGCTCGGAAGTGCCCGTGATCGCACTCGGCGACTTCAACACCACCGAACGCAGCGGCGCATACCGCACCCTCGTTGGCCAACTAACGGACACGTGGCGCCGGGCGGGTTTCGGGTTCGGCAGCACCTTTCATGGCGGCCCACGGGCTAGCGGGCCATGGCGCCTCGCGCTGCCTGCCTGGTTGCTGCGGATCGATTACGTCTTCCACTCGCGCGAGCTGTCGACCGTGGCCGTGAAGATGCAGCCGTGGAGCGCGGCGTCCGACCACCGGCCCGTTAGCGCCGTTGTCGCCTTCCGCGACTGACGCTCAGCGCAAGGCCGTCAACTCGTGGACCTCGCTGCGGTAACTGCGCGCGTCGCCAGCCCGCCAAGTGTCACTGAAGGTCGGGCCCGGCATCGGTTTGGCGATGAGGTAACCCTGCAGGTAGTCGCAGCCAGCCTCAGCTGCCGCAGCAGCCTGCTCGGGGCGCTCGATGCCCTCTGCCACTACCCTGGCGCCCAAGCCGTGAGCCAACTGCACCGCCGCTTGCACCACCAAATTCGAGCGTTCGTGCCCATGGTCGAGCTGCGCGACGAACGACCTGTCGAGCTTCACGAAATCTATCGGGAGGTTATGCAGGCGCCCGAGCGACGAGTAACCCGCGCCGAAATCGTCGATGGCGACGCGCACGCCGAGACGCCTGATGCGCGCCATGCGTTCGGCGACGACGGGCTGCCCGACGCTCGTCTCCGTGATCTCAACGACCAGGCGCTGCGGTGCGAGGCCGGAACGCGCAAGCGCCCGCTCGATGGCAGGCACGAGGCCAGGGTGGCTGAACTGGTGAGGGGAAACGTTGACGCTCACCGTGAGTGGGCCGACCGGACCGTCCTGCCAAGCGCGGGCCTGGCGGCACGCCTCCTCCAACACCCACTCGCCTAATGGCACGATCAGCCCGGTGCGTTCGGCGAGCGGGATGAACTCGCCTGGCGGCAACAGTCCAAGACGCGGGTGGCGCCAACGCAGTAGCGACTCGACGCTGCGGATCTCAACGGTCGTTTCGCGCACGTCCGACTCCCCCGCGCTAGCCAACTCGCGCACGGCGGCAACGGGCTGATAGTGCAGCTCGAGCTCGCCGCGGCCAACGGCCTCACGCAAGTCGCGCGCGAGGGCGAGGCGCTCGGCTTCGCGGGTGTCGACCACGGCAAGGCGGTGGCCCTCACCCGTGCGCTTGGCGCTAGCTACGGCGGCCTCGGCTTGCGTGATCTGATCGGCCTGCGTGCCAGCATCCGTCGGGTAGCGGCTGATGCCGATGGTCGACGTTACCTGTAGCCGCCCACCGCCCGCCACGTACGGCGGCCTGAACACGCGCTCCAACAGGGTGGCGGTGGCGGCGGCCTGCACCTCGTCGAGCTCGCCATCTATGACGACGCCGAACTCGTCCGCCCCCAGCCGCGCCACGACACGCGCATCGCCACCGACGGCGTTACTTATGCGCAGCGCCGTCTCGCGCAAGATGTCGTCACCTACAGTGGTGCCGAAGCGCTCGTTGATGCTCTTGAAATCGTCGATGTCGACGATGAACAACGCGAACGGCTTGACGTTGGCGCCGCGCACGAGCTCCTGGTGGAGGCGGTGGAAGGCGGCGCGGTTCGCGATGCCCGTCAGGGGGTCGAGGGCAAGGATCTTGGTGGCGGTCTCCTCAGCTGCCAGCGCGGCGCTGCGGCGCTCGAGCGAGTACGTGAGCATGTAGAGGAGCAGGAGGTACGCGACGCCGACCAGCACTAGATCGAAAGCGGCCGCCGCCTCCGTCGTCCTCATCTCCGGCTGCGTCGCCTGCGTGACGTGCCAGCCCACTATGAAGATGCCCGCCGCGAGTAGCAAGGCGGACGCAGCCAATGCCTGGCGGCTGCCCAGCGCCAAGTACGCCCATACGAAGAAGAGGGTCAACCAGTTGCTGTAGGTGCGGATTGCCTCTGCGTGGGTGGTGGGTTCGCCCTGCAGCGCGAGCGCGAGCAGCGCGAGGGTGGCGACGCTTCCGACGACGAACCCCGCCACCTCGACGAAGCGCGCCAGGCTCTTGACGGTCCAGATGAGGATGGCGCCCAGTTGGCTGATACCAACGATGGCGTAACTAGCCAGCGGATTCGAGGAAGTGTGAGTGACCGCTACAGCTATGAGCGAGTCTGCGGCGATCATCGTGAGGATGATGCCGTAGACCAGCCGCTTGTGACTGGCTAAACGCTGCTGTATGGCCCCAAGCGTGGCCCCGATCGGTTCGATCACATCTGCAAACCCCACTCCGAACACGCCTTCCTCAACGACGCGCCCGGCCTGCGTAAGCGTTCCCCCAACAGACAAGGCTCCATTGCCCTGTTTGAGTCAAGACTCTACCCGTTATGAAGCGCCTGGGCTGTGTGCGAATGGCCACCGCCGGCGAATCGCCTCGCAGTGGGCCGCTATGGGGCGAACTCCACCGGAACTTGACGGCCATCAAGGTGCGCGGAGGG
>DASSXV010000008.1:0-4878 GCA_035703635.1 Trueperaceae bacterium | reverse complement strand
GGGTCGAGCTGCGCGAACGTCACGAGCGTGTCGGTGGTTGGGACCACGTTGACGTTGAGCAATGTCCGTTCAGGCCCGAGCATCGCCGAGACTTCCTCGTAGTGGAAGGGCGTCGTGAGGAAGATGTCGTGCGGCCCGCAGTCATCCATCAACTTCGGCACCTCGTTGACGAGGAGTGGATTGACGCTCCTACGCAACAACGTCGTGAGGTTGACGGAGAGTGCCTCAACGTCGCGCTTGCTGCACTCGACTATCCAGATTCCTGGGTCGGGATCCACGAAAGCGCGATCCGAGCTTTCGGCAACGAGGTCGTCCCAGGCCGTTCGCGATAGGCCAAGATGCCGTGCCTGCTCTGCGAGGCTCTCGAGATCGGCCGCCAGTTCGTCGATGGCGCTCACACCGTGCTCAGGCCCTGGCACGGACACCACGAACGTGCCGCTACCGTGGACGGTGCGGACTATGCCTTCGTCCGCCAGCTCGCGGTATATGCGGCTGACGGTGTTCGAGTGGACCCCGAACTCGCTGGCGGCGGTCCGCGCGCTCGTGAGGCGGTGCCCTACTGGATAGTCTCCTGACCTTATGCGGTCGACGATGACCTGCTTCAAACGTGTGACCTTGCCCGACATAACTAGTGCCCGCCAACCCTGTGATGTTCCATTAGCCTACGCCAAGAGACCGCACTGCCGATACGGCCGAGGCGCCAGCCATGTAGGACGTCCGTGGATTCTGTTGACTGGATTGAGAACGTAGCCGCACCTCCAGCGCTGCCAGTGGGCCAGAGGCTTCGATCAGGTGCGTGACGGCCGTGGCGAACGGGTCGGACCGCACCACGACCTCGGTTAGGTCTGGCCCAAGACCAGCGAGGCTGAGCGCGACCGCCACGTTCACGTTGGCGGGGAAACCCTTGACGGCGGCGCGTGCGTTGCCTTCGAAGACAGTGACAGCGTGATCGGCTGGCAGCTCGGTGCCGTGTTCCTCGAGGTAAGGTGCGCCACGCAACCCGTTTGGATGCTTAGTAGTCGTGATGCGGGCTAGGGTCAGTCCGCCGACGGCCGCTAGGGCGCGAACGCCGTCCAATCCGGCGATCCCGCCGCTCGGGAGGATGACCTGAACTTCACCGCGCCCGCGATATGCGGCCAGCACTTGGTCGTCGATCATGGCGCCGACGCTCATGACGATAGTGTTGATGCCCGCCGCCCAGAGGCCGGGCACGTGCTGCCTCACGGCCGTGCCGCCTGCGGCTTCAAGGACCCACTCGGCGCCAGCGTCGACTAGCCCCTCTGGCGCAACGACGTTCGCGCCAAGCTGCTCGCCTAGCAGGGTTGCGCTAGGCGAGTCAGCGGTGGCGCCGGCCACCGCCACGACCTTTACGTGCGGAAGCTGCCCGGCGACGATGGCCTGCGCAACGACGCTATTGATGCCGCCTGCCCCGAGCAGCGCAAGCGCGATCGGCGCCACCTGATCAAGCACCGATCACGAGGTCGCGTGGTACGTCAGTCATGAGCTCGTATCCGGTTTCGGTTACGAGCACCAAGTCTTCAAGCTGATAGCCGCCTTGACCGAGGATGTAACGCCCGCACTCGATCATCACGACCATGCCGACCTCTAGTACGAAGGTGGAACCGCGGTAGATCATGGGCTCCTCGTGTATCTCCAGGCCGACGCCGTGGCCGGCGTGCTCGCGGTACAGCTCAGGGTCGATGGCTTGGCCCGCACGGAGCATAGCGTCGTAAACCTCGCCTGCAGTGGCGCCTGGCTTGACGGCCGCTATCCCGGCCTCGACCGCGGCGCGCACTGCCTCGTAGTGCATGGCGTCCTGGGGGTGTGGGTTGGCGCCGACCACGTAAGTTCTCGCGAAGTCACCCGGATACGAGCCATAGACGGCGCCGAGGTCGAAGCGAACGATGTCGCCATCCTTGAGCGCATAATCTGTCGGCGTGCCGTGCACGATGGCGCCGTTCTCTGCCGCGCCAACGATGAGGAAGTCGACGTACTCGCCGCCAGCGTCTAGGCACGCTTGTTTCGCTAGCGCTGCCAGCTCTTGCTCCGTGATGCCAGCGCGGATGTTGTTCATGATGGCGCGGGCGCCAGCCTGAGTGGCGTCCATGGCCTTACGGAGCCGGACGAGCTCCTCTGCGCTCTTCGTGGCCCTCAGCCTCGAAAGGAGCACGCTTGCAGGCTTGAACGTCGCGTCCGGCAGACCCGTGCTGAGCGCAGCGAAGACGTCGTACGGCAGTGAGGCGTTCTCGAAACCGATGGTTCCCCCACCAAGGCCGGCAGCGCTAACGATGTCGCAGACGGCAGCGACCTTGTCTACGATCACGTTAGGCCTGCCTGGGAACACGTACTCCGCGGTCGGGCGGACGTCCTTGATCCAGGTATGGCGGCGCGCATCGTCGAAGTCCTGGTGAGGCACTAGGAAGACGGCCTCCCGCGCCGGGTCAGCGAAGAAGACGACGTAGTAGAGGCGCGGCTTGATGCGGTTGCTGTTCACGTGCATGAAGTCCGTGAAGACGATGACGTTCTCCGTGTAAGCGAGAACTAGCGCGTCTAGACCGTCTTCGCGCATCAGTTGGCGGGCTTTGTCGGCGTTGAGAAGCATGGTGATCGTCCGTTCTTGTTGTCTGAGGTCTCAGGCGTGGAATCTAGGGCGCGAGGAGCGCTGCGGGTTGTTGAGTTCGATGGCGCGTGCTGCTGAGAGGAGGATGTTCTCCTCGTAAGGACGTCCGTGAATCTGGACGGCCAAGGGCATCCCGTTGGAGTCAAGGCCCGTTGGCACGCTCAGGCTCGGAAAACCAGTCAAGTTGCTCAGGCGGGTGAACCGACCCTGGCCTGTTCTGGGGTTCACGGTCGTGTTGCCGATACGAAGTTCGGTTTGACTGAGGAGCGCCGCGCGGTAAGGCGCGACCGGGGTGAGCATCACATCGACCTGCGCGTGGGCGGCCTCGACGTCTTCCAACATGAGTTGCCTCAGTTGTTGGGCGAGTCGATAAGTCGCTGCAGGATAGAGTTCGGCGGCCAGGAGTAGTTCGTGGACGAACTTCCCAAGCTTCGCGCCGCGCTCGAGCAGGAAGCGGTACTTCCCGAAGTTGTCGACGTGCGTGATCACCCCGCCAAGCACCTCACTAGCGGCGGCGTGCGGGAGGCGAACCTCAAGAACAGTGGCGCCCAGACCGCGCAACACGGTAGCGGCATGCTGAAGGTTGTCCGAAACCTCGTCTTCTAGTGGGACGTCAAGCCAGTCGACCGGTAATCCGACCCTCAGGCCGGAGACGTCACCTGTCACTTGTTCGAGGACGCCACTCAAGCCTGCCATAGCCTCGAGCAAGATCGCCGCGTCTAGGGTGGTGCGGGTCATGGGGCCAGTCACCGACAACCCGCTCGAGCCCTTGCTCATCGGCACGAGGCCAGCCGTGGGTTTCAGTCCCACCACCCCGCAGAACGCGGCCGGAATGCGGATGGAGCCGCCCGCATCCGTGCCAGTAGCGGCGGCGGCTAACCCCGCCGCTACGGCAACCGCCGAACCTGAACTGGACCCGCCGACTTGGCGCTCTAGGTTCCATGGGTTGCGTGCGAGGCCGAACACGTCGCCGTCGCCACTTCCAAGCTCTAGGGTATTGGCTTTGCCAAGGAGCACTGTCCCAGCTTGCATAAGGGCGGTGACTACCGGAGCGTCGGCGTCCGGGACGTTGTCCTTGAACGAGTCGGTGTGGTAGGTCGTGCGAAGCCCGCGGGTGGCGATGAGGTCCTTGTGCGCGATCGGGATGCCGTGAAGGGGCCCGCGGTAGTTTCCTGCCCTCAACTCGCTCTCTGCTCGCTCGGCATCCGCCGTCGCCCGTTCTGTGGCGACGGTCAGGTAGGCGATGAGTTCGCCGTTTAGCCGCTCGATCGCGCGTAGGTGGTCCTCGGCGAGGTCGGTGGGCCGTAGCCAGCGCTCGCGGATGTTGGTCGCGAGGTCGAAGAGGTCACCTACGTCGTCCGCAGTGCGGTGCGCCGGCATGGGGTAGTGCGTGCGAGCCTGCTGCCGGGTTGGCGCTAGCGGCAGCTCGAAATCGCGGAACCGCTTGGCGTCTTGGCCGACAGCTGGTCGCCAAGCCTCGGCTTCAGCAGCTGCACCGTTCAGGCGCGCAGCTACGCCTGCGGCGAGTTCAAGGGGGACCTGCAGGCCAGCGGCGGCCCCCAAGTTGGTGGCGCAATCCGGGGTGAGGGGCATTCGTTCAGGCACGCTGCGCACCTACCGCGTGCAAGTAGGCGAAGATCGCACCGCGCACCGCCAGTACCTGCTGCTCGACCCGCACCGCCAGTGGCTGCCACCTGCCTGTCTCCGTCGTTACGGTAACGGCGCCGAGTTCCGCGCAGAGGTGCGTGAACTGCCAACCTTGGCCTGGGAACTCGTTGAGGCCAGTGAGCACCCCGCCGCCTCGGTCGACGAACTTCGCGGCGTGATCGGCTCCGATGATGGGGACGAGGTCAACGAGGGCCTCGATGTCGTGTCCGGCCGCGTAGACGGCACCGGTGGCCCCGAAGTAGACCTCCGTCGCACCGGGGCGCAAGTCTGGGTGCGCGAAGATCGAGAACTTGCTGCCCTGGCTCTCGTGCATGTCGATAACGAGTTCGGGTCGTAGCTCGCGCACCAGGTTGGCCAGCACTCTGACCTCGGTCGGGGGGTCAGGCAGGGAGAAGAGCCGGTTGAAGTTGCCGACGCCGCCCTCGGCCGTCACCCACGCGGTGAACGCGTGGTCGTAAACACCGCAACCATCGACATCAGGTAGGTTCTCAGGCAGCACGAGGCGGCGGTTCTGTAAGGTCCTCACCACGCCGGGATCGGCATCTAGCACGCCGTGGAGGTGCTTCCAGATGTCCATCGGTCCGCGGCCA
>DASSXV010000017.1:0-18544 GCA_035703635.1 Trueperaceae bacterium | reverse complement strand
ACCTCGCGCAGGTCGCTCATGAGCTGCCAACCGACGTCTGCTGGGGTGGCGTTGAGGCGCTCCTCGAGCCGTTCGGCCATCTCGGGAAGCAGGTCAGCCGGGTCTTGGCCAGGCTGCACGATGGCCACTACCGTTAGCTGGTAAACGACCTGGGTAGCGCTGAGGGTGCCGTCCTCGAAGAAGGTGAACGGCGCTGCAGGCATGGCGTCTAGGAGCAAGTGGACGTCCGGCCCCAACTCCTCCGGGAGAAGCGCGGCCATGTCGTGCTGTTGCTCGCGTGGGTGCCACAGGTAGCCCTGGATCAGTTTGAAGGCGCGCGGTTCGGTGGCCTCTGGTTCCCAGAGGGCGCGGTCGTCGCCTAGGTGTTCGACGTACTGCGCGTCGTCCCTGCGGCCGCTCACGCGAGGCCTCGCGGTAGGGCTAGTGCGGGCAGCGTCGCGCGCCAGCGCGCCGCGAAACTCGGTAGGTCGTCGATGAGCAGGCCCGCGAAGCCGAGGGCGTTGCAGGCGGCGATGTTGGCGGCGTTGTCATCGATGAACACGATGGCTTCCGGCGGCAAGCCGAGCGCGTCGCAGAGGGCGTCGAACGCGGCTCGTTCCGGCTTGCGGACGCCTATCTCGTTGGAGAAGACGGGCGCTTGCACGCGCCGCATGCGTGGGTCGTCGCGCACGAGGTCACATAGCTCCGGCACGTTGTTGGAGAGCATGCCGATCTTGATGCCGTCTGGTAGCCCCGCCAGCAGCTCGTACATGGCCGGCCGCTCGCGCACGGCGCCCAGGAACGCGGTGCGGAACTCTGGGAGGCTTGACGAGGCACCGACTGCCGCTTGGAAGCGGCGGTGGAACTCCGCCATGTCGTACGCACCTACCTCGAACGCCTCCATGAGGTGCAGGTAGTGCGGCTCTACGGTGGTGGCGGGCAGGCCGTGAAGCTCGGCAAGGCGGGCGTGGGCGCTGGAGTCGAACGTGCCCTCGGTGAATACGCCTCCCCAGTCGAAGGCGATGGCGTGGAGCTTGCCTGGCAGGGGATTAGTTGCTGCGCTCACGACGGCTTATGTGTCCGCGGTTGAGGGCGCCAGCTTTGGCCCTTGTCCTCGCTCATGAACCACTGCAGGAACGTGACGATGAACGGGATGCCGAACGCGATGAGGCCAGCTACTTTCATGATGGCGCCGCTGATCTGCTGGTCCTCGAGGACCGACAGGCCGAAGGCGCGCACTGGCATGTTGGCGTACGCGGCGTAGAGCGGTTCGGGTGCGAAGGTGATGCCAGCGAAGATCGGGAGCTGAGCGACGGGCAGGAGGAAGAGGTACGCGATGCGCACGATGAACGCGGGACGCGGGAGTTCCTCGAGTGGGCTCATGATGGGCCACCAGACCATCAGGGATGCGAAGAGGATGACGATGTGAACGGCGTGGTGCAGGGAAGTGTTGGACAGCGCCAGGTCGTAGATGGCGGGTAGGTGGTAGACGGAGAGCACCAGCGTGAACACCACGAAAGCCATGAGCGGGCTGAGCAGTACTTTCGTTACCGGCAGCATGCGCGCGTTGGCGAGCGAGGCCTTGAGCAGCCACTTTGGTGTGCCTGCAAGGATGATCGGCGCGATGGCGTACGTGAGCGTCAGGTGCTGCAGCATGTGCGCCGAGAGCAAGTAGCGTTCGGCGAGGTCGTGTAGGGGCGAGCCTTCGTTTAGGAACAGCGCCAGGAGGCCGAGCCCGAAGACGATGGCGTGCCCGGTCGGGTACGGCTGCCCTGGTGCTATGCGCTTGCGCAGCGGGCCCACCGAGAGGTAGTACGCCACGGCTGCGGTGGCGATCATTCCGAGGAGCACGGGCTCCAACTGCCAGTCTAGGTAGAGCATCTCTTGAGGTCCTTCTCCCGCCGCCGCCCGATGCCTTCTAGGGACCAGCGGGGCGTGGTGCCATGCTAAACCCAAACCGAGCACGGCGGGTAACCGCAGTGCTCGGTTCGGGTTCAGTCTCGGGTCGCCGCATGGCGGCTTGCCGAGGTTAGGGCAGTAGTTACTGCAGGCCGATGGCCTCGCGGTGGGCGTGCACGTCGGCCGCGGTGAGGGCGTCAGGCCTGCGCGCTTCCACGTCGGCTGCCGTGAACGGCGTGAACCCTGCCGGCGCGGTACCCCACGCGGTGAGCACGTGGTTGAGGGCGTCGGCGATGTCGCCGTCTGGGAGGTGGTTCCAGGCAGGCATGACGCCGTTGTAAACCGCCCCGTTGACGTTGATCTGGCCTTGCAGGCCGAACAACACGGTGTCGAGGAGGTAGGTGCGGCCGCCGTCGAGCGTGTAGATGTCAGCCGCGTGACCAGCAAGCGGCGGGAATGCTCCCGGGATGCCCTGGCCGGTCGCCTGGTGGCAGGCCATGCAGTTGGAGTTGAAGACGGTGGCGCCGTGGGCGGCATCCCATTCGACAGGGGCTGCTGCGGCTGGCGTTTCAGCGGCTGGCGTGGCCGCTGCTGGTGCCTCGTCGGCGCCACCAGCCTGAGCTGGCGCCGCTTCAGGGGTGCCAGCTGCTGCCGGGGTGCCAGCTGCCGCGGTAGTTGGGGCGGTCACGCTGTAGGTGGACGCATCGTTGCTTGCGGTCGGGGGCGTTATCCCCACGCTGCGGTCCGCCACGCGGGGGGTGTCAGCGATCTGATCTGGCGTGCGTGACGCGCCGCCCGTCTCGACGTTCTCGAGCAAGGCTTCCGGTACCTCGGCGTGGGCGGCGTTGGCCGCTGCCACGTTCTCCGGCTTGGTGGAGGCCACGGCGCGCGGCAGGACGAACATGGCCGTCAAGCCGACGAACGTGGCTAGGGCTATGAACATGCCGCTAGAGAAGAAGCCGGTGTAGGTGCGGTCGTCGTCCTTGAGGTGCATGAAGAACATGACGACCATGATGAACTTGACGATCGAGAGGGCGATCAGCCAGACGAGGGTCCAGGTGCTACCGAGCCACGCTTGCGGGTACTCGACGAGCGCGAACTCGATGTAGGTGATGACGCCAAGGATGAGGGCGACGATCACGTAGCTGGTGACGGAGGAGTGCTTGCTTTCAGCCATTAGTCGAGAGCCCCGCTCACAAGAATTCCACGAGGTAGACGACCGTGAAGATCACGATCCACACGATGTCGACGAAGTGCCAGTAGAGGCCGGCGATCTCTAGGTAGACGGCG
The DNA here is from genome assembly GCA_035703635.1 of Trueperaceae bacterium. Taxonomy (GTDB): domain Bacteria; phylum Deinococcota; class Deinococci; order Deinococcales; family Trueperaceae; genus JAAYYF01. The sequence goes on along the minus strand of DASSXV010000017.1, from coordinate 15,376 downwards.
TCTTTCGCCTGCATGGGTCGCAGGTACGAGGTGATCAAGAGGCTGACTAGCCAGAGCACGCCTACCGTCACGTGGACCCCGTGGGTTCCGGTAAGGATGAAGAACGTCGTCCCGAAGAGGTTCTGGTGGATGCTCAGGCCCGCGTTCGCGAAGTGCGTGAACTCGTAGACCTGGAACCCGAGGAAGATGGAGCCGAACACGGCGACGCCAAGTGTCCACAGTCGGAACTTGCCAATGTCGCTCTCGCGCAGCGAGTGGAGCGCGAGCACCATGAGGAAGCTCGACATGAGCAGCACGAACGTGCTGACCGTGGTTAGCGGGATGTCGAAGAGGTCGCGCGGCATGGGGCCGACGAGACTGCGGTTGTGATAGGCGAGGTAGGTGCCGATCAGCGAGCCGAAGAACATGGTGTCTGACGCGAGGAACACCCACATCATCAACTTGACGTCTGGCAGCTTGCTGGAACGGTATGGCGCCGCCACGGCGCCCGTGGCGGCGGTGCTTGCTTCGGCGCTCATTGGCCTTCCTCCGCGAGGTCAAGGTGCAAGTGCGTGCCGCCTACGCCCTCGTAGGCCCATCCGAAGATGCAGAAGATGAACGCGAGGCCGCAGATGATGGCGAAGATGATGTTGTCGTACATGAGGCCGTAGCAGCCGATGGCGAGGGCCAGGGCAGCGACGAACGGGAACCACGACTGGCCAGGGATGTGGATGCCGTGGGCGTCGTACGCCTTGCCGCTCTCAGGGTCTGGTGCGGTTACGCCGCCCATGGCGCCTGGGTGCTTCTCGACCCAGAGCGGATCGAGGGAGTTGACGACCGGCTGAACGGGGAAGTCGTAGTACGCAGGCGGGGATGACGTGGTCCACTCGAGGGTGCGGGCGTCCCACGGGTCCTTGCCTGCTGGCTTGCCGCGCAAGAAGGCGTGGATGACGCCGGCGAGGATGAGGATGAGGCCGACGCCCATCACCCAACTGCCGATGGTGGAGAGCATGTTGACGAGCTCCAGGCCGATGCCTTCTGGGTAGGTCTGGATGCGGCGCGGCATGCCGAGCATGCCGGCTAGGTGCTGCGGGAAGAAGAGCAGGTGGAAGCCGAGCACCGTGAACACCCAGGCGATCTTGCCGAGGCGCTCGGACATCATCTTGCCCGTCATCTTGGGGAACCAGTAGTAGAGGGCGCCGAAGAACGCCATCAGGGCGCCGCCGCCCATCACGTAGTGGAAGTGCGCCACGACGAAGTAGGTGTCGTGCACCTGCGCGTCGAAGGTCGGCATGGCCACCATGATGCCGGTGATGCCGCCGAGGGTGAACGTCACGAGGAAGGCGAGCGCGTACAGCAGGGGAGTAGTGAACCTGATACTGCCGCCCCACAAGGTCCCGAGCCAGTTGAAGATCTTCACGCCCGTCGGAATGCCGATGACGAACGAAGTGAGCGAGAAAGCGGTGTTCACGACGGGGCCGAGGCCGGTGGTGAACATGTGGTGGGTCCACACGGCGAAGCCCATGAAGCCGATGAGGATACCGGAGAGGATCATGATCGGGTAGCCGAACAGCGGTTTGCGCGAGAACGTCGGGATGATCTCGCTGATCACGCCGAAGGCGGGCAAGATGATGATGTAGACCTCCGGGTGACCGAAGATCCAGAACAGGTGCTGCCACAAGATCGGCAGCGCCCCTGCTTCTTGCACGAAGAAGAGCGTGCCGAAGGTTCGGTCGAGGATGATCTCGAGGAACGCGATCGTGAGCGGCGGGAACGCGAAGATGATCATGAACGACGTGATGAGCATCATCCAGGCGAACACGGGCACTCGCATCATGGTCATGCCGGGAGCGCGCATGCTGACGATGGTCACGATGAGGTTCATCGCCGTGCCCGTCGTGCCGATGCCGCTGATGAACAGGCCGAACATGTAGAAGTCGACGCCTAGGCCAGGGTTGTGCGACAGCGAGGTTAGCGGCGCGTAAGCCACCCAGCCCATGTCTGGTGCGCCGCCAAGGAACCATGACGTGTAGATCATCAGGCCGCCGAACGCGTAGACCCAATACCCGAACGCGTTCAGGCGCGGGAACGCGAGGTCGCGCGCGCCGATCTGCAGTGGCACGAAGTAGTTGGCTAAGCCGATGCCTAGCGGCATGATGGCGAGGAACACCATGGTCACGCCGTGCATGGTGAATAGCTGGTTGAACTGGTCGGGGTTGACCACGTTCATGTTCGGGGTGAGGAGTTGGAGGCGCATGATGAACGCCTCGGTGGCGGCGGCGCCCATGAAGATGAACGCCGAGACGATATAGAGGATGCCTAGGCGCTTGTGGTCGACGGTGGTCAGCCAGGAGCCGATGCCCCTCGTCCAGGTTGGGCGGACGAAGAGCCTACCCCGCGTGGATACCGCGGTCTGCGTCGTGGCCATCAGTTGCCTCCCGTTGAAGCATGAGCGAGCGCCTGGTTGGTATCAGCGACGCCGAGGCTCAGCAAGTAAGCGGCGATGGCAGCCGCCTCCTGGTCACGTTTCGGGTCGTTGGCGGCCCATAGGGTCGGCATGCGGTTGCCCGGCTTGACGGACTGCGGGTCGGCGATCCACTTGGCGACGTTCTCCGGCGTTGCATCGAGTACACCAGCCCCGACGGTGTTGCGCAGGCCGAAGTTGGTCAGGTCAGGGAACTGCGGCTGGCCGTAAGTAACGCCCTCGGCGTAGTTGCCGATGTTGTGGCAGCCGATGCAGCCCTTGTTGGCCACGAGCTGGCGGCCTTGGGTGACTAGCGGGTCGCTAGCCACGGTCTGGACGACCGGCTTTTGGAACTCGGCAGTCCAGCTGTCGAAGTCGTCTTGCGCGGATACGACGACGCGGAAGCGCATGTATGCGTGCGCTCCCAGGCAGAGTTCGGCGCACTGGCCGGGGTAGATGCCGATGCTGTCCTCGTTGGTGTCGAACCAGAGTTGGTTGTTCTGGTTAGGGATGAGGTCGACCTTGCCTGCGAGGCGCGGCACCCAGAAGGCGTGCACGACGTCCGCCGAGTTGAGGTGGAGGATGACGCGCTTGCCAACAGGTACGTGGAGTTCGTTCGCGGTCGTGATCCCGAGGTCGGGGTACTCGAACTGCCACCACCACTGGTGCCCGATGACGTTCACTTGGATGTCGTCGCTGGTGGCCACGACGTGCGACTGGGTCCGGAAAATCGACCGCACGGTGGGGATCGCCACCATGACGATGATCAGGACTGGCACGACAGTGAGGATGACCTCGACAGCTGGCTTGCCGTGCGACTGCTCGGGTTCCGGGTCGCCTTTACGCCGCCGGTAGCGAACGAGGACGTAGAACATGGCTCCGAACACACCGATCATCACCGGGATGCTCAGGTACCACGTCCACATGAACAGGTCCAACTGCTCCTGTGCGATGCTTCCGGCCGGGCTGAACATAGACTGCATGCCTTGCAGCGAGCAGCTAGTCAACAACGGCGCGAGAACGGCGACGGGCAGGACCCGCCTCAACCACCTCATGGGCACGATTCCCTCCTTGGGGTCTTGAATCGGGGCATTGCGAAGGGTTTTGGCCCCAGAATCTGTGAGCAAATGTAGCACAGACCTGAGAAGCGGAATGGCTAGGAGTAAGTAGAAACGAACCGGCGCCAGCGGGCTCTGGTAGCGGGTGTGCCGAATGTCACTCACGCTCACCTAATCTGACGCTCATGTAGGGGCGGTCAGCCGCCACGGTAACCAGACGCCTCGAGCAGGTGTTCTGCCCCAACCACTGTGGAGTTGTTCAAGTCGGCGGCCGTGCGGGCCACACGCAGCAACCGGTCGAGGCCGCGTGCGCTTGGCCTGAGGCTGCGCACGATGCGCCCGAGAACAGCCTGGCTGGCGCCGGCCACCGCGGTGTTGGCGGTCAGCTCCCTCCCCGACAGGTAGGCGTTGGGCACGCCTTGGCGTTCGAGCGCGAGGTTGCGAGCGCTGACCACGCGCGCGGCAACGGCGGCGCTTGACTCGCCAGGGGCGGCGGCGAGGAGTTCTTCCTCGGTTAGCCGTGCGACGTGGACGCGCAGGTCGAGGCGGTCTAGGAGCGGCCCGGAGAGCCGGCGCTGGTAGCGCAGCACCGCGGCGGGTGGACAGGTGCATTGATGCGAGTCGTCCGTGGACCCGTGATAACCGCATGGGCACGGGTTACTGGCCGCCACCAATTGAAACCGGGCAGGGAGTTGCACGCTGCCGCTGGCGCGCGAGATGGTGATGACCCCGTCCTCCAGTGGCTGACGTAGCGCCTCGAGCACCGGCCGCGAGAACTCTGGTAACTCGTCAAGGAAGAGCACGCCCAAGTGAGCGAGGCTCGCCTCGCCGGGGCGGGCAACGTTGCCGCCGCCGATCACTCCTGCCTCCGAACCTGAGTGGTGGGGTTGCCTGAACGCCGGCGCGCGGATCAAGCCCCCACCGCGTAGGAGGCCCGCGCTCGAGTGCACGCGCGTCACCTCGATGGCCTCGTGATCGAGGAGCGGTGGGAGGATGCCGGGAAGGCGCCGCGCGAGCATGCTCTTGCCTGCACCGGGCGGGCCGGTGAGGAGGATGTTGTGGCGGCCGGCGGCGGCCACCTCTAATGCCCGGCGCGCGAGTGCCTGGCCGCGCACGTCAAGTAGGTCCGGAGTCGGCGCTGACGCCACGTTGCGCGGGCCGTGGTCGGCCTGCTCCGGTGCTAGGTAGCGGGGGAGCGTGGCGCGGCCAGTAAGGTGCCCGACGGCCTCCGCGAGGTTGCGCGGCGCGAAGACTGCAACGCCGGGCACGAGCGCTACCTCGCGTGCGTTGGCTGGCGGCGCTAGCACCGCGTATGGCGCGCCGCGCTTGGCGCTTAGGCCAGCCGCGAGGAGGGCGATGGCGACGCCTCCGCGAGCGGGACGCAAGCTCCCGTCGAGCGCTAGCTCACCGAACACGACCAGACCGTCTAACGCCCTTGTTGGCACGCGCCGCTCAGCGGCAAGGAGCGCGAGCGCTATGGCGAGGTCGAGGGCAGGACCCTCCTTGCGCACGTCTGCCGGGGCGAGGTTGACGAGTATCCGGCTTGGCGGCAGCGGCAGCCCGAGGAGCTTGAGGTTGGCCCGAACGCGCTCCCGCGACTCTTGAACCGCGGCTCCAGGCAAGCCGACGAGGGTGAAGCTAGGCAGGCCGCCGCTCACGAAGGCCTCGACGCGAACGAGGATGGCCTCTACTCCGAAGATGGTGGCTGACGTGGCGGCGGCGAACATCGTGTTGCGACGTTAGCGCCGCCGCTATTAGGTGGCGTGCTGCAGATAGGTTGCTGCCTAGAGCAGCTAGGCGTTAACCGTGCAACCCCTCACTCGAGCGCAGCGCTCGCCCGATACTCGCTCAGGTCAGACCGCCTCGTGGGCGTACAGCCCGAAAGTGTTCGGTCCAACGTGAGAAGCGATCACCGCGCCGATCTCGTGGAATCCACCGAACTCGTACTTCAGTCCAGCGGCGTCAACGGCGTTGCGCAAGCCCTCGGCGGCGGAAAGGTCCTGCACGTGGATGAAGTTGAGGACGATGGGCCCCTTAGCGGCGTCCGCGTAGACCTTCAAGCGGTCGACCATCTCCTGCTGCGCCTTCTTAAGGCCACGTGCGCGGCTGAGCGGTCCGACCTTGCCGTCCTCGAGGGTGAGGAGAGGCTTGATGTTCAAGAGGCTGCCGACCAGCGCAGACGCGCGGCCGATGCGCCCGTTCTTCTGGAGGTAATCCATGGTGGCAACGGTGAAGATGATGAAGTTCGTGTCGCGAATGCGCTCGAGCGCCTTGACGATGGTCGGTAAGTCGGCGCCGCCGTTGCGCAGGCGCACGGCAACCCGCACCATCTCGCCGTGCCCAAGGCTGGCGGCTTGGCTGTCGAAAACCGTGACGGGCACGGCGCAGCCTTCTTTGGCGATCGTCGCCGACTGCACCGTGCCCGAGATGCCTGACGAGATGCAGATGACGAGGATCTGGTCAGCGCCGGCAGCTATGGCGCGCGCGTACGCCTCCGAGAACTCGGCCGGGCTCGGCTGGCTGGTCGATGGCATCTCCGCGCCAGCCGCGACGCCCGCGATTATCTTCGCCGGGTCGATCTCTAGCCAGTCTTTGAACGTCTTTCCCTGGAAGTGCACGTGAAGCGGCACTGCCTCCACCTGCAACTGCTTCAGCTCAGCTGCCGTCAGGTCACTAGTCGAGTCGGTGATGATCGCGAGGTTCATGATGTGCTCCATAACTCGGCGGCCGGGGGCGCGCGCACGGGGGTTCTTCCTTGGTGTGCCTGCAAGGATATACGAGCCGCAGCTAGGTTCATACGGGTGCGCTGCCGTCGGGTCATGATGGCGCCACATGCTAGAAGCCGTGTGGTGGTTGCTCACGCCGAGTACCTTGCTCGTGCTGTTCGTCCTGCTCGCGTTCGTGGCGGGGCGCCTGCGCGCGGGCCGCCTCGCGGCCGGGCTGCTCTTCATCCCGCTGTTGGCGCTGCTCGTGCTGGTGGTCGCTCCCGTGGACGAGTACCTCGCCAACGGGCTCGAGAGCCGTGTCGCCGCCCCTGAGAGCCTGCCGGCGACCGTCGACGGCGTGATCGTGCTTGGCGGGGCAGTCGAGTGGCGCATCGGTGCAGCGCGCGGGCAACTCACGCTTGACGACGCGGGCGAGCGCATGCTCGCCGCCCTGGCCCTCGCCGAGCTATACCCCGATGCGAGGGTCGTGTTCACGGGCCTCTTCGAGGACGCGGTGCGGCAAGAGTGGCGCGCTGCCGACGGCACCGGTCTCCTCTTCCAACGAACACTGCGGGGTCACGAGGTCACTTACTTGGGTGAAGCGCGCAGCACCTACGAGGAGGCCATCTTGGCGCGCCAGCGCGTTGCGCCGGCCCCCGGCACCACCTGGCTGTTAGTGACGAGCGCGTTGCACATGCCGCGGGCGCTCGCCACGTTCCGCGCGCAAGGCTGGACGGTCACGCCGTTCCCCGTCGATTTCCGCTCGCTGCCGCCGAGCGCCTGGCGCAGCGCGTGGCGCTTCGACCTCGCGGTTGGAAAGCGCCTTGCTGGCCTCGACCGCGTCGTGCGTGAGTGGGGCGCATACGAGGTTTACAAGCGCAGCGGCCGCCTGGCGGAGTGAGGCGGCAAGCGGCGTGCGGCCGTTGCTGCGCGGCCGTTAAGAGGCCGCCAGCGCCTCGGCGATCTGCACGGCGTTGAGCGCCGCGCCCTTGCGGATCTGGTCGCCTGCTACGAACAGCGCCAAGCCGCCCGGCAAGCTCGTGTCCGCGCGGAGGCGCCCGACGAGGGTGTCGTCCTGCCCGCTCGCCGCCTGCGGCATGGGGAAGGTGTTGTTGGCGCGGTCGTCGACCATGCGCACCCCAGGAGCGGTCGCCAACACGGCGCGCGCCTCGGCTTCCGTGACCGGCCGCTCGAACTCGGCGTGGATGGCCTCGCTATGCGCCCGGAAGACGGGGACGCGCACGCAGGTCGCGCTGATGGCCAACTCGGGGGCGCCGAGGATCTTGCGCGACTCGAGCGTTAGCTTGCGCTCCTCCTCGTTGTAACCGTCCTCGCCGACGTCAGAGTCGTGGCTGAAGAGGTTGAAGGCGATCTGGTGACGGAACTTGACGGGGGTGGTCCCGGCGCCGAGCGGCTCGCCGCCAGGACCCGCTCCACCGGCCAGCACGGCCGCGGTCTGCTCGCGCAGCTCGCTGATGCCAGCAGCGCCCGCCCCGGAAACCGCCTGGTACGTCGCGACGGTGGCGCGCTTCAAACCGAACGCCCTGTGTAAGGGCGCAAGCGCCATGAGCGCGATGATCGTCGAGCAGTTCGGGTTGGCGATGACACCCTGATGGCCGGCGAGAGCCGCGCCGTTGACCTCGGGGATGACCAGCGGCACGCGCTCGTCCATGCGCCAGGCGCTCGTATTGTCGATGACGACGCCGCCGTTAGCGGCCCACTTCCAGGCGTTCGCCGCTGACAGCTTGCCGCCCGCAGAGGAGAAGATGACGTCGGCGCCGAGGTCGCCGTCTGCGGGTAACGCCTCGATGACGTAGCTGCGACCACCGTACGTAACGGACTTGCCTGCCGAACGGGGGGAGGCGAATAACTTCAGTTCTGTCAGGGGGAAGCGGCGCTCCTCGAGCAGGCCGAGGAGTTCCTGGCCGACGGCCCCAGTGGCTCCGATGATCGCGACGCGCATGCGGCGGAGTCTAGCACCGCGGCCCCGTTGCCGTCAGGCAGTAGCATTACGTGCATGTCGAGCGTAACTGGCCGTTGGCGGCGCATCGTGATCAAGGTCGGCACCAGCTCCCTCGTCGACGAGTCAGGCCGCATAGCGCCTCACAAGATGTGGGACGTGGCGCGCGGTGCCCAAGTCCTCGCGGCAGCCCAGAAGTCCCCAGCGCAGTTCGTGATCGTCTCGTCTGGCGCGGGCGCGGCGGGGCGCCAACGCCTTGGCCTCAAGCTCCCCCTCACGCTGCCGGAGAAGCAGGCAGCGGCGGCGGTAGGGCAGGCGCTCCTCATGCTCGATTGGGAGCGGGCACTCGCCCCGCGACCCACCGCGCAGCTCCTGATCTCGGCAAGCGACGTGCAGGAGCGCGAACGGTACGTGAACGCCAAGAGCGCCCTCGAAGCGACCCTCGCATTAGGCGTCGTGCCCGTCATCAACGAGAACGACAGCATCGCTACGGCCGAGTTGAAACTCGGCGACAACGACACCCTCTCCGCCTGGGTGAGTTACCTGGTGGACGCCGACGTGCTGATCATCCTGACGGACGTCGACGGGCTCTACGACTCCGATCCGCGTAAGAACCCGGCGGCCAAGCGTTTGACGGAAGTGACCGATCTGGACGAGGTGGCGGCGGTAGCAGGCGGCGTCGGCTCGGCGCACGGGACTGGCGGCATGGCGACGAAGCTCCGTGCGGCCCGCATCGCTACCGGCGCTGGCATCGAGACCATCGTGCTTGGCGGCGGCGGCGCCGGCCTCGAAGGGCTAGCGCGCGGCGAGGCGCGCGGCACGCGCTTCCTGGCTGCGGCGCACGTACCGGCACGCAAGGCGTGGATCGCCAACCAACCCGTCCGCGGCACCATTGAGGTGGACGCCGGCGCGGCCAAGGCCCTCGCGTCGGGCAAGAGCCTGCTGCCGGGAGGCATAACCGCCGTGACCGGCATCTTCACTTTCGGTGACGCGGTGGCCGTGAAGAGCGACGGTAGCGTCATCGGCGTCGGCCTGACGAACTACGGTTCAGATGCCGTCAGCCGCATCATGGGCAGGCACAGCCGCGAGATCACGGCGGTGCTCGGGCAGAAGGACTACGACGAAGTCGTCCACCGTGACAACCTCGCGCTCGCAGGAGCGCAAGGCGCCCCGCGTCGGCGTGAGAGCATCCGGTGATAGCATCCGCGGCGTGAACGTCAAGTCTCAACTCGTTTACGTGGCGGCGGCCATCACCTTCACGCTCGGCTTGCTTGGGCTCGTGAACCCGCTGTTCACCGCGCGCATGCTCGGCCTCGAGGTCGTTGCCATGGTCGGCCTCAGCCAAGTGCGCGCCACCTTCGGGGCCATGCACTTAGCCCTCACCGCGCTCATCATGCGCGGCACCATGCAGCGCGCCGGCGCCGTTTACTACTTGAGATCCAGCGCTCTACTCGTCGGCGCCGTGCTCGTTGGCCGGCTCCTATCGATCTTCATAGACGGCGCCTTCACTCTCCTCAACCTCCTGTTCGTCGTCAGCGAGGGAGTGGCGCTGGCTGGCATCCTGCTCGCGCTCTTCGACCCGGAGAGGCGCAGCCAAACGGCGGAGCCGCGCGCGCGGTGACGGGCCTCCCAGAAGGCACGCGCTTCGCGCCGCCCGAACTAGCCGCGGCACGTGAGAAGGCGCTCGCGCAACTGCGTGAGCTCTACTCGTCCTGGGGCTACCTGCCCGTCGAAGTGCCTGCCCTCGAGCATCACGACGCCAGTCACCCACGCGAAGCGCAGGCGTTCAAGCTGACGGACAAGGGCAGCGACGTGTTGGCCTTGCGTTCTGACTTCACGCCGGCCCTGGCGCACCTCGTCGCCTCCACCTACCCGAGCGTGGCTGGCGGGGAGCGCCAGGCGCTGCGCCTGCGCTACGCGGGCACCGTGTGGCACGCCCACCACCCTGAGTTGGCTGGCACGCGAGAGTTCACGCAAGTCGGCATCGAGTTGGTTGGCGTGAGCAACGCCAGAGCGGACGCCGAGATCATCCACCTAGCGCGCGAGTCGGTGCGCGCGGTCGGGTTGGCGCCGCGCATAGAAGTCGGCAACCCCGCTTACGTCAAGGCGCTCTTGGACGCGGCCGACGTGCCATACGAGCATCAGCTCGCGCTGGCCGACGCCATCGACCGCAAGGACCGCTCCGACGTGCTCGCCCTTATCGACGCGCTCGGCCTCAGAGGGCGCGTGGCGGACGCCATCTTGCAAGCACCGGACCTTTACGGCGACGAAGGCGTGCTAGACGAGGCGCGGCGCCTCGCGCCGAACGCTGCAGCGCAGTCGGCCGTCGACCGCCTCGAAGGGGTGCTCACCGAGTTCGAAGACGCCAGCGAGCTCCTCCTCGACCTGGGCCTGGCGCGGCGCCTCAGCTACTACACGGGCGTTACGTTCCGCGCGTTCACCCTCGACTACGGCCAGCCCCTCCTTGGCGGTGGGCGCTACGACGGCGCGCTGCTGCCGTACGCGGCCGGTTTCTCCCTCGGCCTCGAAAGGCTGATGGGGGCGGTGCCGCAGGGGGCCGGTGAGGCGGGCATCACGCCGCAAGTCCTCACCCTCGACGACCCGCCCGCACGGCGCCTGCGCGCTGCCGGCATCGCGGTGGCGCGCGCCCTGGCAAGCGAGCCGAGCGCGGCGGAGCGCGAGGCGCTGGCCGCGCGCATACCTTTCCTCCTGGTCGCCGGGGCCGTCAGGAGCGTGGGCGAGAGCGGCGCCGCTGGCGAGGCGCGCAGGCTAGAGTTGCAGGCCATCCTCAGCGGAGCACAAGGTGACGAAGCGTGAGCAGCACACCACTAGTGCTCGCGCTGCCGAAAGGCCGGGTCCTCGACGAGGCCATCGGCGTTCTGCGCAGCGCGGGCCTCGACCTCACCCTCAGCCAAGACGAGCGTGCGCTGCGCCATGCCGGCCAGCACGCCACCGTCTTGGTCATGCGCAACGCCGACGTACCGACCTACGTCGAGCTGGGAGTGGCAGATGCTGGCGTCGTCGGTCGCGACGTGCTCCTCGAGCACGGCAGCCGCCTCTACGCGCCCGTCGACTTGGGGTTCGCCGCCTGCCGGCTCTCGCTGATCAGGCAGGAAGGCGCGACTGGCCCGATCAAGCGCGTGGCGAGCAAGTACCCGCGCGTCACGGCCGAATACCTCAAGCGGCTCGCTAGCCCCGCCGAAGTCGTCGAGCTAGCCGGCAACGTGGAACTCGCGTGCCTGTCCGGCTTGGCGGACGCCGTCGTAGACGTCGTGCAGACGGGCGCAACGTTGCGCGCCAACGGGTTGACGGAGGTCGACGTCATCGTGGAGTCGAGCGCGCGGCTCGTCGTCAACCGCGCCGCCCTCAAGCTCAAAGCCGACGTGCTGCGGCCACTGATCAACGCGTTGCGGGAACTGTCGGGGCGCTAACTCAAGCGCGAGCGGCGCGCCGCGCTCACAGCCAACCGCGCCGCCTGAACGAGACGATCATGCCGCCAGCCAAGCTGAGCATGATGACCCACAGGAGCGGGTACGCCCACCGCCAGTGGTACTCGGGCATGTTCTCGAAGTTCATGCCATAGATCCCCGCCAGGAACGTCAGGGGGATGAAGATGGTCGAGATGACCGTTAGGACCTTCATGACGTCGTTCATGCGGACGCTGAGGAGCGTCAGGTAGATGTCGTGCAGGCTCGTGAGCTGCTCACGCTGCGTCTCGACCGCGTCCATGACCTGTACGGCATGGTCGTGCGCGTCGCGCAGGTAGTTCGACACGTCAGGGGAGAAGTACTCGAGGTCCTTGCGCTGCAGCGACCCCATCACGTCGCGCAGCGGCCACACGGCCCTGCGCACGACGAGCAGGTCGCGGCGCAAGTCCGTGACGCGCTGCAGTGAGTCCCGCTGCGGGCCGCGCAGGATCTCCTCCTCGAGGGACTCCAGGTCGTCGCCGTACGCCTCGAGCACCTCGAAGTACTGATCGATGACCAAGTCGATGAGCGTGTACGCCAAGTAGTCGGCGCCCATCTTGCGCAGGCGGCCGCGGCCGGTGCGCAGCCGCTCCCTCAGCGGACCGAACGGGTCGGTCTCGAGCTCTTGGAACGTTATCAGCAGGTTGTCTTGCAGCACGAGCGAGAACTGTTCGCTGTGGAGGGGTCCAGCCGCCAGCGCGCTCACGGCCGCGGCCGCAGGCGTGCCGTCTGTGGTCGCGGGCGCCGGAGTGTCCGTCGGGAGCGGCTGACCATGGCGCGTGAGCATGCGCATGACCATGAACAAGTAACTGTCGTACTCCTCGACCTTGGGGCGCTGGCCGAGGCTGGCCAGGTCCTCGACGGTGAGGGGGTGCAGCTCTAGCGCGCGACCGATATCTTCGAGGAGCTTCGTGTCGTGAACCCCGACGACGTTCAGCCAGCGGACCCCCGGCTCGGCCAACAGCTTGGCGAGTTGGGTAACGTCGTCGACTTGCTGCTCGTTGTACGCGTCTTCCTGATAGCGGATGAGCTGGAGGTGCGCGCCGTAGGTGCGCTCCGGCCCCGTGTACACGACGGTGCCAGGCAGCGCACCGAGTTTGCTGCGCCTGCCCTTGCTGATGGGGCGCGAGGCGCCCTTGGTGGCGCCCTTGCCGCGGCTGCGCTTCCGGCTCAGAACTTGCCCCCCGTCTTGAAGCCGCCGCGCTTCGGCATGCTCCCGCCGCTTGGCCGCGAGCCGCCGCTTGGACGCGAGCTGCCGCTCGAGCGACCGCCGCCGGAACTGCCACCGAAGCCCCCACCGGACCCGCCACCGAAGCCGCCGCCGAAGCCGCCGGACGAGCGACCGCCAGACGAACGTCCGATGGCTTCGAGGATGGAGCCGACCACGTTGATCACTTGGCCAGCGTCGACCGTCGGGCCGCCACCGCCGCCCCAAACGGTGCCGCGCCCGAAGCCGCCTGAGCCGAAGTTAGGGTCGACGCCGCGATTGGTGACCGTGCGTTGGCGGTTAAGCAGTTGCCAGAGCGCCTGTTGGGTGATCATGCCCGCCAGGTACTGTGAGATGCCGGTCACGACGGCCCGTTCGTCCTTGAACGCCGACTGGGGCGACGACATGCCCGCTTGCGCGAAATCGTTGCGCAGCTCAGTCAGCTCCTGCAAGCGTTGCCTGTTGGAGGCCGCGCCAGTGCGTAGTTCGGTGATGGCGGCGGCGAGGGACTCGCGCTGTTTGGCGATCTCCGCGAGGCGCGCCACGACGAGGTCGTCCTCTGGCGTCGGGGTGGCAAGCGCGCTTGCCCGCAGGACGTCGAGCGGGGCGCGGTCGAACTCGCTGCGGAGGAACTCCACGGCGTTCAGGTAGTCAGGGTCTTCGCCGTTCGCGAATCGGCTCAGTGCCTCCTGCAGCCTGGCTGCCTCCGCGCCAGCTGCCTTGATCTGCTCCTCGATGCCCTTGACCTTCTGCTCCGCGGCGTCTCGGCGCTTCTCGAGCGCGCCGATGCCGTCGTCCGCTCGCGCCTTCAGGTCGGCGCGTTGCAGCTCGGCGTGCGCGGCAGTAGCGGCCTCCTTCGCCCGCTCGGCGTGTTCGCGGAGGCGCACGGGTATCTCAAGCAGCCGCGAGTAGTTCGCCCGCGCGTCCTGGTACCCGACGATGTGCGCGACGCGCCCGTCGAGGTAGCGCAGGAGCGGCGCGAAGATCAGTCCGCCTGGGCGGTACTCGGTGGTGCCGTACTTGCGGCGCCACAGGTAGGAGAAGAGTGGGTCGGCGCGGTACGCCTCACCTTTCGTCTCCTGCTCTGCTTCGCTCTGGGTGGCCTTGGCGTCCGCTTGGGTTGCTATGCGGTCGGCCTCGTGGGTAGCGGCCAACTGCCGCTGGTAGGCGGCGTCCGTCTCGAGGCGCTTCTGCGTTGCCGCCTCTGCGGCGTCGACGGCCTGCATCGCGGCCTCGAGCTCGGCGCTGGCGGCCGTGCGGGCGTCCTCCAGCTTCGCCGTCGCTGCCGCCTGTTGCGCCTGCTGCTGCCGCAGCTGATCGTAAGCGGCGTCGCGTTGCGCTATGAACTTGACGACCTGCTCGTCGTTCGTGTTCTCCACCGTGGCGCTCTTGCTGGCTAGGAAGCTGAGGCGCAGCTGAGCGAGGCGCCTGAGTTCGGTTACCCAGCCCGTGTTGAGCTTGATCATCTCGTCGTTGCTGCGGTTGAGCGCCGAGTCGACCTCGCCCATGCGCGCCTGTTCCTGGTTGATGGCCTTGAGTAGTTTGTCGAGGGTAGCGGCTCCGGAGATCATCAGTCCCAGCTCGTGATGGTGGCGCCGGTGGTGTCGAAGTAGTACTCGGGTTGCAAGAAGCCGGCTTGCTTCTCGCCGAAGACGTTCTTCTGGATGATGCCGTCATCGAGCTTGTCTTGACGGATGGCCTCGAAGGTGGCGTCGGACACGCGCAACCCGAAGGTGCGCACGGACTGGGTTAGGCCTGTCTCCTCGTTCGTTACGGGCACCGCGATGTTCTTGCCGTTGCGGTCGATCGGCTCGACGATGATGTAGTAGTTGGCGGCCTGGCTGTTGAGTTCGGGCACGCGCCACACGCCAGTCGTGTCCGCCGAGATGCGCAGCGTGTAAGACGCGAGGAGTTGGCTCTCCAGCGCTGTGAGGGTGGCGAGGTTCGCGCGCGCCTCGCGGTCGTTGCCTTGGCTGATGGCGCTGGTGCCGAGGGCGTAGAGCGTGTCTGCGCGCGCAGTCGCTGCAGGGTCTTGCGACTTCTCGATGAACGTGGCGTGCACGCTGTTGAGTTCAGAGACCAGCGCACGGTGCGGGGCCCTGAAGGCGGCGTCGTAACCGAAGAACAGCAGCGCAGCCACGACGGCGAGGGCTAGGAACAGCCGCCCCCACTTCGCGCGGTTGACGTAGAAGTACGCCCAGCGCGTACCCGCGCGGCGCTCTGGCGCAACGTAGACGAAGCGTCCCTCGCGGAGACCCGTTACGCCCTGGCGGAGGATCTCATCCGTGACGGTGATGCCCTGCGAGGCGTAGATGCTCCGCAGGTTCTCGAACATCGCCTCGTCACGCCCTTCAGACGCCAGCTCCTCGCTGACGAGGCGCTCGCGGTGACGCAGGGTGTCGACGACGTCCATGGCGAGCATGATGTCGTCGAGCGGCGGCGTTGCCTGCTTGGGCGCCGCGGGGTTGGGGGTAGCGGCGTCAGCCATCGAGGCTGGTGAGTGCCGCCCCCTGCTCCGCTAGCCGCGCCAGGCGAC
>DASSXV010000047.1:0-5890 GCA_035703635.1 Trueperaceae bacterium | reverse complement strand
GACGACCTGACGCTCGACGACAGCGAAGAGTTCATGCTGCACTACAACTTCCCGCCCTTCTCGACAGGCGAAGTCAAGCGCCTGCGCGGTACTGGGCGCCGCGAACTGGGCCACGGCAACCTCGCGCGCCGCGCGCTCGTCGACGTCCTGCCGAGCCAGGAGAGCTTCCCTTACGTCATCCGCGTGGTAGGCGAAACGCTCGAGTCGAACGGCTCGTCCTCGATGGCCACGGTGTGCGCTGGCTCGCTCGCGCTCATGGACGCAGGCGTGCCCCTCAGGGAACCGGTCGCCGGCATCGCCATGGGCCTAGTCATGGAAGGCCCTAACTACCGGATCCTCACCGACATCCTCGGCTCCGAGGACGCCCTGGGCGACATGGACTTCAAGGTCACCGGCACCGCCAACGGCGTCACTGCGCTGCAGATGGACATCAAGATCGGCGGCATCACCGCCGCCATCATGCGCGAGGCGCTCGCGCAGGCGCGCACCGGCCGCCTGCACATCTTGGGTGAGATGGCCAACGCCCTCCCGGCGCCACGCAGCGAGATCTCGGCGCGCGCCCCACGCATCCTCCAAGTCAAGATCCCGACCGAGAAGATCGGAACGGTCATCGGGCCTGGTGGCAAGCAGATCCGCGAGCTGGAAGCCATGGGTGCGACCGTCGAGGTCAAGGAGGACGGTACCGTCCGCATCTACTCCGAGGATTCGGACGCCGCCGCGGCCGTCAAGGCGCAGATCGAGGCCATCACCGCCTCAGCCGAAGTTGGCAAGGAGTACGACGGGGTCGTTGCCAAGGTCACCGAGTTCGGTGCCTTCATCACCCTCTTCCCCGGCACTGACGGCCTGCTGCACATCAGCCAGATCGCCGAGGAGCGCGTCGAGAACGTGGAAGACTTCCTCAAGCAAGGCGACCAACTGCGCGTCAAGGTCAACGGTATCGACGACCGCGGCAAGATCGACTTGGTTCGCCCGGAACTGGAAGGCAAGATCGCACCTCGCGGCCCACGCAAGGGGCCAGGCGGCGATCGCGGCGGCCGCGGCGGCGACCGTGGGCCGCGCGGCAACGACCGCGGTCCGAGGCGCGACCGCTTCTAAGCGACCAACTGGTCGGCCGTCCACCTAGTGGCCGTCCGACCAGGCACCATCAATAGCAGTACTTCGCGGCCGCTTCCACAGCGCCGCGCTAACCAATGAAGGGAGCTCGAGCCGGAAACCGCCAACGCGCCACCAGGCGCCACGCACCCCTGGCTCGAGACGAAAGTTATGGCAGACGAAGACCGCAAGGTCAACCCTAGACGCCGGCCCAGGCGGGCCGAGCCGAAGAACAAGGAAGCTACCCCGGCCACCAAGCCGGCCAGCAGCGCCGCACCGCCTAGCGCGACGAGTGGCGCGGCCGCCAAGGAAGGCGCTGGCCGCTCGCGCCGGCCACGCGGCAAGCCGCAGACCCACCAAACCAACGCTGGCGCCGACGACCGCCCTCAACCAAGCACGGACGGTGACAAGAAGCTCAAGGTCATCGCGCTTGGCGGCATGGGTGAGATCGGCAAGAACATGTTCGCCTTCGAGTACGACGACGAGATCCTGCTGATAGACGGCGGCCTCGCGTTCCCGGAGACGGAGATGCTCGGGGTCGACATCATCGTGCCGAAGATCGACTGGGTCGTCGAGAACGCCCACAAGGTCAAGGGTTGGGTGCTTACGCACGGGCACGAGGACCACATCGGCGGCCTGCCTTACATGCTCAGGCTCCTCCCGAAGATCCCCATGTACGGCGCGCGCCTCACCCTTGGGCTCCTGCGCGGCAAGTTCGAAGAGTTCAAGCTCAGCGAGTCTGACGTCGACCTGCGCGAGATAAGCACGGACGCGCGCGTGAAGATCAGCCAGAACTTCACGGTAGATTTCTTCCGCATGACGCACTCCATCCCCGACAACTCCGGCCTCGTCATCCACACGCCGATCGGGCGCGTGGTGCACTCCGGCGACTTCAAGCTCGATTACAACCCAGCTGACGGCAAGACGAGTCACCTCCACAAGCTGGCACAGGCCGGCGCGGAGGGCGTACTCCTCTTGATCTCGGACAGCACGAACGCTGAGCGCCCCGGCTACACGCCAAGCGAGCACGATGTCGCGATGGCAGTTGACGAGATCGTCGCGAAGGCTAAGGGCCGCGTCATCGTCACGACGTTCTCCTCGCACGTGCACCGCCTGCAGAACTTCCTGCGCATAGCGGACCGTTACGACCGCCGCGTGATCATGGAGGGCCGCTCGATGGTCAAGGCGCTCGGGATCGCGACGGAGCTCGGTTACATCGAGTCGAAGAACGCGCTCCTCAGCTCAGACGACATCGGCGACCTGCAGGACGACAAGGTCCTCTTCTTGTGCACCGGCTCGCAGGGCCAGCCGATGGCCGCGCTTTCGCGCCTCGCGAACGGCACGCACCGCAAGATCAGGCTCAAGCCGGGCGACACGGTCATCCTCTCCTCCAACCCCATCCCTGGCAACGAGGAGGCCGTCGGGCGCGTCATCAACCAGCTTTACGCCAGCCGCGTCAACGTCCTCTACCCGCCCGCTTACAAGGTGCACGCTTCCGGGCACGCGAGCCGTGAGGAGCTGAAGCTCATCCTCGACCTCACCCGCCCGAAGTTCTTCCTGCCGTGGCACGGTGAGATGCGTCACCAGGTGCACCACCAGCGCCTAGCGGACGGCATGAGCCACCCGCCGACCAAGACGATGATCGTCGCGAACGGCGACGTCGTGGAGCTCAGCCGCGACCAGATGAAGGTTACTGGCAGCGTCGACGCTGGCGTCGTGCTTATCGACACCGTCGGCAAGGCAGGCGACGAGGTCACGGAGCCGATCATCCGAGACAGGCAGACGCTCTCGGCCGAGGGCGTGGTCGTCATCATGGCGTTGGCGAGCAAGGCGCCGACCGTCGAGGTGATCATGCGCGGCGTAGCGCACGGCAGCAACGGTCTCAAGGGCGAGGTCGAGAAGATCGCGCTTGAGAGCTTGCAGCGTGGCGTGCGCGAGAAACGCCGCCTGTCGGACATCCGCGACGACATCTACTACCCGGTGAGGCGTTACATCCGCAAGGCGACGGGCCGCAACCCGTTGATCGTTCCGACCGTCATCGAGAACTAAGGCGCCCTCTCGTTACTCGGGCCGCTGGAAGGGGCGTTGGGCTATGTCCGACGCCTCTTCTCCATTGAGGTAGGCGGCCACGCGTTCGAGCGCCTCGGCCAGCAGTTCCCTGCCCTGAGTTGGCAGGTCGTCGGCTATGAGGAGGGCGTGGCTTGGACGGCGCATGCTGTCGTAGCCGGCCGCGGCGACGTACGTGCCATGGCGGAACAGAGCGATGGCCGCGTCGATAGGCACCTCGTACAGCGTGTCTACCTCCGCCACTTGCAGCTGGTAATCGGTGAGGGCGCGGTCGTCTAGCACCACGTAGACGTCCTGGTGCTCGCGATCAGTCATGGGCGTGGGCAACGCAGGATAGTGCCTGACGGCGACGGCGGTACCGAGGTAAGCGAGTTGGCCCGGCCGCAGCACCAACCCTAGTTCCTCCTCAGCCTCCCTCATGGCGTCGATGAACGTCTCGCCGGCGCGCACGTGCCCGCCGACGCTCACGTCTAGTTTGCCCGGCTCCAGGTCCTTGGTCGTGGCCCTGCGTTGCAGGAGCACTAGCCGCCCCTCACGCACTACCCAGATGTGGATCGCGCGGTGCCAATCGCCGTCTCGGTGCACGGCGCCGCGCGCCTTGACCTCACCGGTCGGGTTGCCGCTTGCGTCCAGCACGTCGAGTGGTTCTAACTGCGCTTGGGTCACATCGTGATGATAAGTCACGGCGCCGTGCCGGGCGCTGGCGTCACTCAGCGCGGGCAGCGCGGTAATCCGTCAATCATGCGCCTTGCGGGTGAGCACTTCGCGCACGTTCACCCTGCGCGAGTACTCGATGGAACCGTACTGGAAGAGGCGCACGGCGAGGCGCAAGATGATCGCGGACAGCACGAACAAGGTGACGATGATGATGATCGCCTGCCACGACTTCAGCGTGCCGAAGGCGTTGCGTAGCAGCGCAGTTATCGGCGCAGAGTAGGGGAAGTAGCTGAAGATCTGCACGATGAGCGCGTCAGGGTTGCTGATCGTGAGCGGCAGCACGTAGAAGGGCACGAAGATGAGGGCCATCATGGCGCCGAAGATCGGCCCCGCGTCCTTAGCCGTTGGCATCACCGCACCGAGCGCAACAAGCGTGGCGGTGAACAGCGCGAAGCCGCCGATGAGTACGAGGGCCCCGACGATCATGGCTTGCGGATCGAACACCAGTCCGGAGAGGTCAAGCCCAGGGAAGTTGAGTTGCTCGCGGAAGAACAAGTAACCGACGACGACGGGCACGGCGAACACGAGCATCTGAACGATGCCGATGATGAACAGCGAGATTATCTTCCCTACTATCAGGCTAGTTGGCTTGATGGTGGTCAGGATCATCTCCGTGACGCGGTTCTCCTTCTCCTCGAGGGTGGAGTTGAGCATCAAGTTGCCGAGCATGAGCAGGACGAAGTAGAAGATCACGATGTAGATGAGCGGAGGGATGAGGGAGTTGAAGCCGCCAGCCTCGACGCCGTTCTTGAACGTCGTGGTTACGGTGGCGACGTTGCCTTGGATTATCCGAGTGAGTTCCGGGGCGTTAACGCGCGCCTCCGCGCTCTGCTGCAAGATGGCGAGGGCCACGGACGAGTACTGGCCGTTGGCGAAGAGCCCCTTGTCCTCGCCGTATACCTTCACTGGTTGAGTCGCTGGATCAGCTGGGTAATCGAAGAACGCCGTGATCTCGCCGCTGCGCACCGCCGCCTCGCCAGCCGCTGGATCGGTGATCTTCCGGCCGTTGGCGGCATTCACGAAGGCCTGGTCGACGAGGCCAGCCGGGTCAACGTACTGGTAGGTGAACTGAGCGTTCTTCAGCTCGCTTGACGACTCATCCGAGGCGTTCCCTGAGACGAACACGAGCAGGAACACGACTGCCAAGATGATCGGCACAGCCAAGGTCGCCAGCCAGAACCGCCGTTTACTTATGGTGCGCACGACCTCGAAGCGCACGACAGTGCCTAGGTTATGTTGCGCCACCTTAGGCCTCCCTCGCCACTTCGTCGCCGTATACCTCGATGAAGATGTCATCCAGCGACTTCCGCCTCGGCGTGAACGCCTTGACGTTCAAGCCGCCAGCGGTGAGTTCTCGCAAGATGGCGCCGGTGTCTGCCCCGCGCACCGTAGCTAGCACGGCATGCCCGTCCCGGTCGGACTCAAGCGTGTAAGAGCTGGAAGGTGGCACCTTACCGTCATGCTCCACCTCTATGACCGTGCCACCGAACGAGTCCTGCACGCCCGAGACGGTGCCATAAGCCCGCGCCAACCCGCCCTTTAGCAGGAGCACGCGGTCGCAGAGGCGCTCCACCTCCTCCATCTGGTGAGTCACCATGATCACCGTTGCCCCGGCCTTCTTGCGGTCGTGAATGATGTCCATGACGAGCCTGCGATTGACCGGGTCGAACCCCTTAGTTGGCTCGTCGAGTATGAGCAGTTGAGGGTCGTTCATGATCGTCACCCCGAGTTGAACCTTCTGCTGCTGCCCACCCGAGAGCTTGTCCAGCCTCACCTTCTCATGATCAGCGAGGTTCACGCGCTCGAGGAACTCGAGCGACCACGCCCGCGCCCGCTCGCGCCCCAAGCCCTTGAGCGAGCCGAAGTACGTCATGACGTCGATGACCGACTCGCGCTTGTAAAGCCCACGCTCCTCCGGCAGATAACCGAGTTGCTCACCGTCCTCCGGCTTGAACGGCCGCCCAGAGATGTGCAGCGTGCCAGAAGTTGGTTGATAGATGCCCAACAGTGCGCG
>DASSXV010000051.1:0-36155 GCA_035703635.1 Trueperaceae bacterium | reverse complement strand
GCCGCCCCTGACGAACTGGAGGCGAGCGAGCAGGCGGGCGTCGACTTGGAGAACCCGAACGTGATACGCGCCGCCATGGGAAGCTCCTTCGCCTTACCGATCGGCGTCGGTAGCGCTAGCGAGGTCCTGGCGGCGCTGCGGACGGCCAACTTGCGGGTAGTGGCTACCACCCCTGGAGCAACGACCCCGCACTGGCAGAGCGACCTAAGCAGCGGCGTGGCGCTGCTACTAGGCCGCGAGCACGAGGGGCTAAGCCCTTGGTGGCTTGCTCAGGCTGACGAGCGCGTCAGCATCCCGATGCGCGCAAGCGCAGCAGACAGCCTCAACGTCTCCGTCGCAGGCGCCGTCTTGTTGTACGAGGCGTTAAGGCAGCGCACCCAGTGACGGGTCTTGGAGCACCTCTCGCACCGTTGCCCTGAAGTCCTTGCCCTCGAGCGGCTTGTAGACGATGCGGTTCGCGTGCGCCATGCGCGCCTGCGTGACGATGTGATCGTCGCGATATGCCGTCAGGATGATGACGGGCACGTCCTTGAGGCGCGGAATGCGCTTCATGCGGTCACACACCTCCAGGCCGGTCAGGTGCGGCATCTGCACGTCTAGGATGGCGAGGTCAGGGGTGTTGTCCTTGAGGTAATCCAGGGCCTCACGGCCGTCAGCGACGGTAACCACCTCGTAACCATCGACGCTAAGCAACATGTCTAGGACCAGGCGCTGTCCTTCTGCGTCGTCGGCGACCAGCACCCTCGTCTTGCTTTCAGTTCGGCTCACACCTCAAGCTTAGTGGATTGTGCGAGTCATGACGTCACAGCGCTGTAAACTGAAGCGAGCCGCACACCAGGAGGAGAGATGATCAAGGAGTTCCGCGATTTCATCAGCAGGGGCAATGTATTGGACCTGGCCGTCGCCGTCATCATCGGCGCCGCGTTCGGGGCCATCACTAGCTCCCTCGTCAACGAAGTCATCATGCCGGTGATCGGCCTAGTCCTGGGCGGAGTCGACTTCAGCAACCTTGGCATCATCATGAAGGGCGCAGATCAGTACAAGAGCGTGGCCGAGGCAGTCGCCGCTGGCGCCCCGGTGATCCAGTACGGTGCGTTCCTCAATACCGTCATCAACTTCCTGCTCATCGCGCTGGTGCTCTTCTTCATCGTCAAGTCGTTCAACAACATGAAGGCGAAGTTCGAGAAGCCAGCGGCCCCGGCCGCCCCCGCAGAGCCAAGTGACGAGGTCAAGCTTCTCACCCAGATCCGCGACGCCCTCAACAAGCAGTAATCAGTAGAGGATCAGCAACTCGAGCTTGGCGGGGCCGGCGCGCCACACTTCTTCAGTGGCCACCAATCCGATAGTGACCGGCCCCGTCAGGCGCAGCAGCAAGCTCGTGAACATGTCTTCCGTCACGGGCCCGAAGTCAGGCAGTTGACCGTCGTCTAGGCCGGCTCTGCGCAACTTGCGCACTGCGTCGGCCTTCAGTTGTGTGGTCGCGGCGCGGATCTCGTCCTGGCTGGCTGGCAGCGCCGCCGAGCCCAGGTGCACGCTGAGGCTCGCGATGAGTTGCCCTGCGCCGAAGAGTTCCGTGTTCTCGATCGCCTCGACGAGCACGTCGATGGTCGAGCTTATCTGGTTGCTCGGCGAGATGAAGCGCACGAGGTCGGAGCCAGGGGTCTGGCCGATGACGTCAACGAGCGCGTTGAACTGGTCGGTAGTTACCCTCACACGCTCTACGCCACGCCGCGCAACGAAGGCCGTTGCATCATTGACGAACGCGGCCAACTCCTCACGGATGGCGGCCGGCTCCTGCGCCTTGATCGCGCCAGAGTAGATGAGCTGGTCCTTCACGAAGTAGACCTCGCCGCCCTCGAAGCGTTGGAACTCCTGCTGTAGGTCGGCTAGGTCGCGGGCTTGGAGTTCGACCTCGCGCTGCAGGTCGTCGACGTTGCCCTGCAGCTCTTGCACCGTGGCGTTGCGTTGCCTGATCTCGGTCTCCAAACGCAAGTTCAACTCACTTAGCGAGTTGTTCTGCAGTTGGATGCGCGCGTTCTCCGCCAGCAGCGCGCCGTTCGTGCCAGTCAGGTTGCTGTTCTCCTCGCGGAGCCCCTGAGCCTGCAGCCGCAGTTCGTTGGCGTTCGCCTCGAGGACCGCTACCTCGTTGTTGAGCTCGTCGAGGCGCACGGCCAGGTCTGCGCGTTGTTGCAGCGCCTCGTCGCGGGCCGTTACAGCGGCCTCGCGGTCGGCCACGGCGGCGTCGCGGTCGGCCGTTGCGGCGTCGCGGTCTGCGATGGCCGCTTCCCTGTCGCCGAGGGCCAAGTCGCGGGCCGCCTGCGCCGTTTCGAGGTCGTTCTGCGCGGCAGCCACTTGGTTCTCGGCGCGTGCCAGGCGGAGCTGCACGTCGACAAGCGCCGTCTGCATGCCCGCCAACTGCCGGTTAGCGTCATCGAGCTCGCTTCTCGCGTCCGCTAAGCCAAGCTCGAGCGCGGCGGCCTCGGCGGCCGCGGCGTTGGCCGAAGCGCGCGCCTCGTCGGCCTCGCTTAGCGCGCGGTCGCGGTCCTGGCGTGCCGTTGCCAGCGCCGCCGTCACGTCCGCCACCTCAGCTTGCGTGGCGAGCAAACGTTCCTCCGCCAGGCTCACCTCCGCGTCGGCGGCAGCGACGCGCTCCTCGGCAGCAGCGACCTGGTTCGTTAGCTCGTCGCGCTGCGCGACTAGTGACTCTCGCTCCTCGAGGGCGGCGTCGCGCGCCTCGAGCGCGGAGTCGCGCTGCTCCTCTGCCACGCTGATCGTTTGCTGCGCCGCCTCGAGCTGGGTACGTAAGGCAGCGAGCTGCTGGTTGGCGTCAGCGACGTTCTGGTTTAGCACGCGCTCCTGCGCCCGGAGCTGGTTCAGTTCGTCCAGGGTTCGCTGCACGTTGAGGAGCGTGCGGGTAGCGTTCTGGAACGCCAGCGCCAAGACCCCGATGGTGGTCAGCATGATGAGGATGCCGGACAGGACGCCAACGACTTGGCCGGTCGTGCGTGGCCTGGCGCCGAACAGGCTGAGGCGCCGCCTTCCGACGTACGTGCCGAGCCTGTCACCCAAGTAGGCGATGATGCCGGCAAGCACTACCAGCATGATTACCAGCAGGCTGATGAGGGTCATGCGCGCACGTCCGCTGAGGTCGAGTGCGGCATGCTCGCAGTGAGCCTAGAGTTGGAACTCATTACCGAGGTAGTAGGTGCGCACGTCAGGGTCGGCAGCGAAGTCGGCGGGAGTCCCGTCGAACCGCACGCGCCCGTCGAACATGAGCACGACGCGATCAGCGATGGCGAGGGTCTCGCGCACGCTGTGATCGGTGAGGAGCACCCCGAGCCCACGCCGGTCCCTTAGGTCGTGAACGATGGACTGGATCTCACGGATGGACTTGGGGTCGACGCCCGTGAACGGCTCGTCTAGGAGGAGGAAGTCGGGGTCGACGGTCAGGCTGCGGGCGATCTCGAGCCGGCGCCGCTCGCCGCCAGACAGGGTGTCCGCGCGGCTCTTGGCGAGATGGCTGATATGGAACTCCTCGAGGAGGTCAGCGGCGCGCCGTTCTTGCTCCGCGCGCGTGAGGCCCTGGAACTCGAGGATGGCGCGCAAGTTGTCCTCGACGGTCAGGCGCCTGAACGCGCTGGGTTCCTGGGCCAGGTAGCCAAGCCCGATCCGGGCCCTGCGGTGCATCGGCCAGTTCGTCACGTCCTGGCCGCCGAGGACGATGCGGCCGGCGTTCGGCCTCACGAAGCCGACGACCATGTAGAAGCTGGTGGTCTTGCCTGCCCCGTTCGGCCCGAGGAGCGCGACTATCTCGCCCCGCCTCAGCACTAGGTCTACGCCGTCGACTACCTTGCGGCGGCCGTAGCGCTTGACTAGGCCGGTGGCCCGTAGCTCGACGCCAGTTGGCGCGGGGTTCACGCCGTTGGCGACGCTGTTCAGGGCTGACATACGATGGCATGCTATCACGCACGACCGTGAGAGCCGGGTGAACCTTTTCCGCTCCCATGGGCCCCAATGGCGCAAGAAAGCGCGCTGGCGAACCGGGTGGCCGGTTCGCCAGCGCGAGATGCTAGTTGGCCGCGATCAGCCTTCGAGGGCTACCAGGAAAGGCTCCTCGAGCGCGGTGCATACCCAGCGTAGGAAGCGCGCGGCCGCGGCGCCGTCGATCAGGCGGTGATCGTAGGTCAACGCCAGCGGCATCATGAGGCGCGGCTCGAAGGTGCTGGTCTCGGGGTTCCACACCGGAGTCATCTTCGAGCGCGACACGCCGAGGATGGCGACGTCAGGTGGGTTGACGATGGGCGTGAACGCGTGCCCGCCGATGCCTCCCAGGTTCGAGATGGAGAAGTTGCCGCCTTGCATCTCGTCTGGGGTCAGCTTGCGGTCGCGCGCCTTGACCGCCAGCTCCCCGAGGTCGATGGAGAGCTCGACGAGGTTCTTACGGTCGGCGTCCTTGATGACGGGCACGAGGAGTCCAGCGTCGGTGTCGACTGCAACGCCGACGTTGACGTAACGCTTGTGAACCACTTCTTGAGCCGCAACGTCGATGCTGGCGTTGAAGTCAGGGAAGCGCCTGAGCGCGGCAGCCACGACCTTGACGAGGATGGCGGTCGGCGTCAGTTTGGCGCCCGCAGCCTCGACCTTCGGCTGGTAACGCTTGCGGATGACCTCGAGCTCCGTGATGTCGGCGTCATCGAAGTGGGTGACCATCGGCACCGTCGACCAGGCGTTGCTCATGGAGCGCACGGTCGCCTTGCGGATGCCCGTCATCGGGGTCCTCGTCACTTCGCCCCAGCGGGTGAAGTCTGGGAGAGGCGCCGCCGCCACGCTTGCTACCGTCGGCGCTACGCCGCTGGTCGCGCCGGCCGTTGGTGCGCCCTGAGAGTAGGCGCGCACGTCGGCGGCGGAGATGCGGCCGAGCACGCCGCTGCCGGTCACGCCTTGCAGGTTGACGCCGAGCTCGCGGGCTAGGCGCCGCACCGATGGCGCCGCTGGCACGAGGCCGCCGGGCGTCTCCGCGCTAGTGGCCGCAGCGAGCGGTGCCTGCGGCGCGGCGGCCGGGGCGGGCGTTGGCGCTGGAGGCGCCGCCGGCGCTGGTGTTGGGGCTGGCGGCGCCGCCTGGGCCGCTGGCGCGACGGGTTCAGGTGAGCTTGGCGCCGCGGCGGCGCCGTCCTCGTCCACGACGAGCAGCACGGAGCCGACGGCCGCCTCTTGGTTCTCGCTAACGTTTATCTGGCTGACGACGCCGCTCGCGGACGATGGGATCTCGACGACGGCCTTGTCCGTCTCCAGCTCGACGAGCGGCTGGTCCTTGGTGACGGTGTCGCCGACCTTGACCAGGACGCCGACCACGGTGCCCTTCTCGATGCCCTCGCCGATGTCAGGAAGTCTTACTTCAGTAGCCACTAGCAGTTCCTTTCAGGCCGGTCAGTCGACGTATGGGTCGGCTTTGTCGGGGAAGATCTTGAGGTCGTCGCGGGCGGCCAGGAGCGTCTTCTTGTCGACAAGGCCGTCTGCAGCTAGGGCGGTGAGGGTGGCGTACACGATATGCGCGGCGTTGACCTCGAAGAACTCGCGGAGCTCCTCGCGCGCCTCGCTGCGGCCGAACCCGTCCGTACCAAGGGCGACCATCGGGCGCGGGAGGTGCGCTGCTAGAGCGTCCGGCAGGATCTTCATGTAATCGGAGGCCGCCACGAACACGCCCTTCGCGCCGCTAAGGAGCTCAGTTACGTACGGACGGTGCTGCTCCTGGTCGGGATTGAGGCGGTTGTAACGCTCGACTTGCAGCGCGTCGCGGTGAAGTTCCTTGTAAGACGTTACGCTCCAGACGCTGGCGGCGACGCTGTAGTCGCGCTCGAGTATCTCTTGCGCCTCGAGCACGCTGTTCATGATGCTGCCGCTGCCGAAGAGCTGCGCGTGCAGCTTGCTGCGCTTGCGGCTCGCGGGGCGGAACAAGTACATGCCCTTGAGCACGCCCTCTTCGAGTTGGGCACGCGAGAGGTGCGCTGGAGCGCCCGGCTGCAGGTAGTTCTCGTTGCCGACGGTGACGTAGTAGAAGATGTCTTCCTGCTCCTGGTACATGCGGCGCAGGCCCTCGCGCACGACGATGGCTAGTTCGTGAGCGAAGGACGGGTCGTACGCCATGAGGTTCGGTACCGGGTACGCGAGGACGTGGGAGTGACCGTCCTGGTGCTGCAGCCCTTCGCCAGCTAGGGTCGTGCGGCCAGCCGTGGCGCCGACGAGGAAGCCCTTGGCGTGGCTGTCGCCTGCCGCCCAGATGAGGTCGCCGACGCGCTGGAAGCCGAACATCGAGTAGTACAGGTAGAAGGGGACGGTGTTAACGCCGTAGTTGGCGTAGGCCGTGCCTGCAGCGATGAACGACGACATGCCGCCGGCTTCCGTGATGCCCTCTTCGAGGATCTGACCGTCGCGCGACTCCTTGTAGTACATGAGGTGCGCGCTGTCCACTGGTTCGTATAGCTGCCCGACTGGCGAGTAGATGCCGATCTGGCGGAAGAACGACTCCATGCCGAACGTGCGTGCTTCGTCGGGGACGATGGGCACGACGAGCTTGCTCCAGTTCGGGTCGCGGAGGAGCTTGCGCATGACGTTGACCATCACCATGGTGGTGGAGACGGCGCGCTCTTCGCTCGAGGTCATGAACTCCTCGAACGCTTCCGCGGGGGGCGGTGCGAGCGGCTCGGCCTTGACGCTCCTGGCAGGCAAGAAGCCGCCGAGCTCCTCACGGTGCTTGACTAGGTACTGGTGCTCGGGGCTGTCTTCTGGTGGCCGGTGGAACGGCTCGTTGGCGATCTCATCGTCAGAGATCGGCAGGTTGAAGCGGTCGCGGAACGCGCGCATCTCGTTCTCGTCGAGCTTCTTCTGTTGGTGGGTGATGTTCTGCGCCTCACCGGCGGCGCCCATGCCGTAGCCCTTGACCGTGCGCGCGATGATGACCGTGGGCTGGCCGACGTGCTTCGTGGCGCGGTCGAACGCCGCGTAGACCTTGACGGGGTCGTGGCCGCCGCGGTTGAGTTTCGCGAAGTCGGCGTCCGTCCAGTCCTTCACGAGCTCTTTGAGCTCGGGGGTGTTGAAGAAGCGCTCCTTGAGTTCCTGGCCGCCGAACGCTGCGTAACGCTGCGACTCGCCGTCTACGAGCTCCTCGAAGCGCTTGACGACGACACCCTCGGTGTCGCGCTTGAGGAGGTCGTCCCAAGCGCTGCCCCACGCGACCTTGATGACGTTCCAGCCTGCGCCGCGGAAGATGCCCTCGAGCTCTTGGATGATCTGGCCGTTGCCGAACACGGGGCCGTCTAGCCGCTGGAGGTTGGCGTTCAGGACCCAGATCAGGTTGTCGAGCTTGGAGCGGGAAGCGACTCGGATTGCACCGAGCGTCTCCGGCTCGTCTGTCTCGCCGTCGCCGATGAACGCCCACACCTTGCCGCTACCCTTCGGGTAGAGGCCGCGGTCCTCCAGGTAGCGCCTGAAGCGCGCTTGGTAGATGGACGTGATGGGGCCAAGGCCCATCGATACGGTCGGGAAGCTCCAGTAGTCGGGCATGAGCCACGGGTGCGGGTAGGAGGAGAGGCCCGGCGAGTCTTGCAGTTCGCGGCGGAAGTTGTGCATGCGCTCGTCGTCGAAGCGGTGCTCTAGATAGGAGCGCGCGTAGATGCCCGGGCTGGCGTGCCCTTGGAAGTAGACCAAGTCCGCGTCTGGGCCCTTGCCAGGGCCGCGGAAGAAGTGGTTGAAGCCGACCTCGTACAGGATGGCCGCCGAGGCGTAGGTGGCGATGTGCCCGCCGATGCCGGATGAGTGCTTGTTGGCCTGGACCACCATGGCCATGGCGTTCCAGCGGATGAGGTTGGTGATGCGCCGCTCGATGGCGATGTCGCCCGGGTACTCGGGTTGATCGTCTACGTGGATGGTGTTCACGTACGACGTGTCCGACTCGAACGGCAGGCGGATGCCGTGCTTCTCGGCGTGAGCCTCCAGGCGCTGGAGGATCTCGACTACCCTGTCGGCGCCGCCGCTAGCGAGCACGTAGTCGAGCGACTCGAGCCACTCCTTGAGTTCAACCGAGTTCAGGGCCGCTAGCTCCTGTGGCCCTAGCTGTGAACGGTCTAGATCTAGCAAGCGATCCAAGACGTCTGCCATGTGTTCAGTCCTCTCGCGCACTCGTGCCGCTTTCGGCTCGTGCCCGGCGCGCGGTGCTTGACCGCGGCTGTGGCCGAACGCTTGCCGTGGTACCCGCCATTGGTCGGGGTTCTGCCTAGCTCGAGTGGGCCTGGCCGGTTGACCGCGTGCGCCGACGGTAGCCGCCGTGCCTGGCCTCACTGCAACGCCTTATCTTACGCCAACCAGGGCCGCGCGACGTACCTTGTGGTTAACCGATTAACCACAAGCTGGTGCCAGTCGGGGCGACGGGCGTCAGGCGCTAGCGAGGCGCCGCAACAGGCCGCGCACCACGGCCTCGGCACGGCCAGCAGCCAGCTCCGTGAAGGCCCTGAAATCAACCTCGGCCGCATGGTCGGCGGTGTCGGAGATGCTCCGCACGATCACGAACGGCACCCCCCACCTGGAGCACACCTGGGCGACGGCGGCTCCCTCCATCTCCGCGCACGCCGCGCCGAAGGTCTCACGAAGGTACTCGACCTTGCCACGGTCGGCGACGAAGACGTCACCTGACGCCACCCGCCCCTCGACGACGCGCACGCCGCCTAGCTCGCGGGCAGCGGCCGCCGCCGCGGTGCGCAGCTCAGCGTCCGCCGCCCAGGCGCGCCCCGTGCCGGGGACCTCACCGAGCGGATAACCGAGCCCGGTTACGTCGACGTCGTGCTGCACCGCGTCCACACTGACGACGACGTCTCCGACCGCCAACGACGGGTCGACGGCGCCCGCGACACCGGTGAACACCACCCGGCCAGCACCAGCGCTCAACAGTGCCTGAGTGAGGGCGGCGGCGTTGACTTTACCGATGCCGCATTCCGCCAGGAGAACAGGCAAACCCTCCAACTCGCCGCTCGTCCAAGTGAACGGCCCAGCGCTTTCCGCGCGCGGCGAACCTAGGGCCGCGCGCAGCCTGACGACCTCCTCAGGCATGGCGCCGATGACGGCGGTGAGCGGCCCGGCGTGAGGCGCCACGGCCTAGCGGCGCTGCGTGGGCGCGACGTAGAACACGAGGCGCCCCAGGTAAGCACCAGCGACCACGCCAACGGCGCCAGCCACGATCAGGATGATGAAGTTGAGGTCGAGCCCCGCGTTCGGGCCGAAGAAGCGCGTAGCTAGAACGCCTAGCGTCAAGGCAAGACCCGTGACCAGAGTCACGGTCAGGGCGTTGGGGCGGCCCTGGCGCAACTGGAAGAGCACGGAGAAGTACCCGAAGAGGAGGAAGAAGCCGGCACCGGTCAGGCTCGTAACCACCGTGCTCTCCGTGGACGGAACGGCCGCCTGCAAGACGATGAAGAAGACCGTGGCGATCATCAGCGCCCCGGAGAAACGACCGGGCAACTTGCGGCGCTGTTCCGGCGTGAGCGAAGCCACGTTCACTTGCTTGAGGTCGGGACCAGCCGTCGCGCCAGCCTGACCCTTGGCACTGCTCGCAGCTGGAGCACGGCGCCGCGTGCGCACGGCGGCTAGTCGAGCCCGACGCGCATCGCGCTTCTTGCTCTTCTCCTTGTCAGCCTTCTCGTCGAGTTTCGCCTGCGCCCTGCGCAGTTGTCGGTTCATGCCGTAAGTGTAACCGCCTCGGTGAATGACCCCGTGCTACGCTCGCGCAACTCATGACAGACGCGCTCTTGCAAGAGGTCGCTGCCCGCTACGGCACCCCAACCTACGTGTACGACCTCGACGCCATCAGCGCCCGCGTCGCCGACCTCCAAGCAGCTTTCCCAGGCGCGCTCGTGCGTTACGCCGTCAAGGCCAACGCCAACGGCGCGATCCTCCGGCACTTGGCTGGCCTCGGCATAGGGGCAGAGGCGCTAACGGAAGGGGAGCTGGAGCGCACCCTCCGGGCAGGTTTCGATCCCGCCACCATCATCCTCGGCGGCCCAGGGCACACCGCCGCCCTAGCGGCCCGCGCTGCCGCAGTCGGCGTAGGGCTCGTCAGCCTCGACTCGGAGGGCGCGTACGCCATCTGGAGTTCGGTGCAGGCGCCGCAAACGCGCTTCGTCGTGCGCCTGAACCCGGGGTTCGACCCTCACACACACGAGCACCTCGCCACCGCCGCCGCCACCTCGAAGTTCGGAGAGACCCTCCAGGCGACGCGCGCCATCGCCGCCCGGCTCTACGAAGCAGGCAAGCTCGCCGGGTTCCACGTGCACGCCGGCTCCATGCTCGACGACCAAAGCGTCGCGGGCCTGGTGGTCGCGGCGCTCGAGCCCCTTTACCAGGAGTTCGTCGGCCTCGAGCTCGTCGATCTCGGCGGCGGCTTCGCGGTTCCGCACCCGCCGCTGCACGCCTTCGCGGAGACCTACGCCGCGTTCGCGGCGCGCCACGGCGTGAAGATCGTGCTCGAGCCTGGGCGCTTCATCGTGGCCGACGCTGGCACGCTCCTAACGCGCGTGCTGCACGTCAAGGAGTCCGGGCGCCGCCACGTTATCGCGGACGCCGGCATGGCCGACCTGCTACGTCCGGCTCTGTACGGCGCTCATCACCCCATCAGGCTGGTCGGCGAGGCGCCTCAAGCCGCGCGCGCTCTCCCCACGGACGTTGATGGGCCACTCTGCGAGAACGCGGACCGTCTCGGTCAGGACGTCGGCTTACCCGCCGTGCAGCAAGGCGACCTGCTTGCCGTCGGCAGGGCCGGAGCGTACGGGTTCGCCATGGCATCGAACTACGTGTCGCACCTGCGCGGCGCCGAGGTGACCGTCGCGGCTGGCGAGGCGAAGCTGGCGCGCCGCCGCGAGGAGCCGGCTGACCTCTGGCGTCTCGAGCTGGACCCCTGAGCGAGTGCCTCCAGGCGGCGCTCAGCGCTAGACTCGGTCCATGAGGGACCTAGAGAACTTCGCTGGTCATTACCTAACGGACGCTTGGCGCCCAGCTGCGAGTACCTTCGAGGTCGTCGAACCCGCCTCCAAGAGGGTGCTGGCGCGCGTCGCCGACTGTGGCGTTGCCGAAGCGCGGCAGGCAGCAGACGTGGCGTGGGAAGCCTTCCTCGAGTGGCGCGCCACGAGCGCGTTCGAACGGGCAGACATCCTGAACCGCTGGCACGCGCTGATGCTCGAGAACGTCGAGAACCTAGCGACCACCATGGCGCGCGAGATGGGCAAGCCGTTGAAGGAGTCGCGCGGCGAAGTGCGGTATGCGGCCGGCTTCGCCCGCTGGTACGCGGAGGAAGCCACCAGAATCTACGGCGACCTCTTCCCCGGCCAGGACACGAGCAAGCGGCTGCTGGCCATGCCGCAGCCCGTTGGACCGGCGTTCGGAATAACCCCATGGAACTTCCCGCTGGCGATGGTCACGCGCAAGGCCGCCCCCGCCTTGGCGGCTGGTTGCACCTTCATCCTCAAGCCGGCCGAACAGTCGCCGGTTTCGGCCCTCCTCCTCGCCGACCTGTGGCTTGAAGCGGGTGGCCCGCCTGGCACCCTGCAGGTGCTGCCAACTTCCGACCCGGCGCCGCTCTCTTCCTCGCTGTTGGATGACCCGCGCATCCGCAAGATCACCTTCACGGGGTCCACGGAGGTCGGCAGGCTCCTATACGCGCAGGCAGCGGCGACGGTAAAGCGCATCTCGCTGGAACTAGGTGGTCACGCACCGTTCTTAGTCTTCGCGGACGCCGACGTGCCTGCCGCCGTTACCCAAGTGATGGCGAGCAAGTACCGCAACGCCGGCCAGACGTGCGTATGCGCTAACCGCATCTACGTTCACGAGTCGCTCGCCGCCGAGTTCACCGCCCAGTTCGCGGCCGCGACCGAGCGCCTGATCGTCGGCGATCCCCTCGACCAGAACACGGACATCGGTCCACTGGTAGACGCGCAGGCGGTAGCCAAGGTCGAGCGCCACGTTGCCGACGCCGTGGCAGGCGGCGCCACGGTCGTCACGGGCGGCCGCGAACTCGGCGGGCTCTATTACGCTCCCACCGTCCTCGCCGGCGTGCAACCGGGCGCTCTCGTGCTGAGCGAGGAGACGTTCGGGCCGGTGGCGCCCATCGTCACGTTCAGCGAAGACGCAGACGCCGTCCGCATGGCCAACGACACGCCGTTCGGTCTAGCGGCGTACGTTCACACGCGCGACCTGGCGCGCGCCTTCCGCGTCGCAGAGGCCCTCGAGTACGGCATCGTCGGCGTGAACGACGGGCTACCCTCCGCGCCGTACGCCCCGTTCGGCGGCGTCAAGCAGTCGGGCATCGGGCGCGAGGGCGGGCCGTGGGGCATCCAGGAGTACCTCCAGACGAAGTACGTCTCGCTCGGACTTGGGCCAGCGTGACGGCGTGACGCCAAAGCGGGACGGCGGGGACCAACGCCCCGGCTACCAGCTGCTTGCGGAACTCGTCGCCGCGGTTGGCGGGGGCGCGGCCACCGCAGCCACGTACTACGCGCGGGCGTCAGACCGCATGCGCGGCGTCATGGGCAACGAGGTGCAGTTCGCGCGCGCCATCGGCAACGACCGCTACTCGCCACTGGTGAACGGCGCAGCGGCCCAGTTGGTGGAAGTGATGGAGATCGGCGACAGCGCCAGGGGCACCGTCGCCGTTCAAACGTCCGACGGGCAGGTGACGTTCGTCTTCGCCGTCGCTCTCGCCAAGTCAGGCGACCGCAAGGGCGAGTGGTGCCTGAGCGGTATCGCTCGCGAAGGCGTCGACTTGTAAGTTCGCTTACGGCGCCGCGATGTTCAAGGTCGCCGACAGTGGCGCCGTAGCGCCGGAGCGCACCTGCAAGGTGCCGCGCACGCGGTACGGGCCCGGCACGATGCCGCTCGGCACGACCGCCTTGACCACCGCCCACAGCGAGTAGTCGACCCGCGTTTGGTTGAACGACGCGCTCGTGGTGACGGTCCTGCGCTGCGCCTTCACTTGAACTAGTTCGACGGTCCAGTTCTCTGCCGCACGAATATCGTTGAGGCCGAACATCGACGTGACGTCGCCGACGTCGGAGGCGTACCCCGAAGGCACCCACAGCGCGGCCTGGAGGTCACGTGGCGCTAGCCCGAACTGCTCGAGCGAGAGATCGAAGCGCAGGTAGTAGGTATCGCCCTGCGGCACCGGCGCGCCCGTGTCTCCGCCAGCGCCAACGACGAGCGGGGCGCTGCTGCTCGTGCCAGCCGTCGTCGGCGCGCAGCCCGCGGCCAAGAGCAACAGTGCGGCTAAGGCCGCCAGCCAGCGCACCTGGCCACCGCGGAGCCACGAACTCCATCCACCGCGTAGTACACGCTTCTCTCGTGCTAGCAACATGCCCGTCAGACTACCAGACGTTCATGAGCGCAGTCCGGTTACGCGAGGCGCCAGCGGACGCGGTGGGGCTGACCCCCTCCGGCCGCTCGCCGGCAAGGCCTTGTAGTAGCGCCAGGCACTTCGAGCGGTGTAACCGTACTGCTACGTACACACCGTCGGCGTCACCTGCCGCCAACGCGCCAAGGACGAGCGCTAGGTCCGCCTCCGCCCCTTGAACGATGTCGTCGCCAAGGTACACCGACCTGAAGTGCCTCGCCACCGCGCGCAGCTCCATGAGGGAGCGGACTAGGCGCTGGTTCGGCGTCGCGACGAAGATACTGTCGTAGAACGCGCCGTAGCTTTCAAGGTAGGCGCGCGACACGCCGCCGGATCCGTGCGCTCTCAGCTCCTCGAACGCCAACCTCGTTGCCGTCAGATGGCGACTCGTGAAGTTCGGCACCGCGTCGCGCGCAGCGGCCGGCTCTAGCAGCAGTCGCATCTCCGCGGCCCACAGCGCCTCTTCGAAGGGGAACTCCTTGACCACGACCTTGGTGTGCGGCTGCACTTCGATCAGGCCATCGCGTTCGAGCAACCGCAACGCTTCCCTCAAGGGGATGGGGCTGACGCCGAGGCGCGCCGCGATATCGTGCAGCACGAGTCTCGTGCCTGGTGGCAGGAGGCCCTCAAGAATGGCCTCTCGCAGAGTCTCATAAGCCAACCTGTGTTTCGTCATCGCGCTTCCCCGCCAACCGCGCGCGCGGCACGGGCCGTGGCGCTCGGCGACCCCGAGACCCGACCTGCACTACCGTAACTGTGCGCAGCCCCACCGTATCACCAGTCGATACCTAAAGTCTCCTGTCCGTCAACCGCCGCCACATCTAGCGGCACACACCGTGCCATGATGCCCCGCGAGGGCAAAGGCCCCCACTTCCCATGGCCGGCCTAGACACCGCAACCACCGCACCCATGCCCAGCGCTGCGCACCTCACCGAGTCGCGCCGCAAGCTGCTGGGGGAGGTCATGCGCCATCGCGAAGGCGGGTGCACCGTCGAGGAGCTGGCCGACGCGCTGGAAGTGTCGCGCACGGCCGTGCAGCAGCACGTCACTGCGCTCGAACGCGACGGGCTCCTGCGCGTGTCAGGGCAACGCAGCACCGGTGGCCGGCCGGGCAGGGCTTTCGCGCTGACAGACGCCGCCCTCGAACTCTTCCCCCGCAGCTACGCCCGCCTAGCTGACGACATGCTGCGTACCGTACGGGAGCTATACGGCGAGGAGGGCCTCGAGCGCATGCTCGCCAAGATGGCAGACGACGCTGCCCGCGACTTCGCACCGCGCCTCGCAGGCATGACGCCTCGTGAGCGCTTGCTCGAAGTAGCGTCGATCCTCACCGAGTTGGGCTACGAAGCCCACGTCGACGCGAACGGCCGCCTGCGCGCCGTCAACTGCGTGTTCCACCAGCTAGCGCGCTCGAGCAGGGCCGTATGCCGTTACGACCAGGCGCTGCTACGCGGCCTGCTCGGCGAGGACGTCAAGCAGCTGTCGTGCATCACCGACGGCAAAGCTGCCTGCGTTTTCGCGCCGCGCTGACCCTAACGCCCCTCAAGGCCCACCCAAGTGGCCGGCGGCGGTAGAGTTCGCCAGTGACCCCCGCCACTAGCCTCAACCATGCCGGCCCCAACGTAGAGCCGGGCACGGTGCTCACGCCCGTAAGCGAGCCACCCGTACGCATGCGGGACGTGGTGAGGACCTGGCTGCCACTGGCGGCAAGTTGGCTGGTGATGGGCCTCGAGATGCCGTTGGTCGGCGCGATCATGGCGCGGCTCGCCGACCCAGAGATCCACCTGGCCGCATACGGTGGCGTGGTCTTCCCCGTTGCCCTCATCGTCGAGGCGCCGGTCATCATGCTCTTGGCCGCCAGCGTCGCCCTCGCAAAGGACGCCGCGTCTGGCAGGCTCATCTACAGCTTCATGATGGTGATCGGCGCCGCCCTGACGGTCCTGCACGCTCTGCTAGCGTTCACGCCGCTCTTCGACGCGGTGGTGGTGCCGCTCCTTGGCCCGCCAGAGGCCGTCATCGAACCGGCGCGCCTTGGCCTCAAGATCATGCTCCCCTGGACGTGGGCCATCGGCTACCGGCGCTACCACCAGGGTCTCCTCATCCGCTACGGGCGCTCGCACCACGTGAGCATCGGCACGGTGCTACGCCTCATCGGCGTCGGCGGCACTGCCGCGGTCGTTGGGTTCGGGCTCGGGGCCAGCGGCATAGTGGCGGCGACCACGGCCATCTCCGTCGGCGTCACGGTCGAAGCGCTCTACAGCGCCTGGGCCGCGCTACCGGTCACGCGCGTCAGACTAGTGAACGCCACTCCGCTCGCCACACCACTCACCATGCGACCGTTCCTCGTCTTCTACCTGCCCTTGGTCCTCACCGGCCTCCTGTCTCTGCTAGTGCAACCCATCGGCAGCGCCGCCATCGCGCGCATGCCAGACGCCCTCGCCTCATTGGCGGCGTGGCCAGTGGCCAACGGACTGCTCTTCATGCTTAGGTCGGTGAGCTTCGCCCTGAACGAGGTGGTCGTCGCGCTGCTCGACCGGCCCGGCGCCTTCCGGGCGCTGAGGCGCTTCACCATGGTGTTGGCCGGCAGCCTGCTCGTCATCACGTTGGCAGTGGCGTTCACGCCGTTGGCGCAGTTCTGGTTCGGCACGGTGTCCGGGCTCGGGCCGGAACTAACTGCCCTCGCCATCCTCGGATGCGCTTGGGCGCTGCTGTGGCCGGCCATCGACGCCTTCCGCAACCTCATCCAGGGCGTGGCAGTCTACGCCCGGCGCACAGCCGCCATCAGCGCCTCGATGATCCTCTTCCTCATCGTCAGCGCGGGACTGCTTGCGTTAGGCGTGATAACCCAACGCTTCACAGCGCTACCGACGGCGATGGTGGCGTTCGTCGTCGCGACCCTCGCACAGGTCACCTGGCTATGGTGGCAAGTGCGGGTCGAGGTGCGCGAGCTGGCCGCGGCTTGAAGCGCGGCGCCTAGTACTGGAAGTTGGCCAAGCGCGTGTCTGCCGCCGTGCTGCGGTCAGGCGCTAGCGGCGGCGCAGCGCGCAACTCTCGCGCCAACTGCCGCGCCTCTGCCAGGTACGCGGCATAATCGGCCAGCCGCTCGCCGCTAGCGGTGGCGATCGCCTCCCACGCCTCAGGCGCGAAGTCGTCGACGCGCGTCTCTGGAGGGGTGCCGCGGTGGCACCAGGCGCCGGTCTGCCAATCGAAGTCGTAGAGGGGAAGAAAGGCATCGCCCTCCTCGGCCAGGAACTCGATGGCGGCGAGGAGGAACTCCAGCTCGGCCTCATCGCAGAGGTAGTGGAAGCTCACGCGGCTCCAACCGGGCTTGAGGCCCTCGAAGCCCGCCTCCATCTCATGCAGGAAACGCACCGACGTCTCGCCGTCGATACCCAAGAGGTCGTGGCCGTACGGCCCAGCACAAGAGCACCCTGCCCGGCCCTGAATGCCGAAGAGATCGGACAGCAAGCGGACCACGAAGCGCGGATGGAGGTAACGGCCAGCCGGTTTGACGAGGAACGACAGGACCGCCAGACGCGGCGCATCAAGCGAGCCAAGCACCTCCACCTTCGGGTTAGCGGCGAGCCGCCGCAGCGCCACCCCGATGTGCTCCTCCTCGCGCCGTGCGATGAAGTCTGCCCCTACCCTCTCCTTGACCCTGAAAGCCATGGCCGCGCGCAGCTTCTGCAAGATGGCGGGCGTGCCCGCGTCCTCGCGGGACTCTACGTCGCTCACGAAGCGGTGCGTCACGTGACTCACGTACAGCACGGTGCCCCCACCAGCTGTCGTAGGTGACGTCAGGTGATAGAGCTCCTTACGCACGAGCAGCACGCCAGGCGAACCTGGCCCGCCAAGGAACTTGTGAGGGCTGAGCATGACGGCGTCGATGCCGTCGTTAGCGCCAGGACTCGACTCCTGCACGTCGATGGCGACGTACGGCGCGCTGGCGGCGAAGTCGAAGGCCGCGATGGCGTCGTGCTCGTGCAACAGCTTGGCGACGGCGCGCACGTCGGTGATGAGGCCAGTGACGTTGCTCGCGGCCGAGAACGAGCCGACTCGGGGCCTGCCGAGGTAGCGCGGATCCTCGAGCGCCGCCTTCAACGCTGCCAGATCGAGAGTGCCGTCGACTGCTAACGGGATAGCCACGACCTCAGCTAACGACTCGCGCCACGACACCTCGTTCGAATGGTGCTCGTAAGGGCCAACGAACACGACCCAGCGGTTGGCAGTAGGTAGGTCGCTCAAGACCATCTGCCGTAGTTCAGGCGCCACCGACACGCCCAGAACCTCCTGGAAGCGCTTAACCGCACCGGTAGCCCCGGTGCCGACGAAGAAGAGCTTGTGGGTGTCCTCGCCACCGAGGCAGCGCTTCACGTAATCACGCGCGCTGTCTGCCAAGGCAGTGGTATGCGCGCCGGTAGCGCTGTCCTCCGTATGGGTGTTGGCGTAAAGCGGCAGCACGCTGCGCTCGAGCGTGGCCTCGACCGAGCGCAAAGGCCGGCCCGAGGCGATGTAGTCCGCGTAGGTCAAGCGCCTTACGCCGAACGGCGTGGCGAACGCTGCGCCCTCGCCGATCACGTCCTTGCGCAGCTCCTCGATGCTTAGCTGACCGCCGTGCTGGCCTGCCGACATGATCCGCCTCCTGGCCGCCAACTGGCGAGCGCGCGAAGGGTAGAGCTGACGGTACGGTCGTGCACCGTTCCACGCTGCCTTGTTCAGGGCGACCGGCCCCAGGTTACACGGAGCGAAGCGGTAGGGTACAGTTACCGTTCGTTGAGGGGGAGTAGCCGCCCGCACCCCGGGAGTTCGCCATCGTCAACACGGACGTCAAAGACGTCCCGGTGGCGCACACGAAGGCAAGACCCTAACGGGAGGTCAACATGACCGAACCGCTATGGGCTTGGTTCGCATTCATCGGGTTCGTGATCGTGATGCTCGCGATCGACCTAGGCATCTTCCAACGCAAAGCGCACGTAGTCAAACCTCAAGAGGCGGCCATGTGGACCGTCACGTGGGTGAGCCTGTCGCTCCTCTTGGGCGTGCTGTTCCACTTCTGGCTCGGCCAAGAGAAGGCCATCCAGTACATCACCGGCTACGTTCTCGAGTGGTCGCTGTCAGTCGACAACATCTTCATCTTCGTCCTCGTCTTCACTTACTTCAAGACGCCGTTCAAGTACCAACAACGCGTGTTGCTGTGGGGCATCCTCGGCGCCCTCCTGCTGCGCGGGATCATGATCGTCGTCGGCGTTGCGCTCATCCAAGCGTTCAGCTGGATCCTCTACGTCTTCGGCGCGTTCCTCCTCATCACGGGCTTCAGGATGCTGTTCCAGAAGGGCGATGGCGAGACCAACCTCGAGAAGAACCCGGCACTGCGCCTCGTACGGCGCCTGATGCCGGTAAGCAGTGAGTACGACGGCCAGAAGTTCTTCACGCGTAAGAACGGCGTGCGGATGGCGACGCCTCTCCTCCTCGTGCTGGTGGTCATCGAGTTCACCGACCTGCTCTTCGCCGTCGACTCGATCCCGGCCATCTTCGCCGTCACCACGGACGGCTTCATCGTCTTCACGGCCAGCATCATGGCCGTCCTAGGCCTGCGCTCCATGTACTTCCTGCTGGCGCACGTCGTGCACCGCTTCGTGTTCCTCAAGACGGGCCTGGCCATCATCCTCGTCTACATAGGCGCGAAGATGGTCCTCCTCGACGTCTTGCATATCCCAAGCCTCGTCTCTCTGGGAGTTGTCGTCGCGATTCTCGTCATCAGCGTCGTGGCATCGCTCCTCTGGGGCAAGCCGGAAGAGCACCCTCACCCAGAGGGCCTGCCGCCAACCGAGTAGGCGCCTCTTGGGTCGTCCCGAACTAGGTAGGGACGGCGCCCCATGACAGCGGGACGCCCGGGAGCGCAAGCTTCGCTAGGAAACGGAGGCAGTTTATGAATGACTCTTCCATTACACGCTTCCTACGGAGCTTGGTCGCCCCGAGGCGGCTCGTCAAGTACTCGCTGCTCGCTGGCCTCTTGACGTTGGGCTTGGCAAGCGCAGCCGCCGACTTGAGCGCGGAGTTCGTAGATGGTCAGCTAGTCGGACCTCAGGTCTTCGCTGGCGAGGGCTACCGCACGGTCTCGCTCGTCAACAACGGCACTGAGGACATGACGTTCACGATCGCGCGCCTCAACAATGGCTTTGCCGTAGGCGATTACATCGCCGCCAACGACGCCCTCAACGCGGCGATCGCATCGGGCGACCAGACGGCTGCCGTCAAGACGTACCTGGAGACCGCAGTCGCGCTCAGCGGCGCGGTCGTCAAGCCGCACGCTGAGTACGACATGGTCGTCGACCTAGAACAGGGCAGTTACGTTATCGCGTCGCATGCGACGAGCAGCGAATCCGCCGCGTCCACCTACCTACCGTTCGAAGTTACAGCCTCGGGCTCTCCAGTAGCCGCCCCTGAAACGAGCCACACCCTACAGCTCGCAGACTTCTCGTTCGACTTCCCGGCGACAATGAAGGCAGGCAATGACCTGTGGAAGGTCACGAACGTGGGCGACCAGCCGCACATCGCCGCGTTCTTCAAGCTCACTGACGGCAAGACCCAGGCCGACCTCGAAACGTTCTTGAAGGACACGACGCATACCATGGCCCCGCCGTTCGACACGACGACCACAGTCGACATCGAAGCGCTCTCGCCCGGACAGACCGTCTACATGCCTCTCGACCTGACTGCCGGCAACTGGGTAGCCGTCTGCTTCGTGCAGGACCTCAACAATCCGGCCATGGCGCATTACATGGAAGGCATGATCGAGGAGTTCACTGTCAACTAGCTAGTACTGCTTGTTGAGCACGCCGTTGAGCGTGCATGAAACAAACCTAAGCCTCGCACGCGAGGGTGCCATCATCGGCACCCTCGCGTCTCACCTTGTCGGAGTAGCGTGAGCGCTGGTGAAAGGAGGGGCACTGGCATGCCATTCAGCACTAAGTTAGCCGAGCCCCACATCACTAACGCGGTGGCTGACCGCCAAGCACGCCGGGTCAGTGGGCCAAGCGTGAGCCACCCCGATTCCCGGACTCGCGAGCAGCTCCTAAGCGACCTCCACGATCGCCTCGGCCCAGGCCTGGCTGGCCTCGAGGTAAGACTTCAACTCCTCGCCGAAGACGCCAAGCTTGGCGCGACCGCCCCCGAGCAGGTCGCCTCCTTACGTGACGAGGTCTCACGCCTCGTCGGCGAGTTGCGCCGCATCGTGCATAGCGAACCGCCCGAGACGCTCGAGCGGCTAGACCTGATCGGCGCGGTCAAGGAGGCGCTGAACCTGCTGGCGCTAGCTGGCCTCG
The DNA here is from genome assembly GCA_035703635.1 of Trueperaceae bacterium. Classification (GTDB taxonomy): domain Bacteria; phylum Deinococcota; class Deinococci; order Deinococcales; family Trueperaceae; genus JAAYYF01. The sequence goes on along the minus strand of DASSXV010000051.1, from coordinate 15,407 downwards.
AAGTGAGCTTCGCCGCCTCCGGGTCCGCCGCCAACCTCTCTCCTGCCGTAACCGAACTCCTCTACCGAGCGACGCTGGAAGGCACGGCCAACGTCGTGCGCCACGCCCAAGCGCGGCACTGTTGGGTGCTCATCCAGCTGCGCTCAGCGCGGGCGACTCTCATCGTGCGTGACGACGGAGTCGGGGCCGTGGGGGTTGGCGGCCGCTTGACTGGCCACAGGGGTGGCATCGGCCTGGCGTCGTTGCGGGTATCGGCGCGCCGCGCCGGCGGCAGGGCGCACCTCCTACGCAACGAGGCCCACGGCATGACCCTGATAGTCACGGTGCCGCTGCCTGGGGCCGCACGGCGTTTCCTCTTGACGACCACCGGTCGGCCCGTAGCAACGTGACCGGCGTGACCTCCGCCCCAGAGTTGGCGCCTCCGACGAGAGTGCTGGTAGCAGACGACCACGAGCTCTTCCTCGAGGGGCTGGCACTATTGGTTGCCACGCTCCCTAGTTGTGAAGTCGTCGGGATGGCGCACGACGGCAGCGAAGCAGTCGCGCTGGCGGAGAGTCTGGACCCGCAAGTGATCCTGATGGACGCGCGCATGCCAGGGCTCTCTGGGGTTGAGGCCGCTGGCCGCATCCTGACCAACGATCCGACAGCCGCCATCATCATGGTGACGATGTTCGCTGACGACGAGACCGTGTTCCGCGCCATGAAGGCTGGCGCCAAGGGTTACGTCCTCAAGGGCGGCAGCAAGGCGGAGCTCGAGCGCGCCATCATGGCTGCCGCGAACGGCGAGGCGTTGTTCGACCCGAACGTCGTCCAGCGCTTCAGCCGCTATTTCTCTGCAGCGTCTGTCTCCGGTGGTGCGCTGCCGTTCCCTGAGTTGACCAAGCGCGAGCGTGACGTGCTGGCGTTGATCGCCGAGGGCCTCAACAATGCCGAGATAGCGCGTCACCTCCAAGTGACGAGCAAGACCGTGCGCAACCACGTCTCCACCATCCTCGGGAAGCTCGAAGTCAGTGACCGCAGGGCCGCAGCGCAACGGGCGCGAGACGCGGGCATCGGGGTGGACGGGGCGAGTTAGTCGTGCCGCCGCTTGCCGCCGGGATGGCACCCGACCGCCACGTGGGCACTGTGTATATCCGATGGACACGGGTCTCGACAGCGCCGAGAACCGCTGCGCCCTGCAAGGCGCCGGCGACGCTGTCATCCTGGGCGAGAAGATGCGCTTAGGCACGGACGGCAGCCTGCGCGAGGCGCTGACGCGAGCTGGTCGTTGCAAGACCCTGTCGAACGGCCTTCAGGTCAAGGAAGTGATCATCAACCCTGGCAGCGTCGCCAGCCGCCGCTTCGTGGTGGTGCACAACTCCGAGCAAGCCGAGCGCGACGCGGCCAAGCGAGCCGACGATACTAAAGGCCGAGCGGCGCCTAACCGCCTTGGGCCACAACACGCTGCGCGCCTCGGCTTCGAAACGGCAAGCGGCGCTTGGCGTGGCAAGGAATCCGATCGGGCCGTAGGATGTTGCGCATGGAGAGTCCTGCCGTGGACGCGTCCGGGCAGCTTCCGTGGCCGTTCCGGGAAGTGAGCGAGCCAAGCGCGGAGGCCCTCCAGGGCCTCGACAGGTGGTGGCGCGCCGCGAACTACCTCTCCGTCGGCCAGATCTACCTCCTGGACAACCCTCTCCTGCACGAGCCTCTGCTTCGCGAGCACGTCAAGCCCCGCCTGCTCGGTCACTGGGGCACCACCCCCGGCCTCAACCTCGTCTACGCCCACCTCAACCGGGTCATAAGAGAGCGCTCGATCAACACGATCTTCATCGCCGGGCCGGGGCACGGCGGGCCCGGCATGGTCGCCAATGCTTACCTGGACGGCACCTACAGCGAGGTCTACCCCACGATCGATCTCACGGAAGACGGCGTGCGCCGGTTGTTCCGGCAGTTCTCCTTGCCCGGAGGGATCCCGAGCCACGTGGCGCCCGAGACTCCGGGGTCGATCCACGAAGGTGGGGAGCTCGGCTACTCGCTATCTCACGCGTTCGGCGCCGCGTTCGATAACCCGGGCCTGCTGGTCGCAACGGTCGTGGGGGACGGGGAGGCAGAGACGGGGCCGCTCGCCACTGGATGGCACGGGAACAAGTTCCTCGACCCCGTCCACGACGGCGTCGTCTTGCCGATCCTGCACCTCAACGGCTTCAAGATCGCCAATCCGACGGTACTCGCGCGCATCCCCGAGAGCGAGCTGCTCGAGCTGATGCGCGGTTACGGGTACACGCCCTACCTCGTGTCGGGCGGCTTCGACGGCGAAGACCCGATCGCCGTGCACCGACGTCTTGCGCTTGCCCTGGACGAGGTCATCAACCACATCGCCGCGATCAAGGCGGACGCCGCGTCCGGGGCCCTGCAGTGTCGACCACGATGGCCGATGATCATCCTGCGCACGCCGAAGGGCTGGACCTGCCCCGCAGAGATCGACGGGCACCCGGTCGAAGGCAACTGGCGCTCACACCAGGTGCCGTTGCCGGACGCCAGGGACACGACCGCGCACACGCAGTTGCTTGAAAGCTGGATGCGCTCATACGGGCCCGAGGAGCTCTTCGATCCCAACGGTGCGGTCTCCGCGTCCGTGACGGCACTGGCGCCGGCCGGGGAGCTGCGGATGAGCGCCAACCCGGTCGCCAACGGCGGGCTCCTGCGGCAGGAACTAAGGATCCCGGACTTCAGGGACTACGCCGTCGACGTGCCTTCGCCAGGGGCCTCGACGAGCGAGGCGACGCGTGTGCTCGGGCGTTGGCTGCGCGACGTGATCAGTTGGAACCCTCACAGCTTCCGGATCTTCGGTCCCGACGAGACGGCCTCCAATCGCCTGGACGCCGTGTTCGAGGCGACGAACAAGCAGTGGGATGCAGAGTTCCTGCCGCTAGATGCCGATAACCACCTGTCACGTACGGGCCGCGTCGTGGAGATGCTGAGCGAGCATCAGTGCCAGGGCTGGCTCGAGGGGTACCTGCTGACCGGGCGGCACGGGCTGCTCAACTCGTACGAGGCGTTCATCCACATCGTGGACTCGATGTTCAACCAGCACGCCAAGTGGCTCAAGACGGCGCGGCGGGTGCCTTGGCGCCGTCCGATCGCATCGTTGAACTACCTGCTAAGCTCGCACGTCTGGCGGCAAGATCACAACGGCTTCTCGCATCAGGATCCGGGCTTCATAGACCATGTCGTGAACAAGAAGGCAGACATCGTGCGCGTGTACCTCCCCGTCGATGCGAACACCCTGCTATCGACATACGACCACTGCCTGCGCTCGGTCGATTACGTGAACGTGGTCGTCGCCGGCAAGCAGCCCACCGCGAACTGGCTCACGATGAGCGAGGCGATCGAACACTGCACTCGTGGGCTCGGCGTCTGGGAGTGGGCCGGCGCGGAGCGACCGGGAGAAGAACCCGATGTCGTCCTGGCCGCAGCTGGAGACGTGCCGACCCTCGAGGTTCTCGCCGCCACCGCGATCCTGCGAGACCGGGTTCCTCAGTTGAAGGTGCGCGTGGTGAACGTCGTCGACCTGATGCGCCTGCAGAGCGAATCGGAGCACCCGCACGGACTCAGCGACCTGGAGTACGACGCCATCTTCACCGCCGACAAGCCGGTCGTCTTCGCCTACCACGGCTACCCCTGGCTGATACACCGCCTGACATACAGAAGGCACGGCCACGACAACCTGCATGTGCGCGGTTACATCGAGGAGGGAACCACGACGACCCCGTTCGACATGGTGATGATGAACGGCATCGACCGGTACCACCTGGTGATGGACGTCCTCGATCAGGTGCCTGGGTTGGCGGCGCGCTACGCCGGCCTGCGGCAGCAGATGCAAGATGCGCGGGTACGGGCGCGAGAGTACACGCGGGCTCATGGCGAGGACGCGCCCGAGATCACGGCGTGGACCTGGCCAGGCGCGACGGCCACGCCGGGCGCGGAGAACGACGAACAGCATGGGTAACGACGACGGAACCATGAGGCACAGGTAACGGGGTCAGGTCGAGGCAGGGAGTTCCAGCCCTAGATCCCTTCGCGCCTTGGAGGAACGGTGGTTGGCGCGAGCGGCCGCGCGCATGGCGAGACACGTCACCCGCGCATGCCCGCTGGACATGTTGTAACCTGCCGCAAGAGCACTTCCCACCGCTCCTACATCACAACCAGAGTCTCGCCGTTGACGCCGAAAGCGCAATTGCGGCAGGAGGAACCAGGCTTATGCGCGATTTGCACCTTCGCTGCGGCGTACCCATGGTCTTGCTGGCGTTCCTGGTCGCATGCGTCTCCAACACGCCGCCGCCCAAGCCCACCATCAAGCTCCCCGAGCCCAAGCCCCTGACGGTGCAGGCCTACCGGGCCATCGGCTACGTCAGCGCGGAGATCCCACTCACCGGCGGCACGCTCGTGACCACCAGCGAAGACGGCACCACCTACCACCTCACCGTCACGGGCGAGGCGCTCCTCTCCCCCGTCAGGATCTCCATTACGCCGCTTAGCAGCATCGAAGGCGCGCCGGTAACCGGCAGCCTGCACGGCGTGGTCCTGGAGCCGGCCGGGCTGCGCCTCTACGACGCTGCCACCCTCGAGGTCACGCCCGCCACAGGCGACGCCATCAGCGCCATCGGCTTCGCCGCCCACGACGACAACGTCGGCGCCTCCTTCAGCGACTTCCACCTAGTGGCGCCGACGCGCACCGGCAGCGCCAACAGCGTGACGTTCAACCTGTTCCACTTCTCGCTGCACGGCGCCTACCTCGGCACCGAGGCGGCGCCCTACGCCATCGAAGGATCGCTCGATGACTTCACGCCCAGCGACTGGGAGGCGCAGCTCGAGCAGCTGCTCAGCGACCTGCTGGCCAAGGAGCGCACGGCCGAGCTCCGTGGCGAGGAGGGCGACCCCGAGCTGGCGGAGAAGCTGGAGGCCATCCTCAACACCATCTTCCAGCGCGCGAACGCGCCGCTGCTGCCGGAGATCTCTGGCAGCTGCGCCGGCGTGGCGACCCACGCCAGCAAGGTGCTCGGCTGGGTGAGGACCACGCAGTTGGCGGGCATGGGCGCCACCTTCGCAGCCGAGGCGCAGCTGGTGGAGAGCGCAGTGCGCGCCGGCGCCCACCTCTGCTGGAAGGAAGCCACCACGCCCTGCTACGGCAGCTACAGCCGCATGCTGCAGGCTTCGCGCCTCAACGTGCTCCTCGGCGGCAGCAGCACCGCCTACGACCCCGCGGGCCAGAAGCAGTGCACGGGCGGCTCGTTGTAGGCGTCGCTTCCGCAGTTGTAGATGCGGCGGTTGATGAGCTTGACGCGATCGACGTGCCTTTCGGCGGGGCCGTATCGAGGAGGCTCTCTCCTGGGGCCTCGCCGAGCCCGAACCGGCGATCGACGAGGCGCTAGAAACCGCGCTCCGGACCGTGCGGCACGAAGAGCCACACCCGCGAGCCTACCCACGCTTGACGGCGGACATCTCATGGTTCACGCAGAACCTACTAGACGGCCGCGCCGCCGGTCTGCCCACAGGCGAGCGGCGTACCGAACCGTTTGGCCTTGATGAGAACGCTTGACCTACTGGCGAGGTAGCCGGACAAGGCGTAAGAGCGCCAGGGGACGGGGTCAGGAACATCTCCCCGCCGGTGGATTTCTACCAGCGGTAGTAGGGGTCGATTGTTTTGATTGCCCGGCATGCCACCAACGAGCCTTCTCGACCCAGAGGCTCGCGCTCTCGAACGTACGTCTCCGCGGATTGCTCTTAACCAGCCCGTCGCCAGCAACGCCTTGACTACTATTTCGTAGTCAGGGAGCTTGACTACCTTTTAGTAGTCGCATAGGATGACTACGATTCAGTAGTCAGGAGGCGGAAGTGGAGTTCACGGGCAAGGTCACAAGCGCCGAGTCGCTTGGAAGGATCCTGCAACAAGCCCGCCTGCTCAGAGGCTTGAGCCAACGCGAACTCGCCGAGCGCCTCGGCACCACCCAACGCTACATCTGGGAGATCGAGGCCGGCAAACCCTCCATCTTCATGGAGCGGCTGTTCGCGATGATGCGCGAGGTAGACGTCGAACTCTCCGCCACCATCAGATCGCCCGAGAAGCATGGCTGACCTGGTCGTCGAACTGTACGGCACCAGAATCGGCACGCTGGAGGGCGACTGGCGCACGTTCGACCTGCAGTTCGAGCCAGGCGCCGTGAGGACATTCGGTATCGACAGCCCCATACTGTCGGTCGCCGTCCCGCTAGCAGTGGTGCCTACTCGAGCGCACAAGCAGAAGCGGCGCAACTTCTTCCAAGAGCTCCTTCCCGAAGGCCGCATGCTGAAGCGGCTGGCTCAGGAAGCGAACGTGCCCGAGAGCGACACCATCGGGCTGCTCCGCCGCTACGGTCGCGACGTCGCCGGGGCGCTGCAGATCTGGGACCCGGACGTACCCGGCGAGCCCCGCCAACCAAGGCTCGAACCGCTCGACGAGGCCGGGGTGGCAGAGCTGCTCGAGAACGTGCAGGACTTCCCGCTAGGCAACAAGCCCCGGGGCGGCAAGTCGTCATTGGCCGGGGTGCAGGACAAGATCGTCCTGGCGCATACCGCGGACGGCTGGAACAGAGCACTCGACGGCTATCCCTCCAGCCACATCCTCAAACCCGTGCCCGAGGGCCTCCCCACCGTCATCTACGACGAGGAGTACGGCGCCCGCCTAGCCCGCGCCGTAGGACTGATCCCATACCGCACGTGGATCCAAGAGTTCGCAGGCGTGCCGGCGCTGGTCATCGAGCGCTACGACCGCTCCCCCGACGCTCCGCAAGCACGCCTCCATCAGGAGGACTTCAACCAGGCCCTCGGCGCGAGCGGCGACGAAAAGTACCAGCGATACGGCGGGAAGGCCAGCCTGGCACGCATCGCGCGCCTGCTCGAACAGCACACAGGGCCCGAGAGCCGCGAGGCGCTCCTCCGGATGGTGGTGCTAGCCGCCGCCGTCGGGAACCTGGACATGCACGCCAAGAACATCTCCCTCCTGCATCTCGAAGGGGGAACCGTGGAGCTGGCCCCGGCCTACGACTTCGTACCGCAAGCGCACCAACGGAACGACGGGGAGATGGCGCTCGCGGTCGCCGGCGAGTACCGCCACGCGCATGTCACGCGGAGCCATCTCGTCGAGGAAGCCCTCTCATGGGGCCTTGCCGACACTGAGTCCATCATCGACGAGGCGCTCGGTACGGTGCTCGAGACCGTCCATCGTGAAGATCCGCACCCTCGAGCCCACCCACGACTGACGGCAGACGTTTCATGGTTCACGCAGAACCTCCTCGAGGGCCGCGCAGCCGGCCTGCCTACAGGTGAGCAGCAGTAGCTGGACCGTCTAGCCTTGCTGGAGCTGCTTGCCTTCCTGGCTATGTGCCCAGACACGTCCGAAGCACGCCCAGCGACGCGGTCAGAGACATTTCCCCGCCGGTGGATTCCTACCAGCGGTAGTAGCGGTCGATTGATTTGACGCCGATTCTCGATGGAGACGCGGCATCTCGCGTCAGCGGCGCGACTCGCTTCGAGCGGCGCTCCGGCACTTGTTTTGACGACTCCCAAAGTCGCGTCCGAGACGACGACTGTGTGAGGTTTGCACTCCACAAGACCCAGGACCGTTCAGGGCGCTGGTGTTGGGGGTGCGCCGGCCCGTGGGGGCTGGCGCTATGGCCTCTGCCTTGGCCGTTAATGAGCGAGGGCGCCCCTTGGTGTTGCGGGGGCGCCCTCGAGGGGGTATTGGGTGCGGTTGGGTGGGGGGGTGACTTCAGTGGGTTGGGTCAGTACCTGTTGGGGTAGAGGCCGTGGATGCAGATGACGTAGTTGAGGGCGGGACCGTTGCGGCTGCGGGGGGCGGAGTCGCGGAGGTCGGGGAGGGCGAAGGTGGTCACGCCGTCGCCGCCGTACCGGGTGCCGAGGAGGGAGTAGAGGGCTGTGTTTTGGGCGATGCTGAACAGGGCGCCGTTGGCGATGGCGCCGCCGCCGACGACGCCGGCGGTGAGCCAGACGTCACCGATGACGCAGTCGGTGACCTCCCTGCCGTCGACCTGGGTGGGGTAGTCGCCTGGGTCGGTGCCGAAGGCGGGACCGCACGTCCACTCGCCGTAGCTGTCGGTTTTGGGTACGGCGTGCGCGCCGCACGCGGGGAGGGCTTGGGCGTTCTGGAGGCTGATGGTGGTGCCGTCCATTCGGAGGCCGTAGCCGGCGTGGTATTCGGGGCCGGGTGCGCCGGGTTCGCCTTGGGGGCCTTGAGGGCCGGTGAGGCTTGCGCCGGGTCCCCAGGTGCCGGCTTGTTTGGGTCCGTGGATCTGCCACGTGTTGGTGTTGATGTAGAAGTCGCCGTCTTGGCCGATGGTGTCGGGGGGTGGGAAGTTGCCGTTGAGGAGGGTGCGGCCGTCGGCACCGGGGGTGCCGGTGGGGCCTTGCGGGCCGGTTGCTCCGGTGTCGCCGCGGGGTCCGGGTTCGCCTTGGGGTCCGGTTGGTCCTTGGGGGCCGGTGTCGCCGCGTTCGCCTTGCGGGCCGGGGGTGCCTTGGGGTCCGGCCTCGCCTTGGTCGCCTTTGGGGCCTTGGGGGCCGGTCTCGCCGCGTTCGCCCTGCGGGCCTTGGGGGCCGGCCTCGCCGCGTGGGCCATGCTCGCCCTGGTTGCCTTGTGGGCCTTGGAGGTCGGAGAAGAAGATGATGCCACCCTCGTAGCCGACGCCTAGTTGCGTGCCGCTCCACTCGAACACGAGGTTGCGGCCGTCAGCGCCGTCGCGACCGGCGGCGCCGGGTTCACCGCGTTCGCCTTGTTCGCCTTGGGGTCCGGTGGGGCCTTGGGGGCCGCGGAGGTCGACGTAGGTGAACTCGTCCTCGTCTTCGGCGCGGACGCCGAGTTGGGTGCCGTTCCAGGCGTACTCGAAGCCGGGGCCGGTTGCGCCTTGGGGGCCGGCGGGGCCGAGGAGGTCGACGTAGGCGTACGCCTCGTCCCCTTCGGCACGGATGCCGAGGCGGGTGCCGTCCCAGGCGTACTCGAGGCTGGTGCCGTGCAGCTCGCCAGACTCGGCGAGGGCCTGGATCTGCGCCACGAGGTGGGCGAGCTCCTCGAGGTCTTCGCTGGTGATGTCGGCGAGGCCGAGGGCGTTGTTGATGTGGTCGCGTAGGAGCTGGAAGTTGGCGTTCATCTCGTCAGCACGGATCGAGGTGCCGGGTTTGAAGATGAACAGTTCGGGCGTGGTCTGCGCCAGCGCGGCGGGGGCGACGAGGAGCAGGGTGAGCAGGAGGGTGAGGGTGCGCTTCACGGTTATTACTCCCATTGGGCGTTGTCCCAGACGCTGGCGTCCCACTGGTTGGGCCGTGGTCCGGTGAGGGGGTTGCGGGTGGGGTCCTGGCAGGCGACCAGGAGCAGGGTGGCGATCGCCAGGAGCGCGGCGAGGCGGGCGCGCTTCATCGCAGCTCGAGCGCCCACGTGCCGCTCTGCCCGCCCGGGCAGGCGAGTGGTTCGTACGCGCCAGCGAGGGTCGTGCTGGTGAGGGTGCCTTCGAAGGCGTAGGTGCAGTCGGGGGCGGGCGTGAGTTCGGCGGTGACGTTCTCGCCGGCTACCTGGCCAGCGTGGGCGGCGGGTCCTGGCAGGCGGCCAGGAGCAGCGTGAGGCCGAGGAGCACGGCGAGGAGTTGCGGCCGGTTCTTGAGCATGTTCTGTCCAATCGGTCGGGGCTCCAAAACGGTACGGGGCGGGAACCCGCAAGATTCCCGCCCGCAAAGTCTTACTGGTGACCCCTTACGGGGTTATGAACTGGGACTGGCGTGGGGTGACGTCGGCGAAGGCCGTCCAGGACAACGATTGCGTGAGGTACGCCCCCTCTACGAAACCTAGAACTGCCCGCTTTGGACGAACACGTAAGCCTACAGGGCTCAACCTCACTGTTACACCATATCGATGCCGTCCTCCCAGGCCCACAAACCGTCGGTGCTTCGTGCTAAGGTACCTACACTATATGGAAGCCCCCCACGACCAGCAGACCCCCGCCACCCGCCTCGAGCAGCTCTTCAAGAAGCACCAAGGCTACCTGCGGCGCCAGCAGGTGGTCGACGCCGGCATCGACCCGCACCTGCTCTCAGCCTGGGTGGAGCAAGGCCGCGCCGAGCGCGTCCAGCGCGGCGTCTACCGCGACGCTACCGCCCCAGCCCTGACGGACGAGACGTACGTCGAGCTGGCGCTCCGCATCCCCAAAGGCGTCGTCTGCCTCCGCAGCGCCCTCTCCTTCCACGAGCTCAGCACGATAGTACCGGGAGAGATCGACCTAGCCATCCCCAATAAGGCCCGCACACCCCCCATCGACTACCCGCCCGTGCGCTTCTACTACTTCACCGAACGCGTCTACCATTACGGGATCGAGGAGCACCCCGCCGGCCCGGCCACGCTCAAGGTCTACTCCCCCGAGAAGACTCTCGCCGACATGCTCTACTACCGCAACGAGCTCGGCAACGACCTCTTCCTGGAAGCCCTCCAGACCTACGTGCGCAGGCGTAAGCCAAGGCCCAACCCCGCCGAGGTGATGGAGGCGGCGCGCGTACGCCGCGAGCACGGCCAGATGCGCACCTACCTCGAGGCGCTCCTATGACGGCCAACATGGCTGCCTCCGTGCACCAGCGCCTGAGGAACCTCGCACGCGACCAAGGCGTCGACTACAGCGACCAAGGCGTCGACTACAACCGCCTGCAACTTCTCTACGTGCAAGAAAGGTGGCTGGCGCGCCTCGCGCACAGCAGCCACCGCGACCGGCTCATCCTCAAAGGCGGCCTGTACCTGTACGGCAATTTCGGGCTCGCTTCGCGCCCTACCCGCGACATCGACTTCATGGGCCGGGCGACGCCAGCCTCGGTGACGCTCTTCCATCGGGCCCCACCTAACTCGACTACCCGACGCTCCTCGATGCCCCGCCGCCGAACGTCCTCGCCTACTCGCTCGAAACCGTCATCGCCGAGAAGCTCCAAGCCGCCACCGTCCTCTACGAGGTCAACTCCCGCTACAAGGACTTCTACGACATCCACCAGCTTGCTATCAGCCAGGCCTTCGGTGCCCAGGACCTCCACAGGGCCATCGAAGCGACCTTCAACCGGAGAGGAACGGCGATCCCCGAAGCGCACCGCCTCTTCGCACCCGCGTTCGCGGACGACCAGGGTCGACAAGTGCAGTGGAGCGCCTTCCTGAAGCGCATCCGCCAGACCTCCCCCGACAGCTTCCCTGACCTGATGAAAGACATAAACGCCTTCATCGGGCCGATCCTGAGCGGCGCCAGGCAGGGCCCGTAGAAAGGGCGTGGATGGAATATGAAGGCGGCTGACAGGGCCAAACTTCGGCTCCCTGACCACGCGAATTCGCAAGGGGCGTAAGAGTCAGAAACATCTTCCCGCCGGTGGCTTCACCAGCGGTAGTAGTTACCTATTGTCTTCTTACAGACACGCGACTAGGACGGCATTTCCTCCAAGGGCCGCCGTGGGAGTTTCCGAGGCCTTTCTTGAATCGTCTTCTCTTCGGTCGTTTCGTTTCCTTCTCGATTTCGAGGCGCCGAACTAGGCGGACGTCTCGGGGAGAGAGCGTAGAAGGCACCGAGGCGAACAGCAGGCTCGCAGCCCCATCGAAGCACGGGCAACTTTGCAGCCGCATGATCCCGCCGCAGAGGAAACGCCATCCGACCCTAAGGGCGCCAAAAGCGCCTCGGCGGGAAGCATTGCGCCCTCCATGGCTGATCGGCATGTCGCGTGCACACGGCTCTCGACTCCGGCCATCGCACTCGGGTGCCATCACGGTGAGGCGCCGAGGCCACGCCACGCCGTCGTACCCGAGGGCTTCGATGGACGCTGCCGGTTCTTCTCCCAGTTCGGCGAGCTACGCTTGCGGCAGACCTACGCGCAGCAGGCCGATGACGTCGAGCCGCTCACTGCGGGCGCGCAGCAGCCGGTAGCTTGCAGCGCTTGAGCGCGGGAGCCGCCCACAAGCACTGCGTGAGCGGCCACCGCAGGGACGTTGCCCACGGTGTGGTCGTTGGCCTTGCAGGCGACTGTCGGCGCCGCCAGCTCGACGATCACGCCCCCGGCACCTCTCGCGATTGCCCCGACCGGGTAGCTGACGGCGCGCTCACCGGCTGCGCCGTACTCGATCCGCACCAACGCGTCGGCCGGGAGCGGCAGGGCGTTGGCCACGCGCCGGTAGATCGAGAGGAACTTGCCGACGCTCATGGGCGCCTCTCCCTCTCCGGCGGCGGGCGGCAGCACCTGCAGCACGAGCTCCTGCCAGGCAGCGGCGCGGCCGCCGCAGTCCATGGCGTTGACGCTCGTGGACTTGAACTCGGTGACGTGGTAGCCGCCCGGCACGCGCGCGCCGGCGGCACTGAAGATGAGAGGCTCGTTGGCGTGGGGCTCGAGTCGGGCTATGAACTCCGCAGTGGTCATGGATGGCTCCCTGCCTGTCCGTGAGGTGTCGGGGCGGCGGCCTACCACTGCGAGCCGATCACGGCCCGAGCGACCGCCGCCAACCACATCGACAGTAGTCGATGCATCGATGTCCGTCAATGCCCGCTGCGGAGCGCGCGGGACCTCCGCCCCATAGACATCCGTCTATGCCATCGATTAGCATCGATGCCGTGGACGAGTACCCCGACAAGCTGAAGCTGCTGGGCGACCCCACTCGCTTCAAGATCCTGCAGTTCCTCGCCGAGCCGGTAGAGAGCTACTGCACCCGTGACGACGGCGTGTGCGGTTGCGACTTGGAGACCTATCTCAAGCTCACCCAGCCCACCGTCAGCCACCACATGAAGCAGCTCGTCGACGCCGGCCTGGTGACGGGTGAGCGCCGCGGCCGCTGGGTGTACTACGAGCTCCAGCCCGCCGCGCTACGCGAGCTAGCCGGCGCCCTGGAGGGCTTCGCCGCCGCGGCCGAGGCGCGCGCCGAACTGGCCCCCGCATGAAGCGCCTCTCGCTCCTCGACCGCTACCTCACGGTGTGGATCTTCGCCGCCATGGCCCTGGGCGTGACCTTAGGCGCGCTCGCACCCGGCTTCGGCGACCTGCTCGATGGCCTCTCCGTGGGCGCCACCAACTTGCCCATCGCCATCGGCCTCATCGTCATGATGTACCCGCCCCTCGCCAAGGTGCGCTACGGCAAGCTGCCGCAGGTGTTCCGCAACCGGCGTCTCCTCGCGCTCTCCCTGGTGCAGAACTGGCTCTTCGGGCCCGTGCTGATGTTCGCCCTCGCCGTCATCTTTCTGCGCGATCACCCCGAGTACATGACGGGCCTCATCCTCATCGGCCTGGCGCGCTGCATCGCCATGGTGCTGGTGTGGAACGAGCTCGCCGAAGGCGACAACGATTACGCCGCCGGCCTGGTGGCGTTCAACAGCGTCTTCCAGATCCTCGCCTTCGGCCTCTACGCGTGGCTGTTCATCACCGTCCTGCCAGGCCTGCTCGGCCTGCAGGGCAGCGTGGTCGACATCTCCATGGGCGCGATCGCCAGCGCCGTGCTCATCTACCTGGGCGTCCCCTTCGCCGCCGGCCTCCTCACCCGCGCGCTGCTCATCCCCCGCAAGGGCCAGGCGTGGTTCGAAGGCGTCTTCCTCCCCCGTATCAGCCCCCTCACGCTCATGGCGCTGCTCTTCACCATCGTGATGATGTTCGGCCTCCAGGGCGGCACGCTACTTGACCGTCCCCTCGACGTGCTCGTCATCGCCGTGCCCCTGGTGCTCTACTTCGTCATCATGTTCCTGGTGTCGTTCCTCATGGGCAAGGCGGTAGGCGCCGACTACTCGAGGACGGCCACCCTGTCGTTCACCGCCGCCAGCAACAACTTCGAGCTCGCCCTCGCCGTGGCCGTCAGCGTCTTCGGCCTCGGCTCCGGCGTCGCCTTCGCCGCCGTCATCGGCCCGCTCGTGGAGGTGCCGCTGCTCATCGGCCTCGTCAGCGTGGCGCTGTGGCTGCGCGGCCGCCTCTTCAAGGCCACCACCCCCGCGCCCGCGGGCGTGCTCACCGCTGCCGAGGAAGCGTGCGCCCCCACGGCCGCGTTAGCCGAACGCCTCGAAGGAGCATCGCGATGAGGATCCTAGTCCTGTGCACCCACAACAGCGCCCGCAGCCAGATGGCCGAGGGCTGGCTAAGGCACCACGCCCGCGAGGCTGGCCTCGAGGCCGACATCCACTCGGCCGGCACCGAGGCCACGCGCGTGAAGCCCGAGGCGGTGGAGGCCATGCGCGAGGTCGGCGTCGACATCAGCGGCCACGCCTCCAAGACCCTCCACGACCTGCCCGACCCCTGGGGGTTCGACCTGGTGCTCACCGTGTGCGACGCCGCCAACGAGGCCTGCCCCGCCTACCCTGCGAGGACCACGCGCCTGCACGTCTCCTTCCCCGACCCCAGCGGCCAGGACCCCGAGCGCTGGCGCGAGGTGCGCGACGCCATCGGCGACGCCAGCCGGAAGCTCATCCACGCCCTGAGGGAGGGGCGGAAACCGACCGAGGCCGAGCTCCTGCCCGAACCCACGGTGACCGGAGGTTGACCGTGGCAAGCCCCAACGACAAGCTGCGCTTCAGGGTGACCGCCCAGCGGCTTGACGCCCACGGCAGCGCCGCGCGCACGAAGCGGGCCCAGATCACGCTCGACACCGACCTCCGCGGACGCACGGACGCCTTCAACCCCGCCGAACTCCTGCTCGCCGCGCTGGCCGCCTGCATCATCAAAGGCATCGAGCGCGTCACGCCCATCCTCAAGTTCCAAGCCCGCGGCGTCACCGTCAACGTCCGCGGCACCCGCCAGGACACGCCCCCACGCATGGAGTCCATCGAGTACGAGATTATCATCGACACCGACGAGAACGACAACCGTATCGAGCTCCTGCACCAGAACGTCCAGAAGTTCGGCACCGTCTTCAACACCATCGCACCGGGCACCGAACTTACGGGGACGATCAGACGCACCGCCAGGGCCAACGACAAGTCGAGATAGTCGGTGGCCGCAAGGCTCCGGCGCCCTGCCTCGTTCACGAGATGGCGCCTTGGGCCGAACTGGCTCAGATGGAGATCGTGGTCGTCGGGCAGGAGCGCCTGTCCGAATCTAGGCCCAGAGCGCTGGGAGAGCCTGACAGATACATCTTCCTGCCAGGGGCTTTCTACCAGCGGTAATGCCGAATATGCTCCCCGCGCTCAGCGATCTCGCTCATCGCCTGAATACCAACCTCGATGTGCTTGTCGGTGTGCTCCCTGAACACCGCCCTGGCGGAGTCCTTGGTCTTGATCCCGCCGCGCTTGAGCGGCAAGTCGGACACGAGCAGCAGCGCGCCGATGGGGACCTTGCTAGCGAACCCGACCGAGAAGAGGGTCGCCGTCTCCATGTCTATGCCCAGCGCGCGTTCCTCGTAGAGCTG
>DASSXV010000038.1:0-18871 GCA_035703635.1 Trueperaceae bacterium | reverse complement strand
ACGGCGTTGGCGACGCACACGGCGCCCATGGCACCTACCGCCCCCCTGACGACGTCGGCCTGCACGAAGTACGCCGACTTGGCCCAAGCGCCGCTGGCGGCGAGCATGACGCCAAGAAAGACTAGGACCCTAGGGGCCCATCTGCTTGCTCGACCCATTGTTGTTGTCCCCTTCCCGAAGCCAGAACCTTAAGTAGCTGTGTAGAACGCGGCTCCAGAGGCGAGCGCTTCTACCTGGACTCTATGGCCGGGTTCGCGGTGGACGCAGTGACGCTTGAGCGCTGCCCGTACTATCCTTGCCTCACCCATGCTCGAGGCTTACCGCACACCTGATCGGTTGCAGGCGCGCATCGCGTTTCATGATCGTTACGCCGGTGCGGGGGAGGACTTTCACCGTTGGCTCTTCTCCCACGCGGAGGCCGCTGCCGACGCGCGCGTGCTGGAGGTGGGCGCAGGCACTTCGCGCCTCTGGGGCACGAACGCCGACCGCGTTCCGCCAGGTTGGCGGCTGACGCTCACGGACGTGTCGGAAGGCATGGTCGAGGCCACCCTCGGGGTCGTGGCAGACGCTGGCTTGAGCGCCAGCGTGCACTTGGCTGACGTGCAGTCTTTGCCGTTCGGAGACGGCGAGTTCGACTTGGCGTTCGCGAACCACATGCTCTACCACGTGCCCGACTTGCCGCGCGCGGTGGCCGAGCTGCGGAGGGTATTGCGGCCGGGCGGGCTGCTGATAGCCGCCACGAACGGCGCGCAGCACTTGAGCGGCCTGCGCGAACTGCCGGTGGAGTTGGCCGATGACGCCGTGACGGTAGTCGGCTCCGCCGGGTTGAGCTTCACGCTGGAGAACGGCGGTCAGGAGCTGCGCCGCGCGTTCGGCGACGTCGTGGTCCTCAGGCGTGACGACGAGGTGCTGGCAGACGACCCCGACCTAGTCCTCGCCTACTTGCGCTCGATGATCTACCTGCCAGACGAGCCGTCACCGACCGTGGCCGCACGCTTGGCCGCGTGGGAGGCGGGCGTGCGCACGCGCATGGCCGAGGGACCGCTCGTGGTGCAGCGCAGTAGCGGTTTCTTCCTCGCCCGCTAGCGGTGGCCCCGCGCCCAGGCAGGGCGAACGGGACAAGGGTTAGCATCGGCCACATGGCAACCCCGTTAACCACAGCCGAACTCGGCGTCATGAAAGATCTCGTCGTTCCCCTCGCGTTCGAGGTGGGCAGGTGGGCGCGGCTGCAGCAAGTCGACCACCACGCTGGCCGCACCGACTTCGGGGTGAGCATCAAGACGTCGCCTGGTGACGTAGTTACCCTCATCGACCTCGAGGCGCAGAAGCGCATCGCTCAGGCACTCAAGCAGGCCTACCCTTCGTTCGGGCTGCTGGGCGAGGAGGGCCTCTCCGAGTTCGACGCCAAGGCGCCCGTGTGGGTCATCGACCCCATCGACGGCACCCATAACTTCGTCCGCGATTACCCCGGCTTCTGCGTGTCGATCGGCCTGGCGCAGGGAGGCGAGAGCGTGCTCGGCGTCATCTACGACTCTGCTTCCGACGAGGTCTACTGGGCGTACGCGGGCGGCGGCGCGTGGCGCGGCGACGAGCGCCTAACGCTTAGCGAGGACCGCCCACTCTCACACGCCCTCATCAGCACGAACTTCACGGAGGCCATGCGCGACGACTCCGCGCAGCAAGCGTTCTTCGTGCAGACGTCCGGCGCGTCTGCTGGCGTGCGGGCCAGCGGGTCCGCAGCGCGCGACCTGTGCTTCGTGGCCGATGGCCGCGTCGATCTCTTCTGGCAGTTCGGGTTGAGGGCGTGGGACGTGGCTGCGGGCGCCATCATCGTTCGCGAGGCCGGAGGCGTGTTCCAGATCTGGTCAGGCGCCACCGACTGGTTACGCGCCCCGCAGCTCAGCGTGGCCGCCGGCACGAGCGGCGTGATGAGCGAAGTAGGCAAGCTGGCCGGCGCTCTTGGACTCATCGAGGGTGGCGCCAAGAACTAACCCTGCGCGGCAGTACTTCCGCGTTTTGCCGTGCAATCGGAACGTGTATACAATCGGGTAGCAAGCGTTCAACTCCTGGAGGAACAACCTGTGGCAAGTGGCAACGCCGCCCAACTCGGGGTCGGCGGCACAACCAGGCGGGAGCGACCGAAGTGGTTGAAGCGGTTCTTCGCGAACCGCTCCGCTGTGATAGGCCTGGTCGGCGTGGTGATCGTGGTGGTGGTAAGCCTCCTCGCGCCGGTGATCGCCCCGCATGACCCAGCCAAGCAGTACTTCGACGGCCTCACCATCGAAGGCTCCCCGCTCCCACCCGAACGCCCGTTCTGGTTCGGCACTGACCTCCTTGGGCGCGACCTGTTATCGCGCGTTATCTTCGGCGCGCGCATCAGCTTGCTAGTCGGGGTCGTGGCTAACGGCGCCGCCGTACTCATCGGCCTCGTAGTCGGGGTGGCTGCAGGCTACTTCCGCGGCGTCACCGAAACCATCCTCATGCGCGTCACCGACGTCATGACGGCCTTCCCCGCCCTCATCCTCGCCATCGCGCTTGCCGCCATCCTCCGCCCGAGCCTGTGGATCGTGGCGCTCGTCATCGCGCTCGTAAACTGGGTGTGGATCGCCCGCGCCATCTACGCTCAGGTCCTCTCCATTGGGCGACGCGAGTTCGTGGAGGCGGCGGGCGCCCTCGGCGTTGGCACCATGCGCACGCTCTTCAAGCACATCCTCCCCCACCTCGTCAGCACACTGATGGTCTTCGGCACCCTCGGGATAAGCACCACCGTGCTGCTCGAGGCCAGCCTGTCGTTCCTCGGCGTCGGGGTACAACCGCCAACGCCGTCTTGGGGCGGGATCATCAACGAGAGCCAGTCGTACTTCCTCAACGCGCCATGGTTGGTCGTCTTCCCCGGCGTGGCCATCCTCCTGACGAGCCTGTCGTTCAACCTGCTTGGCGAGGGTCTGCGCGACGCTCTCGACTTGGCGGAGCGGCGGTGATCCGCTACCTCCTGCAGCGCCTCCTGCAGGCCGTCGGCGTCATGATCGGAGTCACGATCATCACGTTCCTGCTCGTGTTCCTCCTGCCAGCCGACCCGGCGCGCATGATCGCGGGCCGCAGCGCGACGCCAGCCACCGTCGCGAGCATCCGCGCCGAGCTCGGCCTCGACCGCCCTCTGCCAGCGCAGTACGTCACCTACGTCAAGAACCTCGTCACTGGCGACATGGGACGTTCGTACGCTCAGAAGGCCGAGGTGACGCGCCTCATCGGTTCGCGGCTCGTGCCGACCATGCAACTAGCGTTGGCAGGGATCTTGTTCGAGCTGCTCATCGGCCTGCCCACCGGCATCATGGCGGCGCTGCGGCGCGGCACCGCCGTCGACCAGGCGGTGATGGCTTTCGCGTTCGTTGGCGTGTCTGCACCGCAGTTCGTGGTCGGTCTGCTCCTCATCTACTTCCTCAGCTACCTCCTGCCCATCTTTCCGTTGGGTGGTTACGGCACGCCGCTACACGTCGTCCTGCCCGCCATCACCGTTGGCTTGGCTGGCGGAGGTTGGTACGCGCGGGTCACGCGCAGCGCCATGATCGAAGTGCTGCGACAGGACTACGTGCGCACGGCGCGCGCCAAAGGCGTGTTCCCCACCAAGGTCGTGTTCAAGCACGTCCTCAAGAACGCCGTCCTGCCCGTCGTAGCCCTGATCGGGCTCGACATCGGGGTGTTCATGGGCGGCATCGTCATCGTCGAAAGCGTCTTCGGGTGGCCAGGCATCGGTCAGATGATCTGGCAGGCCATTCAGCTAGTCGATATCCCCGTCATCATGGGTGGCGTCATCGTCACCGCCCTCTTCGTGGTGGTCGGCAACTTGCTGGCCGACCTCGTATACCCGGCCCTGGACCCCAGGATCCGGTACTCCTAAGCGGACACCTCGCGCCCCGCAGCAGTGCGGCGCGCGAGTGCCGGCAACAGGCGCCCCCAAGCGCGAAAGGTAGGCAACGATGTACACCCACACCAGCAACGAGACCGGCGCAGTGCCGCCGCGAGCCTCCTGGCTAGCACGCACCGGAGTCGGCCGCGCCCTGGCGGTGCTTGCGGTCCTGACGTTCGGTAGCGCCATGGCGCAGCAGGGCGGCAGCGCCGTCGTGTCGTTCCAGGACGACGTGGCCACCCTCGACCCCGCCATCGGCTACGACTGGCAGAACTGGTCCATCATCAAGTCGATCTTCGACGGTCTGATGGACTACACGCCCGGCACCACCGAACTGATCCCGCACCTCGCAGAGAGCTACACGGTAAGCGAGGACGGCCGCACCTACGTGTTCACGCTGCGTCAAGGCATCAAGTTCCACAACGGCCGCACCATGGTCGCAGGCGACGTCAAGTACACGCTCGAACGCACCCTCGACCCGGCAACGCAGAGCCCAGGCCAGGGTTTCTACCTCACCATCGAGGGCGCCCAGGAGTTCATCGACGGGGCGGCTGACGAGGTCAGCGGCATCGTCGTCATCGACGACAGCACCATCCAGTTCACCACCTCCGAGCCTGACGCGTCGTTCCTCCACAAGCTCGGCCTCAACTTCGCCCACATCGTCCCGCGTGAGGCCGTCGAAGCAGCCAAGGGCGACTTCGGCCACCAGCCCGTCGGCACGGGCGGCTTCATGCTCAAGGAGTGGGTCCTCGGGCAGCGCATCGTGCTGGAGCGCAACCCCGACTACTTCGAGGCGGGCGTCCCGTTCCTCGACGAACTCACCTTCCAGGTAGGCGTCGACCAGAACGTGGCGTTCCTCCGCCTGCAGCGCGGTGAGGTCGACATCCTCGGCGACGGCATCCCGAGCGCGCGCTACACCGAAGTGATGGCCGACCCGACGTGGAGCAAGCAGGTCTCGATCGGCGAGCAGATGCAGACCGGCTACGTGACCATCAACGTCGAGATGGAGCCGTTCACCGACCTGCGCGTGCGCCAGGCGCTGAACATGGCCATCAACAAGGACCGCATCGTGCGCATCATCAACAACCGCGCCGTGCCAGCCACGCAGATCCTCCCGCCGCTCTTCGCGAGCCACGACGTCAACTACGCGGGCTACCCGTACGATCCGGCCGCAGCCAAGGCGCTCCTCGCCGACGCCGGCTTCCCTAACGGCTTCGACACCGTGCTGTACGCCTACAACGTGGCGCCGAACGACCGCATCGCGCAAGCCATCCAGGCCGACCTCGCCGAGATCGGCGTGCGCGCAGAACTCCGCACCCAGGCCCAGAGCACCGTCATCGAGGCGGGCGGCGCCGGTGAGGCCCCGCTGCTGTGGTCGGGCGGCATGGCCTGGATCGCCGACTACCCCGACCCCAACAACTTCTACTGGCCCATCCTCGCCTGCGCAAGCAACATCCCTGGCGGCTGGAACTGGGCGAAGTACTGCGACGAGAGCATCGAAGCGCGCGCCGCGCAGGCCGACACCCTCGCCCGCACCGACCAGCAGGCCGAGCGCGTTGAAGAGTGGCGCTCGATCTTCGTCGACATCATGGGTGACGCGCCGTGGATCCCCATCTTCCACGAGCTGCAGGTCAGCATGCACTCGACCAATGTGACCGGGCCAGACGCGATCTTCGTCGACCCGATGCACATCCCCGTTCACTACGAGATGGTGCGCAGGGCCGAGTAAGTCAGCTGGCCTCGTTCCGGGCGGTCGCATGTCGGTGACCGCCCGGACCGGCGCGTTCGCGCAGATTCAGCCTGATATTGGGGCATTAGGGTGTAATCTGACCCACTCTCTGCGCGAACGCGCATATACTGCCTGAACCGCGCCATGTCGGGGCCTCCCGGAAGCGGTATACGCGCGCCCGCGCAGATATCAAGGCGGTCGGGTTGGAGGTGCGAGGATGGCAACGAAACAGGTAGGGGTAACCGCGACAGAGTTCCGAGCCCGCCGCAAGGCGTTGCGCTTGACCCAGCAGGACCTCGCGGACCTCGCAGGCGTGTCCCCTCGCTTCATCCACGACCTCGAGAGCGGCAAGGCGACCGTGCAACTAGACCGACTCCTCGCCGTAGCCACGGCCTTGGGTCTCGAGCTCCACTGGCAGGTAGCTGCGGCCGGCACTCTATCCGGCGCCGGTTCCGGGCTCGACGGACAGTGAAGAGCGCTTCGGCAACGGCCGACGTCTACAAGGCTGGCGTCCTCGCCGCCAAGCTTGCCAGGGACCGCCAAGGCACGCACTTCCGCTATCTACCCGATTACCTGGCTGCTGGCGCCCCACCCGTCGCCACGACTCTGCCCCTCACAACAGAAACAGTCACTCACACGGGCGGTGCTGTTGCCCCCTTCTTCGCCGGCCTGCTACCCGAGGGCCGCAGGTTGACGGCGTTGCGCACGGCCATCAAGGCGTCAGCTGACGACGAGTTCGCGCTGCTCCTCGCGGTGGGCTCGGATACGATCGGTGACGTCCAGGTCGTTCCAGAGGGCGCCCCACCAACGCCTGCACCACCACTCCTCGAGATCCCCCAAGACCTCAGCGGCTTCAGTTTCGCCGTTGCCCTGGGTTCTGCCACTAGCTTCGATCGCCGCGGTCTACCGGGGGTTCAGGACAAGGCCTCTGGCCGCATGATCCATCTTCCGGCCCAAGCAACTGGCCGCGACGTCATTCTGAAACTGGCGCCACCCGAGTTCCCGTTCGTGATCGAGAACGAAGCCTTCTTCCTGGCGGCCGCAAGGGCAGCGGGCATGGAGTCGGTGCGGTGGAAGTTGGTGTGGGACGGTGAGGGTACCAGCGCCCTGATCGTCGAACGCTTCGACCGCATTGCCGTGCGTGGGCAACTCGAACGACTAGCGTTCGAGGATGCGGCGCAAGTGCTCGGCGTCTGGCCAGCCGATAAGTACAACGTCTCGCTTGAAGAGGCCGTGCTTGGACTCGTAGCTCTAACGGCCGCCAAACCGGTCGCGGCTCAGAGGCTATTCCAGCAGGTCGCCTTCGCCGTGCTTACCGGTAACGGCGATCAGCACGCCAAGAATCTTGGTGTCCTTGCCACGGCCGACGGCGAGTGGCGCGCCAGCCCCGTTTACGACGTCCCCTCAACGCTTCCATATGGCGACGACACGCTTGCGCTGACCATGTCGGGGAGCGACCGACCGTACTCGAGGCGCAAGCTCCTAGCGTTCGCGGCCGCAATCGGATTGCCAGCCGCTAGCGCCACCAGGACCCTCGACCGCCTACTCGCCCGAACGGCCACGCCGCTTAGCGAAGCACACTTGACCACCTTGCCGTTCTCAGTACCCACGCTGCGCAGGCTAAGCAAAGGCCTTGCCTACCGCCGCAAGCAACTCGCCGACTGAGTACCCCCGAACTAGAATCCGAGGTTTGAGATGAGCAACTTCAAGACCATCCACGACACCCACCACCATTTCGGTTGGGACAACGCCATTGAGCCGGTGCTCACGGTTGCGCCCGGGGCCGAGCTAGAGCTGGAGACCGTCGATTCCGGCGGCGGGCAGCTGACTGAGCGCTCGACAGCCGCCGACGTCGGCCTGCTCGACTTCAGCAAGGTCAACCCAGTGACTGGCCCCATCTTCGTAGAGGGCGCTCAGCCCGGCGACGCCGTCGAGGTCGAGATCCTCGATTTCGACGAGAGCGGCTGGGGTTGGACGGGCATCATCCCAGGCTTCGGCCTGTTGGCTGACGAGTTCAACGAGCCGTTCATGAACATCTCGCGTTACGACGCCAAGCGCGTGGAGTTCCAGCCGGGCATCCACCTGCCAACGCGACCGTTCCCCGGCACGATCGGCTTGGCGCTGGCCGAACCAGGCACTCACTCGGTGGTGCCGCCGCGCGCCCAGGGCGGCAACCTCGACGTGCGCGACCTGACGCGCGGCACGAAGCTGTGGCTGCCCGTTGCCGTGCCGGGCGCGCTCCTGTCGATCGGCGACACCCACGCGGCCCAGGGCGACGGCGAGGTGTGCGGCACCGCGGTAGAGACGGCGATGACGGTGCGCGTGCGCGTGAACCTCGTGAAAGGCGCCGGGTTCAGCAACCCGCGCTACCAGGTGACGGCCGCCGCGGCCAACGAGCCGATGCCGAAGGGCTACTACGCCACCACCGGCGTGGCGCCCGACCTGCTCGACGCCACCAAGGACGCCATCCGCGCCATGATCGACCACCTCGGCAAGGAGTACGGCCTGGAGCCGCAGTTGGCGTACGCGCTGTGCAGCGTTGCCGTCAACCTGCGCATCAGCGAGGTCGTAGACATGCCGAACTGGGTGGTTTCCGCCGTGTTGCCGCGCCACATCTTCCAGTAGGAAGCAGTCGCGCGCTAGCAGCTCGCGCTGCCCGACTCGGTCGGACACCGTAATCCGGGACACGTTGTCCTCTCAGGCGTATACTGCCGACGAACCACAATTAAGTCGGCCGCGCACACGTGGCCGCGAAGCTATGGTGGGAGGTTGGCATGAACCGACGGAGCTTCATCAAGAAGGCTGGCATCGCGGTGGCCGGAGCGAGCATCAGCCCGCTCATGTTCGCGAGCGCCCAGAGGTCGAAGTTCAACTTCGAGATGGTGACGTCATGGCCGACGTCACTAGATACCCTCTTCGGCACTGCAGAGAACATCGCCAAGTACATCAACGAGGCGTCCTCCGGCGACATCACGGTGAAGGTCTACCCCGCTGGCGCGCAGATCGGCGCTCTCGAGGTGTACGACGCGGTCTCTACCGGCGCGTTCGCCATGGCTCACACCGCGCCCTACTACTTCATCAACAAGAACCCGGCCCACGGCTTCTTCACGGCAGTCCCTTTCGGTATGGACTCACAGCAGTTCAACGCCTGGATGTACGCGGGCAACGGCAACGCGTTGGCGCAAGAGCTGCTAGCGCCGGACAACATGGTCTCCTTCCCTGCCGGCAACACCGGCGCGCAGACGGGCGGCTGGTTCAAGCGCGAGATCAACACGGTAGCCGATCTGCAAGGCCTCACCATGCGCTTCCCTGGCTTCGGTGGGCAAGTGATGGGCCGTGTGGGCATGAACGTGCAGAACATCCCCGGCGGCGAACTGTTCCTCGCGCTCGACACGGGCGTCATCGATGCCGCCGACTGGGTCGGGCCGTACGACGACCAGATCCTCGGCCTCAACAAGGCCGCGCCTTACTACTACTTCCCTAGCTGGGCCGAGCCGGGTCCCGGCGTCTGCCTCTACATGAACAAGAACGAGTTCAGCGGCCTACCCGCCGACCTGCAGAGCGTGGTGGCCGACGCTTGCGCGCGCGGCAACGTCGAGATGCTCTCGAAGTACGACACCAAGAACTACACGGCGCTGCAAGAACTGATCGCATCAGGCACGCAGATTCGCCTGTTCTCGGACGAGATCCTCGCAGCGTTCGCCAAGGCGACCGACGAGATTCACGCTGAGAACGCCGCCAAGGCGCCCGGCTACCAGGCAATCCACGATGACTACCGGAGCTTCATGGACAACGTGAGGGCCTGGACGAAGGTCACCCAGCACGCATACAACAGCTTCATCTTCAAGTAAGCGGTCGCGCTTGCAAGCGCGCTAAAGAATCAGTAGGGCGGCCCATGAGCGGCCGCCCTACTTCGCGCTGGAGATGGACGGCAGCCACCCGACGATGCCGGGAAAGAACACAAGCAGCAACAGCGCGACCACCTGGATAAGCACGAACGGGATGATCCCGCGGTAGATGTGCGAGGTCTTGATCTCGGGCGGCGCCACCCCCTTCAGGTAGAAGAGGGCAAAGCCGAACGGCGGGGTCAGGAACGAGCTCTGGAGGTTCATGGCGATGACCACGCCGAACCACAGCAGCATGTCCTGACCGAAGAAGTGCAGCGCTATGGGCGTGATGAACGGCACGACGATGAACGTGATCTCGATGAAGTCGATGAAGAAGCCAAGAACAAAGATCGTCAGCATCGTGAAGAACATGAACCCCCACTGGCCGCCTGGGAGGTTAACGAGGAACTCGTCAACGAGAGTGTCTCCTCTCAACGCCGTGAACACCATGCTGAACGCGGTTGCACCCACGAGGATTATGAACACCATGCTGGTCAGTTGGGTCGTTTGGCGCATCGTGTCTTTCAAGTTCTTGAGCGTGAGGCGCCTGTTGACGAGGGCGAGAAGCATGGCGCCGATGGCGCCAGCAGCGCCAGCCTCAGTTGGGGTGGCGATTCCGAAGAAAATCGACCCTAGTACTAGCAGGATGAGGAACAGCGGCGGGATGAGGCTGCGCACGATCTTGACGAGCAGCACCCTGGGGGGCATCTGGCGCGCCTCGAGCGGCAACGCGGGGGCTTCGTGCGGCCTGATGTAGGCGGTGAACGCGACCCAGAGTATGAACAGGCCGGCCAGCATGAAGCCGGGCACGAACGAGCCAAGGAAGAGTTGCCCAACGCTTATGCCCATCTGGTCGCCAAGTATGACGAGCACGATGGATGGTGGGATTATCTGACCAAGGGTGCCCGAAGCCGCGATGACACCCGCGGAGAGCGGTTTGCTGTAGTTGTACTTGAGCATTACCGGCAGCGCGAGGATCCCCATCGTTACGACGGAGGCACCGACTACCCCGGTGGAGGCCGCGAGCAGCGCCCCGACCACGACGACGGAGACAGCCAGGCCGCCGCGCAACCGCCCAAAGAGGACCCCCATGGTCTCGAGAAGCTCTTCCGCCAGGCCAGACCGCTCCAACATGACGCCCATGAAAACGAAGAACGGCACAGCTACAAGCGTGTAGTTCTCCATGATGGTGCCGTAGATGCGTTGCGGGAGGATGTTGAGGCGCGCTAGTCGGAACAGCGGCTCCCACGGCAGGTCGATTCCGATTCCAGGGAGGAAGTCGGAGCCGATGAGGGTGAACAAGACGGCCGTACCGCCCAGACTGAACGCCACGGGGTAGCCGATGAGGAGCAGCACTACGGCCGCGCCGAACATGTAGAAGGCGAGGTACTCCACTCAGCCGACCTCTGGCGCTTCGACCGGTTGCTGCTGCATCTTCACTCCGCGCAGGGTCGCTACGAGCTTGATGATCTGGCTGACGCCCTGCAACGCGAGGAGCGCGAAGGCGACGGGGATCACCGTTTTCATCAGGTAGATGGGCACTCCGCCTGCGTTGACGTTCACTTCCATGTGCTGCCAGGAGCGCCCGACGTACGGCAGGCTCAGCACGAAGCCCATGCAGCAGAAGGGGAACAGGAAGAAGACGGTTCCGAAAAGGTCGACCCACGCCTTGCCGCGCACGCCGAGGCGCGAGTAGATGATGTCGACGCGCACGTGCCCGTCCGTGCGCAGCACCCAGGCGGCGGCAAGCAGGAAGACGAAATCGAACGCGTAAGTCTGCAGAACCGTGTAGATGCCGCCCCCAAGTGAGACCCCAATCGCGCGCCCAAGGTAGCGTGTGACCACGTTGTAGGCGCCGAGGATCACCATGACCAGCGTGAGCCACTGCATGACGCGGGCGATGCCGCCCGTGAACGCATCGATATACCTAGCGACGGTTAAGAACGCCTTCAAGTGGTCGCCCCTCCCTGCCTGGTTCGCTCGTAGTTGTCGGTGGTAATGGTACTGCCCTCGGTTGGGAGCGTCAACGCCGGAGCCTGGCCGTCTCAAACCCATCCGCCTTCTGACGAGGTCCCTAACCCTCGATTAACCGTACGGCTTCATCCTTGGCGGCAAGGAGGTCAAGTCATGTCACGACGCACGTTGATCATCGCCGGCCTGAGCGCAACTTTTGCCTTCGCTGGAGGATACGCGCTCCTCGACTCTATGCAACCAAGTGCCACCCGCACGCAGGTGGTAAGCCGGACGCCTGACGTCTCGAAGGTCGTCGCCACGCCAGGAACGGCACTGGTGCCGGTAGGCAACGGCACGGACGAGTGGATGCTCATCGGAGCAGACGGCACTATCCTCGCGGGTCCTGACGGTCGTCCCCCTGCCGCGCTGGACGTTGGCGCACCAGTCACCGAGCCGGAGAGCGGCTACTGGGAGAGCGACTACGGTAGCAGCAGTTACGAAGGTCACGACGACGAGGACGACGATGACGACCACGCTCGCGACCGCCAGCACCGTGACGATGACGACGACGAAGAACACGATCATCATCACGAGGACGACCACCACGCGGTGCAGGCCGCCGGCGCGAACGGCAAGAGTGTGGAGAGGGCGCGCGCCCGGAGCCGCAAGTGACGGCTGCCAGCCGACCAGACGCCACCGTCAGGGCCAAGGAGCGGCGCCCCAAGTTCGACAAGGTCGCGTCGACCACCTGGCTCCTAGCGGCCCTAGTCGGACTCGGCGCAGGTGCGTCCTGGTGGCTGGTCGAGAACGGGCAGCGCCCAGGTCCGGCGGCGCAAGCGACTGAACCCGTCGTGCAGGTCATCGTCCTCGACACCACCGGGCGAGTCGTTGGCTCTTACGACGGCGTCAACCTCCTCACGGCCGCCCCGAGCACGCAGCAGCGGCAAGTCGCGGTCTCACGGGGACGCGCCCAGGCGGCAACGGCCCGGACGCGCGCCTCGTGACGCACGCCGCGCAACTACCCGGGGTCGTTCGGCCGCGCGCGCCGCTCGCGCGCGCGGCCGCCGCGCTCACTTTTCGCGGCATGGGCACCACGATCGCCGTGCGCTCGCCAGACGCGGACGCCATCGCCAAGGAGCTGCTGAGGCTCGAGGCGCTCCTCACGCGCTTCCGCGCCTCGAGCGTCACGCGCCTCAACGCGGCAGGCAGGCTGAGCGACCCACCAGCTGAGCTTGTCGCCGCCCTAGCTTGGGCCGTCGAGGCTGCGCGCCTCACCGACGGGCTGATCACACCCCTCGTCGGCCGCTCGTTGGAGTGGCACGGTTACCGCGAGAGCTGGCACGAAGGCGTGGCCTGGCGCGCTCCGGATGGCGAACCGCCTGCAGTGCCAGACCTCGAGCAACTACGGGTGTCGCCACGCGAGATCGTCCTACCAACCGGTGCGGCCATCGACCTGGGGGGCACTGCCAAGTCTTGGGCCGTCGAGCGCGTCGCCGAGCAAGTTGGCCGCCGAACCAGCGCGGATGCCGACCTGGTCATCGACGCAGGCGGCGACGTCCTGATCCGTTCCGTCACCAATACCCAGGTCGACATCCTCGGCGCCGCCGAGGAGTGGCACATCGACCTGCCGCCCGGCGAGTGGGCGGTGGCTACCTCGAGCATCACCCGCCGCGCCTGGAACGGCGCTCACCACCTCATCGACCCGCGCAGCGGCCGGCCCGCCAAGGGGCGCTGGGCGCAAGCTACCGTCGTCGGCGCCTCGCTGAAACGGGCGGAACTCGCCACGAAACTCCTCCTCCTCGGAGCGCCGGTCCCGCCAACCTTGCTCGTCGAGCAAGCCTGGGTCGTCGACCACGACAGCGTGCTCCGCTAACGCGAGCAAGAAGGGGCAAGAGATGATCGCACCAGCCACTACCCGAAGCGCCGTTCCGCCCATCAACCGCTACCTGTTGTGGACGCCGTTGACGGCGCTCGCGCTGTACTGGCTCCTCGCTTTCGCCAAGGTCGTCCCAGGCGAATGGACGTGGGCGTTCCTGCGCGTCACCGGCATCGTCGGATACTTGCTGCTCGCGCTCAGCGTCGCTAGCGGCGCGCTCCTCTCCGCGCGCTTCACGGCGCCCGCGTGGCTCGCCAAGCCCCTGCAGTACGGCTGGCACGGCCTCACGGCTGGCAGCGGACTGGCGCTCGTCGGCATTCACGTGGCGTTCTCGCTAGTGACGACCCACTACCCGCAAACGATCGCGGGTGCGCTCGTGCCTGGGCTCGCCTCGTTCGAACCGTTCGCGATGGGGCTTGGCACCGTTGGCACCTACCTGTTGCTGGCGCCGTACGCCACCTTCGCGGGCCGGCGCCTGTTGAGCCCGGCGTGGGTGAAGGCGCTCCACTTGCTCGCCTACCCTGGCTTCGTGGCAGGCACGGTGCACGGCGTGCTTGGCGGCAGCGACCGCCTCACCTGGCTTTACGTCGGAGCGCTGACGCTGGTGACGTTCGCGGTGACGTTCCGGATCCTAGAGCGACGCCGCGCCACGCCCTGAAACACGCCGTAGAGTGGTCGTAGGAGGCGCCGCCGATGAGGCTGCTGCTGGTCGAGGACGACGCCCGCATAGCCGGTCCACTCGTGAGTGCGCTCGAGGAGAGCGGCCATCACGTGACGTGGGTTGAGGACGGTCAGGCTGGCCTCGAACTGGGCCGCGCAGGAGACTTCGACGCCCTGATCCTCGACGTCATGCTGCCTAGCCTGGACGGCTTCGCGCTGGCCAGCAAGCTGCGCCAAGAGGGCGTTGCTTCGCCGATCTTGTTCCTAACGGCGCGCGGGGAGGTTAGCGACCGCGTGGCGGGTTTGGACCTTGGCGGCGACGCCTACCTCGTCAAGCCGTTCTCGCTGGCCGAACTACAGGCCACGCTGCGAGCGCTCCTGCGTCGCGGCAGCGACATGGTGCAAAGCAACACGTCGTTCGCGGGTGGGCGCGGCAGCTTGGACAGTCACGCGCGGCGCGTGCTCTGGGACGGGCAGGAAGTGGCCCTCACGGGACGGGAGTACGACCTCCTCGAGGCGCTGCTGCGCGCGCCGGAGCGTTGGTTCACGCGCCAGGAACTCCTCGACCGCGTGTGGGGGCCCGAGTTCTTCGGGGAGCCGCGCGTTGTTGACGTCTACGTGAGGTACTTACGCCAGAAACTCGACGATTCGGTAGTGCAGAGCATGCGCGGTCGGGGTTACCGGGTGCCATGAGGCGCCCGCTGCCACCGCGCTGGAGCAGGCCTAACCTGCACCGCCGCCTAACGCTCGTGCTGATCGGCCAGACGGTGGCCGTGTTGCTCCTCACGGCGGCAGCCCTCTTCCTCGTGCTTGGCCGCTTCTTGGAGACCGGTGAAGCGCAGCGCCTGGAGGGGCTCGTCGACCGGGTGAGCATCCACGTCGACAGCAGTAGCCACGAGGTGCTGGAGTTCAAACACGACTTCCCGGACGACGTGCACGTGCGCCTCCTCTTGGAAGGTGAGGTCGTGGCGGCCACGCCGGGCTTCCCTGCCGTGCCCACCACGGCACCGCTCGGGCGGTCGCGTGCGGCCACGCACCAGGTGCTCACCCGCGAGGTACGCGAGGACGGGGTGCGCTACACGCTGCAGTTGGCTGGCGATCCGGTCGGCATCCAGCTCGCGCTGCGCGCTTACCTCAGGGCGCTTGCCGTGATAGTGCCTGCCGCGGCCTTGCTGGTGGCGCTCCTCAGCAACCTGGTGGCGGCCAACATGCTCTCCCCGCTGCGGCGGCTCGAGCGCGCCACCGCGGCGCTAAGGAGTTCGCACGAGCTGCGCGCGCCGTTACCGGGCGTCGAGGCCACCGACGAGCTCGGGCGGCTAGCGAACGCCCTGCAGACCTCCTTCGCACGCCTGGCCGACGGCATGGACCGCGAAGTGGCGTTCCTGCGGGCGGCGGCGCACGACTTGCGCTCGCCGCTCACGGCGCTCAAGACACGCATCGAGGGAGTGCTCGTCAAGCAGCGCGAGCCAGCCGCCTACCGCGCAGCGCTACTCGAGCTGCAGCTCGACGTCGACCGCATGGTGCGGCTGGTTGATCACCTGCTCATGTTGGCGCGTGACGCTGAACCCGCGGCGCTGGTCGAGCTCGACCTGGTGCAGTTGCTTGGCGAGGCTGTCGACGCCGCCAGGGCGGCGCGTCCGGCGGTTCTCCTTACCACGGCGTTCGCGCCGACCACGCCCGCCGTGCTGGGTGACGCGACGTTGCTGCGGCAGTTGGTCGCCAACCTGCTGGATAACGCAGCCACTCACGGGGCGCTCGCGCCAACGCATGTGAGCACGTGGCGCTCGGCAGCAGGTGGGGCCGTGCTGCAGGTCGCGGACGAGGGTCCGGGGGTGGCGGCGGGAGAACTCCCGCGCCTCGGGGAAGCGTTCTACCGGCCCGACCCCGCGCGGGGGCGCGCGCTGGCCAGCCGCTACCCTGGCAGTGGGTTGGGGTTAGCCATCGTCAAGCGGGTGGTGGAGTGGCACGGGGCGACCTGGGAACTGACCAGCAGCCCCGGCGAAGGTTTCGTCGTGACGATCACGTTCCCACCACCTCGAGTACCGAGCTAAACCGCGGCCTAGTGCGCGTGACGCACCACCCTTGAGGTGCGTCACTCCCTGTCGCAACTGGCGGCCATGCTGTGGTCCTAGCCACGATCCGGGTAGGTCCGGAACGGGTGCGGCGGGCTGGCGCAACCAGCCTCACTGAAATCCCACAAGGGGGGAACGCTCGTGAAAAGTTTCGCTAGCCTCACGCTCGGCGGCGTATTAGCAGTCGCCCTACTCCTAACCGGCTGCGGTCAGCAGCCGCGCGCCGAGGTGCCAACGCCAGACGGCTACGTCACCATGCAGCTCGGCCTCTCCGCCGGCCAGCTGGCCGGCGCCGCCCTCGAAGCGCAAGGCGTGCCATACACCAGCGCAGGCAGCGCTGGCGCCGAACTCGTGAGCGTGTCCGTGCTCGACAAGAACGCCCAGCCAGTAGCGTTCACCCTCACGCCCGGCGGCTACATGGCCGACCCCGCCGGCACCCTCACCACCGTGCCGCTCACCCCAGCCAACGAATCGGCCACCCTCACCCTGTTGGCCGCCGGCAACCCGTACCAGTTCGTTGCCCACGGCTACGGGCAGGCTGGCAACCCCAGCGTCATCGCCTACGACGCGCAAACCAAGCTCGTGGGTAGCGGCACGACCGTCACCCTTGGGCTCAAGTCGGTCCTCGGCAGCGCCGTGCTGGTGCCGCGTTACCCCGCCAACTACGCGGCGCCAAGCGCCGCGCCGTTCGACCTGCTGCTCGTAGTCACGGCGAACGGCTACTCCGCCTTCCCCGGCGGCGACTACCTACAGGTCCCGCTCGGTGATTTCGCTGTGCAGTACGGGGCCGTGACGGGCGCCAGCGTGACTGACTCCAGCGACCGCGGCCTCCGGCTAGTGATCGACGAGTGCCAGGTCGGGGTGGCGCAGGGCCACGTAGCTGGCCTCGTGTGGAACGGCTCGGCCGTGGTGCCCGGCCAGGTAACGCTGCCAGCCTACGGGATAGGCTGCCAGACTTCCGGCGCCAACCTGGACGCCGACTTGCTAGCCCCAACGGTGAGCATCTCGTACGACGCCGCCACTCTCACCGTTTCAGGCACGGCCCAAGACGCCAACGACCGCATCGCCAAGGTGCAAGTGTGGGACGGCGCCAAGCTCCTCGCCTCCACCGACCCTACCGAGGAGAGCGCCGCCGTGGCGTACTTCCAGTTCGCGCTTGGCCTCGACACGTTCAGCGTGACCCTCAAGGAAGCTCCGCTCGGCGGCCTGCAGGCCCTGGCCTTCGACCCTGCCGGTAACGAGGGGCAATCGGCCACCACCTTCACTCAGGCCAACGTGTGGGTTGACGCCAGTGCCGCGGCGGGCGGCGACGGTAGCGAGGCGCAGCCCTTCACCACCATCGGCGCGGGCGTTAGCGCGGTTGGTGTGGGCGGCACCGTGTGGGTGCGGCCGGGCAGTTACCCGGAGAACGTGGTGATCGCCAAAGACCTGAAACTCCTCTCGACGGGCGGCGCCAGCGTTACCAGCATCGTCGGGCAGCAGGCAGGCGGAGAACTCGGCACCGTCATGATCGGCGGCGGCACTAGCGGCTTCCAGCTTGGCGCCGTCGGGCACGGCTTCCACATCGTGGGCATCGACGGGCCAGCAGGCATCGAGAAGGCCGCCGTGTACTTCCAGGGTGCGCATAGCGGCGCTGCCGTGATCGGCAACGACATCGAAGCCAACGGCGACGCCGGCCTGATGACCGAGTACGGCGCGGCGGTGGCGGGCCTCGTGATCTCGCAGAACCGCTTCACGGGGCAGACCTTCCTTGGCGCCAACCCCGCTGGCGACGGCTTCAGCCAGCAGTTCAGCCTGCTCAACGTGCCGCGCCAACTAGTGGTGGTCGCCAGCGGCGCCACTTTCACCTCGTTCACCGACAACACCATCCTCGGCACGGCTGGCGGCCTCAACGCCGCTAACGCTCCGCAAGGCAACACCCTCGTAACCCTCGACGGTACCGGCGGACTCATCAGCGGGAACGAGTTCGCGGGCTACACGACCAGGTACGGCACCAGCCTGCGGGTGCGCGGCGCTGGCACGACCATCGTCGGCAACACCTTCCAAAGCACGAGCTTGCCCGCGTCCGTCGGTCACGTGCTCGTCCAGAACAACGCCCTCGACGCCGCGCTGGTATCAGCAAACACGTTCGACAAGGGCGTCTGGGTGGCCAACGCGGCAGGCGGCACCATCGGCAGCGCGCTACCCACCAGCTTCCCTGCGGCCATGAGCAACACCGTGGTCAACGTGCTGCCTGGCAACTACGCCGTAGGGGCGCACATCGTGGCGGAGGCGCCCGGCCTCACGCTGCGCGGCCCGAACGCCGACGCACCCCAGGGCACGGCGCGGGGGCCCGAGGCCGTAATAGAGGGTGGCGTGGCAATCGCTGCGGCCAACGTTACGGTCAGCGGCCTCTCCTTCACGGGCTTCGGCACTTACCTCGGCGACGTGTCGGCCATCTACCTCGCGCCCGGCGCCACGGACGCGACCATCAGCAACAACATCGTAACGGGCGCCGGCAGCGGCCGCGGCGTGCTCAACTCCTTGGGCGCCACCATCTCGGCCGCCATCTCGGGCAACCGTTTCGAGCACCTCACCACGGGCGCCTTCGCCCAGGGCGGCGCCACCTACACCGTAAGTGCCAACCTCTTCTCCAACAACGAGGCCGGCGTTGGCATCGACACCGGCGGCCAGAACGTGACCGGCAACACGTTCACGAACAACGTCGAGGGCGTTGGGCTGGGCGCCGCTGGCAACAGCGTGACCGGCAACACCTTCGGGGCAGGTCACGCCTCGTACGTCACGGAC
>DASSXV010000002.1:0-54062 GCA_035703635.1 Trueperaceae bacterium | reverse complement strand
CGCGCGGCAACCCAAGTTCGGGTACCTCCTGCCGACTTTCCAGAACCCAACCGGCAAGACGATGAGCGCTGGGCGGCGTGCCGCCGTCGCGGAAGCGTTCACGGAGAACGAAGTGCCCCTCCTCGAGGATGACCCTTACGGAGCCATCTTTTTCGACCGGCCGGCTGGGCCGTCGCTGCGTTCGCTGGCGCCTCACCTCACGCTGGGCCTGGGAACCTTCTCGAAGACCCTCGCCCCCGGCCTGCGCCTCGGCTGGGTGGTCGGGCCTGCCAGTTGGGTTGCGCGCCTCGCGCAGGTCAAGCAGTCCGCTGACCTGCACACGTCCACGCTCTCGCAGCACATCGCCCTCGACGTACTACGCTCCGGTGCGCTTGAGCCCCACCTCGACGTGTTGCGCGCTGTTTACCAGGAGCGCTGCCAGGCCATGCTCGACGCGCTAGCCGAGCATTTCCCCGCCGGCTCCCGCTGGACGGTGCCCACCGGCGGCATGTTCGTGTGGGTCGAGTTGCCAGGCGGAGTGGACGTCGCCCCGCTCCTGCCGCAGATCGTGGCGGAGGAGAAGGTCGCTTACGTCCCGGGCGCGCCTTTCCACCCGAACGGCGGCGGGCTCAACACCATGCGTCTCAACTTCACGCATTCGCCTGCCGAGGTCGTGCGAGACGGCGTCGCCCGCTTGGGCAAGGCCCTCAGCCGCGCGCTAGAGGCGACGACGGCCTAACCCCAGTCGTCCAACTTGGAGCGTAGCCGCCGGCGGTCGCTCTTGGCGTAGTGGCGGGCCATGTCGAGGGTGGCGTGGCGCAGGTGGTCTTGCACCAGCCCGAGGTCGCCAGTCTGCCGGTAGAGGCGGGTGCCTGCCGAGTGGCGCAGGGCGTGCACGCCCTTGAAGGTCACGGCGGCCCGCAGGCAGAGCTTCTCGAGGCGGTTGAACACCCCGAACTGCGACCTAAGCTCGAGCACGTACGGCCGCGGCACGCCACCCGCGTCCATCTCGCGCCGGTACTTGAGGAGCGCCTCGACCAGCTTGGGGGTGAGGTCGACGGTAGCTGACTTATTGCCTTTACCCGCCACGACCGTGAGCTCGCCAGCACGCAAGTCGACCGCCTCCCAGGTGAGGGCGAGCATCTCGCTGACGCGCAGCCCGGCGTGAGAGCCGAGCAGCAGGATCACGCGCTCCTGCTGGTCGTGGGCTGCTGCCTGCAGTTCGATGAGTTCGAACTCCGTGTAGTTGCGCGTGCCGACACCTTCAGCGGCGTGGCTGGCGGCGCGGCCGATGCGCACGTCGCGGAACGGATCGACGTCCGTAGCTCCCGCCCACGCCAATGAGTCGTAGAGGGCGCGGGCGGCCGCCACGCGCAGGGCCACCGTTGCCGCGCTCAGCGGTCCGGTCTTTGACTTGCGGCCGCGCCGGGAGGTTGGCGGCTCACTGGCGAGCAGCTCGTCGCGCTCGCCTGCTAACAAGCGCTGCACGTAGAGGGGCCCGGCGTCGCGCGTTGGCCGCAGCAGGTTCTCGCCCGTCCACATGAGGAGCAGCTCGTGCAGGCCGCGGCGATAAGCCCTCAGCGTGTGCTTGCTTGTCATCACGCCGCTCAGCCCGCGCAGGGTCAAGTGGGCCTCGATGAGTTCCCACAACGCGTCCTCGTCTCGCTCCGCGGCGGCGCGCATGGCGTAGCGCCGGAGCGCCTCCTCCGACAAGCGCTGCAGGCGCGCTACGCGCTGTAGCGCCGTGGCGGACGACAACTCGAGGGAGGTGACGGGCTCCTGCTCAACCATCGCGGCTAGCCTAAGGGCGGAAGGGGAAACGGGGGGTGAAGTTCGTCGCATTATCAAATCTGTGGGCGGTGGCCGCCTCGCGGGGCGTGCGAACGCAACGCTTCGCCCTAGCCCGCTCAAGCCAGAGAGCGGCGTGGCCTCCGGCGCTCCGTTCACGCTAGCTGACTCTGGTTCACGGTCCCAGATACCATCCTCGTATGGACCCATTCTTGAGCGGTGATGTTCCGGGAAGCACTCCACTAGTTTCCGCCTGGCTGCGTGGCCATCAGCACCTCGTCGAAGTCGTCGAGCGCTGGACGGACGCGTTGCCCGCCGAGGCCTGGTGGTGGACGCCCGCACCAGGTTCGATCAACCCCATCGCTGGGCTCGTGAGGCACATCGGCGGGTCGAGCACGCGGCTGTGGTTGTACGCGACGGGAGAGGATATCGGCGAGGAGCTGCGCGCCCAGGGTCCACTCGAGATGGCCATCGACCACGCCGACCCTGAAGGCGTTCTGCAGCTCTGCCTCGAGCGCCTGCGCGTGGTGGGGGAGGGGCTCAAGTCGTACGATCTGAACGACCTCGAGGTGGTTCGTCACGTAGGGCGGAAGCAGGTGCCAGTTCGGAGCGTGCTCATAATCCAGCACCTGCTCGAACATGGCCACGCGCACGCTGGCCAGATCATCGTCGGTCGCAAGTTGTGGGACTCAGGCCTTGGGCGTCCTATCTGAGGGCGCCAAGGATCGTCGCGGCGTTCTGCCGCAGCAACTCCTCGTAGCTGGTCGGGCCAGGCGCTCCACCCAATGGGTCAAGGGTGGCAAGCGCCACGCCAGCGCTCTCCGCCACTACCTGTGCCGAGCGCGGGTTGAGTTGGCGTTCGTCGAAGATCGCCTTCGCTCCGACCGCCCTGACCGTGGCGACGGCTTCTGCGACGTAGCTCGGGCTCGGTTCGCGGCCGGGGAACGGTTCTAGGGTCAGCACGAGGTCGAGGTCGTAACGTCGAGCGAAGTACGGCCACGCGTCGTGGAACGGCACGAAGGGCGCTCCAGCTACGGGGGCGAGAGTGCTGGTCAACTCCGCATCTAGCGCGAGGAGGTCGGTCGTGAGCTGCTCGAGGCCGGCTGCGTACGCGGCGGAGTTCGCTGGGTCGATGGCCTTGAGCGCGTCGGCGATGGCACCAGCTGCCTGGATCATGAGCAGCGGGTCGAGCCACACGTGCGGGTTTGCGCCGACGTGGCCGTGATCTTGCTCGGTCTCGCGGTCGACGTCCGCGCCGCGTGGCGCTAAGGTGTCTAGGTCGATGCTTTCGGTGATGACCAAGATGGGCGCGTCTGGCGCCGTGGCGGCGACCAGCCTGTCGAGCCAGGCGTCGATGCCGCCGTTCATCACGATGAGGTCGGCCCGCGCGAGGCTAGCTGCCTGTGATGGCGTCGGGTCGAACGCGTGAGGCGACGCGCCTGGCGGTAGGAGGGTGCTCACAGTGAGGTGCTCGCCCCCGATGCGCTCGACGATGTTGGCGTATGGCGGGAGCGAGACCGTCACCTGCAGGGCCGACGCACTGGCCGCCGGCGCGAAGAGGACTGCCGCCGCGAGGAGCCGCAACAAGCGCCAGATGGCCGCCGTCTTGGCCGGGGTTCGCCAGAGCGAGTGAGAACACGTTCTCATGGGGCCAATAGAACCACTGCTGAGCTACGGCTGTCAATCCCCGTGATCAACGCCGCTATCGCCTAAGCGTTCCGTACACTAGTACAGGCCACAGGTGAGAAGCGTTATCACCCACTAGCGCTGGTTCTGCTATCGTCTGGTCATGAGACGAAGTCCGCAACAGCGCGCGATCCTGACAACGCTTGCGGCCGCGGAAGGCCCGCTCACCGCCCAAGAGCTCCTCGAGCGAGCGCGAGAACTGCACCCAGGGCTGGGGCTAGCCACCGTGTACCGGAACCTGGCGCGCCTCGAGTCTGGCAGCGAGGTGGTCACGGTCCACCTACCACAAGACGCCGTGCGCTACGAGCCCGCTGGCAGAGGACACCACCACCACTTCCGCTGCGTGCGCTGCAAGACGGTCTTCGAGCTCGCCGGCGCTTGCCCCGTCGCTATGCTCGAGGGGGCGACCCTGCCAGGCGGACTGACGGTGCTTGGCCACGAACTCACGTTCTACGGCGTCTGCGCTTCCTGTTCCCCGGCCGACGCCAGCGCCTGAGGGGCCCGGGGGTTAGTCGCAACCTTCTCAACCTAGCGAGGCTGTAGGCTAGTAGTAGCGGGACCGCCGAATACGAGGGGCGGTCTCCAGCGCGTTGGAGGAACCCATGCCTAGCAACCAAGCGGAGCGTTTGAGCGAGGTTGAACTAGACGCCCTGTGGACCATCTACGAAGGCCACAGTCTGGTGATCGAGTACCCGCAGCAAGCAGGAAGCGACCCCTACGCCCACGCCATCATGGCCGTGGCCTTCGAGGATGAGGAGGCCGTCGCTGAGGTCGCTGAGATCGCGCTTGACGTAGCGCAGAGCCTCATCGCTGCCGGCCTGCTCGAGCGCAGCGAAGACGGCCCGGTTCTCGACGAACCTAGCTGGTTCGACGCCGAGCTCGGCTTCACGATCAACGCCGAGGAGTACATCCTTAGCGAAGCAGGCAGCCAGGTCATCGAGGCCACGGCAGACGGCCCGAGTGCCGCGGCGTCTGACGAGGATGAGGACGACTGGGACGACGATGACGATGACGATGACGAAGACGACTGGGATGACGACGAAGACGAAGACGATGACTGGGATGACGAGGACGACGAGGACGACGACGACGAGGACTAGCCTGAGTCGCGTGCGGTCCCGTTAGACCCGCGCGCCCGACAACCGCGCCAGAAAACCAAGTGTCTTATTCGAGGCTCCGTGTGCTCCAGCGTACACGGAGCCTTCTCATGCTCTTCCCCGTTCGCGTCTTTGATAAGACGACTTATCAAATCGTATATGTTCTTACGTCATATGCACTCGTGCTCCCCGCGCTCCCGATTTCTCCCCGTAGCCACCCACAAGTGCATATGCGCCGCCGCGTGCATTCGCCACCCTCGCTGCACGCGGCGCTCCTCGAGGCTCTCGGGAACGTCTTCACCGGTTGAGAAGCGGCAGCGATCCGGGTTCGTGGGACCAAGGTGGTGTGTTACGAGACCGCCAAGCTTGAGTAGGCGGCATGAATGAATGCCTCACTCGACTAGGAGCTCTCCGAGCGCCCGGCCCACCGCAGGTCCGGATCTAACGATCCAGCTCGCCGTTCTAGGGAACCGGCGCCTGCGTCGGCACGCCCACTAGCAGCCGCCCGCGCTAACCATTTGATAACGAGCGAGTGGTCCAACCTCTGCCACCGGCGGTCCGACCTGTGGCCTTACTGGTTGGACCAACTCTCCACAGGTCCAACCACTTCTGGTAGAGTGCGCCCACGCAGCTCGACAGCGCTCGCACGCGAGCGTCAACGCCGAAGCCATTGGAGTGCCGTGAGCGAAGCAACCCCTACCCGAGTGGTCGAACAGGCGCGCGACGCCTTGGCGGCGTTCGTAAAGAACGCGCCAGACGGCACGAAGTTGCCGCCAGAGCGCCAGCTAGCGCAACGGCTCGGGGTCTCGCGCACGACCTTGCGAGACGGCGTAAGCCGCCTTGCGCTCCTAGGGTTGCTCGAGGTGAGGCACGGTGACGGGACTTACGTTCGCTCCCCCACGGCGGCGCAGCTAGCGCCACTGCTACGACCCCTCGTCGACGGCAAAGGCTCTACGACCACTGAGCTCTTCGAACTCAAACGCCAC
This sequence comes from Trueperaceae bacterium, assembly GCA_035703635.1. GTDB lineage: Bacteria > Deinococcota > Deinococci > Deinococcales > Trueperaceae > JAAYYF01. The sequence goes on along the minus strand of DASSXV010000002.1, from coordinate 48,526 downwards.
CTCGAGCCAGCCGTGGCGGAACTAGCGGCCATGAACTGCTCGGAGGCTCAGGCGGCGAACTTGAGGGCCGCCGTTCAGCGCGATCGCAGCGAACTGGCCGGAACTACGCAGGTAGCCAAGCGCACGACGAGGCGCGTGAGTGAACGCCGTCAGCTCCACGAGCTGATCGCGGAGTCGGCCGGCGAATCGCTCCTAGTCGCCTTGCTGTCCGTAGCGAACGAACTGCTGACGCCGCACTTGACGGAACTTCTTAGCCACAGCCAGCGCCGCTTGGCCGTCGAGCAACTCTCGGCTGTTGTTGAGGCGATCGCGGCCGGCGACGCCGAAGCGGCGCGCGATGCCACGGAGCTCTACCTGAGCTCGCTGGCCCGCGCCATGCTCAACGGCCCTAACGCCAGCGCGGCGGTGGGCTGAGCAGGTCGACCCTCTCAGCCGAGGCTGCTGGTTTGGCGCACCATGTAAGCGCCGTCCTTGATCTTGCTGAAGCGCTCGCGGTGTTCGGCCAACCGGTCGAGAGCGCGCGCCACGCGCTCAGGACTCATCCCAAGCCGCTCGGCTAGGTCGAGGCTGCGTACCACCGCGGGTGTGCCAGGGCGGCGGAGGTAGCCCTCGAGGAAAGCGATGTCGTCCTCGACGGTGGCCGTTGGCGCCGGGGCCGTGACCTCGTCCTCCGTTGCTTCGCGCGCACTCCGGCGCGCGGCGTGGGCACGCGTTAACGCCTCATCTTCGAGATCGATCAGGGCGTCCTGCAGGGCAGTTGCCGTGGCCACGTGCCTGACCGCACGCTCCGCCTGCTGGGCCGGCTCCGGTGCTGGCTGGCGCGTCGGCTGCAGCTCGGCCTGAGGCGCCGCGTGGCGCGGTACGAACCTTGGCTGCTCGTCGACGGGCGCAGCGCCGGCGCGAGCCTCGGCCTGGCCGAGTTGCGCGTTCCAAGCTGCCCCAGCGGTTGGCGCCGCGTAACGCGCCGTGCCGGAGGTCGAAGGGTAGGTCGGGTGGTCGCTTGCCCCTCCCCCATCGCCCAGCGACCGCTCGCGGCCTAGACCGAGGCGAATGCCGATGCGCTCCATGACGCTCCGCCGCGGCGCACGCGCGGGCTCAGGGCCGTCGAGGGGCTCATCGAAGCCGCCCGCGATCTCGACCGCCTGCGGCTCGACGTCAGCTTCTCGACTCGGCACCCAGTCGACGGCTTCCCTGGTCAAGTCGGTGTCTTCTGGCACGCTAATGACGTGGCCAGCGGCAGGCGTGGCCGCGAAGGGCGCTACCGCGCGGTTCCAAGTGGACGCTTGAGCGGTTAGACCGTGTTCAGGCTGAGGTTCCTGTGCTGCGCGCCGCTGGGCCTGAGTCCGCGACTCATTCACAGAGCCGCCGCTAGCGCTGGCGACTGGCGCGTGCGCCCGCGTGGCTGCGCTAACTGCCCTGCGCTCCGTGGACGCCTGCATGGTCATCCAGCCAGCGTTCATGGGAGAGTGGCGCTCTGCGGCGGCCGGTTCGGCTGGCGAATTCAGAGGTTCGTCGTGCAGCGTGCCGTTCGGGGAGCGTCTGAAGGCCCGCACTACCGTGTCCGGGAAATCAGGGTCCTGGGCGTGATCGGCGCTGCCTGCGGCCTGCACGGTGTCGAGCGAGTGCCAATGCGCGTTGGTTTGGCGCGCCCAAACCTCGTGAGCCGACCAGCGGTCCTTCGGTCGCAGTTCGCCGTTGGAGCTCCTGGCAGGCACGCCGCCCTCTATCCGCACCCGTGTGACGCTCCGCGTCTGAGCGAACTGGCCAGAGGTCGGTGCTGCCTGGCCCCGGGTTGGGGCTGGCGCCGCGCTGCGCTGCTGCGCAGCCGCCTTGCCTGGCACGAGCTCACCAACGGCGCCACGGAACCGATCGACGACTATCCCTGGCGTCGACTGCTCCTTGCGCAACGCAGCGGCTTGGGCCACGCCGCGGTCAACCGCGTCGGTCCAATCGGACGCCCTACGCTTCGGCGTTTCGTTACCAGCTTCCACGGTCCCACTAGCGCCCGCAGAGGCATGATGCCTCGGCGCCCGGTCGGCCTCTGGTGCAGCCGGGGCGCGCCGTTGCGCCCGGCTGCCATTTGACGTTTGCGCCTGGCGGTCGCGGCGCAGCGCAGCGATGCGCAGCTCGCCGCCCTCGAACGCGAACTCGAGCCGATCATTGGCGCGCAGCCCGTGCAGGGCGAAATAAACGTCCAAGCCCGTCAGCGTGCGCGGCGCCAACAGCTCGAGGGCGACCTCTCCCCCATCGCTGCGTGCCACCACCTTGCCGACACTGAAGTGAGCGAGCAGCTTGGGTGGCAGTTGCACCGATCCGCTCTTCACGCACCAGCTAGTCAAGTCAAGAACGTAAGTGGAAGCCGCCCGCGACACCGCCGCAGGCGGGTTGACGTGGTTATGCAGGTTCTCCTCGGCGGCCATGCGTATACTCTGCCACAATCGGCGGGTCATGTGGGCAACTTAACTCGTCCTGAACGGGTAGAACGAGTAGCTCGTCCACACATTTGCGGCTCATGAGCATTATCCGTTAGTGGAGAATAGGGTATTTAGTGCGCGCTGCACGACATTACTCGGCGTGGAGGGTGTCATGTGAGCCGTCGAGGCGCGCGGTGCGTCCGTCCGCCAGGCCAGCCGTCCGCTACGGTGTAATCTGACTGCTCCCCCGCCGCCGCTCGCGCCGCGGGGTCTCTTGGAGTCCCCGCACCATGACGAACCGCCACGCTGCCGCCATCCCCTTCATCCTCGTGACCCTGCTCATCGACGTGCTTGGCATCGGCCTGCTCATTCCCGTACTGCCCGAGCTCGTCACGGAGTTGGCTGGAGGCAACCTGAGCACGGGCTCCGCGTACTACGGGTGGTTCATCGCCGTGTACGCGGCCATGCAGTTCGTCTTCGCCCCTGTGCTCGGCGGGCTGGCCGACCGCTTCGGGCGCAGACCGGTTCTGCTCCTCTCGCTCTTCGGCTCCGCCGCTGACTACCTCGTCATGGCGCTGGCCCCGAACCTCACGATCCTCTTCATCGGCCGCGTCATCTCCGGCATTACTGGGGCCAACATCACGGCCGCCAACGCCTACATCGCGGACGTCAGTTCACCGGCAGAGCGCGCCAAGAACTTCGGGCTGGTCGGCGCAACGTTCGGCGTGGGTTTCATCGTCGGACCCGCCCTTGGCGGTGTCCTCGCAGGGATCGGGATCAGGGCGCCGTTCTACGCCGCGGCCGGCCTCGCCCTCATCAACTGGCTGTACGGCTACTTCATCCTGCCAGAGTCACTGGCGCCGGCGAACCGTCGCAAGTTCTCGTGGAGCCGCGCCAACCCACTCGGCTCCCTCAGGTCGATCGGGCGCCACCTACTCGTGCGCGACTTGACCTTCACGTACGTCTGCATCGGCATCGCGCAGAACGCCATGGTCGCGACTTGGGTGCTGTTCACGACCTACCGCTTCGGGTGGACGCCGGTGATAAACGGCCTGTCGCTTGCCCTGGTCGGCGCCCTGTCCGTGCTCGTTCAAGGGGTGCTGGTCCGTTCCCTCGTCCCGCGGCTTGGCGAGCGCCGCACGATGCTCATCGGCATCGCGGCCTCCGCCCTGTCGTTCGTCATCTACGGCGCAAGCCCGTACGGTTGGGTCCTCTACGTCGGGATATTCGTCGGCAGCATCGGCGGCCTCACGGGGCCGGCGGCGCAGTCCCTCATCTCGCAGGCGGTGGCCGCTAACGAGCAAGGCGAGGTGCAAGGTGCCCTGGCGAGCCTCCTCAGCCTCACAGGGGTGGTTGGGCCGCTCGCAGGCACGATGCTCTTCGCCTATTTCACCTCCGGCAATGCCCCGATCGTGCTGCCTGGCGCCCCATACTTCCTGGGCTCTGGCCTACTTGTGGTGGCGTTCGCGGTGGCCGTCAGGGCGTTCGCGCGTTTTCCAAGCCGAACCTGACCTATAGTTAACCCGCTTTGGGCGCCGCCGCATGACCACTACTCGCACCGGCCTCTTGCGTGGGCCAACGCCATCACCGGCACGATTGATCGCCACCACTTTCGCTGGCGGCATCATCAGCGGCACCCTAATGCTGTTGCTGCCGCAGGCCCACGCGCCGGGAGCGCAGGTCTCCTTCCTAGACGCGCTCTTCACCGCCACCAGCGCGCTGTGCATCACCGGGCTCTCGGTGGTAGACATCGGCACGACGTTCAATTGGTTCGGTCAAGTCATCGTGATGCTGCTGATCCAGGTAGGTGGGCTGGGCATAGTCACGTTCGGAGCGCTGTTCGCCATCGCCATGCGGCGGCGCGTCGGTTACCAACAGCGCCTGGGGCTGCAGAACCAGATGCGGACGTTCGAGGTAGGCGGCGTCGTCAAGCTCCTGCGCAAGATCCTCCTCATAGCAGTCAGCGCTGAACTCGTTGGGGCATTGCTGCTGTGGCCGCCGTTCGCCAGGCACGAGGGCAGCTTTGCGCGGGGGGCGTTCCAGGGGCTATTTCACGCCATAAGTGCGTTCAACAACGCCGGCTTCTCGCTCTACTCGGACAACTTGAGGGGGTTCGTCTCCGACGCGTACGTCAACCTGGTGGTCGCAACGCTCATCATCCTTGGCGGGCTCGGCTTCTTCGTCACGTTGACTGTCGTCGCGCGCTTGCGTCTTGGCCGCAAGGCCCGCTTGACGTTGCACACTCGCATAGTCTTGCTGGCGACCGGACTACTGCTAGTTAGCGGGTTCGTGGCCGTTCTCGCCATGGAGTGGAACAACCCGGGGACGCTCGGCCCACTAACGCCGTTCGGGAAGGCCCTCGCGGCGTTCTTCCAATCGGTCACACCGCGCACGGCCGGCTTCGAGACCGTCCCATACGAGCACTTTCACTCCGCGACGTTGATGTTCACCATGCTCCTGATGTTCATCGGCGGCAGTCCAGGCAGCACGGCGGGCGGCATCAAGACGGTTACTTTCGTCGTCATGGTAGGGAGCGCCTGGAGCCAAGCTCGCGGCCGCGGTGAGCTGACCTTGTTCGGCCGCACGATATCGAGCCGCAACGCCGTCCAGGCGAGCGCCGTCGCCCTCTTCGGGGTTCTCCTCGTTGGCGCGGCGATAACGGTGCTCCTCGTGACGGAGCCGCACTTGCCCTTCGAGAGGACCGCTTTCGAGGCCGTCTCTGCCTTCGGGACCGTTGGCTTGAGCGCGGGCGTGACGCCCCTGCTGTCCGATTCCGGCAGGGTCGTGATCATCCTCCTGATGTACCTCGGCCGCATCGGACCCCTCACGCTAGCTACCGCCCTCGCCAGGAACGTGACGAACGACGAAGTCGAGTACCCTCACGAAGAGGTGCTGGTCGGCTAGGGCCACGCGCCCGGCGGCCGAGGAGGTCTAATGAAGGTCCAGCAGTTCATGGTCATCGGGGCAGGCCGCTTCGGTTCGGCGCTAGCCACCACGCTCTACGAGCTTGGACACGAGGTGGTGGTGATCGACGCGCGAGAGTCAGCGGTCACCAGCATCATGGATCACGTGACGCACGCCGTGGTGGCGGACGCCACGAACGAGGGCGTACTTAGCAAGTTAGGCGTAGGCAACTTCGACACCGTGATCGTGGCGATCGGGTCGAACCTCGAAGCGAACATCCTCGCCACGGTCGCCGCGAAGGCGAGCGGGGTCAAGCGCATCATCTGCAAGGCAACAACCGAACTGGCGGCGCGCGTGCTCGAACGGGTGGGCGCAGACGAGGTCGTGCGCCCAGAGCACGACATGGGCAAGCGTCTTGGTCAGCAACTCGCGTCTCCGAGCATCGTGGACGCGTTCAACTTGGGCGAGGTTCACGGGGTGGTGGAGGTGGAGGCAGGCAAACGACTAGTCGGCCGCCTCGACGAGTTGCGCCTCCCGAACCGCTTCGGCGTCAGCGTCATAGCCGTGAACCGCGGCGGCGAGGTGAGCATCAGCCCGAGCGCCACTTACGAGCTACGCGAGGGCGACCGCCTAGTCGTCATCGGCGGCAACGCGGCCATCGACAAGCTACGGCGCTACCTGGTGTCGTAGCCGCGGTTAAGGCCTGACCAGCCTGACGAGGCCGCGCACCCAGGAGCCCATGCCCTCCGCCAGGTACACCTCGAGGCGCCCGAAGGCGTCGTGCTTGAACTCGAGAGCAACCGCCCATACGCCGTTGGCGGCCCGCCATTCCCCATGCGCTAGCCCGGCCGGGGCGTAACTCTCCACCAACGCGGTGAGGCGTTCGGCTAGGTATGCGACGCCGACGCTATCGACTTGGAAGCAGACCTCTGGCGCCTCGCGTCCGCCGTCCTCGCAAGGCACTTCGTTGGCGTGGAACGAGAGAAGCAGGTCGCTGAGGACCATGCCGTATGGGCTGGCCTCGATGTTGTCGCGCGCGCTGACGCTCGGCGCGAGCAGGACGGCTACCAGGAGAACGCAAGAGAAGATCTTGTTCATAGAGTTGATTCCAGCCGCAGCGCCACCCGCCATGGCGCAACGGACGTAAACAATATTGCCATCCACCTGGCCCGGCATGGTGAGGGGCGCCGCACCATGCCGCCATCCTTCTGGCATCCGGCGGCGGCGCTAGAATCACTTGGGCGCCACGGCCATTGACTGCTGGCGCGGAGATGGAGGCCGACACGCCGTGACCCACCCAAGTGAGCCCGTTGGCGCGCCCGGACCCGAACTCGAAGAGTTGCGAAACCTGCTCGAGGACTCCGGGTACTACCGCGTCCTCAGGCGCCTGCTGCCCCGCACCGAGTACGCCCTGCCAGCCTCGCTGCCCGCCGACGCCCGGCTGTACACCGCCCTGTACGTCGACACGGAGACGACGGGCTTCGACGCGCGGTCCGAGCAGATCATCGAGCTTGGCATGCTGGCATTCGATTACGACGCCGACGGCACGGTATACGGTGTGCGCGAACTGTTCAGTGGCCTTGAGGACCCAGGTAGACCCCTGCCTCAGGAGGTCATGGACATCACGGGCATAACCGACGAAGACGTGAAGGGGCAACGGTTCGACGACGCCCTTGTTCGCGAGGCGCTGAGCGGCGCCGACCTGGTTATCGCGCACAACGCCGCCTTCGACCGCCCCTTCCTCGAGCGGCGCTACCCGGACTTCGAGCGCAAGCCGTGGGCGTGCTCCATCCGCGACGTTGGGTGGCGCGAGCTCGGCTTCGGCTCCAGCGGACTCGAGTTCCTCGCCTTCCGCAGAGGCTTCTACTACGACGCTCACCGCGCCATCTTCGACTGCCGTGCTGGCGTCGAGTTGCTCGCTGAGCCCCTGCCTGACGGCGAGCGACCAATGCGCATGCTGCGACTCTCCGCCCTCAAGCGCTCGGTGCGGCTTTGGGCCGAGGGCGCAGCCATCGCGAAGAAGGACCTGCTCAAGGCGCGCGGTTACCGCTTCAACGGCGCCAGCAAGGTGTGGTGGGTTGACCTTCCGGAGGAGGGGCACCAGGCCGAACTGGACTGGCTAGCCAGCAATATCTACGGTCGGAGCATCGCCCTGCCCTACCTAGAAGTCGGTGCGCTCGAGCGCTATTCGGCGCGCGTGCCAGAGGCGCTACCCGCGAACGCTGCGCGGCGCTGAGGCCTGCGCGGCGCGCGTAAGGCACGAGAACGCGCGCGCAATTGCGTTATTGCGCGCGCGTTCTCCTGGCGTTGGCTCTACGCCAACCCCGGTCTTAGTTACTCGAGGCCGAGTTCTCCGCGCTTGGCGTAGACCGCCGCGGCGTCTAGCGTGGTTGCGCGCTGAGCGGCTACTTCCTCGGCCGTGAAGGCGGTGAAGCCCTCTGGCAGTGCAGCGGCGTTTTCCCAGGCCGTAGCGGCGTAGTTGAGCACGTCCGCGATCTGCTGGTCGTCGAACATCGACGCCCACGGGGTCATGACGCTGTTGTAGGCCATGCCGTTGACATTGATGGCGCCCTGAAGGCCGTAGAGCACGACGTCGATGGCGTACTCGCGGCCGCCCTCTGCGGCGACGACCTCAGGAAGGTGGCCGGCGAGCGGCGGGAAGGCTCCTGGGATGCCCTGACCGGTCAGCTGGTGGCAGGCCATGCAGTTGGTGTTGAAGATGGTCTCCCCCGCGCTGGTGTCGGTCTCGGCGATCGGCGTGCCCTGGGCAACGACGACCGGCACGAGGACCAACACAGCCAGAACCACAGGGGCCAAGATCTTGACGAGTCGCTTCACGAACTACCTCCAAGGCGTGCCGGCTATCCGGCATATAGCTAAGGTGACGACGGGTCTTGGTGGGTTACGCCCCACCACCCGACCCGGCGGCTCCGGAGGAGGATACTACCCGAACACGAGCGCGGCCAGGCCAGGGGTAGCATCTAGGTCGATGGATGAAGGCACGGGAAAGACCCACTCACATGCACTGGGGGCCAACGGCTGGCCCATCGACGGGCTCGGCCCGCAGGCGTGCACGCTCGACATGCGCAGGCAGGTGTTAGCGGCCGTTCCGTACTTCTCCGCGCTCGAGCCGTCCGAGCTCGAGCGCGTCCACGCCTCTTTTCACGCCGTTGCCATGGCGGCCGGAGAGACGCTGGTGAGCGAGGGCGATCCAGCAGAGCGCTTCTGCGTCATAGCCAGCGGTCGGGTGAAGCTCAACCAAAGCACGGCGGTTGGCGGTCAGCACCTCCTCGACGTCCTTGGGCCGGGCGCCTCGTTCGGCGAGCTGCCACTGTTAGGGCAGGCGCATAACGCTTTCGGCGCGGAGGCATTGACTTCCGGCTGCCTGTTGGTGACGTCAGCTGAAGAGTTCGGCGAGCTCGTGAGCGCTTTCCCGAAAGTGGCTTTGGCCGTGTTGGAGGACGTCAGCGCGAAGCTGCGCGACGCGCAGTCGCGCTTGCGCTCCTCCGCGGGCGCCGTACCGGTAGAAGCGCGATTGGCTTCCGCCCTACTGATGCTGAGCGCGAGGCTTGGTCAGCCGGACGGCGAGGGCCGCACTCTCGGTGCGCCCCTCAGCCAGGAGGACCTAGCGGCGATGACGGGCTCGACGTTGGAGACCGTCAACCGCGTCTTGGCTCAGTGGCGCAAGGGCAAGATCGTGACGACGGGGCGCAGGCGCCTCTCGATCATCGACGTGCCAGCGCTCGCGGCCATCTCAGAAGCGGGCAAGTGAGGCTGGCGGCCGCTCAGCGCCCCTTGCGTAAGAACTTCTTCAGGGCCGCTAGCGGCCTCGTGTTGAGCACCGCGGCTGGCGTGAGCCATGCGCGCCGCAGCTGGTCTACCCCGTAGCGCATCGTGGCCAGTTGGGCAACGGAGTGCGCGTCCGAGCCAACGCTGATAGTCAGGCCGTGAGCGTGCGCTGCCATGAGTTCGGTGTCAGAGAGGTCGAGGCGCTGGTAGGAGCTGTTGTGTTCGACGGCGACTCCGTGCGCCAAGCAAGCATCGAACACGGCGCCAAGGTCGATGGCGTACGGGTCGCGTTCGCCTAACACCCTGCCGGTCGGGTGGGCCAGTACGTTGACGGCCGGGTGGCTGACGGCCTTGACGACACGCGCAGTCTGGTCGGCCTCGCTGAGGTCGAAGAACGAGTGCACGCTGATGAGCACGATGTCGAGGCGTTCTAGCCACTCGTCGCTCAGGTCGAGGCTGCCGTCTTTCAAGATGTCGACTTCCATGCCGCGTAGGACGGTGATGTCGTCGCGGCCAGCCAGTAGCACGTCGAGTTCCTCCCACTGCCTGGCGAGCTTCGCCTCGTCGAGGCCGCCGGTCATCGCGAGCGCCTTGCTGTGGTCAGTCAGCGCCATGTACTCGTAACCGCGGGCCACGCAGGCGTCGACCATCTCGCCGACCGAGGCCTTGCCGTCAGACCAGGTGCTGTGCATGTGCAGGTCGCCGCGCATGTCATCGAGCGTTATGAGTTTGGGCAGTTCATGCGCGGCGGCCGCGGTCAGCTCTCCGCGGTCCTCACGCAGTTCTGGCGGCACCCAATCGAGGCCGAGGTGGTGGTAGATGTCCTCTTCCTTTGCACCGGCGACGCGCGCGCCGGCTGCGCCCGGCGTCGCTGGCGTCTCGCTGTTGCCTCCGCCCTCGAAGAGGCCGTACTCGCTCAGGTGCAGGCCCTGGTCGAGGGCGAGTTGGCGTAACGCCACGTTGTGCGCCTTGGAGCCGGTGAAGTAGAGCAGCGCCGCTCCGAAGGAAGCGCCTTCGATGACCCTAAGGTCGACCTGGATGCCGTTCGCTAGTCGCACGCTTGAGCGCGTCTGGCCGCTGCCGAGGACTTCAGTCACTTCCGTGTAGCCTGTGAACTCGCGCGTTACGGCCTCTGCGCCCTTGCCGTCCTTCGTTACCGCCAGGAGGTCGACGTCGCCGATGGTCTCTTGCCTGCGGCGGTAGGACCCCGCCACCTCAACACGTTCAACGCCCTTGACTGCGCGGAGGCGCGCGAGGAGCGGTTCGATGATGGCGTCGACCTCGCCGATCCGCGTGCGGCCGACGTTGCGGTGGTAAGCCTCGATGCCGCGCTGAATGGCCTCCTGCTTCTTGGCTCCGACGCCGGGCAACCCGTCGAGCTTGCCAGCCTTGATGCCCTCCTCGAGCGCCGCAACGCTGGTGATGCCGAGGTTCTTCCAGAGGCTCTCGACCAGCTTCGGGCCGACACCTTTGACGCGCGTTAGCTCGATGAGGCTGACGGGCACCTCTTTCGCCAGTTCGTCGAGTTGGTCCAGCTTGCCAGTGGTGGCCATGTCGCTTAGCTTCAACGCGATCTCTTTGCCGACGCCCTTGATGTCGGTAAGAGGTTCGCCTGCGGCGACGAGGGCCTCGACTGGTTGGGTGAGCGCGAGCACCGCCATTGCCGCGTTGCGGTAAGCGCGCACCTTGAACGGGTTCTCGCCGTTGATCTCGTTCAGGTCAGCGTACTGTTCGAGCAGGCGGGCCATCTCTGCGTTGCTCATGCGCTCCCACCACCGATGCTGGCGCCGTGCTCGGCCAGGAGCGCCTCGAACGCCTCTTCGCTCAGCACGGTGACTCCCAGGGCCTGCGCCTTCGTCAGCTTGCTGCCCGCGCTCTCCCCGGCCACCACGTAGCTCGTCTTCTTGCTGACTGACCCGGACGCCTTGGCGCCGAGGCTCTGGACGAGTTCCTCGGCAGCTTCGCGCGTGAACCCCTGCATGGCGCCGGTGAACACGAACGTCAGGCCGCTCAGCGGTTGCTCACCGGCTGGCGCTTCGGCCTCTTCTGGTTGGGGTGTTACGCGTCCGTCCAGCAGGTCATCTAGCACTTTGACGGCGTGCGGTTCGTTGAAGAAGCCGTGGATGTGCCCAGCCATGACGGCGCCGATGCCGTTGACCTGCATCAGGTCGTCTACTTCGGCGCGGCGCAGGCGCTCGAAGGTGCGAAAATGCCTCGCGAGGGTGCGTGCGACCGTCACGCCTACTTCCGGTACGCCGAGGGCCGTGATGAAGCGCGCGAGTTCGGGGGTGCGCGACGCGTCGATGGCGTCTTTGAGTTTCTCCGCGGAGCGCTCAGCGAAGCCGTCCAACTCGCATAGTTGCGCGGTGGTGAGGTCGTACAGGTCAGGGAAGCGCTTGACGAGGTCGCGCTCGACGAGTTGCGTGACGGTCTTCTCCCCTAGACCCTCGATGTCTAGGCCTCCGCGACTGCCGTAGTAGGTCAGGCGTCCGACTAGTTGGCCAGGGCACTCGAAAGAGTTGGGACAGACGGTGTACGGGCCACGCCTGATGAGGAGGGTGCCGCACGATGGGCAGTGGCTGGGCATCTCGAACGGGGCGCCGCGCTCGTCGCCAGTGTCGACGCGCTCGACGACTTGCGGGATGACGTCGCCTGCTCGTTCGACGCGAACCGTGTCACCGACGCGGATGTCCTTGCGTTCGATGTCCTCGATGTTGTGAAGGTTCGCGCGGCTAACCGTCACGCCGCCGATGTTCACGGGCCGTAGGAGCGCGACCGGGGTGATGATGCCCGTGCGCCCAACGCCGGCGATGATCTTGAGGACCTGACTGACTTCTTGCCGTGGGATGAACTTGACGGCGTACGCCCAGCGCGGGTGGTGCGCCGTGGTGCCGAGTTGCGCGCGCTGCGCGACGTTCTGCAGCTTGACGACGACGCCATCGACTTCGTAGGCGAGTTCGTCGCGCTTCTCCTCCATCTGCGCGAAGTAGTCGAGGATGCCAGCTACGTGGGCCGTGCTGCTGTTGAGGGGGTTGACGGGGAACCCCCAGCCCGCCAGCGCTGCCAGCAGATCCGCTTGCGTTGCGAAAGTGGCGCCGTCTAGCACGTCGTAACAGTAGATGCTGAGTGGCCACCGGCCCGTATTGCTTGGGTCGAGTTGCCTGACGCTGCCAGCCGCGGCGTTGCGTGGGTTGGCGAACGGCTGCTTGCCTTCGTTGATGAGGGCCTCGTTCACCTCATCGAAGTCGTTGATGGGCAGGTAGATCTCACCGCGCACCGCGACGCTGGCAGGGACAGGGACGCCGCCAGTCCGCAAGCGCAGCGGCACGCTGCGGATGGTGCGCACGTTGGCGGTTATCACCTCGCCGACCTCGCCGTTGCCGCGGGTAACGGCGCGCACGAGCGCGCCTGATTCGTAAACGAGTTCGACGCTGAGACCGTCGATCTTCGGTTCGAGCGAGTAGGCGACCTCCTCGGCATTGCCGCCGATGCCCGTGATGGCGCGCCGCAAGCGCGCGTCGAAGGCGCGCAGGTCTTCTGGCTTGGGGCTGGAGTCGAGGCTGAGCATCGGGTGGGCGTGACGCGCCGTGGCGAGGCCGGCGACTGGAGCGCCGCCAACGCGTTGGGTTGGCGAGTCGGGTGTTACTAGCTCTGGATGTGCCGCCTCGAGCGTGCGCAGCTCGCTGATGAGCTGGTCGTACTGCTCGTCGGAGATCTCGGGCGAGTCGAGCACGTGGTAGCGGTAATCGTGGTGGTTGATCTGGTCGCGCAGGCTGGCCAGCCTGGTTGCAACCTCGGTCGTGACGGTCATGCTGCCATCGTAGTGCCAAGCGCGCGGCTACGCAGCGGCGCAGGGATGCAGCGGCGCAGCGGCCGCTTACCGCTCCGCCCGCTTGCCCATGGTTGAGCCTGCGCGGTGGGCGCCGCGATGGGCGCGGCGGCCGCCGCGCGCGTTGCTGGCCCGCGCCGGGAACGCACGGTAATGAAGGGCATTTGGCTGCACCATGACGTCGCGGCTGGCGGATTCGAACCAATTCGGCAGCTCGCGGCTAGCGGTACCCACGCCGCCTTGCTCTGGCTGCTGGCTAGTTGACACCACCACGAACTGGCGCAGGTCGCGCCGCGCAGGGCCGGCTGCGAACCCCTGCCCGCCGAGAACCCGAGCGGCGGCGAGCGCGGCGTTGCGGCGGGTGACTAGGTACTCGATCCCGTCGTGAACGGCAAGCAAGATGCCCATGAGCACGCTGATGCCAAGGAAGAAGGCCAAGATGTAGAGCGTCGGAGCGAGCATGGCTTTAGGCTACCTTAGTTATTAAGGTAGCGGTGTGATGGGGCGCACAACGGGGAGCCGGCAACGGTCCGAACCTCCCGGCCACTCCCGTCACATATCCTCTGCTGGTGGAGCCTCCGAGTACCTGGTTCACCTTGCTCGTGAGCGGCGTTACCCTCGTCGGCGTAGCCTTCGGCCGCCTTCCGGGCGTACCCGTCAGCCGCGCCGTCATGGCCGCAGCGGGCGCGACGGCGTTGCTAGTCGTTGGGGTCATCGACCTAGACGACGCCTGGCGCATGATCAACGGCGAGGTCCTCCTCCTGTTGTTCGGCCTCATGGTCGTCAACGCCGCTTTAGCGAGCGCCGGCGCCTTCAGGCGCCTCACCGGCCTCGTCACGCGCGGCACGCTCGGACCCAAGCGCCTGCTAGCGCTCCTTGTGGTCAGCTCCGGCGTGCTCTCTGCCCTCTTCCTCAACGACACGGTCGTGCTGATGCTTACGCCCATGGTGGTGCGGGCGGCGCAACGGCTCGGCCTGAAACCACTTCCCTACCTCCTCGGGCTCGCGCTCGCCGCCAACGCAGGTAGCGCAGCGACCATCACGGGCAACCCACAGAACGTGCTCGTTGCCGTAAGCGCCGGAATCGGCTATGGACCGTTCGCCTTGCGCCTCGGCCCGGTGGCGCTGGCGGCGCTCGCCGTCACCTTCTGCACCTTGCTCGTCGCCTTCAGGGGCGACTTGCGCGCCCTGCCACGGCCGCTCGCGCCCACGGGGCACGAGGCCACCGCGCACGTGGACCGAGGCAAGTTGTGGTTGAGCGGCGTGACCGTACTCGCCATGTTGGTCGCGTTCATGGCTGGCGTCCCGGTCGCCTTGGCGGCCTTGACGGCGGCGGTCGTTCTTCTCGTAGGCCACGGGCGGGCCGCGACCGTCCTGCTGCGGCGCGTTGACTACGAGCTCCTCGTCTTGTTCGGAGGGCTGTTCGTCGTGGTTGGGGCGTTGGCGAGCACGGGTCTGCCCGCCAAGTGGCTGCTCGGCCTGTTAGGCGGCGACGCCCTGGCGGCAGTTCCAAGCGCCGCCGATCTGGGCCTGCTTACCGTGGTGACCGCCGGCCTCTCCACCCTGGTGAGCAACGTGCCTGCCGTGCTCATCTTGCTACCCGCTCTTGAGGTGACAGCGCTGCCTCACGCTGCTTCGAACGCAGTCGCGATCACGCTCGCGATGGCGAGCACACTGGCAGGCAACCTGACCCTCGTCGCGTCCGTCGCCAACCTCATCGTCGCGGAATCTGCGCGGCGGCTCGGGGTCGAAGTGGGCTTCTTTTCGTACTTGCGCGTCGGGGTGCCGGTGACGCTCCTCAGCCTGCTGCTCGGTTGGCTGCTCGTCGCCTTCACCTGAACGCCGCGGCGGTCGGCCATGAGCCGTCGCCGCTTACCGTAAACTCGGCCTGTGGCTGACCCAGCAGACCTTCTAGCACGCAACCGCGAGTGGGCGGCCAACATGCTAACCGGCGACCCTGAGTTCTTCGACCGGCTCGAGACTCAACAGGCGCCGCGCTACCTCTGGATAGGCTGCTCGGACTCGCGAGTGAGCGCCAACGTCATCGCTGGCCTCGAGCCAGGCGAAGTGTTCGTGCACCGCAACGTCGCCAACGTCATGGCCAACGCGGACCTCAACGCCCTCACCGTCCTCGATTTCGCCGTCTCGGTCCTCAAGGTCGAACACGTGCTCGTAGTCGGCCATTACGGCTGCGGTGGCGTATCTGCCGCGCTCGACGGGAAGGGCCACGGGCTGCTCGACAACTGGCTGCGGCACGTCAAGGACGTGGCCGCCAAGCACTCGAGCATCCTCGACTCGTTGCCGCCTGGCATGCGCGCTAACCGCTTGGCTGAGCTGAACGCCATCGAGCAGGCGCGCAACGTTTGCCACACGAGCATCGTGCAAGAAGCGTGGGCAAACGGCCACGACCTCACGGTGCGAGCGTGGATCTACGCCCTGCATGATGGCATCCTGCGCGACTTGCGCTTCCTAGTGAGAGGGCCGGACGAACTGATGCCCGCCTACCGCCTGTCGCTTGCAGAGAACGCCTAGCCAAAGCCGCCGCCCGCGGCGGCCGCCCACCACGGCGGCGTGACGCCCTAGTTGGCCGTAAGGGCCTTCGTCAGTTGCCGAATTGCGCCCAAGTGGTATGCGCTGTGCGCTAGCGGCACCATCGCGTCTATGAACTGATCTCCCGACCAGTCGGTCATGGCCCCGATGGCGCGCTTGACCTCTAGGTAAGCGGCGAACAGTTCAGCGCGCGCGGCGTCCCACTCGGCAGCGTCGACCACCGAGCGGGCCCAGCTCCCCGGCCAATCCGCGACCTGACCAGCTGCGGTGCTCGGTTCTAGGTAACGGAGCAAGTTCGTCAAGTAGTAGGTGGTGTGGATGACCTGAGCAGCTACCGTAGTCGCGCCTTGGAACGCGGAGCGCGATGCGTCCGCGGCGCTAACGCCGGCGAGCGTATGCCGGAAGCTACCTGCCCGGTCGAGAGCGTAGGTGCCATCGGCGCCAGGTGGCGGCCCCTCGAAGAACTCGTCGAGGAGTGCGAAGAGGCTGGACTTGAAGCTGTCGTACACACCGGCGCGGTTCATGTTGTCCCTTCCGCTTCATGAGGCGTCGCCGCGGCGTTAGCGCCTCATCTCGGGCTATCCTACGTGGCGGTGACCAACGTGACTTTCCCGCTTGACCCGCACGATACTCCCACGGCCAACAGTGCCCACGACATCGCGGCCAACCTGGCCTCCGTCAAGGAACGGATCGCGGCGGCCTGCCGCCGCGTGGGGCGCGACCCGTCCGAGGTGCGGCTACTGCCGGTGAGCAAGACGGTTCCTGAGGACCGTATCCGGATGGCTTACGAGGCCGGCTGCCGGTACTTGGGCGAGAACAAGGTGCAGGAGGCCATGCGCAAACACGACGCGCTACCGGATCTCACCGACCTCAAGTGGTCCGTCATTGGGCACTTGCAGACGAACAAGGCGCGCCACGTTGCGCGCTTCGCGAGCGAGTTCCAGGCGCTCTCCAGCCTGCGGGTGGCCGAGACGCTCGAGCGGCGCCTGGAGGGTGAGGACCGCAGCATCGACGTGTACGTTCAGGTGAACAGCTCGGCCGAGGAGAGCAAGTTCGGCCTGGCACCCGAAGAAGTCCCCGCGTTCGTGCAGGAACTCCCGAACTACCCGCGCTTGCGGGTGCAGGGTCTCATGACGCTTGCCCTCTTCTCGACGGACATGGCGCTCGTCAGGCCGTGCTTCGTGCGCATGCGCGAACTGCGGGACAGGCTGCTGCAAGAGGCGCCAGACGGCGTGAACGTGGCTGGCCTCTCCATGGGGATGTCAGGCGACTTCGAGCTGGCCATCGAGGAGGGCGCCACCGTAGTGCGCGTCGGCCAGTCGATCTTCGGTGCACGCTCACTGCCAGACACCTACTACTGGCCTAAGAACGATTAGGTCGCGGCGTAATCCTGGAGGCAAGCATGGTGGACCCCGCTAAGTTGGAGCCGCTACCCGTCGACGTGGTGTCGGTGCAGTCCATGGTCTGCTACGGCTGCGTCGGGAACAGCGTCGCCGTGCCGACTCTACAGGCGAGGGGCATGAACGTCGTTGCGGTGCCGACGGTCTTCCTCAGCAACGTCCCGCAGTACGACACGTTGAGTGGCGGCGCCATCCCGCAGGAGTGGTTCGAGGGCTTCCTGGCAGACATCCGCAGGCGCGGCGCCCTCACGCACGCGCGCGCCGTGCTCGTTGGTTACCTCGGGTCTCCCGCGCAGGCGGCGGCCCTCGGCGCGTGGCTCGCCGAAGTCACCCACGAGCGACCCGACCTGCTCGTGGTAGTCGACCCGGTCATGGGCGATTACGACAGCGGCCTTTACGTACACCCTGAACTGCCGGCTGCGCTCGGTGGCCTGATCGACGTCGCGACGGGCCTCACCCCTAACGCCTTCGAACTCGAGCGCCTAGCTGGCCGCGGCGCGCTCACCATGGCGGAAACCGTCACGGAGGCACGCAAGCTCCTGCGCGGCCGCACTCGTTGGGTGGTCGTGACGAGCGCAGCGCCAGCCGAAGCGCGCGCGGGCGAAGCCCAAGTGCTTATCGTGACGGCGGACGATCACACCGTCGTGCGCCACCCGCGCGTGGCGTCAGCCGCCAAGGGAACTGGCGACCTCTTCTCTGCGATGGTCGTTCATGGGCTGCTTAGCGGGCGCGACCTGCTTGGCGCCGTGGGCGCCGCCCACGAGCAAGTCGTGAGCGTGCTCGAGCGCACCCAGCGCCTGGGTTGCGCTGAGCTCGTGCTCAACGGCGACTAGGCAAGAACCGAGCTACTTCGACCGCGTAAGCCTGTTAAGGGTGAGGGAGTAGACGACGATCAGCGCGAGCGCAGCGCCGAGCACCGCCAAAGTTGGGAGGACGGCGCGGTCGTTGGCGAGCAGGAGCCGCCCCAAAGCGAGCTGCACGAGGAACCCGCCGAGCGCAGCGAGGTAGACGGCGCGGGTCGCCTGAGGTTGGGAGGTGACGGTGCGCGCCGCCATGATCGAGCGGCCGAAGCCGACGAGTGCGGCGGCGTTGACTACGCCGACGACGGCGCCGAAGAGCCAAGGGCCGTCAGCCCACAAGACCGTGACGATGAAAACCTGCAACGCGGCAAGCGCCGCCGTGATCCTGAAATTGAGCATCGCGAACATCGACTACCAGCATGACAGGTGAAGCGCAGATAGGCGCTACGTCACCTAGTTCTCACTACCCGGACACTCACCGGGTTATGGTGCCCAATCATCCACTTAGCAGCTATCATCCAAGGCGGTATGGGGGTCGCGGTTTCCAACTGGCGGCTGGCCAGAGCGGTCTCCTCCATCGGCCAGCTTGGCGTGGTCTCGGCGACTGGCATTGACACGGTACTCGTCAGGCGCCTGCAGGACGGCGACAGTGACGGGGTCGTTAGGCGCGCCATGGCGGCCTTCCCCTTCCCCGAGATCGTCAAGACCACCTTAGCGCGGTACTTCTTGCCAGACGGCCGGCCGCCGGGCAAGCCCTACTTGCGCGCGCCGATGCCGACCGTGATCGACAATCACGTCCATCACGCCCTCAGCATGCTCGGCTCGTTCGTCGAGGTGTTCCTCGCGAAAGAGGGGCACGACGGCAAGGTCGGCGTCAACCTCCTCACTAAACTGCAGCTCCCGAACTTGTCTGCGTTGTACGGCGCCATGTTGGCAGGCGTAGACAACGTGCTGATGGGCGCTGGCATCCCACGCGAGGTCCCCGGCGCGCTCGACCGCTTGGCGGAGCACGCTTCCGCGACCTTTCGGCTGGACATCACCGAGCACGACAAGGACGCTAGCGACGCACCGCCGCTGCTGTTCGACCCAGCGAGCTTCGGGGCCACCGGCATGCCTGCGCTCAAGCGACCCGACTTCTTCCCCATCGTCTCAACGCACTCGCTCGCCAGCATGCTTCATAAGAAGGCGAACGGCTCCGTCCAGGGCTTCGTCGTCGAGGGGCCAACGGCCGGGGGGCACAACGCGCCGCCGCGTACGAAGAACGTGTTCGACGAGAGCGGGCAGCCCGTGTACGGCGAGCGCGACATCGCTGACCTAGAGAAGATCCGCGAGCTCGGCCTACCGTTCTGGCTGGCTGGCAGTTACGGCTCGCCCGAGGGACTCGAGCGGGCGCAGGGGCTTGGCGCCGCCGGAGTGCAGGTCGGCACGCTCTTCGCCTACTGCCGCGAGTCTGGCATCACTACTGGCATCAAACGCGCCGTGCTCGAGATGACCGCGGCTGGCCGCGCGCAGGTCTTCACCGACCCGCTCGCCTCGCCGACGGGTTTCCCTTTCAAGGTCGTCGAGATCCCAGGCACGCTCTCGGAGGCGCCCGTTTACGAGGAGCGCCGCCGCGTATGCGACCTCGGTTACCTCCGTGAGGTCTACCGCGACGAGAAGGGCGAGGCAGGCTACCGCTGCCCCGCAGAGCCCGTGGCTGATTACGTCCGCAAGGGCGGTAAGGTCGAGGACACCGTTGGCCGCAAGTGCCTCTGCAACGCCCTCATGGCCGATGTCGGCCTCGGTCAGGCGCGTAAGCGTGGCGTCACCGAGCAGCCGCTGGTGACGAGCGGCGACGACCTCGCCGCCATCGTGCCTCTCCTTGACGCTGATGACGGTTCGTACAGCGCCGCCGACGTGGTCGCGTACTTGCTGGAGCGCGTTGCGGCTCCGGAGCGGGCGGAGAT
Source organism: Trueperaceae bacterium (assembly GCA_035703635.1). Classification (GTDB taxonomy): domain Bacteria; phylum Deinococcota; class Deinococci; order Deinococcales; family Trueperaceae; genus JAAYYF01. The sequence continues at coordinate 28,895 of DASSXV010000002.1, read as the reverse complement.
CAGCGCCTAAGCTTTGCCCGCCGAGATCAACTCACGTGCCATCTGACCCGCGGAGTTCCGCGGGTCAGTTATTTGTTCTCGAGAGTCTGACGCGGTAGCTGACGTCGGCGTTCTCGTCGTGGAGCACGCCATCAAACTCCTTGGCCAGCCTAGAGTCCGCGCCGAAGCGCAGCGTGAAGAGCGGCGCGTCCGCTGGGCCGATGTCGGCCGAACCTCGCAAGCTGGGTGGGGGCGCCATCTGCGGGCTCAGCCGGTAGTCGTGGAAGTAGGAGGCGCTTACCGCGCCTGCGACCGCCAAAGCGGCCGCCTGGTCGCCGCTCCACACGAGGTCGCCCGTGAACGCATAACCGCTGAAGGTCGACTCGCCAGTTGGAGGCTCCGCGCTGAGGGTCATCCTGGCGCTGGGGTCGCCGAGGTGAGGCAACAGCTCGACTGCCGTGCCGGGGCGAGTGACCTCAACCTGGCCACTTGCAGTGGCGGCTACGATCTGGCCGTTGACGTCGTCGACGTCCAGGGTAGCCGCGAGGTCCCAGTTGTCCACTTGGCCACCGGCCGCGTCTCGGAGCTTGATCGTCTCCCCCACGCTAACGTCGTTCGCCCACACGGTTCCGGCTTCGTCCTGCCAGACGACGCGGCTGCTTCCGCGCGCGAACCGTACCGCTGCGTCTGGCTTGACTCCAAGTGTGCGCCAAGTTGGGTTCGGCTCGCTCAGATCGAGGGCGGTGAGCGTACCAAGGCAGTTGATAGTCGCGAACCAACGCCCGTCGTCGCTGGCTTCCGCTGGCCAGCCGCCCCTGCACGTGCCCTGGTAGAAGGTTCGCACAGCGCTCGGCGCGGTGGTGTCTACGACGGTCACGTCGCCACGACCGACGTCCCAGAAGGACAGCAGCCTACGGTTGCTGCTCACCTTCATGCCGTCAGGGAACGGCGGCAGTGCCACCGAGCCCTCCGCGGCGCCGGTGGCGAGGCCCCACCAGTGCAGCCACGGGCTCTCTGTGTTCGCGCCCTGGAGCGCGAACAGGCGCCCCGACGCAACCGTCAAGGCGGTGAACGTGGTGGCGGGTGGCAGGGTCACGAGTTGGGTGGTGACGGCTCCGGAGTCAAGGCTCACGGTAGTCACGCTTACGGCGGCGCCGCTACGCTCGAGTTGCACCAACGCAGCGGAGATGGGGTCGTAAGGGGCATCGGCGAAGCTTTGGTAAGGCGCGCCGTCGCCCTCCGCCCACACCCCACCCACACCGCGCTCGTACAGCCAGCTGTTCTGACCCTGAAACAACACGATGCGCTCGGAGCTTGGGGCCGCTACGACGCGTCCGACCCAGCTAGCCAAGCCCGTCTTGATCAGCTGCCACTCCCCGTCGAGCACGCGGGCGTCGTCCGGGAACGCGACCACCACGGGCCGTTCGATCCGACAACCGCTCAGGAGCAGGGCGGCGAGTACGAGCCAGAAGGCGGCAAGGGCCGCCACGCGGGGCTTGTGCTTCTGTCGCCATCGGAGTTCGCGCATGGGTTCAGCATAGGCAAGGGTCTCGGAGCTTCGCGCCGCGTTTAGTAGTGCGGCATACAACTCACGCTAGTGAACTCGCCTTACGGGGCGGAGGTTAGCCGGTCATTCGCCAGTGGCGTCGTTCGGCAAGGTCATTCCGAGTTGCTCGCGCACCTCGTCTAGCAAGCGCATGGTCCTCAGCGTGTGCTCGAGCGGCATGGTGGGGCTTTCCAGCATCCCATGCTGTATGCAGCGCGTCACCTCGCGCAACTGGAAGGTGTACGGCTCGTAGCCGTGCGGGACACTCTCGTGGTGAAGCTGCCCCGCCCCGACCACCGTGTAACCCTCCGGCTTGGTGAGTGGCGCGTCGGTCTCGACGTAACCTTCCGTGCCGACGATGCGCGCCTTGCGGGTGCTGTCCGACACGAACGACACGAGCACTTGGGCCTGCTCGCCGCCAGGGAAGCTCAGGGCTAGTGCACTGAGTTCGTCGACTCCCTCGCTGTTGAGGCGTCCGCTTGCCTGTACGGCGGTCGGGAAACCGAGTGCGCCGATCACCCAAGTTAGTGGGTAGACCGCTAAGTCTAGTAGTGCGCCGCCTCCTGCCGCAGGGGCCCACAGGCGGGTGCGGGGGTCGCGCTCCGCCATGAAACCCATGTCGGCTTGAACGTAGCGCACCGCGCCGATCCCTCCCCCGGCGAGAACGTCTAGCACGGCCTGGTATGCCGGGAGGAAGCGTGTCCACACCGCCTCCATGAGGAACACACCGCGGTCGCCGGCCAGCGCGATGAGCTCGGCTGCCTCGCGGGCGTTCACCGTGAACGCCTTCTCCACCAGCACGTGCTTGCCGGCGGCCAGCAGCTGCATGACGACCTGATGGTGTTGCCCGTGTGGCGTGGCGACGTAGACGACGTCGACTTGCGGGTCGGCAGCCAGCGCCTCGTAACCAGTGCGGGCGGCGTCGTCCGAGTAGCTGGCCGCGAAACCGTACATGGCAGCGAAGGCGGCCGCCTTGTCTGCGGCGCGACTGCTCACAGCCTGTAAGCGTGCGTCCTCGAGCAGCGCTAGTTGCCCGGTGACGGTGTGAGCGATCTTGCCGGTTGCTACCACTCCCCAGCGCAGGGGAACTCCAGTAGCCACGAGGGGGTTCGCGGGGCCGCCGTTAGCGTAGCCGCGTGCTGTCGGTGGTTTAGCGACGAAGCGGGCCATGCGTGAGGTTAGCGCGTGCCATGTGCCGCTGGGCTCGAAGCGGGGCCGTGGTTGCGCAAAGTCGTCGTTGATATTGTTCCCCATGCGTTTCCACGGCTGGCGTATCGCTTGGACCCTGGCGGCCACGCAGACGATCGGTTACGGCGTCTTGTACTACTCGTACGGCGTGTTCACGCTGCCGATGGAGGCCGAGCTCGGCCTGACGAGGGCCCAGACGGCGGGAGCGTTCTCGCTCGCGCTGCTGCTGTCTGGCCTTGCGGCAGTCCCCATCGGCAGCTGGGTTGACGCGCGCGGGGCCAGGGTGCCGATGAGCGTTGGTTCGCTACTTGGCGCCGCGAGCGTGTTGCTGTGGTCGTACGCGCCGTCGCTTGTCGTGGTCTACGCCGCTCAAGCAGGCGTAGGCATCGCGATGGGCCTCAGCTTCTACGACGTGGCGTTCACCGTCATCGCCGCTTGGTTCAGACGCGATCGCATCAGGGCGATGCTCGTCGTCACCATGGTGGCTGGGCTCGCGAGCACGATCTTCATTCCCTTGGCGACGGGTCTGCTCGAGGCCGTCGGCTGGCGCACGGCGCTGCGTTGCCTTGCGCTCCTCCTCTTGGTCACTAGCCTGCCGCTACATGCGTTGATCATCAGGGATAACCCGCGGCGGTTCGGGCAGCACCCGGACGGGCTACAGCCGAAGCCGGCGCCTGAGCAGGACGCTGCGGCGGCCGAACCGGCGGGCACGACGGCGGAGGCGTTGCGCTCCAGGCTGTTCTGGTGGCTGACGAGCGCGTTCGTCTTCGACCGCCTCGCGATCGTAGCGGTGGCGGCTCACACGGTGCCGCTGCTCCTCGAACGCGGTCACTCCCCCGCCCTGGTCGCCGCGGTAGCTGGCGCCGTCGGCCTGGTTCAGGTGGCAGGGCGGGTGATCTTCGCACCTGCCGCGCGCCTCGTGAGTCTCTACTCCCTAGCGGTCACGACTTACTTGACGCGCGTAGCCGCCCTGGCAACGTTGCTCCTGGTGCCTGGCGCCGTCGGCCGGTGGACTTTCGCGGTCCTGTTCGGCTTGGCTAACGGCGCGAGCACCTTGGTGCGGGCCGGGCTGGTCGGCGAGGCGTTCGGCTCCGCCCACTACGGTGCCATCAACGGCGCCATGGCCACGCTGATCGCCGTGGCGCAGACTTTCGCGCCGCTGGCCGTTGGGCTGTCGTATGTGAGCACCGGCAACTACGCTGCTGCCCTGTGGGGCTTGTCCGCGACTGGGTTGCTGGCCGCCTACTCGGCGTGGATGGCGAAGTCGGCTAGCGCCAAGCGCCGCGCTGCCTCGCCCGTCGCGGGCGTTTGACGGGCCTTCGCGACGCCTCACGTGCGCCGCCAGGGCCGCACGGCTGCATCGTCTTGACGAATAGTGCATAAAGCTGTAAGATGTTCTTTATCAGCGCTTACGGGCGCTGTTTTTTGTTGCCCGTCCACCACTCCCTGGCTTGCGCCGCCTGGCCCTCACGCTCTCGCGACTAGCTCAGGGGAGTCTACGCGCGCGTTGCCCACTGTCTTGGCCACCGGCCAGCTCTCGAGCAGGCCGTCCGCGGCTGGCGTCAGCAGGTCTTCGACTGCCCTGGGGTCGTGTTCGCCTGGGTCCAGCCATCTCTCCCATGCCGCCGCTTCGAGGATCACGGGCATGCGGTCGTGTAGCGGCCGCATGTCGTCGTTGGCGTCGGTCGTGAGGATGGTGCAGCTGAGTAGCGCGCCCTCTCCCCTGCCCCAGTACGCGTAGAGGCCCGCGAACGCCAGCGGGGCGCCGTCCTTGCGGTGGATGAAGTATGGCTGCTTGCCGCTACCTGCGGCTTTCCACTCGTAGAAGCCGCTGGCCGGGATGAGGCAGCGCCCGTTCTTCATGGCGTCCCGGAACGATGGCTTCTCTGCCGCGCTCTCCGAGCGGGCGTTGAACAGGTTGGCCTTGAACTCGCTCGGGTCCTTCACCCAGTGAGGCACTAGCCCCCAGCGCATACTGTCTAGCTCGCGAGTGCCGTCCTGGCGTTCCCTCACGACGGGAACGAGTTGCGTTGGAGCGATGTTGTAGCGTTCCTCGAGCGGGAACGTGGCGACTTCGAAGAGTGACGCCAGGTCGTCCTCATGGTGGTAGAGGGTGTAACGACCGCACATGGCTTGCCTCCTACTGGACTTCCTTGAGTTCAGCGAGGATCTTCGCGCGCTCCTCCGGTCCGTACTCGACGAGCGGGTCGTAGGTCTTGAGGTACGACGCGAGATCTTGCAGGTGGGGTGGGAGCGTCAGGAAGTTGTGGGTGGTCATGACGTCCATGCGACTGGCTTCGTACAGTGCGCCTTGCCAGCCGTCTGCTTCGAGGCGTTCGAGCGTGAAGCGGTGGACGGTTGCCTGCATCAGCGTGTGGACGAGGTCGCGTTGGTCGCGGTTGAGGTCGTCCCATGCGGACTCCGCCAGCTGCCGCCTTGCGCGGTGCATGGCGTCTGCGATGGTGGTGGCGATGGCGCGCGCCTGTTCGCGGTTGAGCGGCTGCGGTCCGCTGGCCTCGGCAACGTCTTGCTTGGGCGGCTCTACTCCCTGCTGGAGGAGGCTGTTGACGAAGCCGCCGAGGTTGAATATCGGGCGGCCGGCGCGCTCGGAGCGCTCCTGGAGTACGCGGGCGTATGCCACCACGTCGAGGACGCGTTGCGCGCCGTGACGCGCGACGCTGCGCTCGGGGTCTTGGGTCCAGCCGATGTCGCGCAGCGCGTCCGCCGCCTGGAGCTCCTTGAGGAGTTGCTCCTTGTCCGCGCTCTTGGCCACCCGGCTCGCGAGGCTGGCAGGCAAGCGGACGCGCGGTTGGAAGACGTCGTTGCGCCTGATGCTGAACGACACCCTTTGGAACTTGCGGCCCACCTTGTGTGGTTCGTAGTCGAACGCGAGTGACGTATAGGCTGCGAACTCCTCTTGTGCCCTGTCTAAAACGTAGCGGAAGTCCTTGAAGCGTTCGTACTTGCCGTCGAGCCCGAGCCGGAGCTTGAGGTCGTCGACGTCGAAGATCAGTTGGTTGCGCTCGCCTGCGTAACTCGCCGTGTAGAGCACTTCGAAGAGACGCATGCTGTTGAAGCTCTCGAACGACAACAGCTGGTCGGTCGGGATGATGCTGAAGTCGCGGCGCAGCTGCAGGAGGTACGGCTTGAGGCGGTCGTGAATCTTGATCTCGATCGCGGCCATCTGCCCCGCCTCGCGACCGTTGTCGTAACGCGCTTCCGACACCCACTGGAACATCACCCAGTCGCCGTTCGGCTCCTTGATCTGGATGGTCTGCTCGAGCAGTTCCCTAGCCGATTCTTCGATGCGCGAATAGATGCTCTTGCCGCTGATGTTGAAAAGCTGCGCGTACTCCCAGGCCGTGATGCGGATCGGTTCGAGCGTGAGATCTTCTTTGCTGATGTCCGACAAGGCAAGCACGAGCAGGCGCTTGGTGAGGATGCCCATCTCTTGCCTGCTGAGGGCGAGGGGGTTGGCCTGAGTGACGGCCAACGAGCTGCCGGCGCGCCGAGGCGCCTGCCTCATCTTGCTCCTTGGCCGCTGCGTGCGGTGGCGGCCGCCGAGCGGTTCGACGAGCTCGCCTATGGGTGGCGTGCCGGCTTCTACCGCGGTCTCGCCTCTCCGGGCGCTTGCGCCGTCCCCGTCGTAGGCCTCGCTCGTTGTCACGCTTACCTACTCCCCTTGGTTGGGCGTCCGCCTGCGGTTCAGACGTTGGCGTTAGGCTAAGCCCAGCCTTGCTCGCCGTCGCGGGCGCCGACCGCGCCCTGTGCTTGCGCAGATGATACGGCTAGTGGGGAGTCGTGGTCAACCTTTCCCCCTTCTTCCCCACTTACCGGAGCCGCGTCGCTTTGGTCCCCCCATTTCCCCTCCTCGGTACCTTGCCGTTCCCCCTTGGTACCCTCCGTTGCCCACACGCGTACCGCGCACGTCCCGCTTCGGTCCCCGCGCTGTCCCACGAGCGTACCGCCGCTTTCCCGGCCGAAGTCTGATTCTCGCGTCAGGGACGGGCCCCGTCGGCCGGCCATTAAAGAGAATGTAAAGCTCCTTGTCTAAAGAACAGCAACCAGTGCTGCTGGTAGCAAGTCAAGAAGGATCCACCCCACGCCCGAAGGTCCCCCGACTGTCCCACTTGCACCAGGCTGAGCGCCGAGGTTCCCCTGATTTCCCCCTTCGATTGCCTAAGCGCGCGCTGTCGGCGACCGCAGTCGCGGACCCCAGCGGTTCCGCAGGTTCCCCACTACCTGACCTTAGTCCCGCAGATTTCCCCGCTGACTTCTGCCGGCGCCCTGGCGGCCTGCCGATTTCGTTCGGGTCGGAGCGGCCAACAGCCCTCGACTCCGAGCTGCGCCTGATGCTGGCGGCGCCAGCGCCTAGAACGGTACGCCGTGGTTGCCTACGTGGAGATTTCTCCGTCGGCACCGGGGTTTGGTGAGCGTGACTCCTCTCCCCTGCTCGGGTCCGATCGCCAAGCGTGCAGGCCAGCGCCCAGCGAGAGAGGCGCTGGCGAGTCATGTGGGTATCGGAGGGTACTCCGGGCGCCGCCGTTACCTCTTGCGGCCGTGGACGCAGTCGGGTGGCCTAAGTGGGAGGCCTAAGTGGGAAGCGGCCGGTACCCGAGCGTGGGTCGCCGCGCCTGGCGCTAGGCCGAGGTGATCACGAGCCTCGCGGAACAGGTGGTAGCTAAGCCCCTGTTTCAAGGGCCGCCATAACGTTATGGCGGGGCGTCGGAAGCGTGTAGGAGCCTTCCTCAACCCTGAGCAGGCTCACCGCTGCGTGTTGCCTGCGCGGTTCAGGTGTCTGAAGCGGGTCGAGGCCGCCATAACGTTATGGCGGCCAGAGTCAGGGGCGCTCCGCCAGGTGCTGGCTGCCCGCCGAAGCCTCCCCTATCCGCAATAGCGTTATAGCGACAACGACGCACAACGGGGAGACGCCTACGGCGCGCCCACCCAGCGCCGCAACTGCCAGCCGAACGGCGCTCACCAGAGCGCGGGGTACAATCCGCAACAGTTGCTCAAGTCGAGCGCGCCGCGGTCGTGCGTTGGCCGCGCCCGGCCCAACCGGGCTGTTCTCCAGGAGGCGCTAGTTGTGAAGGTACTGACGTTCTTCAACCACGCCGGCGGCGTTGCCAAGACGAGCACCGCCCGTGACGTCGGGTACGTCCTAAGCGAGCTAGGACGCAAGGTCCTGCTCATCGACGTCGACCCGCAAGCGAACTTGACGAAGTGGCTCGGAGTAGACGATGACGTCGCGCTGGCGCAGACCATCTACCCTGCCGTGCTCGGCGACCTCGATCGTGACGACGGCGGCAGCAAGTTGGCGGCGGACGACGAGCTGGTTCTGCCGGCGCCCATGCGCGTTCACGGCATGGACCTCATCCCAAGCAACCTCAGCATCGCGATCGTGGAGCGCGAGATCCTCAGCGTCTTCATGGGCGTCATGCGCCTGCGCGAAGCCGTGAGGCGCCTGGAGGGTTACGACTACGTGCTGATCGACCCGCCGCCTAGCCTCGGCCAGTTGTCTGCCCTAGCCGTGGTGGCGGCCGACCGAGTTGTGGTGCCGCTGCCAACCAACCGCAAAGGGCTCGATGGCATCCCGACCGTCATCCGCATGGTCAAGGAGTACCGCAAGGCGGCAACCGGACTCGAGATCGCGCTGTTCGTGCTCACGCAGCACGACCGCCGCACGCGCCACGATCGTGACGTGCTCGGCGTCATCCGTGAGCAGCTCACGGCGGTGGCGCCGGTGTCCACGCCGCTAGGCAGCAGACCGGCCTATTACTCGGACGCGCAAGTGAACGGCATGCCGATCTCGCTTTACGCTAAGGGCAGCGAGGCGGACAAGGAGATCAGGCAGGTGACTGGCGAGCTGCTGGAGCGCCTAGAGGGAGACGGCCGTGGTTAAGAAGCGCAAGCAGGACATCGACCGCGCAGCGGTGTTCGAGGCTATCCTCGGCGACCTAGGCGCCGTCGAGCCAACGGCCGGGGTGGCGGGCGTTGCACTTGCCGAGTTGCAGTACAACGACCAGCAGCCACGCAAGCACTTCGACGCCGCCAGCCTCGAGGACTTGGCGGCAAGCATCCGTGACAAGGGCGTACTCGAGCCCATCATCGTGAGGCGCAAGGGTCAGGGTTACGAGGTCGTCGCGGGCGAACGGCGCGCGCGGGCAGCGCGGGCCGCTGGGCTCAAAGAGGTGCCCGCGCTCGTCGTGGAGCTCGACGACCGCGAGGCGCTCGAGATCGCCATCACGGAGAACCTCCAACGCGAGGACCTCAACGCGGTCGAGGAGACGGAGGCGGTGCTCGGGTTGCTGGAGCTGGCGCTGGACAGCTCACGGGGCGAGGTCGTCGCGCTTCTTCAGGCGCTCTACAACGAAGAGCGTGGCAGGGGCAGCTCCAGGCCGGTCGACCGGGCGCGCCGCGACGAGGCGAGCGCGCTGTTCAGGCAGTTGGGGCGCTTCAGCGTGTCGTCGTTCGTCACGAACAGGTTGCCGATTCTCGAGTTCCCGCCAGAGCTGCTCGACGCCGTCAGAGGCGGCCAGTTGGCGTTCACGAAGGCGCAGGCCATCGCGCGGCTAAGCGACAGGAAGGCGCAGCGGAGGTTGCTGGCAGAGGCGGTTGGCGAAGGGCTGTCACTGAGCCAGATTCGTAGACGCATCACCGAGCTGCGGGTCGGGGACGGGGTGGAGGAGAGCGCTGCTGGCGGGGCGGTGTCGCCCGCAGCGCAGCAGCTGGTCGCGAGCACCAAGCGCCTCCTCAACAAGCGGCGCCTTGGCGCACTAGGTCCAGGCAAGCTTGGCCGCGTCACCGAACTCCTCGACGAACTCAACCGCCTGCTGGTCGAAGACTAGGGGTAGATGCACCACCGGAGCGCTCCTACGCCCGACTCCGAGCTAGGCTGGGTGCAGGAGGTAGCAGCATGCTCAAGGTAGGAGATAAGGCTCCAGACTTCGCGCTGGTTGACCAGGCAGGCAACATCCAGCGACTGTCAGACCAGCTCGGGTCATGGGTCGTCGTGTACTTTTACCCGAAGGACGATACGCCAGGCTGCACGACGGAAGCGTGTCAGTTTCGCGACGCGTTACCGCACTTCGAGGGGGTTGGCGCTAAGGTCTTCGGCATCTCGGCCGACGATCAGGAGAGCCACCTGGCGTTCGCGCGTAAGTACGACCTCAACTTCCCGTTGTTGGTCGACCCGGAGCTGACGACCCTCAAGGCGTACGGCGCCTACGGAGACAAGGGTAAGGACGGAGTCGTCAAGATGGGCGTCTTCCGCCGCTCGTACCTCGTCGACCCGAGCGGGAGAGTGGCACGGGCGTGGGATGACGTCGTACCAGAAGGCCATGCCGAGGAGATCAGGAGCGCCATCCAGGAACTGAAGGCCGCAGCGTAACGATCGCGGTCACATGGAAGGCGGCCCGGCGTGACGTCACGCCGGGCTTTTCTGTAGTGGGGAAGCGCGGGGACGCCGGTCGTCCAACGGGGGAGACCGCGGTACTGCTAGCTGTGTGAGGTTTCTCTCTTCGGGCAGGGAACCGCGCCGCAGGTGGGGAAGGCGGGGTACCGGGGAGGCCAAAGGGGAAGCGAGGGGTACTTGTGAGGGGGCTGTCGGCGAGCGGACGGACAGGCGAGGCCGCACTCTCGCTAGCGTAAGGGGGAATCTAGGGTACTTGGCGGAGCCAGGCGGCGCCAAGACACCCTGCGTCCCCCCGATTCCCCACCTTACTTAGCCCCACCCGCGAGTAGGGGAGAGGCCAGTCAAGCGAAGTGGTATCCCCGCACGGTTACCGGCGCCGGCAGCTCGGCGAGCGTCTGGGCCTTGAGGGTGAGCTGGTAGCCCGTGTCCTCCACCACGGCGTCGACGACCAGGATCGAAGCGTCACGCAGCAGCACCCGCTGGGCGTCCCACAGGTCGGGTGAGATGATCAGTTGCGCGCGCACCGGGCCGTCTTCGAGCACGTAGAAGGCGAAGCCCTTCGCCGTAGGCGGCCGCTGCTTGCCGACGACGAGCCCCGCGGTGCGCACCACGGTCTTGCGCGGCACCTGACGCAAGCGCGCGAGGGGCACGCAAGCAAGCTCGCGCAGTTGATCGCGCACGAAGTCGATGGCGTGCACCTCGAGGGTGCTGAAGCGCGTGGTCTGGTAGTCCCACACGTACTGCTCCTGCACGGTGAGGGGCGCGAACGCAGGCGCCTGCGGCGCGGCGCTGAACAACCCGCGTTCACCGCTTCGGCTGGTGTTGGCCAACGCGCCCGCCCGGTAGAGGACCTCGCGGCGGGGCTGAAGCTCGTCGAACGCGCCCGCACGTGCTAATGCCTCGAACTGCTCGCGTGAGAGGGTCAGACGCTGGTGGGCGTCGTCGATGCCCGTGTACGGGCCGCGCTGCAACCGCTCGAGCAGCACTTGCCGCGCCACGTCCTGACTGATGCCAGCCACGGCCGACAGTGGAGGGCGCACGGCCTTCGCCGGCGCGCCGTCCGCTAGGCGTACGCGCTCGCACCGGTAATGCACCCCGCTGGCGTTGATGGCGAACGGGAGCATGGGCACGCCCCACGCGCGCGCCTCCTGGCGCTTGGTCGACTGCGACCACATGCCCGGCTCCTCCGTGAGGATGGCAGCCAAGTACTCGGCGGGGTAGTGCACGCGTAGCCAGCCGCTCGCGTAGGCGTGGATGGCGAAAGCCCAAGCGTGAGACTCGGCGAAGCCGAAACCCTGGAAGCCCTTGACGGCGTCGAATACCCGTTCGGCTTCTTCCAAGGTGGCGTTCACGTGACGCATGGCGCCTGCCACGAACATCCGCCTGTCTGGTTCGATGTCTGACGGCTCGCTCCAGTCCGACACCTTCTTGCGGAAACGGTCGGCCTCGATCCAACTCATGCCGGCGAAGTGCACGGCGATGCGCAGCACGTCCTCCTGGAAGAGGAGCACGCCGTAGCTCTTCTCGAGGATGGGCTGCAGGCTAGGGTGCCAGTAACTGACCGGCTCGAGCCCCTGCCTGCGGCGCAGGTACGGGTGCACCGTGCCTGACTGGATGGGCCCTGGACGGATGAGGGCCACCTGGTGCGCGAGGTCGCGCAGGTTGCGGCTGCGCATGACGCGGCTCGTGTGCTGCTGGCTCGGGCTCTCCACTTGGAACAGCCCCAACGTAGCTCCCTCGGAGATGAGGTCCCAGACGCGGACGTCGTCCGGAAGCTCGGCGAGGTCGAGCCACACCCCGTCGAGACGCATGACCTCCTCCCGCGCCCGCTCAAGCGCCGCCAACATGCGCAGGCCGAGCAGGTCGAGCTTGATGAGACCCATGGCCTCGGCGTCGTCCTTGTCGAGTTGCAGGAGCTTGATGCCGCCGCTCGAACGTTCGAGCGGCGAGTAGTGCGTTAGCGGGTCGCGCGCCAGCACCACGCCGCCGGAGTGCGGCGCGAGGTGACGCACGTGCTTGCGCTCCATGCTGCCGAGGAGGCCGAGGAACGCGTCGGCCACGGGCGCCTCGCCGAAAACCTCGCGCAGCACGACCTCCGCCTTGGCCGCGCTGGTGGGCCGCAGCCCACGGAAGTCGCGCCCAAGCGCCTTCGTTAGGCGGTTGCGCAGTTCGGGTGGCAGGCCGAGGGCGCGCCCAAGGTCCTGGATGGCTAGGGGGAGGCGGTAGGTGATCTTGTTGCACACCATGGCCTCCGTGTCTGCGCCGAAGCGCTCCTCGACCCACGCAAGCACCTCGTCGCGGCGCGCGGACGAGATGTCGATGTCGACGTCAGGCATGCTCGTCTTGCCCGTGTGCAGGAAGCGCTCGAAGAGCAGATCGTGCTTCAGGGGGTCCGCCATGGTGATGCCCAAGAGGTAGCAGACGATGCTGGCCGCTGCCGAGCCGCGCCCCGCCGCCAAGATGCCGTGGCGGCGGCAGTAATCGGTGACCTCGGCGGCGACGAGGAAGAAGTCGGCAAGGCCGAGGGCGCGGATGGTCGTCAACTCCTCCTCGAAGCGCGTGCGCGCCTCCGCGAGACGTTCGCCCGCGTAGCGCTGCACCAGCGCCGTGTAACAACGCTCCTCCAAGTAGCGTTCCGGCGCCTCGCCGCCGGGAACGCGCGCCTTTGGTGGGGTGAGGCGCTCCGGTAGCAGCTCGAAGTAGGCGCTCTCAGCCACCCAGGCGGCGTTCAGGGCCGCGTCTGGGAACGGCAGGCGCCCCAACGCCTCGCCGGGGCTCGGGAGGGCCTGACAGGCGTTCTGCGGCCGCTTGGCGTGCGGTTGCTGCACGCTGATCCCTAGCCGCGCGCACGTGATGGCGTCGTACAGGCGGTAGTCGTCCGCGGCCGCGTAACGCACCTCTGGCGCGCTCGCGACAGGCAACCCGAGGCTCTGCGCCAAACGCCTGATGACGCGGGCGCGGCGCGCGTCCCAACGGTAGCGGTCGTGGAAAAGCTGCAGGTAGAAGCGCCCAGGGAACGCCCCCTGCAGTAGCCGCAAGACCCTCTCGAGTTCGGCAACGCGGCGCTTGGCGAGCAACTGGGCGACCACGCCAGCGCGCGGGCCGGACAGAAGGATGAGGTCGTGAGTATGCGCGAGGAGCACGGACAGCGGAACGTCCTTCTCGTCGCGCGAGTGCGCCACGCTGATTAGCCTGCAGAGGGTGCCGTACCCGGCGCGCGAGGCGGCGATGAGCACGAACGGGTACGCCTCACCCTCGATGCTGACGGGCACGGTTGCGCCGATCAGCGCCCTGACGCCGTGCTTACGGGCCGCCTGGAACAGCTCGACGCCGCCCGTCACGTTGAGGTCGTCCGTGAGCGCCAGGTAGCGGTAGCCGAGGGCCGCGGCGCGCTCCACGAGCGTGGTTGGGCTCGCCGTGCCAGCGCCGAGGCTGAAGTAGGAGTGCACGTTGAGGAGAGCCGTCAGTCGCTCGTTCTCGCCACCCACCAGTCATCCCCCTCCCGGAACAGCTCTAGTTGCGCGCCGCCTTCCAACTCGAGCAGGTAGTAGTCGCGGTGGAGTTCGCGTGGTTCCCACCAACGACCGTCGTAGCGCCACGAGTCGAGGATGCTAGCCACGCGCCTGGTCGGCACCGGGCGGCGCGGGGCCCGGCGGGCCGGGGCTCCGCGTGCCGCGGCGGGGGAGGGGAGGCCCCCTGGGGCGTCCCACGCGACTGTGGTTGGCGTGTCGGCCTCAGAGAGGGCGACTCTGGCTTGGGTCATGAGCAGGCGCATGTAACCTCGTCTGGATGGTGCTTGGGCTGCCAACGGTGCGAGGCGACGCCCCGTTACCCCCAGTTACTGGGGTATTGAGAGGATAGGTCGGTCTTCTGGAGGTGTCAAGCGGGCCTGTAGTAGCTTGGCTTAGCCGAGGGGAGAGTGGAGGCGTGCGGAAGATCACGAGTTGGCTGGTCGTCGTCCTACTGACGTTGACCCTGGGCGCTTGCTCCTCGCGGTCGAGCCCCAAGGCCCGGCTCGGCGCGGGCGGCGCAGCCGGGCAGACGGCGCCAAGCGCCGGCCAAGCGACCGATGGACGCAACGAGGCCGCCGCCTGCAACGCGCCAGCCACCAAGATCCACGCCGTGCAGGGCCGTGGCGCCGCCAGCCCGCTCGTCGGCGCCACCGTCACCATCCAGGGCGTGGTGGTGGGCGACTTCCAGCGAGGCGACGGCGACACGCCGTTCGGCACGAACCTGGGAGGCTACGCCGTGCAGGAGGAGGACGCAGGCGCGGACGGCGACCCGCGCACCAGCGAAGGGGTGTACGTCTTCGACTCGCGCACGGACGTCGCCGTCGGCGACCGCGTGCGCGTAACGGGCCGCGTGGTGGAGTTCAACGGCCTCACCGAGATCTCCGACGTCAGCGCCGTGATCACGTGCGCAAGCGACGTTCCGCTGCCGACGCCGGCGCGCATCTCGCTGCCGCTCGACGCCGTCACGGACCTCGAGGCGTACGAAGGCATGCTCGTCACCTTCCCGCAGCAACTAGTGATAGCCGAGTACTTCGACTTCGACCGCTACGGCGAGGTGTGGTTGGCGCTCCCGCGGGCCGGGAGCGCCCGGCCGCAGCAGCCGACCAGCTGGCTCGACCCGCGCTCCCGCGGCGTGACCGACGCCATCAGCTACCTCGAGCGCTCCCGCATACTGCTCGACGACGGCCGGGGCAGCCAGAACCCAAGCCCCGCCCGCCACCCGAACGGCCTGCCCTACGACCAAACGAACCACTTCCGCGGCGGAGACATGCTCGCGAACGTCACCGGCGTACTCGACCACAGCTTCGACACCTACCGCGTGCAGCCGACGACGGGCGCCGACTACTTCGCCACCAACCCACGCGGGGGCGTGCCAGCGGTTGGCGGCGAACTGCGCGTGGCGGCTTTCAACGTCCTCAACTACTTCGAGGACTTCGGTAACGCATGCGGCCCCAAGGGGACGGCAGAGTGCCGCGGCGCCGCCAACGCACCCGAGTTGAAACGCCAACGCGCGAAGATCGTGGCTGCCATCAGCGAACTCGACGCCCACGTCGTGGCGCTCCTCGAGATCGAGAACGATGAAGACGAGGGCGCCATCAGTGACCTCGTCGCCGGCCTCAACGCGGCGGTCGGCGCGGGCGCGTACGCTCACGTCGAGACGGGAGCCATCGGCGGCGACACCATCCGCGTGGCGTTCATCTACCAACCAGCGCACGTAACGCCGGTGGGCGCACCGGCAGTGTTGAACAGCGCGGCGTTCGTCAACCCAAGAAACGCGGGCGAGGCGCGCAACCGGCCAGCGCTAGCACAGACCTTCGCGCAAGTGGGTGGCGGTGTCTTCACGGCGGTAGCCAACCACCTCAAGAGCAAGGGCTCGAGTTGTGGCCGTGGCGACGACGACGCCGTCCAGGGCAACTGCAACCTCACACGCACCCTCGCCGCCGAGCGCCTGCTCGCGTGGTTGGCGACGGACCCGACCGGCGCACGCGACCCCGACTACCTCATCCTCGGCGACTTCAACTCGTACGCCCTCGAGGACCCCATCCGCGCCGCGCTCGCCGGGTTCGACGGGGTGAACGACACGGCGGACGACCTCACCGACCTCCTCCGAGAGTTCGAGGGCGACGCTGCTTACACGTTCGTCTTCGACGGTCTGGTTGGCTCGCTCGATTACGCCTTCGCCACCCCGTCGCTGCGCGCCCAGGTGACGGGCGCGGCAGCGTGGCACATCAACGCTGACGAGCCCGACCTGATCGATTACCGCAACTCCTTCAAGTCGACCGCGCAGCGCGGGCTTTACGCTCCCGACCCGTACCGCTCGTCCGACCACGACCCCGTAGTGGTCGGCCTGACGCTGACGGGCGGCCACTGACAGATGATAGTCTAGGAATGTCATATGATAGTTAGGAGGTGAACATGGCAGTGCAGACTTGGAACCCAGAACCCGCGCCCGTCGGCGCCGAGGCGGCAGAGCGCACCGTCGCGCGCCTCCTGCGCAGCAAGGACGTCAGCCTCAAGGACGCCAGCCGCCGGATAGAGGAGGGGTTACCCTTCCGCGTTTTCGCGGAGCTGTGCGAGGCGCTGCGCTTGACGCAGGCCGAGTTCGCCGCACTCTTACGGATAAGCGAGAGCACCCTCTACCGCCGCAAGGCGGCGGGGCGCTTCGAGGCGACCGAGAGCGACCGCCTGTGGCGCTACGTCGTCCTGTACGCCCGCGCGGTCGAAGTCCTCGAATCGGCGGCCGCCGCCGTCGAGTGGCTGCACGCGCCGGCCGCGGCATTAGGGCAAGGCGCGCCACTCGACGTCGCCAAAGACGGACCTGGCACCGAGCGCGCGCTGGCCATCCTCGGCCGCATGGAGCACGGCGTCTTCGGGTGATAAGGGCATGGCGCATCCTCAAGGCGCGCTACGCGGCAACGGCGTTCGATGGTGAGGGCGCTCGGCTATACGGCGGTCGCTGGAACTCGGTCGGCAGGCCAGTCGTGTACCTTGGTTGCACCCCGGCCATCGCGGCGCTCGAGGTCCTGGCGCACAACGCGCGGCCTGCCCTGCTAGAGGCGAGTTACGTGATCATCGAGGCGCGCCTGCCAGACTCAGCCGTCCTCGACATCGACAGAGCCGCACTGTCCTCAGGGTGGGACGACGCGGCAGACGCACGCAGCACGGCCGCCATCGGCGACGCCTGGTTGGCTTCCGGCGCCAGTCTGGCGCTGCGGGTGCCTAGCGCCGTGCTCCCCCTCGAGAGGAACCTCGTCGTCAACGTGCGCCACCCGCGCTACGCAGAGATGCAAGTGGGGGAGCCGCGGCCGTTCCGCTTCGACCCGCGCCTGGCGGGGGCGTAGCCGCTGGCAGCGGCCTAGCGCCTCGCGCCGATTACTCCCCGACCGTGATGAACGGCAGCGTGCTGCCTGGCAACATGGTGCTCGGCAGCACCCCGTCCCACGCCTCGGCCGTTATCAGGCTGACGAGTAGCGGATTGTCGCGGAGCGCCTCGCCCTTGGCGCGGATGGCGCTCGCTTCGGCGTCACCCGCCAAGCGCGTGGCTTCCGCTTGAGCCTTGGCCTCCGCGACGCGTGCGTCCGCCGCGCCCTGCGCCTGCGTGACCACGATCTGCGCCTGGATGCGCTGCTGCTCGAGCTCCTGAGTGCGGCGCTGGACCTCGACCTCAGCCATCATGCGCGCCTCGACCGACTGCTCGTAAGCGGAGCTGAAGGCGATGTCCTCGACCTGCACCGACTCGATGACGACGATGGCCGGATCGATGACTCCCATGACGGCGTCGAAGACCTTCTGGTTGAGGGAACTGCGCTGCTGGATCGCTTCGACGGCGTTGAACTGGCCGAACACCGTGCGGAGTAGCTCGTTGACGCGGCGATCGATGAGGCGCGAAACGAGGCCCTCCTCGCTGCCGAACTGCGCGTAGACCTCGTTAACCTTCTCAGGCACCAAGCGGTAAGTCACGGACATGCGCAACTCGGCGAGCTGCTGATCGCGGGAGTAGGTCTCCATGCGGTCGTAGATCTTCGAGTTCGTCTGCACGCGCATCATGACGACGCGGTCGATGAGCGGCACCTTGAAGCCAAGTCCGGGCTCAGCGATGCGCTCGACCGCACCGAGGCGCAAGACCACGCCGCGGTAGCCCTGATCGACTGTGAACACGCTGGAGAAGAGCACGACCGCCGCCAGCAGTAACACGATGCCGACGATGATCAAGCGGTTGAGGGGTAGCGTTGCCGACTTGCGCCGGGAAGTAAGCATTTCGAACTCGTCCATGTGAGTGACTCCTGTCGTGAGCTTCTCGCTGCACGAAGCACGGGCGACCGGTCGCTCCCCGAACTTGCTCGCAGGCAGGCGGATACGCCTGGTTCTCGCGGTCGCCCGCCCCGCTTATAGCAGAGCTAGTGACTCATGGTACAGGCTGGCGGCGTTCGGCTGCGTTCGCTCGTTCTTCCTGTCGGCTCGGCCCCTCGGTGCGCCGCCGCGCCGGGGGTGAGACGGTCATGCCACCGTTGCCAGATACCGGTCTTGCAGCAGCCGCAGAACCTCGTCAACGGGCCTTGCCCACAACGCCTCGTTGAAGATCTCGACCTCGATCGGCCCCAAATAACCCGCCGCGTCGACGGCGAGCCGCAACCCTCGGATATCGATGTGGCCGTCGCCCATCATGCCGCGCCCGGCCAGCATGTCTGGCAGGGGCACTATCCAGTCGTTGACGTGGAAGCCGAGGATGCGCTCCGCGGTCGCGCTGATGTCGTCCTCCACCTGCGGATACCACCACACGTGATAAACGTCCACCACCACGCCAGCCCATGGCGAAGCCAGTCGCCGGGCGAGCGCGTTCGCCTCGCCCAAGGTGACTATCACGGAGCGGTCGGCCGCGAACAGCGGGTGCAGAGGCTCGATGCCGAGCCGCACACCGCGCTCGGCAGCGTACGGCAGCAACGCGCTGATGCCGTCCTCCACCATCTGACGCGAGCCGCGAATGTCCTTAGCCACCACCCCGCCGCACACGAGCACGAGCACGTCGGTGCCGAGCACTGCTGCCTCATCGATGGCGCGCCGGTTCTCATCGATGCGCGCGTCGCGCTCGGCTTGCGTGGCAGCCGGGAAGAAGCCCCCACGGCACAAGCTCGACACGCGCATGCCAGCGTCCTTGATGGCGCGTGCCGCCTTGTCAGCAGGCACGAGGGCGAACTGTTCCCGCCACGGGGCTATCCAGCCGATGCCAAGCCGGGCGCAGGCGTCCACCATCTCCAGCAGGTCAGCGCCGCGCACAGTCGCAGTGTTGAGGCTCAGGCGCTCGAGGCTCCGTGCGCTGTTTGCGCTCACGCCGCCACGCCCGCGAGCTCGAGCACCAACCGCATACGCCTGACCGCCAGGTCCGGTTCGAGCAGCACGCCGGCGGCGTCTGCCAGGC
The DNA here is from genome assembly GCA_035703635.1 of Trueperaceae bacterium. Taxonomy (GTDB): domain Bacteria; phylum Deinococcota; class Deinococci; order Deinococcales; family Trueperaceae; genus JAAYYF01. The sequence goes on along the minus strand of DASSXV010000002.1, from coordinate 9,840 downwards.
GGAAGAGCTCGCTCAGATGGACGATGCTGCGGGCGCTCTCGAGACCGGCCACCATCCGGAAGTGCTCCTGGAAGCCGTTGAGGTAGGCGAGGAACACGATGCCCGTCTTGTAGTTGTAGGTGGGCGTCTCGAATATCTTGCGCGACAGCGGCACCGTTGGATCGAAGATGCGGGCGTATTCGGCTTCGTCGCTGCCGTCCAGGGCCTGCAGCGCGGCCGAGGCGGCGGGGGCTATGGCGTCGAAGATGCCGAGCAGGGCGTCGGAGCGGTGAGTGCCGTCACCCAAGATGAGCTTGGGGTAGTTGAAGTCGTCGCCAGTGAACATGCGCACGCCAGCAGGCAAGCGCGCCCGCAAACTGACCTCCTTATCGGCATCGAGCAGCGACAGTTTGATGCCAGCGACTTTGCTTGCGTTACGCCCCATGACGTCGAGGCAGACGTCCATGGCGCCGGCAAGGTCGCTCGCCCCCCAGTAGCCTGCGAGCGCCGGGTCGAACATCTCGCCCAACCAGTGGATGATCACTGGTTCGCGCACCTGTGAGAGAACGCGGTCGTAGACCTGCGCGTAGTCCTCCGGGCCCCTGGCGGCGGCGGCCAAGTGCCGGCTCGCCATGACCACCACGCGACCGCCAGCGGCCTCGATGTGTTCGCACTGCTCCTCGTACGCGGCGGTTATCGTCGCCAACGACGCGGGAGCCCCAGCGGGCAGCTGATCGGTGGCGGCCCCGCACACGATGGCGCTGCCCGCCGCGTTGGCAGCGGCGCAGGAACGAGCGATCAGTACCTTGGTGGCCTCGTAGTCGAGGCCCATCCCGCGCTGTGCCGTGTCCATCGCCTCCGCAACCCCCAGCCCGTACGACCACAGGTGTTCGCGAAACGCCAACGTGGCCGCCCAGTCGACGGCGCCCTCGCCGCTAGCGGCGCCGAACGGGTCCTTGACGACGTGCGCCGCGGCGTACGCGAGGCGCGAGGTGATGGGGGCGGTGGGCTTGTGGAACGTGGGTCGGTCGGTGCGCATGCGGTAGCTGGTCAGCGCGCCGCCAGCTTGGGGCAACCTCAGGTCGCCGCTCACGCGCCCAACTCCGGTACCTCGAGCCAGGTCCGTTCGCGCCACGACCGCAGGCCGAGCTCTGCGAGTTGCACGCCACGCGCCCCTGCCAACAAGTCCCACTCGAACGGCTCGTCCCACACGACGTGGCTAAGGAACTTCTCCCATTGGACCTTGAAGGCGTTGTCGTACTTGTCGTTGGTTGGCACGTCTGCCCAACCTGCGCGGAAATCGATGGGATTGGGCGCGTCTGGGTTCCACACCGGCTTCGGCGTGAAGTTGCGGTGCTGAACCTTCACTTCGCGTAGGCCGGCTACGGCGCTGCCGTGGGTGCCGTCGACGTGCAAGGTGAGCAGGTCGTCACGGTAGACGCGCGTCGTCCATGACGAGTTCATCTGCGCAACGACCCCGCCCTCGAGCTGGAAGATGGCGTAGGCGGCGTCGTCAGCGTCCGCGGCGTACTGCTTGCCGACCTCGTCGTAGCGGTCAGGGACGTGCGTCGCGCCGAGCGCCACGAGGGAACGCACCGGTCCGAAGAGGTTGGAGAGAACGTACTCCCAGTGCGCGAACATGTCGAGCATGATGCCGCCAGCGTCGGCGGTGCGGTAGTTCCAAGACGGGCGCTGCGCGGCCTGCCAGTCGCCCTCGAAGACCCAGTACCCGAACTCGCCCCTGACCGACAGGAGCTGCCCGAAGAAGCCACTCTTGACGAGGCGGTCGAGCTTGAGCATGCCAGGCAAGAAGAGCTTGTCTTGCACGACGCCGCTCTTGACGCCTGCGGCGCGCGCCTCTCGCGCCAGGGCCAGGGCCGTGTCGAGGTCCGCTGCGATCGGCTTCTCGCAATAGATGTCCTTGCCAGCGGCGATGGCGCGCCGCACTCCGGTCACGCGGTGCGAGGTCGAGAGGGCGTCGAAGTAGATGCGGGCGTCGCTCTCAGCCAGCGCCTCGTCGAGGTCAGTCGTGTAGCGGCTCAGCCCGTGGGCGGCGGCCAGACGCTCGAGCTTGCCGCGGTCGCGTCCGACCAAGATCGGTTCCGGGTAGATGGTGCCGCGTGGACCGCGCACGCCGCCCTGCTCGCGGATCGCGAGGATTGACCTGATCAGGTGTTGGTTCGTGCCCATGCGGCCGGTGACGCCGTTCATGACGATGCCGATGCTCGTGTCGCTCATTTGGCTCCTCCAGGGCGCCTGCCGCTCGCGCGGTCCGCCCATGCAAGTGGGCCTCACGGGCCCGGGTTCAACTACTCTTCCGCTGGCGTCAACCCCACTCGAAGGCGGTCGCGGCCACGACCGCGTCGCCGCTCATGACCGGCCGCGCTGGCCGCGTCATCCGCCACAAGGTGCGGCTCACGCTCAGGCCGAAACCCTCGAGCCGTTGCGTGGTGGCTGGCCGGCGCACGGCGTCGAGGTAGATCGGGGCGTTCGCGGCCACGACCGCCAGTGCCGCGACGACGGCAGCAAGCGCCTCATCTGAACTGGCCACCAGGGGGCCGAGGTGACTGCGCTTCAGGCCGGAACGGAGCACCCCGTAACCGCCGCCGGCCCCGTCCTCGGCGAGCACGACGGTCGTGGTCGGTTCGCGCAGGAGCTGCTCGAGGAGGCGCGACCGGTCGACGCCGCTAGCGGCGAAGTCGAGCGCTGCAAGCTCCTTGGCGTCGCGCGGCTCCGCCCGTCGCGTGGCAGCGCCACCGCCGTGCTGGACGCTGGCCAGTACCCCGGACCAGCGGTCGATGAGCGCGACTTTCTCGAAGCCCCTACGCGCGTAGAGCGGCGCGCCGAGCTCGGTGGCGTCGAGCCCGATGACCGCATCGTCTGTCAGGTCGTTGCTGGCGAGTGCGGCGTCGACTAGCAGCGACCCGAGCCCCCTCCCGCGCGCGCTTGGCGCCACGATCACCATCCCGAGCCACGCCGCGTGCTGCCCGTAACTCACGAGCGTGGCCGTGCCAAGCAAGTCGCTGCCGCTCCACGCCCCTAGGGCCCCACTGGGATTGAGGGTCATGAGGCGCTCCCAGTCGGCCTGGTTCTGGTTCCAGCCGACGACCTCCGACAAGGCGGCTGCGGCCGCGGCTTCAGGCCGGGTGAGCGGCCGCAGGTCCACGGCGGACGCCACCGTCACCGCAACCAGTCTGCTAGGTGCTGCGCGACGAACGTGTCGTCGGTTAGGTCGGGGTGTTCGCGGTAGACACGGTCGAGCTCCGCCGCTTGCCCAGGGGACAGTCCCTCGGCAGGGTCGAGGCACCAGATACCTTCAAGCAGCCCTTGGCGCCTCAGTACCTCGTGCACCCCGGCGATCACGCCGTGGAAGCGATTGGCGGCGTCGAACACGGCGGCGTTGGCATCGGTGAGCCTCGCGGCGCGCGTAAGCAGCTCAAGTGGGATATCAGGTTGCCCTATCGCAGCTTTCACTTCCTCGAGAAGTGCGACCGCCGCCTTGGTCCACACGGCCCACTGCCCGAGCAAACCGCCGACGATGCGTAGCTCCTTGACGGCGCTGCCTACGCGCACGCGGAACGGCGTCAGCAGGTCGACGACGATGTTGTCGTCGTTGCCCGTGTACAGCGCGATGTCGTCCGAGCGCGACGACTCGGCGACGGCCCTCACGACGTCGAGGGTGGCGTAACGGTCGAACGGCGCGATCTTGATGGCGAGCAGGCCGGGTAGTTCGGCGAGGTCGCGCCAGAAGTCGCGGCTGAAGCGCCTGCCGCCAACGGCCGTCTGGAGGTAGAACCCGACGATGGGCATGACCTCTGAGACGGCGCGAGAGTGAGCGATCAGCTGGGCCTCGCTGTACTGCTCTAGCCCCCTGAGGCTCAACAGGGCGAGGTCGTAGCCTAACGATCTCGCTAGCTCGGCTTCGCCTAGCGCCTGATCGCGCTCACCGAGCACGCCAGCGACCTTGAGGAACGGCCGGTCGCCCACCTCGGCGTCCACGGTCTCGGCCGCCAAGCGCAGCACCGGTTCCAGCAACCCAACGTCGCGGATCTCGAACTGGGTGGTGTGAACGCCCACCGCCACCCCGCCAGCGCCAGCGGCGAGGTAGTAACGCGTCAGGGCCTGCTGGCGCCGTTCGTCGAGCTGGCGGCCCGCGCTGAGTGCCAGGGGGTGGGCGGGGATGACGGTGCCGGCCTTGAGGAGGCGGGCCTGAGCGGCGGTCAGGGAGTGTGCTGCCATCAGAAGATGCCAGACCTGACCTGGAACTTCGTCGGTTTGCCGTGCGTCTCGCCCCCGCTAGCCACCCAGTCGCCAACGCGGTCGATGATGGACCCGAGCGGCACCCTTGGGTAGCCGAAGAGGGCGTGGCTGCGGGAGGCGTCGTTGAGCAGGGCGGTGGCCTGCTCCTCACCCTCGAACGCCGGCTCCCTGCCCAACTTGGCCCCGAGTCGTTGCGCGAGCCTCCTTACGGTCACCGTCTCTGGGCCGGTGAGGTTGAGGACGGTGGCGGGTGCCGTGCAGTGGTGGAGCGCGCGCAAGGCCGCCTCGTTGGCGTCGCCTTGCCAGATGACGTTCACCTGACCCATGGCGACGTCGATGGGCTGGCCGTCCCGGATAGCTAAGGCGAGGTCGACGAGCACGCCGTAGCGCAACTCGACTGCGTAGTTGAGGCGCAGGAGCACCGTTGGGGTGCCGTTGCGCTGCGAGAAGTACTGGAACATGCGCTCGCGCCCTAATACCGATTGGGCGTACTCGCCTAGCGGGCCGGTCGCGTCGTCCTCCGTCGGGCCGCCAGAGGTGAGAGGGGAGAGGGGGTAGACGTTGCCTGAGGAGAACGCGACGATGCGCGAACCGCGGTAGCGCTCGGCAACGCGGCCAGGCAGGTAGGTGTTCATCGCCCAAGTGAGGGGCTCCTGCCCAGTAGCGCCGAACTTCATGGCAGCCATGTAGATGACGTTGGGGGCGTCTGGCAGCGCTGACAATGCGTCCTCGTCGAGGAGGTCGGCGCGCACCGTGCGCACACCAGCGTCGTTGAGGCGGCGCTCCGCGGCGGCGTCACTGAAGCGCGAGACGGCTATCACCTTGGCGCTGTTGCCCGCCTCGTCGAGCGCGTTGCGGGCGAGCATGGCCAGGCTGGGACCCATCTTGCCGCCTGCGCCGAGGAGCAACAGGTCGCCCTCGACCGTGCGCATGTCGGCCACCAGCGCACTAGACGGCGTGGCCAGGTCGGCCTCCAGCTGCTCAACCGTACTGATGGACATTCTGCTTTCCTCCAATTGCCTTGCGGGCCGCGCGCTAGCGCGTTAGACCCTCGATGACCCCCTGAACGTAGCCAGCTGCGCGCGCCGCAGAAGTGGGGCCGTCGGGCAAGTACTCGAACGGTTCCACGGCGACGGTGCCGGCGTACCCGGCTGCCAGCAGGACCTCGAAGATGCCCGCGAAGCCGTCGGTTCCCTGACCGGGGCCGCCCTTGCTCGTGTCGTTGACGTGCACGTGCGCTATGGTGCCCGCCTTCAGGCCGCGAGCCAGGACGGCCTCCGCGCTTGCTGCTTCCGCGAGACGCGCTGCCCTGGTGTCGAGCATGGTCTTGAGTGCGGGGCTGCCTACTTGCCTCACGATTGCCTCGGCTTCGGCGACGGTGTTGATGAATGCCGTCTCCTGTGTCGAGAGCGGCTCGATGCAGTAAGTGACGCCAGCGCGCTCCGCAGCCGTCGCGATCAGGGCGAACGCTTCGCTGGCGCGCTGTGCGTCGCCGACTGGATCCTCGTCTGAGAGGCGCCGCTGCTGCGGCGAGCCGTGCACTAGCACGGAGCCTCCCAGGGCGGCGCACGCGTCGACTAGGGCGTGCATGACCTCGAGGGTCGTCCTGCGTACGCCTAGGTCGGCGGTGGTTATCGATAGTCCGCTTGGCGCCGTGAGCAGCCAATGCAGCGACGACACGCCGATCCCCGCGTCTTGCGCCTGCATACGCAAACGCTCGAGGTCGCGGTCCGTGAGGTCACGGGGGTCGGCTGCAAGCGTGAACGGCGCCACTTCGAGCGCGTCGTAGCCGAGGCTGGCGGCCAACGCACATTGGGCAGCGAAACTCAACTCGCGCACTACCTCGTTGCATAACGCCAGCGTGAATGGCGGGCGCGAGCGAGGCTCAGGCATCGCTGCTGCTCTTGCTCATCGCCTTGCGCCCCTTGAACAGGCGCCCTAGGGCCCGCTGCACCGCTGGTACACCGAGGAGCACCGTTATCAGGATGGCGATCCAGAGCGCCGCGCTGATCGGGCGCATGATGAACGGCGTGATGGAGCCGTCCGAGAGGAGCAGGCCGCGCCGTAGGTTGCTGTCCAAGATGGGACCGAGTACCACGCCCAGAATGAGTGGCGCGAGGGGAAAGCCAGCCCGACGCAGCACGAACCCGATGATGCCGAACGCGAGCATGACCCACACGTCGAACATGCGGCTGGCGATGGCGAACGAACCGACGGTACAGAGCACCATGATGATCGGCATGAGGCGGGTAGGCGGGATGCGCAGCACCGTCAGCAGTGGCTTGGTGAGGAGGATGCCGAAGAACCCCATGGAGAGGGTGGCCATGAACACCATGGCGGTGACCTCGTAAACGAACGAGGGCGACTCGATCATGATGAGCGGGCCGGGCCGGACGCCGTGGATGAAGAGGGCGGCGAGAAGAACCGCCGCGGGCGCCGAACCGGGCACGGCCAAAGTCAGTACGGGGATGAGCGCGCCAGGTACCGCGGCGTTGTTGCCTGTCTCCGCGGCGATGAGCCCTTCGACGGAGCCCTTGCCGAAGAGGTGCTTCTCCTTGCTCGAGCCTCTGGCGGCTGCGTACGACACCCAGGCACCCATGTCCTCGCCTACCCCGGGGATCAGGCCCATCAAGGTGCCGATCACTCCGGAGCGGATGATGGTCTGCCAGTACTTGACCACTTCGCGGACTTTGGGGATGACAGAGTCAAGCGCGCCGCTTACGGCAGTGGCGGCCGGCTGGTACATGACGAACAAGATCTCGGTGAAGCCGAACATGCCGACTAGCACGGGGAGGAGGCCAAGACCGCCTGAGAAGTCCGTGTTGCCGTACGAGAAGCGGGCGTAAGAGTAGATGCCTTCGGCGCCAACCATGGCTACCAATAGACCGAGGAAGCCGGCGATCCAGCCCTTCAACGGATCTTCTAGCGCCGTGAGTCGGCCAGCGATGACGATGCCGAAGATGGCCAGCCAGAAGAACTCGTACGACTGGAACTTCAGTGCGGCCTCGGCGAGGCCGGGGGCGATGCTGGCCAGCAACACCATGCCGATGATGCTCCCGAGGAACGACCCGGCGGTGGCGATGCCCATGGCCTTGCCTGCCTTGCCTTGGCGAGCCAAGGGGTTGCCGTCAAGCGAGGTGGCGGCGTTGGCTGGCGTGCCCGGGATGTTGAGGAGGATCGCGCTGCGACTGCCGCCGTAGATGGCGCCGACGTACATGCAGATGAGCACGAGGATGGCGTCGCCTGACGGCATGGTGAAGGTGAGGGTGGTTAGTAGCGCCACGCCAAGAGTGGCCGTCAGGCCCGGCAGCATGCCAACGACGATGCCGAGCAGGGTGGCCCAGGCGATGTTGAAGAGCGCGCTAAGCGTCAGGAAGCTTAGTACCGCCTGAAAGAGGTAACCGAGTCCCTCGCCCATCAGCTTCGTGGTCTCGTTAGCTGGCTGAAGCGGACGTGGGTCATGGCAGGGTCACCAGGAAGATCCTCTCGAACACGAACGGCACCGCGAAGCCGGTGGCGCCAGCGATGGCGCCAGCTATGAGCAGTATGCGGATGGCGCCTGACCTGGTCTTCAGTGCGGCGCGCTCGTTATAGACGATCGACGCGAACACGAACACGAACACCGCCAACCAGAACGGCATGCGCCCGATGAGGACAGTGCCGAACACCACGCCAAGCACGAGCGCGACTATGACGCGCGCGTTGGACGGAGCTTGGAGGCCGCCGGTCCCTTCCACCGCGATGTCGGGCCCGGTGCCTGACGTGAGGGTGTCCGGCGGGCGCTGTTCGTCGGGTGCAACGGTGGCGGCAGCGGTGGTGCCGCTCACGGTTCGCCTGCGTTGGGCTAGCAAGGTGCGGGTGAGCATGACGGCGCCGAGCAGCGCGATGATCACACCGAGGATGCCGGGAACGAGCCCCGGCGCGTTGAGGATCGACCCGCCGATGGATTCGAAGCGCGGCATGCGCCACGACTCGAACGCTACGGCCAGGCCGAAGATCACTAGGACGATCGCGGAAGCTAAGTCGGTTCTCGACATGGTTGCGATACGGGTTCGCCCCGCTGGCGGGAAGTGCCCAGCGGGGCGAACTTGATCACCTGATCGTTACGGCCGCTCGTAGCCGAGCGTGGCCGGGTCCTTGGCTGCCTTGCCGCCGTCGAACAGGGTGTAAGCCTGGTGCGCAACGGACGGCATGGCGCTCGCGAGGGCCTCGTCGCCGTAGAGCGGGTCGAAGAGCGCGCCGCGCTCTTCCGCGTAGTCTCTCAAGGCGGTGGAGTCCTTCATCACGTTCTCCCACACCATGTTCATGGTCTCGACGACCTCGTCTGGAATGCCCTTCGGCGCCCAGATGCCGAAGTAGTTGGACGGCACGCGGAGTTCGGGAATCCAGTCGGTGATGGCCGGGATGTCACCCACGCCCTTGAGCGTAAGGGGCTGCTCGCTGAAGGCTGCGAGTGCGCGGAGTCTGCCTGCGCGGAGCATCTCGGCTTCTTCGACGGCCAGCTGAGTCACGACCTCAGTCTCGCCAGCCACCGTGGCGATCACGGCTGGGTTGCCGCCGTCGTACGGAACGTGGCGGTAAGTGACGCCGGTCGCGCCAGCGATGGCTTCCATGACGGTGTGGCCAGCGGAGGAGAGCCCGGCCGTTGCCACGGTGATCTTGCCAGGGTTCTCTTTGAACGCCGTGAGCAGTTCCGCGAACGTCTGGTACCGGGTGTTGCTGTTCACCGCGACGACGCCAGTGTTGGAGACTCCGAAGTAGAGGTTCCAGTCGTCGACGCGAGTGTCGAGCATGTCGAGCACGGCGTAGGTGCCAAGGTCACGCACGGCGCCAGCGGCCCAGGTGTAACCGTCCTTGGCGGCGTTAAGCACGTTGGTGGTGCCGACGGAGCCTGACGCTCCCGGCTGGTTGACGACCACGACGCTCGCGCCGAGGGCCTTCTCGATCTCGGCCGCCATCACGCGTACGACCTGGTCGGTGGAGCCGCCGGCGGCCCAAGGCACCACGATCGTGACGGGCCGGTCGGGCTTCCACGGGTAGTCCTGGGCGGAGGCGGTGCTCAAGAAGAGCCCGGCCGTCGCCAGCAACAAGAGGACGGTGCGGAGTAGCTTCACGTCTTCACCTCGTTCGGCAGCGCGCTCTGGCGCCGCGGGGGATCCGTCGCCTGAAGGACGCTTCACCAATCGCGCTGGAAAGAGAAGCACTTCGAGTCAGCCTCCGTCAGAAAGGCGCCTGGCGCCTACCTAACTCAACGCTTGACTTTGCGAGGCGGTGCAATTATCTAGTCGGAAACTATCACGCATCCAGTCAGGGGTCAATGCGCTGCGGGCGCTCTGGTTGTACTAGCGCCGCCGTGCGAGCCACACGGTGTGACGTGGACCGCTCTTGCCGTGTGCGCGCGGACGCTCGAGCGTGGCGTCGAACCCGACGCGTTGAAGCCTCCTGGTGAAGGCAGGCGACTCGAACGCTGACCATACGGCCAGGATGCCGCCCTGGGTTAGGGTCGCCCACATGTTGGCTAGGCCAGCGTCGGAGTAGAGCTGCTCGTTGTCGTCAGCGGTCGTGCCCTCTGGGCCGTTGTCGGTGTCGAGCAAGATGACG
>DASSXV010000055.1:0-27108 GCA_035703635.1 Trueperaceae bacterium | reverse complement strand
ACGCTTGGCGACTTCTTCGAGGCCTACTGGCCCGTAACCACCAAGCTGCAGAAGCTGCGCATCTACGCCACCATGCCGTTGGCGGTCGACCAGACCGACCAGGACGCACGCGCCAAAGCAGGCCGCTTTCAAACCCTAGCGGCACGCTTCGGCACCGAGCTTGCCTTCGCCCAGCCCGAGTTGTTGGCGCTCGGCAAGGAGCGGCTAGCGGAGTATCAGAGCGCGGACCCGCGCCTGCACGACCTCACGCGCTACTTCGAACGCCTCGAAGCGAGCCGCCCGCACGTGCGCAGCGCCGAAGTCGAGGACGTCATCGGCCGCACCGCAGACCCCTTCAGCGCCTTCGAGCGCGCCTACAACTCGCTCGCCAACGGCGAGCTGCCCTTCGCTCCCGTGGAGCACGGCGGCCAGACATACGAAGTGGCGCGCAGCACCTACCCGGCCCTGCGCATGAGCGACGACCGCGAGCTGCGCGAGAAAGCCTACGATTCGTACAGCCGCGCGTTCCTCGCCCATCAGGACACCTTCACCGACCTTTACGTCGGCCGCATAAAGCAAGCGGTCTTTCAGGCGCGCGTGCGCGGCTACCAGGACACGCTGGCCGAGCAGCTCGAACCGCGTGAGGTGCCGCGCGCGGTGCTCGAGAACGTGGTGCGCGTGTTCGAGCAGAACCTGGGCGTGTGGCACCGCTACTGGGAGGCCCGCAGGCGCCTGCTAGGCGTTAGCAAGCTGGCCGAATGGGACGTCTTCGCGCCGTTGGCGCGGAACGCACCAGCGCTCGATTACGACGGCGCCATCAGGAACGTGCTCGACGGCATGGCGCCGCTCGGCGAGGAGTACCTGGCGCCGCTGCGCAAGGGCCTGCTCGAGGAGCGCTGGGTGGACGTCTACCCCAACCGCGGCAAGCGCGACGGGGCGTTCGCCACGCGCTGGTACCGCGGTCAGCCGTACATCATGATGAGCTACCAGAACGACCTCGAGAGCATGAGCACGCTGGCGCACGAGCTTGGTCACGCCATGCACTCGAAGCTCATGGACGCCGTGCAGCCACCCGCCAACGCCAACTACGCCATGGTGGTGGCCGAGACGGCCTCCAACTTCAACCAGGCGCTCGTGCGCAGCCACCTCCTCGCCGTGACCACCGATCCGGCCGCGCGCCTAGCCATCCTCGACGAGGCGTTCTACAACTTCCACCGCTACTTTTTCATCATGCCTACGCTCGTGCGCTTCGAGTTGGAGGCCCACCAGGCCGTCGAGCGCGGCGAGGGCCTGACGGCGCAGCGCCTCGTCGGCAGCATGCAGCGGTTGTTCCAAGAGGGTTACGGCGACGTGATCACCGCCGACGAACGCACCGGCATCACGTGGGCGCAGTTCGGGCACCTCTACATCCCGTACTACACCTTCCAGTACGCCGTCGGCATCGCGGCGGCGGCCGCGCTCGCCGCGGACGTGCGGGCTGGCTTCGAGCGCGGTGACAACGCACCGGCGGAGCGCTACCTCGACTTCCTGAAGGCCGGTTCCGAGCTCAAGCCGATCGACTTGTTCCGCGCTGCCGGCATCGACATGACCACGCCCGCACCGATCGAGAAGGCGTTCGCCGTGGTCGAGGGTTACGTGCGCGAACTCGAGGACCTGGCCAACCGGGCCTGAAAGCGAGCCAAGGCATGTCGCCGTTCCTCGAGTTGATGCTCGTACTTGCCATAGTGGTGGCTGGCGCCAAACTCACCGGTTACCTCGTTGGGTTGCTTGGCCAGCCGACCGTCGTCGGCGAGATCGGCTTCGGCCTGATTATTGGTCCGAGCGTGTTCGACCTCATGGGCTCACCCCTCTTCTTGCACGCGGCGGCAACGACTGAGACGATCAAGCTCTTAGGCGAGTTCGGCGTGATCCTCCTCATGTTCATCGCTGGCCTCGAGACCGACCTCGGCGCCATGCGCCGCGTAGGCATGCCCGCGCTCTCCTCCGCTACGGGCGGCGTGATCCTGCCGTTCCTCGGCGGCTGGGGGTTTGGCGTGCTCGTCGGCATGCCGACGAACGAGGCCGTGTTCGTTGGCACCATCCTCACGGCGACTAGCGTCTCCATCAGCGCCCAGACGCTGCTGGAGTTGAAGAAGCTGCGCACCAAGGAGGGAATGACGATCCTCGGCGCCGCCGTCATCGACGACGTCATGGGCATCCTCATCCTCTCGGTCGTGGTGGCGGTCTTCGCTAGCGGCGGCGGCGCAACACCGCCGATATGGTTGGTGGCCGTGAAGATGGTGGCGTATTTCGCCGTCGCCGTGCTCCTCGCCCCCGTCGTGAAATGGTTGCTGACGTGGTTCTCGAAGCTCCCCATCGCGCAGCCGGTCGTGGCCATCAGCCTGGTGCTCGTGCTCGTGTACTCCTGGTCGGCCGAGTACCTCGGCGGCGTCGCCGCCATCACCGGCGCTTACCTCCTTGGCATCCTCATCGGCCGCACCAACTTCAAGCACCAGCTGATGGAAGCCATGCAGGTGTTCGGCTACGGCTTCTTCGTCTCGATCTTCTTCGCAGACATCGGCTTGCGCGCCAACTTGCGCGAGGCCATCGGCGGCCCGCTCCTGTGGGTCGGCATCGCCATCATCGTGTTGGCCATCTTCGCCAAGTTGGTCGGCGCCGGCCTGGGCGCGCGCCTGCTCGGGTTCACCAACACGCAGTCTCTACGCGTCGGCGCTGGCATGGTCTCCCGTGGCGAAGTCGGGTTGATCGTGGCCGCCATCGGGGTGGAGCGCGGGGTCATCCCAGCGGATTTGTTCTCCGTCATGGTGCTCATGGTGGTCGTTACGACTCTCGTCACTCCGCTGTTCCTGCGCGTCGCCTTCCGCGTCGGGCCGCCACCTGAAGAGCTCGTGTGACGCGCACGGTCGACGTAGCGGTCATCGGCGCAGGCATCGTCGGCGCGGCGGTCGCTTTCCGGCTCGCTCAGGGCGGCGCTAACGTGGTGGTGCTGGAGGCGCAACCGACGCCAGCTAGCGGTTCGACCGGGCGCAGCGCCGCCGGGGTACGCGTGCAGTTCGGCGATCCGTTGAACATCATGTTGTCGTGGGAGTCGATCTTGGAGTACCGCGACTTCGAGTCTCTCCACGGCGCGCCTTCCGGTTACGACCCGCTCGGGTACCTCTTCCTCGTCCCGCGCGCCAACGCCGCGCAGCACCTCCGCTCGCTCGAGCTCCAGCAGAGTTACGGGGTGCCGGTCGAGGAGCTCACTCCTGAAAGCGCGCAGCACCTCGTGCCCTTCGCCATCAGCCCGGAGGAGACCTTCACGACGACGTACGGCAGCGCGGACGGCGTGGTCGACCCGCACGCCATCACCATGGCCTACCTCGGCCTGGCGCGCGGCCTTGGCGCCGAGGTCCTGCTCGACTCCCCGGTTGGTTCCGCGCACTGGGACGGAGCGGCGTGGCGTCTAGGAACCCCGTCAGGCACGGTTGCCGCTGCGCAGGTCGTGTGCGCGGCTGGCGCGTGGTCAGGCGAGGTGACGAGCTTAGCCGGCCTGCCCGTCCCCGTTCAGCCGCTGCTGCGCAGCATCTACGCCACCGCTCCGCTTGGGCGCGCTCACCGCTACCCTCTCACGGTCGACCTCGCCACCGGCCTCTACTTGCGTAGCGAGGGCCAACGCGTGCTTTTCGGGCGCTCGAACCACGAGCAGCCAGCAGGCTTCCACGAGGGGGTGGACTTCGGGGACCTTGACCGCGTCCTGTGGTTCGGCCTCAAGCGCTTCCCGTGGCTGGCAGAAACGAGCCTCGACAGGCGCGCGTCGTGGTGGGGCTATTACGAAGTAACGCCGGACGACAATCCCATCCTCGGCCGCATGCCAGACCTAGCGCCAGGCGCAAGCTCGTGGCTTAACGCTTGCGGCTTCTCCGGTCACGGCGTGCAGCAGGCGGCTAGGGTCGGCAGGCTCATCGCCGAGGAGGCGCTCGATGGGCGGGTGCGCACGTTGAACATCGACGCGTTCCGCTTCGAGCGCTTCCTGGATCCAAGCAGCGCAAATCAGCCGCACGAGCCGCTGATCGTTTGAGTTGGCGGTCTAGTCAGCCGCCACGCGCGCGCGGTGGTGCCCAGGCTCCAACCTGAACCCCACCCCGAGCCGGTTCCACCCGTTGATGGCGATGATCAGCAGCGTGAGATTCGCTATCTCCGCCTCGCTGAACTCGGACCTCACTAGTTTGAAGTCCGCATCTGGCACGCCGGTACTGGCCACTAGCGTCAACGACTCGGTCCACGCAAGGGCCGCGCGCTCGCGCGGCGTGTAGAGCTCTTCGGCTTCGCGCCACATCGGCAGCAAGTAGATGCGTTGCTCGGTCTCTCCCGCCGCGCGCGCATCGATGGTGTGCATGTCGACGCAGTACGCGCACCCGTTGATCTGCGACGCCCTCATCTTTACTAGTTCGAAGAGGGTCTCATCCGCCACCAACTCCCTTGCTGTCTTCTCCAACGCCGACATCGCCTTGATCACCGCAGGCGAGGCCTTTGGGTAATCCATGCGCTTTGCCATGAACACCTCCTAGTGCACCTCAAGTTACCGCCAGTTCGCGGCCACTTGGCGCTCAGGAGAGCCGCAAGGCGAGTTCCGCTGCTGCCAGGTCGAACATGGAGTGCCCTACGCTCTTGAACAGCACTGGTCTCCCCTCGCGTACGTAGCCGTTCAGGGCCGTAACCAGCTCCGTGACGGCGTCCCAACTCCACGCGCCCGCTGCCGCTGCCTGGATGAGGTCGCCCGCTTCGCTCTCGGCTCCAGCCACAGTGTCGACGACCACGTCGCAGGCCGCCACGACCTGCGGCGCCAACTCGGCCATGGTGGGTGTGAACGCGCCCACGGCGAGCACCGTCGCATGCGGCATGAGGAGTGGAGCGGCGGCGGGTGGCACGACGTAACGCGTGGCGTTCGTGGTGGTGATCAACAGGTCGGCGTCCATGAGCGCGTCGAGGAGCGCCCCCTCAGTGGGTTCGAGCAACTCGGCTTCCAAACCGAGCATCCGCGCCTTGGCGACCAGCGCCGCGCCCGGGGCCTGGCGGCGGGCGTAGACGCGCAGGCGTGTCAGCCCAAGACCCTGGTGCATGGCGTCTAGGTGCCCATGCGCCTGGGTGCCGGCGCCGACGATCACGGTGGTGTCGCCCCGTGCGCCAAGGTGGCGCGCGGCTAGGAGGGAGAGGGCCGCCGTCCGCCGCGTCGTGACGGTGGTGCCGTCCAGCACGGCGCGAGGGGTGCCGTTCGCGGCATCGAGGGCGACGACCACCGCTTGCACTGTCGGAAGGCCGCGTTGGCTGTTGAGCGGGTGCACGCTCCCGACTTTGGCGATGGCGAGGTCGGCGTCCGTTGCAGCCATCGACAGGAAGGTACCGCCGCCAGGCAGCGGCGTGGTGGCGCGCTCGAGTGCGTGGACCTCACCCCCTGCAGCGAGGCGCAGCACGCGGCCGATCTCCTCCGCTAACTCTGGGTACGGCAAGACTCTGGCCGTTTGGGTGGCGTCGAGGGTGAGCATGCTCAAGGTTGGCGCATCGGGGGTCGCGGCGCAAGCGGCACCGGCGTGACCGCGTCGAACGGGGCGGCGCGGCTGTTTGTACGCCCAGGCGGTAATAGCGTCCAGCACGCGCCGCAGCCCTCTAGTTGCATCCGGTATCATCATGTAATATCATCTGGCGGAGGCGTATTGGGCCCGTTCCGAACCAGGACCAGCAGCGGCGCACCCGCGCTCGCCTGGTCACCGCCCGATCGCGGCACCTAAGTCAGAAGTCGACGAATTGTGATACTGTTTCTCGGTACTATTACTGGAGGCGTGAGGATGAGCTCGAACCCAAGCGGCAAACCGCGTAGCGCTGGCAAGGCGGCGGATTCAGCCGGAACAGCCGCCGCCACACCCCGCACGCCGCCTCAACGCAAGCAGGCGAGCAGGCCAGCTGCGAGGGCCAACCAGGCCGCGCAACCGGCCCGCACGGGCACCATGCGCCATAAGGGTTACACCGCCAAGGTCCTTTACGACGACGCCAGCGGCAGCCTGCGCGGCGAGGTCATAGACCTGCGCGAAGAGCTCGTCTTCACGGCGAACAGCGTTGCCCAACTCAAGCGCGAGTTCCACGCCGCCGTCGACGGCTACCTGCTCGACTGCGCAACGCGCGGGATCGAGCCAGCCAAGCCGTTCTCAGGCAAGCTGCTCCTTAGGCTCCCACCGGAACTGCACCGCCGCGCCGCCATAACGGCGGCAGCGCTCGACGTCAGCCTCAACGACTTCCTCGTCGGCAGCATCGAGGTCGGAGTCGCGCGCATCGCCGCCGCTCGGAACGAAGAACTCTCCTGAAGCTTCCCCTAGTCAGCTAGCCTCGGAAGCAAGGGCGCTTAGCGCCAACCTCGCCTCAGCTAGCCAGGCCGCCCGCTGCGCTGCGCTCGACCCTGCCACCTTCGCGAAGCGCAAGCGCCGCACGTCACTCACGCCGGCAGGCGCGAAGACGACGCGGCGCCAGAACACGTCGAGCGGGTCCCCGAGCACCTCGGCTTCCACGGACTCAGGGGCGTTCGCCGTGTTCAGCAGCAACGCGCTGCGCGCCATTAAGCGGCCAACGCTCTCCCCTCCCCCGCGCAACTCGTAGACGATTCCCTCGCGTAGCACCCTGTCCACCCAGCCCTTCAGGATGCCTGGCACGTGGAAGAACCACACGGGGTGAACGACCACGATCACGTCGGCTGCGAGTACCTCCGCTGCGTAGCGAGACACGAGCTCGTCAGCCATGAACGTGGTGCCGACCTCGGCGAGGGGCATGCGCGGGTCGAAGCCATCCGCGTACAGGTCCTGTAGCGCAACACTGAAACCGTGAGCCCTCAACTCGCCGACCGCCTGCGTGGCAAGGGCCGCGCAGAAACTGTCGGCGCCGGGGTGCGCCAGCACCACGACGGCGTGCGCCTTCAGGAGCCGCGCCCGCCTGGGTAGTAGAGCTCGCCGGCCTCGGCCTTGGCCACCAACGATGCCGGCGGCGCGAAGCGCGGACCATGCTTGGCCTCGAGCCCGCGCAGGCGCTGCACGACGCTCCCTGCGCCCTCGTGGTCGACCATGAAGAACGGCCCGCCCCTGAACGGCGGGAAACCCAGTCCGAAGACGGCGCCGACGTCGCCGTCACGCGCGGAGCGCAGCACGCCCTCGTCCAAGCACGTGAGCGCCTCGCGCACGAAGGTGAGGGCAAGGCGATCGGCTAGCGCGGCCCCCCGCTCGACGCCGCCAGCAGCCGACGGCGCGAACCCAGCGATGCGCAGCGCCTCCCCGTCGAACTCCTTCTGCCTGTGACCGGACTCGTAACGGTAGAAACCCTTGCCAGCCTTGCGGCCAAGGTAGCCGGCGGCCACCATCTTGGCGCTCGCGGGGCTGGCCTCCATGCCACGCGCAGCCATGAGCGGCGCGAGCACGACCTCGATCTTGGCGCCGACGTCGATGCCGACATCATCCATTAGCGCGAGCGGCCCAAGCGGGAAGCCGTACGCCACCATGGCGCCCTCGAGGTCGCCAGGGTCAGCGCCCTCGTGCAGTGCCCGCATGGCCTCGGCCATGTAAACGGCGAGGACGCGGGTGGTGTAGAACCCCGGGCCGTCGTTGACGACGATGCTCGTCTTGCCCTGACGGGCTCCCACCTCGAAAGCCGTGGCCGCTGCCCACTCGGCGGTCCTGCCGGACACGACGATCTCGAGCAACGGCATCTTCGGAACGGGCGAGAAGTAGTGCATGCCAAGCACCGCCTCCGGGCGCGCTGCCCCAGCCGCGATCTCGCTGATGGCGATGGCCGACGTGTTGGAGGCGAAAACGTGCCGCCCCGCGCCCGTAACGCGCTCCACCTCGGCGACCATCTGGCGCTTGAGGTCAGGCTGCTCGAGGACGGCCTCGATGGTCAGCTGCGTGCCAGCTAGCGGCTCGTAAGAGTCAACTGCGGCAACGCGCTCGACCATCACGTCACGCTCGAAGGCGGAGCGACCCTTGCCGACGCGACTAGTCAACCCGCGGTGAACGGCCGCCTTGCCCTTCAGCGCCAAGTCGAGGTCGCGGTCCTTCAACAAGACGCGCATGCCGCTGGCGGAGGTCACCTCTGCGATGCCAGCGCCCATCAGGCCAGCGCCAAGAACGGCGACGCTCTCGACGGGCAGCGCCTGACCTGGCCACGGGTTCTTCTTCGCGGCCGTTTGGGCGAAGAAGACATGAATGAGCGCACGCGCCTGCGGCGTGAAGAGGAGCTCGGAGAAGGCTTTGGCGCTGGCGGTGAGCCCCGCCTGGCGGCCAGAGCGCGCCCAGGCTGAGAGCGCCTCCAAGATGCGTGCGGGGGCGGGATAGTTGCCGCGCGTGCGCTTCGCGACCTGCTTGGCGGCGCGGTCGAACACGATGGCCCGCGCTGGCGTCTCCTCCAAGAGGCGCTGTAAGGCGGTTGGCTTGCGCTTCGGCACCCGCAACTTGCCGTCGGCCAGCATGCCGGCGGCGCGCACGGCGGCGTCGATCAGCCCCTCCGGGTGAACAGTGGCGTGCACCAGCCCGGCCTTGCGCGCCTGCTTGGCGTAGAGGTTGCGGCCAGTGAGGATCAGGTCGAGGGCGAGGGAGAGGCCGACGCGCTCGGGTAAGCGCACCGTGCCACCCAGGCCGGGGAGGAGGCCAAGTTGCACCTCCGGCAACCCGAAGCGCGTCTTCGGGTTGGTGCTGGCAAGCAGGTAGCGGCCGGCCAAGGCCAGCTCGGTGCCGCCGCCCAAGCAGACGCCATCGACCGCCACGACTAGCGGCTTGCGCCACGATTCGAGGCGCGCCAAGAACGCGTTGCCTTCGTGGATCTGCGCCTCGACCTGCGCCGGGGTCTCGTACTCGAGGAACGCCCCGATGTCGGCGCCGGCTAGGAACGCCCCAGGCTTGGCGTTCGCCAGCACGACGGCGCGCACGCTAGCGTCGGCGTCCAGCTCGTCGATGGCGCCCGGCAGTGCCCTCAGGAGCGGCATGTCGAGGAGCGCAACGCTGCGGTTCGGTTGGTCGAGCCATAAGATGGCGACGTCGCCGCGTTTCTCAACCCTCAACCCGTTCATGCGAGCCTCTCGAGGAGCATGGCGTGCCCCTGTCCGCCTGCGGCGCAGGCCGCCACGAGCGCGTAGCGTCCGTCCTCGACGTGAAGGCGGTGCACGGCCGTCGTCACGAGGCGCGCGCCTGTCGCCCCGAACGGGTGGCCCAGCGAGATCGAGCCTCCCCAGGGGTTGATCTTCGCCATGTCGATGTCAGGCGCGAAGGCGCCGGCTAGCCCGAGGCTGGTGCGGCCGAACAGGTCGGACTCCAGCGCCCTGAGCACCGCGAGTACTTGACCGGCGAACGCCTCGTGGATCTCGATGACGTCTACGTCGCTCCACGCCAAGCCATGACGCGCCAACAGCCGCGGCGCGGCGTAAGCGGGTCCAAGCAGGAGCTCGTCACCGGGGTCCTGCGCCACGAAGTTGAAGTCGACGATCCGCGCCAGACCGGTCCGGCCCTCCGCCAGGGCCCGCTCTTCGCGCATGAGCACAACGGCAGCCGCCCCGTCCGTCAGGGGGCTGGCGTTGCCTGCCGTTACCGTCCCGAACGGTTTGACGAAGGCGGGAGGCAGCTTGGCGAGGCGCTCGAGGCTGGTGTCCTCGCGCACCCCGTTGTCCGCCTTGACGACCACGCCCTTGGGCGGCACCACCACCGGCACCGTCTCCTCGGCCAAGTGCGCGCGGTTGGCGGCGGCGCCCTGGTGGGAGCGCAGCGCGTAGGCGTCCTGCTCGGCGCGCGTGACGCCGAAACGGGCCGCTAGGCGGTCGGCGCTCGCGCCCATCGTCTCGCCCGTCGAGAACTCGGCGATGGCTGGCGCCTGCGGCAGTAGCTCGCGCGGCTTGAGGCCCTGGAAGAACGCGGGCCAGTCCTTCAGTCCCTTGTAGCGGCGGCTGTCGAAGAAGCGCCTGCGCAGCTCGCGGCTGAAGCCGACTGGCACGTCGCCGAGCATCTCCACCCCACCAGCCACCGCGAGGTTGGCGTGGCCGGCGGCTATGGCCATGGTGGCGTCCGCGATGGCGCGGTTGGCCGAGATGCATGCGACCGTTACCGTGTGCGCCGGTACGTTCGAGGGCAGTCCGGCCGCGAGCGCGGCGTCGCGCGCCACGTTGCTGGTGGCGACGTTCTGCACGACCGTGCCCATGACGACCTGGTCGACGTCCTCGGGGCGCACCTGTGCACGGCCAACGACGCCCGCCAACGCCATGCGCGCCAGGTCGTAAGCCACCCACTCACGGTAGTCGCTGCCTGCGCGGCTGAACGGCAGGCGCGCGCCTGCGGCCACCACAACGCCAGTGCCGCGCCCAGCGCTAACGTTGGGGCCGGACCGCTCCGAGGTGGCCGAGAAAGTTGTACTCGGTCTAAGCATGTTGCCCCGAGTCTACCGCCGGTTGGCGACCGATCTCGCTGCGGGCGGCAGCACCTGGGCCAACGCCTCGTCCGGCAGCGGCCTTGCCCCCACCCGCTCGACGACCCAGGCGGACACGCGGTTCGCGCGCCGCGCCGCCTCCACCGGGGCGGCGCCGGTCAGCCAGTCGGCGATGAACGCGCCAGCGAACGAGTCACCTGCGCCAGTCGAGTCGACGAGGCGCGTGCTCACGGCGCCAAGGTACTCGCCCCTGCCGCGCTCGTACACGTAGCAACCGGACGCGTCGAGCTTCAGCACCACTAGCGCGCCAGGGTAAAGCTCGTGCAGGCGGGCGCAGATCTTCTCTGGTTCGTCCTCGCCAGACAACACCTTGCCCTCCTCGAAGTTTGGGAAGATCAGGTCGGCGCCCAAGTCGGTGGTGACGGACAGGAAGCGCTCGACGCCCATCTGGCTGATCATCTGGAACGAACCTGGGTCGAACGACACCCGCCCGCCACCTTGCGTGACGAGCTTGGCCGCGCGGCGCGCCGCCGCGCGTGGTGGGTCGCCGAAGAACGACCAACCGTGCAGGTGGAGGTGCTGCGCCCCGCCTAGGGTTTCTACTGGCAACTCGGAAGGCAACAGGTAGTGATCCGCGCCTTTGCCAGACACCATGGAGCGCTCACCAACCTGGTCGATCCACACGGCAACCGCGCCAGTCAGGTGCGCGTCGCTCCTCACCCAATCGGCGCTCAACCCCTCCGCGCGCAGCTCCTCGACGGCGAGTTGCCCGAAGGAGTCGTGCCCGATCTTGCCGATGAAGTGCGTCTGCAGCCCACAGCGCTGCGCCCACACCGCCGTGTTGGCGGCGCTGCCTCCAGCGGCTAGTTGCACCTCGCCGAACACGTCCCCGCCGCTCTGCAGCGGCGAGTTCGTGCGGATGAGGACGTCCCAGGCGTAGTCGCCAACGACGACCAGCCGCGGCGCGCCGGCCTCAGATGAGCTCAAGTTCGTCCTGGAGGTCCGTGGTGGCGCGCGGGCCGTCCTCGTCTAGGAAGACGTTGATCTCGGAGCGCACGCCGAAGGCGGGGAAGTAAGCGCCAGGCTCGATCGTCACCCCGATGCCAGGGCGCAGGGCGCGCGTGTCGTTGGTCTCGAAGCCGTCAAGGTGGACGGCCACCCCGTGCGTGGCGCTGACACCAAGGCTATGGCCAGTGCGGTGCGTGAACGCCTCGCCGTATCCGGCGTCTTCCAGCACTTCGCGGGAGGCGTGGTCGGCTTCGGCGCCACTCGGCCAGCGCCCCTCGGCGTAGGCGGTGGCGATCGAGCGCAGCGCGGCGTCGCGGGCACCCTTGACGACCTCCCACACGCGCTGGATCTCGGGGCTCGGTTCGCCGTGCACGCCCATCCAGGTCACGTCCGCGTAGGGCGCCGTTGGTAGGTCGACCTTGGCCCACAGGTCGATGAGCACGACATCCCCCGGCGCGAGGGTAGCGTCGCGCACCCCCGGCAGAGGGTGGTAGTGCGGGTCGCCGCTGTGGGCGCCGAAGCTCACGTTAGGTGAGCTGCCCGTGACGAGGCCGAGTTCGGCGAAGTGCGCCTCGATGAGGCGCTGCACCTCTCCCTCCGTAACCTCCAAGCCCAGCTGGACGCGCTGCGCGATGAAGCGGAAGGCGGCGTCCTTGGCGCCCATCACGCCCTCGGCGGCCGTGAGGTGCTGCTCCAGCTGCTCTGGCGTCCAGACTTCGAGGATCTGCGCCACGTCGCCTGACGAAACCACGTCGACGCCGAAGGACCTCACCCACTCGACCGTGCCGGCATCGACGCGCCCCACGTAAGGGTTGTCGCCGTTGGGGCTGTACTCCATGGCCACCCGCTCGCGTCCCTCGAGGAGGTCCGCCAGTACGCCCTGCATGCTCTCGCGGCCGGAGTAGCTGACGAAGTCGATGTCGGCGTTCGGCTTGAGCGAGCCGACCTCGATGGCATGCACCGCCAGCGTCGGCCGCCCGCTGGCAGGCACGAGCAGGAACACGCGGCGGCTCGCCGTGTTCCCCTCGAGTAACGGCCGCAAGATCGGCGCCGCTAGTGCGTTGCCGCGGCGGAAATCGTAGATCAACCAAGCGTCGAGGCCCTGCCTCTGCAACTCCTCTTGCACCACTGGTAGCCAGTTCATGCACGAATCATAGCGGTGGCAGCGCGAGCGGTTCGCGCCACCACCGTGCGGCAGCTCCCGCACTTGGCCACTCACAGCCCGGCCCAACGCCAGGGCAGTACAATCTCACCGAGCCGTCGCGGGCGGACACCGCCGCCGCGGCGCGCTAGGCTCACGCGCCAGGCGGTGCCCCCACGTAGGTTCTGCGCGAGCCACTCGGAGGATCTACTTGAGGCCCATCGATCGTCACGCCGTGCAGGCCGAGCTAGACAAGCGGCTCGGACAAGAAGTCTTCCTGCACCTCGAGACCACCACCGGTTCTTACACGAAGCTCGGTCCCGAGAAGAAGAACCCCGTCATCGCGTTCGTGCGGAACGCACGCGTCAACTACGCGCGTGGCACCGTCACCGGCTCCGGCCCGTACCGCGTTGGCTTGAAGCTGGACGAAGGTTGGGTGTACGCGGACGGCCTCACCGACTTCGACATCAACGAACGCGGCGAGCTGCTCCTAGCTGGCCTCGACTGCGAGGGCCAGCTCACCATGGCGCTGCAACTCTCGGTCACGCCGTTCAGGGAGGGCCCTGAAGATGCTCGCTGAGAACACGCCGACCGCCAGCCACGCAACCGACCACGCGCAACCGTTCGACGCCACCAAAGAGTTCGCCGTGCTGTCCGTACTGCCGCACCCTGACGACGAGTCGTTCGCAACTGGCGGCACCTTGGCGCTGTGCGCCGAGGCCGGCGTGCGGACCATGTACTTATGCGGGACCTACGGCGACATGGGGCGGCGCATGGGGCGGCCGGCCTTCACCAACCGCGAGGCGCTGCGCGACGTGCGCACCATCGAACTGCGCGACGCCTGCAACGTCCTCCGTTGCGAGCTGCGCTTCATGGGCCTGCGCGACAAGTGCATAGAGTTCGAGGACCCCAACCAAGTGGCCGCCAGCATCCGCGCGGTCATCGAGGAACTCGGCGCCTCGAGCGTGCTCCTCTACTATCCAGGCTACGGCGTTCACCCTGATCACGACGCGCTCGGTCACGCCACCGTGCTGGCCGTGCGCAGCATGCCAGCCGCTTCGAGGCCGCGCTTGTTGGCCGCCGCCGTTGGCGACCCGGAAGTGCTGCTCGCCCAACTAGGCCAACCGCAAGTGGTGGCCGACATCCGGCCGGTCGTGCAGACGAAGCTGGACGCCTTGAGGGCGCACCGCTCGCAGACGGAAGTGATGTTCGCCAACTGGGACGAGAACGGCCCGGAAGATGCTCAAACGAGCAACTTCTCGGACCGCCTGACTCGCAGTGAGAACTACTACCTACTCGACCCGGACGCGCCAACCGCCTTCGAGTGACGTCAGCTCGGCCCCTTGTTCGGGTCGGGCACCTTAGCGCCTCCCTCGGCCGCAGGGCCGTCCAGGGGGGCGTTCTCGTTCTCTAGGTGAACTAGGGGCGCGCTGGTCGTCGGCGGAGCTGCCGGTGCTGGCGCTGTTGCGTCCACGGGCTGCGTTGGCGCGACCGAGGCAACGGGGCCAGTCGTCGGCGGAGTCGGCGCGGCTTGGGCGCCAGGTTTGCTAAAACGCCCCCGTTGCAACAGTAGGTACAGACCGCCGCCGATGAGCAGGGTTGGCACCAGCCACCCGGAGCGCCCACCAGCCAGGCCGAGGAGAGCCAGCACGCCAAGTGCGGCCGCCGGGTAGATGGCCCACGGCTGCGGCTTGACGCGCAGGCGCGTAAGAGCGAAGAACGTGGCCGCCATGCCGAGGAGGAAGAGCGTGTCCTTGACGCCCCCGAGGGCGCGCGGCAGCGCCGCCGAGATGGCGGTCGACCCCAACACGCCGGCCACGATCACGGCCCACCAGCGCTCCGGGTTCTGGCGCCACGCGAACGCGAACGCCAACCCGACGGCGGCCAAGAAGAGTGCGCCACCACCGAAGCCCGCGAGCAAGCTAGCTAGCGCGAGGCCAGCGAGAGGCAGCGCAGCTAGCTGCAAGACGCCGTTGCCCTTGCGCCGACCCTCCAGGTAAACGAAGTACGCCAGCCCAGCGAAGAGCAGCGCGCCCATGAAGCGCCCTACCAGGCCGGAGAACCCCATGCCTCCCAACAGAACTAGCAGGCCTAGCGCGACGAGCGCTGCTCCAGTGATCGTCTTGTTGTCGAACTTGCGGTCTCGTTCCATTCTCGTGCCTCCGGTCGTTGCGCGCTTCACCCTCCGCGCCTCATGCTCCAAGGCTAGGCGCAGCGGGGCGGTTCGCGCCTCGGCAGTCGGGGGGCAGTCTGTCTCATCCGAAAGGGTGAGGCGCCGCGTGGTCGGCCCGGGTACGCTGAGCGCGGAAGGTGACGAAATGCCCGCCCGCATCCGCGTTTTGCTCGTTGACGACCACACCGTAGTGCGCCGCGGCCTACGCCTAGCTTTCGACCTCGAGTCGGACCTGCACGTGATCGGCGAGGCGGCTAACGGCCAGGAAGCCGTGCAGCGCGTAGGCGAGCTCCGTCCAGATGTCGTCGTCATGGACCTCCTCATGCCGGTCATGAACGGCGTCGACGCCACGCGCGTCATCCGCCGCGAGTACCCGGACGTGGAGGTCGTTGCGCTTACGAGCGTCCTCGAGGACCGGCTCGTCATCGATGTCGTCGAGGCGGGCGCGGCCGGGTACATGCTCAAGGAGACGCGCCCTGACGAGCTCTTCGAGGCAGTGCGCGCCGCCGCGCGCGGCGAGGTGCGTCTCGATCCCCGCGCGCAGCAACGCCTCGTGCGCGAGGTGCGCAGCGGCGGCGCCCCCCACGCGGTCCTAACCGAGCGCGAGTTGGAAGTCC
The DNA here is from genome assembly GCA_035703635.1 of Trueperaceae bacterium. Classification (GTDB taxonomy): domain Bacteria; phylum Deinococcota; class Deinococci; order Deinococcales; family Trueperaceae; genus JAAYYF01. The sequence continues at coordinate 11,768 of DASSXV010000055.1, read as the reverse complement.
TCAAACTACTGGCGGGCGGCGCGACGAACAAGCGCATCGCCCAACAGTTGGAGATAGCGGAGGCGACGGTGAAAAGCCACGTCTCCAACTTGCTTGCCAAGCTCGAGCTCAAGAGCCGCACGCAGGCCGCGCTGTACGCCATGCGCGAGGGGCTGGTGGTTCGTGGCCCCTGAAGCCGCGCCCGTCACCGAGCACGGCACTACCCGGACGGCCTGGTACCACAGTCTCAGCAACCGCTTGACGCTCCTGCTCTTGGCCGTGGTCGCCGTGCTGGCGGTCGCAACTGGCATCTTGTTGTGGCGTGGGTTGGCGGCCGTTTCCGTGGCTCCAGGCACGGACCTGGCGGGCGCGGCCGCGGCCGTGGCGGGCGGCGACCAGGCCACCGTCACGGCCGTGCTGCGCAGCACCCTCGTCAACCTCGCCGTCGTCGTGGCCGTCACGCTCCTCGCGGCTGCTGCGTTCTCTCGTGCGCTGCTCGTCGACCCCATCTCGCGCCTCACGCACGCCAGTCGCGCGCTGGCGGCAGGCGACTTGGCCGCGCGCGTCGACCTAGCCGACCGCTCCGAACTCGGTGAGCTGGCCCGCTCGTTCGACGCCATGGCTGACAACCTGGCCGCCGCCCAAGGCGATCTCGAGGCGCGCGTCGTGGCCCGCACGACCGAGCTGCGCGCGCTGTTGTCACTGTCGAACACCATCGCGCTTACGACGGACTTGCGGCCGCAGATAGACGCCGTGCTGCAACAGCTAGTAGCCGGAGGCCGCGTTGCCGCCGCCGAGATCATGGAGCTCGAGCCGACCGGCAAGCTAGTGCGCTTGGCGCGTTTGGGCGAGCAGGGCGCTGGCGCGGCTCACGCGCCCCCGAACCCCGGTCTGGAAGGCAGCCTCAGCGAGATCGTGCCGCACGCCGTGGTAGCCGGCGATCAGTTGGCGCTGCCACTGCGCGCTCGCGACCGCGTGGTCGGCGTCCTGACGGCCACCGCGCAAGCAGGGAGCGGCTGGGACGAGGAGAGCTTGAGGTGGGTGGGCGGTTTGGCGGCGCAAGCTGCCGTGGCCCTCGAGAACAACCGGCTCTACGAGTTGGCGCGCGACGAGGCAGCCGAGGACGAGCGGCGCCACCTCGCCCGCGAACTGCACGACTCCGTCAGCCAGGCCATCTACTCCGTCGTCTTGACTGCTCACGCGGCGGAGCGGCACCTAGAGGAGGACGTGGAGGCCGTGCGCCGCGGGCTAGCCGGCGTGATCGAGCTCTCGGAGGCAGCACTGGCGGAGATGCGCGCCCTGATCTTCGAGTTGCGACCGGAGGCCCTCGCGGAGGTCGGGCTCATGGGCGCGCTGCACAGGCAGCTCGACGGGCTCGAGCTGCGCCACGAACTGCGCGCCGTTCGCCGCCTCGGGCAGGAGCCGGACATGCCGTTCACCACGAAGCAGGTGGTGTTGCGCGTAGCCCAGGAAGCGCTGCATAACGTCGTCAAGCACGCTAGCGCCACGACCGTGACGGTGAGCGCGCGCCATGAGAACCAGGTGCTGCACTTGGAGGTCGCCGACGACGGCGTTGGCTTCGACACTCAAGTGGCCTACCCCGGGCACCTTGGCCTCACCTCCATGCACGAGCGCATCACGGCGCTTGGCGGCACCTTGAGCATCAGCAGCACGCTTGGCGTCGGCACCAGCGTCAACGTGCGGGTGCCGTACGAACCAGAAGTCGCGCGTGACGAGCAGACGACCGGGACGGCGTCATGAGTCGAGCACGTAACGAGAACGGCGCACCGACCGGGGCGCGGCGGCCAGGCACGCGGGCGGGGTGGGTGCTGGTCGCCGTCGGCGCCGCCGCGCTGCTGATGCGATTTGGCGTTGGTGGCGTGCTCATCGAAGTCGTGTGGCTAGCAGCCATCCTCACTGCCGCGGCCTGGACGTGGCGCCTCATCGAGCGCCGCCGTAGGCCCGGCGCGGAGGACGGGGGCCGCTGGTCACGCCGACTGCCCGTGCTGATCGTTGCTGGCTTCGGGTTGTTCGCGATGCTAACCCTCAACCAACTAGCGGGCGTTGCCGCCCTCGCCAGCATCGCGCTCTTCAGTTGGCTGCTGTTCGCGTCCGCCTCCACCGCTCGCAGGCGCGCTACGGGCTTCGCCGTAGTTGGTGGGCTCTTTTCGACCCTCGCGGCTGTTGCGGCCGTAGGCCAGTTGCTCCCTAGCTGGGATTCCGGCGTCATCTTCTTCCTTGGCATGACCGCGACTTTCACCCTCGTCTACTTGCTCCCGCGCGAGCAGGGCGGCGCGCGCTGGGCGCTCTGGCCAGCGCTCGCGTGGGCCGCACTGACGTTGCTCGTGAACGACCCCTCTGGGGGCCTCGGTCGTTGGATGCTGCCGCTCGCGCTGATCGGCGCCGGGGTCGCGCTGATCGGTTACCGGCGCGGAAAGCGGTAGCGCGCCACTAGTTGGCCTCCTCGCGGGTGCGGGTGAGTTGCTGGCAGCCGGCACGAGCTGGTGGGTCAGCCCGTGTGATACCACGCCTTAGTACTATTCTCTGCCGTAGCGTCAGTAGACGAACTCGTCGATGTGATACAGCGCCACTTTCGCCGCACCCACGCGCGCGCGAGCACCAGCCGCCAGCGCGCGGTACTGCGCCTGAGCGGCCTCCTCTCCCAACTGCGCCATTCCTGCAGCCGCGGCGCGTTCGGCGTACGCGGAGCCGGGATGTTGCACGAACGGCGAGAGGTACACCAGGTCGTCTTGGCCAAGGGGCAGCCGCTCGAGCAGCGCGAGGCTGTCTGCCACGTGCGCTGCAGCGAAGCGTTCACCGCCCACGCCAACCATCAGGATCACGGAGACGCTCAAACCGGCCGCCTTCAGGCACGTGATGAACTCGGCGGCCTCGGCGGCGCTGCCTGGCTTGTTCAACCAGCTGAGGAGCTCGTCGTGGCCCGTCTCCACCCCGATCGCCACGCGCCTCAGCCCTAGCTCGCGCAGCTCGCGCCACTGCTCGCTGCCCTTCTTCTCGCCAGAGAACACGTCTACGAAAGCGTTGATGGGGCGCTGAGGGAACGTGGCGCTGGCGGCCTCGAAGAACGGCCGCAGCTTCGAGTTGGCGAGCACCAGGGCGTTGCCGTCGGCGAGGAAGATGCTCGAGCGCCCGGCGGCCGCTGCCCCGAGCAGCTCCTTGACGCCGGCGACGTGCTCGACGAAGTCGGCTGGCTGTCGAATGCGGAACGGCCGGTCTTGGTAGAAGGTGCAGAAAGTACAGCGGTTCCAGCTGCAGCCGAAGCTCGCTTGTAGTACTACGGCTTGATACTGGTCTGGCGGGAGGATGGCGACGGGCTGGTAATAGCGCAGGAAACGCTCGCGCTCAGCGCGTAGCAGCTCGGGTGTCCACGCGAGGATGCGGTCGAGGCGCGCGCCAAGCTCGCGGGGCTCACCGGCAGCCTCCACCGCGCCAGCCGTAGCTAAGCGCGCCACCGCCAGGGCTCGGTCGAACAAGCGCTCTGCCTCGCCATCCTCCACGCGCCAGCGCTGCCGCGCCCCAGCCACGCTGCGCCTACCGAACACCGCGGACGCCAGCGAGCGTTTGAACGTCTCCCCGTCAACGAACCAGTGAACCGGGCGGCCCTCTAGGTCGAAGCCGACCACCTCGCGGCGGCTAGGACTGAGCGTGGTGCTTGTCGCATGCACTGTCGCGAGGAACGGTTCACTCACGCGGTCACCTTACGGCAGCCAGCGCCCCGCTACGGTCTCGGCAGCACGCAGCCGCGCAGCCCCGACTCGCGCCACCATCCCTTCCGGCTCGACCGAGTAGACTGGCTCCCGCATGTCGGACGCCCACACCCCACCTAACAGAGCGGACCTCGCGCGTGAGGTCGGGCGCCGCCGCACCTTCGCGATCATCTCTCACCCGGACGCCGGCAAGACCACCCTCACGGAGAAGCTGCTCCTCTACAGCGGCGCCATCCGCGAAGCCGGTTCGGTCACGGCCAAGTCAGGCACGGCGCAGTCGACTTCCGACTGGATGAGCATCGAGCGCGAGCGTGGCATCTCCATCTCCTCCGCCGCCATGCAGGTCGAGTACCGGGGCGTCGTCCTGAACCTGCTCGACACCCCTGGCCACCAGGACTTCAGCGAGGACACCTACCGCACGCTTACGGCGGCCGACAGCGCCGTCATGCTGCTCGACGCCGCGAGAGGCGTGCAGGAGCAGACGCGCAAGCTGTTCACGGTCAGCCGCGAGCGTGGCATCCCTATCTTCACCTTCATCAACAAGCTCGACCGCCCCGCCCTCGACCCTTACGCCTTGCTGGACGAGGTGGAGACGACCCTCGGCATCCAGGCCGTGCCGGTCACTTGGCCCATCGGCGACGGCCCTGACTTCAAAGGCGTCTACGAGCGCACGAACAACCGCCTGCACATGTACGAGCGCACCGAGCGCAACGCGCGCCGCGCACCCATGACGACGGCGGCTCCAGACGCGCCGGAGGTCACAGCCCTGATCGGCGAGGCGGCGCAAAGCAAGCTCATCGACGACATCGGCCTACTCGAGTCTGCATTGCCACCGCTCGACACGGCACGTTTCCTAGCCGGCGAGATCACGCCAGTGTTCTTCGGCAGCGTGCTCACCAACTTCGGCGTCGAGGTCTTCCTCGATCACTTCCTCGACCTGGCTCCGCCGCCAGGCAAGCTCGTGACGACGTTGGGCGAGGTCTCCCCCACCGACCCTGACTTCACGGCCTTCGTGTTCAAGGTGCAGGCGAACATGAACCCGCGCCACCGCGACCGCACGGCCTTCGTGCGCGTGGCCTCTGGCGTGTTCCACCGCGGTGTGCAAGCGGTGCTCACGCGCACTGGCCGCGACGTCAAGTTAGCCCAGGCCGTCACGATGTTCGCCGACGAGCGCGCCACCGTCGACGCCGCCTACCCTGGCGACATCATCGGCTTGGTCAACCCAGGCACCTTCAGGATCGGCGACGTGCTTAGCAGCCGCCCAGGCGTGCTGCTGCCGTCGTTCCCGCGTTTCGCGCCTGAGCGCTTCGCGACCGTGCGCACCAAGCACGCCGACCGTCACAAGGCGTTCCGCAAGGGCATCGAGCAGTTGGCTGAGGAAGGCGTCGTGCAGCTCTTCTATCCCGCGCAGGGCGCGCGCGATCCCATCCTTGGCGTCGTCGGGCAGTTGCAGTTCGAGGTGTTCGAGCACCGCATGCGTGAGGAGTACGGCGTGGACGTCCTCTTCGACCACCAGCCTTACCGCGTGATCCGCTGGCTGAGCCGCACGCCGGACAAGCCCGTGCGCTTCGGCATGCTCGTGCACGACCAGGACGACCAGGCGGTGGCGTTGTTCCGCTTCGAGGGCGAGATCAAGTACTTCCAGGACGAGCACCCAGAGGTGACCCTGGCCGAGTCGCCTGGCGCCGTCGACGTCGTCAGGCTCTAGCTAAGCGTCAACGCGTAATAAGTGCTCATCACGGCTAGCAAAGCCACGAACCCGACGACCCCAAGCGCGAGGGCCTGACGGCCCGCCTTGCCGAGGCCGCGGAACTGCACGCCGAGGCCGATACCCGCCATCGCGGCCGCGGTGAGGAGCGTGCCGCCGAGGGTTAGGTAACGCACGCCATCCGCGCTCAGCCAACCGAGGCTGGTGACGGCGCTCAGGGCGAGGAAGCCGATGACGAACCCTGGCAAGATCGGCGGAAGGCGCTGTTGGCCCGCAGCTTGCGCGCCCGCAGCACTAGCGGGGTCGGTGGCGGCCTCTCGTCGCAGCCACCAGCCGAGCAGCATGAGCACGGGAGCGAGCAACACGACTCGCGAGAGCTTGACGAGGAGGGCGAGATCGCCTTCCACGCCGCCAACGGCGGCACCGGCCGCCACCACGTGCCCGACCTCCTGGAGCGACGCGCCGGCAACGGCCGCCACGACGCGCGACGACACCAGCGCCAGCCCATCCCAAGCGGCGAACGCGACCACGCCGATCGTGCCGAGCACGCTGACGACGGCCACCGAGAGCGAGGCGTGCTTCTCCTCGGCGCGCAGGACGGGAAGCGCCGCGGCGATGGCGCTAGCGCCGCACACCGCCGTGCCGACCGCGATCGAGCGGCGCAGGTCGCGCGCCACACCCCATGAGCGCCCTACTAGTTCGATCACCGTGAACGCAACGAGGATCCCAAGGGCGCTGCCAACCAAGACGGTCGGCCCGACCGCGGCAAGGGCGCGCATGTCGAGGCGCACGCCAAGCAGAACGATCCCCAGCCTCAGCAAGACCTTAGCCGCGAAGCGCGAACCAGGCATGGCGCCCGCCACGCGCCCAGAGCGGGCTAACCGCCACGCCGCCCCGCCAAGGAGGGCGAGCACGAGCGGCCCAAGGAGCTTGAGGCCGGGCAGCCGCGCCAGCTCGAACGCCAGGAAGGTGATGACGACCACGACGCCGAGGCCGGTCAGGAGCGGTCGCAACCAAGTAGTAGCGCGTGAGAGGCGTATAGCGAGCATCGTGCGAGCGTAAGGCCGACCGCGCCATAAGGCTAGAAGCTTTGAGTTTATAGCCTCATAAGTCAGACTTATACTCAGCCCATGAGCCTACGCGCCACCCTCCTGCAGAGGAACATCGAACCTCACCTCCTGCACGCGTTCCTCGTGGTCGCGCGCTCCGGCACTATCACGCAGGCCTCCAAGCAACTCCACCGCACCCAGCCGGCCATAACGGCCGCCATCAAGCGCCTCGAGGAGTCGTTCGGCGAGCCGCTCTTCACGCGCACGGGCCGCGGCGTGCGGCTCACGGTCCTCGGCGCGCGCCTCCTGCCGCACGCGGAGGCGCTCGAACGCGTCTTGCACGGCGTGCAGCAACTAGCTGAGGACTCGCTCGGGTTGGTGGGCGCCAACCTGCGCATCTCCGCCAGCACGACCATCGCCCTCTATTGGCTGCCGTCGCGCCTAGCGCGCTTCTGCGCCGCCCACCCAAGCGCCACCTTGGTAGTGCACACGCGCAACTCACGCGCCGCCATCGACGAGCTGACGGCCGGCGAAGTCGACCTCGCGCTCGTCGAGGCCCCGGCAGCCAGCTGGGCGGGCGTCGCCAAGGGACTCGTCACCGCAACCGACGTCCACGACGACGAGCTGGTGCTCGTCGTCAACCCAGCTCACCCGCTGGCCAGACGGAGCAGCGTCGCCCCGCAAGAACTGAACGAACTGGCCTTCGTCGGACGCGAGGCAGGCTCCGGCACCCGCGACGTGCTCGAGCAGGCGCTAGCGGGAGCGGGCATCAAACCCGACGTCCGCCTCGAGTTGGGCGAGCCGGAGGCCATCAAGCTCGCGGTGCGCGCGGGCTTAGGAGCGGCAGTCCTCTCACGCGTCGCCGTCGCGGAGGCGGCCCAACGCGGCGAGTTGGTGGCCATCTCGATAGACCATCCCGGCTTCAAGCGGCGCTTCACACTCCTGCACCCGCCGGAGGAGTTGGCCAGCCACGCCGCCTGGGCGTTCAGGGCGCTGGCGGTCGCGCCACACGAGCCGACCGGCGCCTAGGCTTCGTCGCCCAACGCCTCCACGGCCAAGTCAGCCAAACGCGCGATCGTCACCTGGTCGAACTTGAAGCTCACGCCCGCCGCCTCGTAGAGCTCGTTCAGCGGCTTTGTACCGCCCAACTCCAGCGCGGCCTTGTACTGCCGTAGCGCCTTCGGCGCGTCCTGGCGGGCGTTCTCCCATACTTGCAGTGCGCCAAGGTAGGCCATGGCGTACTCGATGTAATAGAAGGGGAAGAGGTAGACGTGAATGATCTGCCACCCCTTGGCGGCCGCATCCTCGAAGCCCGCGTAGTCGACGCCGACGTCGAAGCGCTCGAGCTGCTCCAGCCAGTGCGCGTCGATGTCGGCCGTGGTCACGCCGTCCACCGTGTAAACGAAGTGCTGGAGCGCGTCGATCTGCATGGCCCGCACGAGCAGCGTCAGGGCCCTCACGAGGAGCGCGGCTTGCGAGCGCTGCGCGTCCTCCTCCCCGTAGAAGCCACCACGTTCGCGCCTCAAGAACGGCAGCGTGAGGAGCTCCATGGCCTGCGACGCGAGTTCGTTCATCTCAGGCCGGTGCGAGAAGTGCCACTGCAGCGGCCAGCGGTTCTGCGTGAGCACCGAATGGAAGGCATGACCGGCCTCGTGGCGCATGGTGAGCAGGTCGTCGTCGGTGCCGACGGCGCTCCAGTACACGTACGGGCGCCGCGAGCGCGGGAAGTAGTTCTGGTAACCAAGGCCGGGCACTTTGGTTGGGCGCGGTTCGAGGTCCATCCAGCCGCCGCGCAGGAGTTCATAACCAGCCGCCAGCTCGGGATCGAGGGCCTGGAACATGCGGGCCAGCCCCTCCTCCAGCTCGGCGACCGTCGCGAACGGGTTGAGCGGCTCGCGGCCCTGCACGTCGCAGTCGAGGTCCCATGGCCGCAGGCGCTCGAGGCCTAGGTAGTTGGCCCGCCGCTCGTACACGCGGCGCAGGCGCGGCACGACCTCGCGCGCGACCGCCTCGTGCATGCGGAGTGTGTCCTCCGGCGTGTACTCGCGCCGCTTGGCGTTGCGCCAAGCCAAGGCCCGGTAGTCCGGCAGGCCAGCGTTCCGCGCCATCTCACTGCGGAGCGGCACGAGGCGCGCGAACACCTCGTCGAGGTCAGCGCGCAGCGCCGACCGCCCGGCGACTATGGCGCGGTACGCGCGCTCGCGCAGGTCGCGGTCAGGGCTCTCGAGCTTCGCCTGCGCTTGGCCGAGGGTGAGCACCTCGCCGTCGAGGTGAACGCGCAGGGCGCCCGTCACCTCACCGTAACGTTGACCAAGCGCCGCTTCCTCCGCAGCCAGTTCGAGGTTCTCCTCGCGGAACAGCAGGACGGCGTCGCGCATGTCGGCCCACGCGCCCGCTAGGTCGTCGGGCGGCTCGTAGCCTGGCACGGCCAGCAGCTTGCGGTTGAGCTGGTCGGCGACGCGCTCCACTTCTGGCATCACACGGCTGACGACGTCGAGGAAGGCGTTCTTGGCGTCCTCGTCGGCCGTGTCCTCGTCCTTGGCGCGCACGAGGCCGGCTACTAGCTCGCCGAAGTCGACGAACACGGCGTCTACCTTGACGAGGAAAGCCGGCATGTCTGCCGCCGTCACCTCCTCGTCGAGCAGCGCGAGCATGCGCGGAACGAACGAGTCTGGGTCGATGTCGGCAACCACGAACTTGCTTACAGTCGATGACATTCCAGAGGTTACCGCCTCACGCCGTCACGGCCCCTTGTTCACTCGCCTGCGGTTATCAGCTCGAGCGGTAGCGCCTCACCGACAGCGCCGCGGTAACCGACGACGGAGGTCGCCAGGCAGAGCGAGTCGTAGATGGCCTCCTCCGTCGCCTCGATGGCGGCAAGGAACAAGGGAGAGAGGTCGTCGTTGCCTACCTCGCGCCACGGCAGCCGCGGCGCCCTGCCTGCGCGGCGCCTCACGCCTTCCGCCGTCGAGAACGCCAGGGCGTAATCGCCAGAGCCGTTCGAGAACGCCGCTCCGGTGCGCGCCAACCCGGCCATGGCGCGCGCCGCGAGGCGCGTGAGGCTCGCTGAGCTGAGGGGAGCGTCCGTCGCGAGCAGCATCATGATCGAGCCGTCCGCCTCATCTGGCGCCCCGCTGCTGGCAGCCGTCAACTCCTCACGCAGGTAGTGCCGTCCTGCACGCAACCCGACGGGCCGACCAGCCACTCGCAGCACGCCGCCGAAGTTCGACTGCACGAGCGCACCAAGCGTCCAACCACCCAACTCCTCTGGCAGGCGCCGCGAGGCGGAACCGATGCCGCCCTTGAAGCCGAACGCCAGCGTGCCGGTGCCGGCCCCGACGCTGCCCTGCGCAACGGGCCCGGACGTGGCGCCCTCCAGCGCCGCCAGGACGTGCTCCGGTTGCACGCGCCGCGCGCGGATGTCGTTGAGGCGCCCGTCGTTGGTCTCCCCGACGAACGGGTTGACGCTGCCAACGCGCCCGTTGCCAGGCTGGGCAAGGGTCCAGTCGATGAGGGCGTCGGCCGCGCGCGTCACGCACAGAGTGTTCGTGAGGGCCACCGGGGTCTCCAGCTCCCCCAACTCGACCACCTGAGTTGCGCCCACGAGCTTGCCGTAGCCGTTGCCGACGCATAACCCGGCGGGCACGCGCCACGAGTAGGGATCGTCAGAGTGGGTGAGGAGCACGGTGGCGCCGGTGCGCACGTCGTCGCCCTCGATCAAGGTGTGGTGGCCAACACGGACTCCAGCTACGTCGGTGATGGCGTTGAGGGGGCCAGGCGGCAGCACCCCGACTGCCACGCCTAGCCCGCGGACCCGCGCGCGCGTCTCTCGCATGCTCGGAGCCTACTACCGCGAACGGCGCGCCAGCGCTTGTCCCTCGCACTTGCGTACGCAACGTCCTAACCTCATGATTATGGAGACTGACGGCAGCCAAGTGCGCTGCTGCCCCTGAGCGGATGAGCCAAGCCCGTCTCACTTGACGGGGCACATGAAAGGCGACGCCATGACAGATCAACAGCCAACCCCAACTGCCGCCGACCTCGCACGCGGCACGCCCCTCAAGTACCTCGACAAGGCGCTCGGCAGCCTGCGCAACCTCGGGCTCGTGCCTGAGAACACCGCTAGCCAGGAAGCGCCGATCGTCGCGCTCCTCGACCAGATCTCGGACCTGGACCACGACCGCGTGGTGGCCATCACGCGCACCCTCGCGCAGGCGTCGCTCTTCAACGACGTCGTGCGCAAGCAGGTCGAGGCCATGGAGATCGGCACGCGCTACGAGGACATCACCAAGTCGTTCAACAGCATCCGTGACGACGCCAAGTCCATGGTCGACCAGTTGGACGACGGCAAGCTGAGTACCTTCGAGCGCATCTCGAACGTATGGATGAAGGTCTCGCGCGGCGACATCTCCAGCCGCTTCGACAAGATCAAGGGCACCTTCCTCGACGTTACGAAGGACGCGCAGGACCAGATCCAGCGCGAGCACATCATCCTCGAGGCGTACCGCGACTTCCGCGGCGCCCTCAAGGAGTCAGAGGTGTTGGCCTTCGAGGTGCTCAAGAAGGGCGAGGCCGAGCTGGCGGCCGCCAAGGAGAACGTCAACCACTCCATGTCCGCCGTGGACGCCTACACGGGCGACGACCTGGCCGAGCGCGCGCGCCTGGAACTCGCGCGTGACGAGCAGGTGCGCGCCCTGCAACTCACCGAGAAGCGCTACCAGATAGCCAAGGACCTGTCTGACAACCTCACCATCTCGTACAACACGTCAGAGGTCGTCATGGCGCGCCTCATGCAGACGAACACGGCCAAGGAACGCGTGCGCGCCCAAGCCGTGTCGTTCTTCAGCACCAACGAGACGGTGCTGACGGCCCTCACCGCCACCTTCACGGGCCTCTTCGGCCTCAACGAGTCCACGCGCGCCCTCGACGCCATGACCAAGGGCGTAAGCGACTCGCTCGACACCCTCTCCGACATCGGCGGCAAGGTCCAGGAGGCCGCCCTCAAAGCCGGTTACGGCCCTACCGTGCGAGCGGAGTCCGTCAAGCGCCTCGTCGAGTCGGTCGTCAACTACCAGGAGCGCTCCGTCGAGATCATCGACGACATGCGCAAGCAGGCAACAGTGAACGCCGCCGAGATCCGCACTGCCGTAGAGGACGGCAAGCGTCGCCTGGCGCGGCTAGCGGAGCAGGGGGCGGCACTCACCAGCCTCGATGGCTGACGCCGCTACCCCCAACCCCGCGGCGCCCAAGCAGGCAACGCCGCCGCTCGACGACATCATGCTCGCCATGGACGTCGTCGACACC